>DASRDU010000171.1:0-193651 GCA_035652435.1 Blastocatellia bacterium
GTCCCGACACAGATAACGCTGCTTCCCGTTTTTCGTCAGGCCGTGCCGGACGATGTTCTCGCTGCCGCAGTGGTAGCACTTGATAATTTTGGTGACCATACGGGGTGAGCCTATCATCTCTCACCCGTTTGAGCCACTACCGGGCGACGTTGGCAGGCCGGACTTAATCCAAGCGCTTTATGACCCTGAGCAGAAGGTCAGCCTCAACGCACAGTCGGTCATAAAATACCTCGCTGAGCCGGAGGCTCTAGCCGCTTTGGACGAGTGGTATCGGTATCGTAAAGCACATACGAAAGGGTATTGGACATCGCCGGTCAAACTTCTGACGGAAGTCAGATTCCTGCGTGGCGATGATAGCGACCTGGCTAAGCTGGTGCTGAGCAACCTTCACCCGAACGAGGATGATTTCTCGGCCGAACTTCTCGCCCGCAACAAGAATAGAAATACCGCGCTCGTCGAAATTGTACAGGGCAACGTTTTCACCGACGGGTGGCATGTAACGATCAGGCTGGAGAACGGCGAGTGGCGGTTACTCTCTCATT
This sequence comes from Blastocatellia bacterium, assembly GCA_035652435.1. Lineage (GTDB taxonomy): Bacteria > Acidobacteriota > Blastocatellia > RBC074 > RBC074 > DASRDU01. The sequence goes on from DASRDU010000171.1 coordinate 543, forward strand.
ACCTCGTTTGGCAATCGTGATTTCGTTGTCGTCGGGCGGGCGAGCTAACAACAGCAGGCACCAACCGCCGGCACGATGGCAGTTATGTTTCTCAATGGCGATGGTGCTGCCGGACGCAATTGGTGTAAAGGGGAGTACCCCGGTCTATCTCGACCCTGCACAAGGTCTATTCGTGTGTCTGAACTGAGAGCTTTCACAACCAAGCGCAGACGCCGGGCCTGCCGCAATCTGCAACTGCGTTACGCGACCTGTAGTTCAGGGGCGACCATAAACGCGCGGCACACGAGCCGAAACGCTCGTCACCACTTCGTAAGAAATTGTCCCGATCTGTTCCGCCACGTCTTCGGCTGAAATCCGCAACCCGTCAGCCTCACCGATCAGGATCACCTCATCACCCGTCGCAACGCCTGGCACATCCGTCACATCCAGCAGCGTCAGGTCCATACTCACCCGCCCGACAATCGGGGCGAAGCCGCTTCCCTGCTGACTGCGCACGATGACGCGACCGTTGTTTGAATGAGCGCGGCGCAACCCGTCGGCATAACCAATCGCAATCGTCGCAATCCGGCTTTCGCGCCCGGTCGTGAAAGTGCGTCCGTAGCCGAGCGACGCTCCTGCCGGGACAGTCTTCAGCAGAATGATGCGCGAATGCAGTGACATCACCGGGCGCACGTCCAGTGGTTCGGGTGACGGAGCGAGTACATCGCGCTTCAGCCCATACAGCGTTGCGCCCGCCCGCACCATCGTTCCCAGAGCCCGGTGATGGGCGTGCAGGCCGGGGCTGTTGGCGAGATGCTGCACGACGGGATCGAAACCCTCAGCCCGCACGATGCGCAAGGCCTCGTAATACTTCGCGATTTGTGCGTCAGTGTATGCAGGGTCAGCAGCGTCAGCGTCGGCGAAATGCGTCCACAACCCCTCAAACCTGAGATTTGAAAACTGCCGGAGCGCCCGTGCAAACTCCGCCACCTCATTCATCTGAATGCCGAGCCGCCCCAGGCCGGTATCAACCTTCAGATGAAAGCCTGCGACCCGCCCAGCCTCGCACGCTGTTGCATTCAGTTCTTCCGCTGAATCAAGCCTGAAGATTGAAGGGGTCAGATCGTGCGCAACAACATCTTCAGCCTGACCGTGCCAGAAACCACCGAGGCAGAAGATCGGTCGCGTGACGCCGGCCTCGCGCAACCCGGCGCCCTCTTCGACCAGCGCGACCCCGAACCAGTCCGCGCCCTCGTCTTCCAGCGTGCGCGCGCATTCGACGGCGCCGTGGCCGTAGGCGTCGGCTTTGACTACGGCCATCACCTGCACCTGCCGGCCGACATGGTTTTTGATCGTGCGGTAATTGTGAGCGAGCGCGGGAAGAGAAATCTCAGCCCAGGTTGGGCGCCGGTGGATCATTGCGGATTGCGGTTTATAAATCAGCCTTCGTACGCCTTGTTTTCAAAGCGGGTGAGCTGTTTCAGGAAGATCAGTTCGAGGCTGCCGATCGGGCCGTTGCGCTGCTTGCCGATGATGATCTCGGCGGTGTTCTGCTTCTCGGTTTCGGGATGATAGACCTCGTCGCGGTAGATGAACATCACTACGTCGGCGTCTTGTTCGAGGCTGTTATGCGAAATCGAATCGTTGACGACAAAGTTATGATGTTCATCAACTGTCAGATCGAACACTTCAGCCACACCATCAGGCACAATCGAAAGAATCTGATCCCAGTAAACGTCGCTGTTGGCCAGTCGCAGTAATTCCACTGAGTGGACGACTCCGGCAATTCGTGCTGCACGCTCCCGACTGAGATTTTTTTTATAGATACCGGTGCCGCAATAAGCGCTGCGAATACCCGCCATCATCTCGCGCGTAGTCAGGCCGTGCTTCTCTATTGAAGGCACAACATATTGCCGCCAGACAGCGCTGGGGATCACATCCCGATTGGCATTGGCTGTTGTGTTCAGGATGAAATGATGGAGCTTCCGCAAGGTTTCAGTTCTGCGCGCCCCGGTCGCGCCAACGGTCTTAACGAAACTCTCAATGTCGGTTCTGCCACTGACAGTAACGTGATATTGATCTCTTCCCTTTCCGGGTTGTGGTGCCCGGCGCAGGGTGGCGTTGATAGCGATCCGTAAGAGTAATGACTGGACATCCCGCGCCAGCGGCTCGCTGCTGGTCGCATAGCAAACGCCCGGATGATGTTTTCCTCTCTTTTCATCAACCCGGATAGTGCCATCCGTCGCCCACAGGTGGCGCAGGAAAAGCGCAATCGCACCCGGCGTCTGCTCGAAGACTTTTTCCGGCACACGCTTTTCGTATGACCGCAGCCCCCACACGCCGAGTTTCATCATCCATTCGGTGACTGCGCTGCGGATGTGGTGGGTGTGGTGGCGAGTCGAAGAGAGATAAACCTGATACCATGTGCGTTCCTGTTTGATGCGCGGCTCGACCTCACCGCCGAAAACCTCCTTCGTCAGCGCGGCGACCGTTTCCGCCAGATCTTTTTCGCGGGTCGTGTACTGGATGGCATGACGCGGCAACGTGCAGCCGTCGCCGATCAGGTGGCCGAGCAGCGCGAGTTCAGCATCGGTCATTGATTGAAAATCACCACTTTCAAGCTGCCGCGGCAGAGCCATCAGCTCACCGGTTCGCAACTCATCAAGTCGCTTCCACCCGTCGAAGGTCCTGAACTTGTGATTCGCCGTGGCCCGGATCATGCGGCCAAGCCTGGTCGTCAGGCGAAAGACCGGTTTGACGCCGGTGGCAAAGGCGCGGCTGACGTTGGCGCGTTCCAGCCTCATGGTCGCTTCATTGAGCGCCCACACGTCAAAGCCTGACCTGCCAGTCAGGTCACGAATCGGCACGCGTGCCCCGCTGTCAGCAAGCGTAACCAGACTCTCGCCGGCCAGACATCCTGATTCTCTCAAATCCGAAAGCTGCGGGCGGTGGTCGGTGCGCGATTCGGTCGCGCGCGAGAGCTGCGAGAGCGCGATCAGCGGCACGTTCAGCTCCTTGGCGATGCCCTTGAGTTCGCGCGAAATCTGCGAGACTTCCTGCTGGCGCGATTCGACGCGACCGCGACCGCTCATCAGTTGCAGGTAGTCCACGATCAGCAGGTCGAGGCCGTGCTGTTCCTGTTTGAGGCGGCGCGACTTGGCGCGCAGTTCGAGCGAGCTGATTGAAGGGGTGTCGTCAATGAAGATGTTCGCTTCGGCCAGTTCGCCGACCGCCTGCGCGAGCCGCCGCCAGTCGTCCTTGCTGAGCATCCCCGAACGCAGCCGGTGCGCGTCGAGCCTCGCCTGCGAACACATCATGCGCTGCACGAGCTGCTCCTTGCTCATCTCGAGCGAGAAGACGCCGACCACCGCCTTGCCGCCGTGCTGCTGCTCCATCAGCGCGGCGTTCTGCGCCATATTCAGCGAGAAGGCGGTGTTGTGAACGCAGATGTCATTGGCCACGAAATTATGCGTGTCCGGAATGGTCAGGTCGTAGACCCGCTTCAGCCCGAGCGGCTCAATGGAAATGATTTCGTCCCAGTAAACATCGCTGGCGGCGAGTTCACTCGGCGGCTGAATGTCGAGTTGCCAGGAAGTTCGGCAACAGTCTTCCTGCTTAACCTGCTTCCGTCTGAGCTTCGCGATGATGCCGAATCGCAGCAGCAGATGTTGTACCTGGCGCGCCAGTCTTTCACTGGGGGTGGCATAACTGCCCTGCGCCGGTGCGAAACCAAAGGACGTGTTGAGAAAGCCCCCCTCACCGCAGAGGCACAGAGAGAGCTGAGACAGCGCAGAGAAAGACAGAGACCTCTGCGCTGTCTCGGCGTACTCTGTTCCTCTGCGGTGAAGGCCACTCTCGCAACGGGCCTCCCGGCTCTCCACCGCGTAATCACCAGTCATTGCAACCCACCCGTCATTTGCAAAAAGACGGTTCAGGAACAGCGCAAGCTTTGGCTTTGTCAGCCTGAAGACTATCGGCGGAATAGTTTTGTTGTGGGCATCACTGTCATCACGCAGTGAGTCGGCCAGAAACTTCACCTGCCCGTCACTCAGCTCTTCCGTGCCGAAAACACTGATCGTTCGCGGCACGGCAATCCTGTCTCCCGGTTTCAATTCCTCCAGCCTTCGCCAGCCGTCAAGTGTCAGGTAAGGGTGTGGCAGCGTGGATTCGACCCGCCGACCCAGTCGCGTGGTCACCCGGAGGACAGGCTTCATTCCGTCGTCCACAAACGCGCTCGGCTCGGTCAGGCTGAACCTCCAGTTGTCGTTCAGCGTGAGCAGACGAGTCTGCCGGCGCCGGCAGATATCTTCAATTGTCGCGAGGCTGCCGTCGGCCATCACGATCTCTGAATCGGCGGACAGGCACTTGCCCATCGAAGGCCGCGCCGCCACGATGATCAGGTCGCCGCGTTGCAGACCCGAAGTCATGTAATCGAGGTCGCGGAAGCCGGTGGCGATGCCGGTGATCAGCTGCTGCTTGCCGGCGATCTCCTCGATGTGTTCGAACTGCTTGTGCGCGATCTCGCGGATCGGCGTGAAGCCCTGGCGGATGCGGTCTTCGGCGATGGCGAAGATCATCTTCTCCGCCTGATCGAGTACCTCTTCCGGCTCGTCCTCGGCGTCGAAGCACATCGCCATGATCTGGTTGGAATTGGTGATCAGGCGACGCAGAATTGACTTGCCCTTGACGATGTTGACGTAGCTTTCGATGTTCGAGAAACGCGGCACCCCGTCAAAGAGCGAGGAGATGTAGGCCATCCCGCCGATCTGGTTGAGTTCGCCGGCGCGCTGCAACTCCTCGCCGAGCGTGATCGGGTCAATCGCGCGGCCGGTCTCGGAAAGGTGGAGCATCCGGTCGTAGATGCGCCGGTGCGAATCGAGGAAGAAGTCGTCGCGTTTGAGCCGTTCGGCGGCCTGGTTGATCGTGGAGTTGTCGAGCAGAACCGCGCCGAGGATCAGACGCTCCGCTTCGAGGTTGCTGGGCAGGGATTTTTCGAGCGCGAAATCGGTGCCGGAGCCTGCTGCTTTCGTCATCGCCTGAATGCTCTATTCGGGTAGTCGGGTTGAGTTGGTTTATTGTGAGCAAAAAAACGGCGGAGCGGGCCCGGGTGGCCCCACTCCGCCAGGCATCTTATGCGCAAGGTCAGGCGCGAACAAGACGAGCTTCGGCGCCCGAAGCGGATGTTGGTGAATTCATTGAGGAAAGAATTTTCGCCCCCGAATCAGGCGGCGGGGCTTTCTTCCGTCTTCACTATCGTCTTGAGATTGACCGTAACATCGCGGTGCAATCTGACCGGCACTTCGTACTCGCCGATCTCCTTGATCGGGTCTTTCAGCAGCACGCGCCTGCGGTCGATCTCGTAGCCTTTCTCCTTCAGCCCCTCGGCCACGTCCATCGAAGTGACGGAGCCGAAGAGCAGGCCATGCTCGCCGGCGCGGCGCACGAATTCGAGCGTCACCCCCTTGAGCAGATCGGCCTGCTGTTCGGCGGCCCCCCGCTCGGTGGCTTCGCGCTTGAGCAGGGCCTTGCGCTGCTGCTCGATCTGTTTGAGGTTCGCGGGTGTCGCCTGCACGGCGAGCCCGCGCGGCAGCAGAAAGTTACGGCCGTAACCGGCCCGCACTTTCACCAGTTCGCCGCGCGCACCCAGATGATCCACGTCTTCGCGTAACAGAACTTCCATCATTGCCATAATATTTACTCCGGACTATCAGCCTTTGAACTTGTCGCCTGAACCAGGGTGCGGGACAGTTCGACGGGATTTACATGATTGACAGGATCAGGCGAAGCGGCCCGATTTTATTTCGGCCCTCCTGTTCATCCCGCCAATCCTGTCTGCTCGCCTCTCAGTGCGTGCTGTAAGGCAGCAGCGCGATGTTGCGCGCGCGCTTGATCGCTTCGGTCATCTTCCGCTGCTGCCAGGCGCTCAGGCCGGAAATCCGCCGCGGGGTGACCTTGCCGCGCTCCGGGACGTAAGACTGAAGCAGCTTCACATCCTTGTAATCAATGTAATCAATCCTCTCGGCGGTCAGGCGCGAAGCCCGACGACGGCGCGAGCCGCCACCGCGACGGCTTCTGGCGTCGCCTTCGTTCCGGTCATTCCGGTCGCCCCGGTCGTTTCTGTCATACCTGTCTCGTCTGTCGTTATCTGCCATGACTCTTTGTCTCCTGAAAAACTGTTTGCGATTGACCGGGGGCTGGCCCCGGTCGGTTGCCCGATGACCTCAGACCTTCATCGGTCAAACCCCTCATCTTCCCCTTCATCCTCGTCAAGCTCGTCCGCGTCGGTCTCGGCGCCGCCCGTCGCAGCCGCCGTCTTGCGACGCGCCTTCATCTTCTCGGCGCGCTTGAGGTCTTCGTCGGTGCGCACGGTGAGGTGGCGCAGCACCAAGTCGTTGACGCGCAGGCGGCGCTCGACCTCGGCGATCTCCCGGCCGGAGCCTTCGAGATAGAGGATCGTGTAGATGCCTTCGTCGAACTTTTTGATCTGGTAGGCGAGCTTGCGGCGGCCCCAGTAATCCGTTTTGGTGAGTTTACCGCCCCGGTCAGTGATGACGGTTTCGAGTTGCGAGACGAGCTTGTGGAGGTCATCGTCAGACGTGTTCGGCTGGACGATGAACATAATTTCGTAGGTTCTCAATTCAAGCCTCCTTATGGCTAATCGAGCCCGGCCAGCGCGGATTCTCAGGTTCGCCCGGCCGAGCAAGGAGATGTGTGCGACGGGCGCCCCGGGGCGGATCGTTTATTCCGCCCGGGGACGCTCGGTCAGTTAAATCCGGCCATCGCCTGAGCGATGCCTTTTGTCAAAATCACTTCGACGGCGTCGGCGGCGCGCGTCACCATTTCGGCGAGCGGGTCACGCTCGGCGCGCGAAAACTCCTCGAGGACAAAGGCCGCCGCGTCCCTGATCGGATGCTCAGGCGCAATGCCCATGCGAATTCGGGGAAAGCCCTGAGTCCCGAGCTTCGCGATGACGGACTTCAGGCCGTTGTGACCGCCGGCACTGCCTTCGCGCCTGACCCTCAGTTTGCCGAAAGGCAGCGCGAAATCATCGCTGACGACCAGCACTCTGGCGGCGCCCCCGATCTCGTATTTGGCAAACAACCCGGCGACGGCGACGCCGCTCAGATTCATGAACGTCTGCGGCTTGACCAGCAGCGCTTCGGCGTCACCGATTCTCGCCCGGGCGGTCAGCGCCTGACATTCCTTCACGCGGACTTCGCGCCCGGCCCGGCGCGCCAGTTCGTCTGCGACCAGAAAGCCGCAGTTGTGCCGCGTCGCTTCATACTGCGCGCCCGGATTGCCCAGACCGACGATCAGCCACATACGAAGCAGAAAGTAAAAAGTAAAAAGGTAAGCGGACTTTCTACTTTACACCTTCTACTTTTCAGGCCCCTTCTCTTCCTGCTTGCCCTTCTTGATCACTTCCGGCTCGGCGACGGCCTCGGCCGGGGCAGCAGCCGTGACCTCTTCCTCCGCCTTCGGCGCAATCACGTTCGCCAGCACGACATCGGGGTCGGTCAGGACTTCGACCCCCTCGGGCAGTTGCAGGTCTCTGACGCGCAGGTTATTGCCGATCTTCAGTGCGGCCACGTCAACTTCGATGGCCGAAGGCAGGTCACGCGGAAGACAGCGAACCCTGAGGGAGTGGAGCGGCAGGTCGAGCAGGCCGCCCTGCAGCCTGACCCCTTCCGGCTCTCCGGTCACATGAACCGACACGTCGAATTCGGTCTTTTCGGTCAGCGAAATCCGCATCAGGTCGGCGTGCAGCAGACTGCCCCTGAGCGGGTCGAACTGCATCTCGGCGATCTTGACCGTCGTGGCCTCGCCGTTGATCTTCAGGGTGAAAATCTGGTTGCGCCCGTGTTTGCGCAGGATCGTCGCGATTTCACGCTTCGACACCGCGCCGGTCGCCGCGTCACCCGAGCCGTAAACGGTCACCGGGACCATCCCGGCGGCGCGCAGACGGCGCGAGGCGTTCTTGCCCTTTTCCGTGCGGGGTTTGGCTTCCAGCGTAATACTCGTATCAAAACCCATAATTTGAATTCTCCCGAATCTTAAATGAACAGGCTGCTCACCGACGTTTCGTCGTGAACCGACTTGATCGCTTTCGCGAGCAGCGGCGCGATACTCAGACACTCGAATCGCTCGCGCCCCTCGAGGCGGCCCAGCGGCAGCGTATTGGTCACGATCACTTTTTCGAGCGGCGACTTCTCGATCCGCTCAATCGCCGGGTCGGACAGCACCGGGTGTACGACGCAGGCGTTGACGCTGATGGCGCCGTATTTCCTGAGCGCCTCGGCCACCTTGGTCAGCGTCCCGGCGGTGTCAACCAGGTCGTCAATGATCAGCGCGTTGCGGCCCTCGACGTTGCCGACCACGTTCATCACTTCGGCCTCGGCGTGGCCCGGCTTCGATTTGTCGCGCCGCTTGTCCACGATGGCGAAATCGGCGTGGAGGCGCTTGGCGTAAGCCCGCGAGCGCTCCGCGCCGCCCGGGTCGGGCGAAACGACCACCAGATTGTCAATCGGGTTGGACGCCAGGTAGTCCACCATCACCGGCGCGGCAAAAAGGTGATCGACCGGGATGTCGAAGAACCCCTGAATCTGCGGCGCGTGCAGGTCAACCGAGATCACGCGGTCGGCGCCGGCCACCGTGATCAGGTTCGCCACCAGTTTGGCCGTGATCGCGATGCGCGGCTTGTCTTTCTTGTCGCCGCGCGAATAGCCGTAATACGGGATCACCGCCGTGATCCGGTCGGCCGACGAGCGCCGGAACGCGTCGAGCATAATCAGCAGCTCCATCAGGTGCGGGTCAACCGGCGGGCAGGTTGATTGCACGATGAAGACGTCGCTGCCGCGCACGTTTTCAAGGATCTGAAAGTTGAACTCACCGTCCGGGAACCGCGTCGTGTTCGTCTGGCCGAGTTCGATGCCGAGATAGCGGCAAATCTCCTCCGCGAGCGGGCGATTGGCGTTGCCGGAAAAAACCTGCAGGCTGTTCATACGAGCAGTGGTTAGTGGTCAGCGGCAGCCTCTCACCTTCAAAGCAGTCACCGACCAGGCCTCTTCATATGTTGAGCAGAAAAATGGCTGGGGAGGTAGGATTCGAACCTACGAATGGCGGCTCCAAAGGCCGCTGCCTTACCGCTTGGCGACTCCCCAGCAATGCCGGATTTCACATCCCGAATCTCAGACTCTTCTGGTACTCATCCCGCCCGAGCGCGCGTACTTTCGCGGTCCACCAGCCGGTGGAACTTATTTCCGCCTGCGCGGCATCAAGCGCCGCGTCACTGTCAAAGACCGCGAAAATTGTCGAGCCGCTGCCGGACATCATCACGCCATCAGCCCCGGCCCGGGTGAGCCGCTCCTTGACCCCTGCCAGCAGCCGGTGGCGGGCCAGCACCGGGCCTTCCAGATCATTCCTGAGCAGTGACCGTAATGGTGGAATCGGCCCAGCCGCCCGGGCATAGTGGGCGTAAGCGGCCCCCAGAGAAAACGGCATACTAGCGGCGGGTACTGGTTTTGTCAACTCAGGCGGCAGGTTACCGTAGACCTCCGCAGTCGGCACCGCAACGCCCGCATTAACGAGCAGTAAATGATCCGCCCGGATGTCGGGCAGCGGGTAAACCTCATCGCCGCGCCCGATACCAAGCGAGGTGCCGCCGAGAAAGAAGCAGGGCACGTCCGCGCCGAGGCGGGCACCAAGGGTAAACAGATCATGCGGGGCGAGTTTGACACCCCAGAGCCGCTGCAAAGCGATGAGCGTCACCGCGGCGTTGCTGCTCCCGCCGCCCAGGCCCGCCGCCGCCGGGATGCGCTTGACGAGTTCGATCCTCACGCGCGGCCTGACGCCCGCGAACTCGGCCAGCAGCCGCGCCGCCCGATGCACCAGGTTGCGCTCGTCAGTCGGCACGCCCGGCGTTTCGCAGATGACCTCGATCCCGTCATCAATCAGTGAGAAGCGCAGTTCGTCGCCGAGGCTCACGGTTTGCAGGATCGTCCTCAACTCGTGATAACCGTCCGCGCGCCCGCCCAGAACTTCGAGCGTCCAGTTGATCTTGGCGAAGGAAGGGAGAATCAGAGTCATACCCGCGTTTCTCTTAGCCCAGGCCAGACCCGGGCAAATCTTATGAAGACTTCCCTTTGGCAGGCTTCTGCTCAGCCATCCGCCTGAAGAACGCCTTAAAAAACTGCACCCGCTCGGCACCGTTCGGCTGGTTTTCGATCAGCCTTTCCAGATTCGCCAGGTAGAGCGGGCTGAAGATTTCCTGACGCATCTGCGGGACGAAATCACTGACCTTCGCCCAGACGCCCAGGTATTCGCCGCCGCATTCGTAGAACAGCTCGGCATTGATTGCGCCATGATTGACCAGGGCCGCGGCCATGTCCCAGAAGCTGGTGACCTGACGATAATACGCGCCCTTCTTCGGGTGACTGAGAACTGCCCGGATGTCGTCAATGCTCTGCGGGTGAAACTCGGCCAGGAGAAATTTGCGCGCCCGCCGCATCACCTTCTCGCGGCGCAGGTCGTAGAGTTGCAGGATCAGTCTTGCGTCTTCTGCTGAAGCCATAACTTTGATTCCCTTCTTCATCCACGAAGCCACACGAAGACTCACAAAGGAAAACCGGCTGATATCGCTTCCGTTCTTCGTGAATCTTCGTGTGGGTGGATCAGCTCAAAGATTGATGTAATTCGGCCCGCCGCCGCCTTCCGGCGTCACCCAGTCAATGATCTGGTACGGGTCCATAATGTCGCACGTCTTGCAATGGACGCAGTTCGAGAAGTTGAGCTTCGGCGCGCGGCCACCGTCCTTCTCTTCGACTTCGTAGACGGCGGCGGGGCAGAAATGCTGGCACGGGTTGCCGTATTCCCTGGTGCATCGGCTGATGCAGATGTTCAGGTCGAGAATCTTCAGGTGCGGCGGCTGGTCTTCGGTGTGTTCGGTGCCGGAGCGGTAAACGTCGGTCACCTTGTCGAAGGTCAGCTTGTTGTCATACCTCATCGGCTCGGGGTCGGCGTATTTCGCGCCGTTGGTCGCGGTGATGCCCGCTTCGGCGAGCGTCCGCATGAACTGATGCCCGGCTCTCGTCACCCGCAGATCGCCGCGCAGGCTGCGCCCGCCGAGCGCGAATTGAATCCCGCTCTCGACGAGGCCGCGAATCCTGCCATGCTCGAATGACTGGTGGAAGTTGCGGACCTCGTACAGCTCCTTCTCGACCCAGCTCGACCGGATGAGTTGCTCGAAGCGTTCGAGCTGCGCGTCGTCGTAACGGTCGGCCACGAGCGCCTCGTAAATCGCCTGCGCCGCAAACATCCCCGACTGGATCGCCATGTGAATCCCTTTGAGCTTCTGCGACTGGAGGAAGCTCGCGGCGTCGCCGATGATCAGGAAGCCGTCGCCGTAATACTTCGGCTGCGAAAAGTACCCGCCCTCGGGAATGGTCTTCGCGCCGTAATAGAGCATTTTGCCGCCTTCGAGCATGTTTGCGATGAAGGGGTGGAGCTTGAACTGCTGGAAGAGCCGGTGCGGGTCGGTGTGCGGGTTACGGTAATCCAGCCCGACCACAAGCCCCAGGTCGAGCAGGTCATTCTGCATGCCGTAAACGAAGCTGCCGCCGAATGTGTCACCTGGCAGCGGGTAACCGAGCGTGTGCATCACCCAGCCCGGTTTGACGCGGCCTTTCGGCAGTTCCCACACTTCTTTGACGCCGCAGGCGTACACCTGCGGGTTACGGCCCTCGTCGAGTTTCAACCGCTCGACCAGTTTTTTGACGAGCGACCCGCGCGAGCCTTCGCCGAAGACAGTGACTCTGGCGTGAATGTCCACGCCCGGCTCGAAGTTGTCTTTAGGCTCGCCGTCGCGCCCGATGCCTTTGTCGCCGGTGCGCACGCCGACGACGTGACTGCCGTCGAGCAGCAATTCGGCGCCGGGGAATTCCGGGAAGATGTCCACGCCCGCTTCCTCGACAATCGGCCCGAGCCAGCGGATCACCTTGTTGAGCGAGACCACGTAATTGCCGTGATTGTTGAGCGGCGGCGGGATGATTGGGGATTTGAATTTGCGCGTCGCCGTGAAGTATGAAACGTCTTCTTCGGTGACTTCGGACTCCAGCGGACAGCCGCGCTCCCTGAAGTCAGGGATCAGCTCTTTGATCGCGCGCGGGTCCATCACCGCGCCGGAGATGATGTGTGACCCGATTTCGCGGCCTTTCTCGATGACAGCGATGGAAATCTCTCCGAGTTGCTTCGCGCCTGTTTTCCCGGCGCTCTCGTTATGCCGGTTGATGAGCTGGCGCAGACGATACGCGCCCGCGAGCGAGGCCGGGCCCGCGCCGACGAACAGCACATCCACATCCAGACTTTCGCGTTCGATATTTTCCATGGGAATTCGGTGGCGGCTGCTACTTCATATTTTCGGCAGCAGCCGTCAGCGCCGGGACGATTTCAAACAGGTCGCCGACGATGCCGTAATCAGCGATTTCAAAGATCGGCGCCTCCTTGTCCTTGTTGATCGCGACAATCGTGCGCGCGCCCTTCATCCCGACGAGATGCTGGATCGCGCCCGAAATGCCGACGGCGAGGTAGAGTTTCGGCGCGACGGTCTGACCTGAGGAACCGATCTGGCGGTCCATCGGCAGCCACTCGTTGTCGCAGATCGGGCGCGACGCCGCGAGTTCCGCGCCGAGCGCGTCGGCGAGCTTTTTGACGATCTCGATGTTCTTCTGCTCCTTGATGCCGCGACCGACTGAAACGATCAGCGGCGCCTGCGTCAGGTCTACCGCGGCCTTCGCCTCCTTGAAGCGCTCTTCCGGGTGCTGGCGGATCACGTCGGCGTCGAGGTTCACAGTCAGTGCAATCACTTCAGCCTGACCGGCCTCGACCTCATCGCCACGGAACGACCCGAGCTGGAAGCTGGCGAAATGCGGGGCGTCCCCGGTCGGGACGACATCAACTGAGAGCTTGCCCTGAAAGACCTGGCGCGTGAAGAGCAGCGTGCCGCCGTCCATCTTGTAGCCGATGCAATCGCCGATCATCGCGCGGCGCAGGGCCGTCGCCAGCTTCGGGGCGTAATCGCGGACTTCATAGGTGTGTGCCATCAGCACGAGCGCCGGCGACAATTGTTCGACGACCTGCCTGAGCGCGGCCGTGTAACCGTCGGCGGTGTAATTCCTGAGCAGCTCGTGTTCGACCTTGTAAACGCGACTCAGCTTTTTACCCGCCAGCTCCGCGGCCATCGCGTCAACGCCGCTGCCGACGATGACCGCCGCGGTCTCCAGGCCATTCTGCGCGCTGATCAACTGCGCGGCGCGCACGGCTTCCCACGAAGCCTTGTTGATTTTCCCCTCGACGTGTTCGACCAGAACCAGAATCTGATTTGCCATGATTGCCTCATTAGTCAGGAAGTCAGAATTCGGAAGTCAGAATCCGGGAACCGATGAATGTAACTCTAGGTTTACTTCTGACTTCTGACTTCCCCTTTCAGTTTTCTCTTCCGAGCAGTTTTTCGACGCGCTGGACTTCGCCCGTCAGGCTGTCCAGATCGTCTGAAGAAGCGCGGACTTCGGCGATAGCGCTGTTGAGCCGCGAACTGAGCGAGCGCAGGAACAGGCTCAGGTGATCAGGCCTGAGCATGTCAGGCGGGTCGGAGTCCGATTGCGCCCCCGGGTCTTCTGACTGCTGACCGGAATTTCCGTCCATCAACGCCTGCAACTCCTGCGCTCTGGCGCGCAGCATTCTCAAACGATCTTCCGGTTTGATTTGCTCACCCACTACTCTTCGCCTTTCGTTATCACGCTGCCTCGCACGAGCATTGGGAATCTGCGGCGCAGGCAGCAATGAAAACATCACTCCGTCAGAAGACGCGCGCCTCGTTCTTCAGCTTCTCCAGCAGCTTCGCCGCCACTTCGGCGGGCGAGCCTTCGAGGAACTGCGTCTGTTTGGATTTCTGCGGGAAGTAAATGCTGCGCACCTGCTGCTTCGGCGCGAGCGCGGCCATGTCAAGGCCGAGCGCGGCGGCGTCCTGTTTTCTGATCTCCTTCTTCTTCGCCGCCATGATGCCCTTGAGCGTCGCGTAACGCAGCGTGTTGATGCCCGACTGGATTGTCAGCACCGCCGGCACGGGCATGCCGACCCACTGGAAGAAGCCGCTCTCCAGCTCGCGTTTGACGCGCAGGCCGTCGTCGGTCGTCTGCACGTCCATCACGATGGTCGCGTGCGGCAGACCGAGCAGTTCAGCCGCCACTACGCCCGTCTGGCCGTAGCCGAGATCATCCGACTGCAATCCGGTCAGCAGCAGGTCGAAGCCTTCCGCCTTCGCGGCGGCGGCAATCGCCGAGCCGATGCCGAAAGCGTCGAGCTGATCGAACGCCGCGTCTTCAAGGTGGATGCCGCGGTCGGCGCCGCGGGCGAGCGCCTCCTTAATCACCGACTGGACGCGCGCCGGGCCGAGCGAGAGCGCGATCACTTCGCCGCCGTGCTTTTCCTTCAACTGCAAAGCCTCTTCCAGCGCGTAAGCGTCAGACTCATTAATTTCGTAGGTCAGGTCGCGATCCTGAATCCAGGTTTGTTGCTCATTAATGCGCAGGATCGAGTCGTTCTTCGGGACTTGTTTGAGACAGACAATGATCTTCATATGTCTCCCTGTTGAATTTGAATTCATGGAAACAAAGCAGATATCACTGAATGATCATTCATTCAGTGACCAGATTTATACAACAAGAGCGCCATTGGGGACAACCTGGCGCGGCACAGATACTGACTTCAGCCGGCTGTTTTTTCTCTGGCTTCCAGTGTCCTGATCGCGTCACGCAGGGCACTCTTCAACTGATCCAGACATTCGCGGTATTGCGCTTCCCGTAGTGGCTTGAGCGCGCGTTTGTTGCCGACCTGGCCGAGCGCTTTGACGGCGGCCACGCGGGCGCGAATGGCTTTATCCTTCAGCAATTCGATCAGGTGATCAACGACTTTCTCATCAGCCTGATCCTTATGCAACTCTTTTCCTGCCGCGCCGAGACAACCGATGGCCGCAACGCGCACTGCCGGGTGTTCGCCGTAACGGCTGTGTTCGATTGCCAGATCAACGACCCGTTTGTCTTTCGCGATGGCAAAGCCATGAAAAATCGAGGCGCGGATCACTTCCTGCCACGAACTGCGGGCAAGCTGCGAGTGGATCACGTCGCGGGCCTTGTCGCTGCCGATATTTGCCAGAGCGCGGACGGCGGCGACGCTGACGAAATAAGCTTCGTCGCCTTCCAGAATTTCCCGGAGGAAATCCACCGCCGATTCGTCCCTGGAATTCCCCATTGCCCAGGCGATGCCGCGGCGGACCTGGGGATGGTTGCCGGCGTAACGATAAGCTTCAATCAAAGCTTCGCGGGCGCCATCGGTGCCGATCTCGCCGAGCGAGATTGCGGCGGCCATCCGCACTGCCGGGAAGTCGCCCCCGACGACGACCGCGTGCAAGGTATTTACGGTGTCATCCCCCTTGAATGCGCCCAGTTCACGCGCCGCCCGCATCCTGCCAATCACGTCTTCATCGTGAATCAGTTGAAAGCCGAGTTCCTGAGCCGACTTCGGGAACCGCATCAGCTTGAAGACGCGATGGCCCTTGTCAAAGATCACCATGCGCGGCTTTGAAGCACAGGGGAAGTAAAAATCCTGTTCGACCTTCCCGACATCAACACGGTAACTCATTCGCTCCGGTTCGTCACTTCCCTGCTTCGCCACGGCAATCTCAATTTCGACCGGGAAGCGGAAGACCGAAGTGTACTTGTCTTCCTGCTGCACCTGCCTGACCGACAGCCGCAGCATTTTCTGATCCCGGGTCCATTCATAACCGACCTCCAGCTCGGGGTAGCCTGCCTTGTAAATCCACTGGTCAAAGAACCAGTAGAGGTTCTTCCCCGTCGCCTCTTCAATGGCGACCTTGAAGTCGTTGGTCTCGGCCACGCCGAACCTGAATTTGTTCAGGTAATGCGCGAGCGAGCGGAAGAACCCGTCATCGCCGAGCGCGTAGCGGAGCATGTGCAGCACGCACGCGCCCTTTTCGTAAGCGTGCCGATCCATCAGCTCTTCGGAAAAGAAGTAGCCGTGGTGGACGATGGGGCGGCGGTGGCTGCTGGTGTCTTCGCGCAGGTAGGTCAGGAAATCCTGAAAGAGCGTGAAGCGCGCCTCGTCCTCGCCGCAGCTGTATTCGCGCCAGAGGTATTCGGAGTAGGTCGCGAAGCTTTCGTTGAGCCAGATCTGCGACCAGTGCTTGCACGTCACCAGATCGCCCCACCAGTGGTGGGCCAGTTCGTGCGCCACAATGTCCTCATAGCTCAGTTCGGCGGCGGCCTGCTCATCGAGCAGCACGCGATCGGTCATCGTCGTCGCCGAAGTGTTCTCCATCGCGCCGAAGAGGAAATCGCTGACGAGAATCTGGGCGTACTTCGGGTATGGGTACGGGTGGCCGTAGAGCCGCGAGAAGAATTCGATCATCTGCGGAGTCCTCGCGAAGAGTCGCTCCCCGGCCGCCTGCTGATCGCGGTAAACGTAATAATCAACCGGCAACCCGTCGTAGTGATCCTGAACGCGTTCGTACTCCCCGACGACGACCGTCACGAGATATGCCGGGTGCGGCTCGTCCTGTCGCCAGTGATAAGTCTTCGTTCGCTGCTCCGCGTTTTCAGTGACTGAAACGAGTCTGCCGTTCGAGAGCGCAAAGAAATTGCTCCTGACGGTCGCGATCATTTCGGTCGTCATCTTCTGCTGCGGCAGGTCAGAGCAGGGGAACCACCAGTGCGCATCTTCGGTCTGCCCCTGCGACCAGATTTGACGTGGCTTTTCGGGGTACTTGTCGTCGGGTTTGATGAAGTAGAGACCCTTGCGCGGGCGGCAGGAGTAAGCGATCTCGACAGTCAGCGTCTCATCGCGCGAGTAATCGCGCGGAAGCTCAATCGCCAGCTTTTCCTGAAAAGTCTCGAACGCGAGAGATGACTGCCCCTCATCAGACTCGCCAGCGCCCTTCTCTCCTGCCGTTATCAGTCGCACGGCGGTCACGTCCAGCTCGGCGGCGTCCAGTTCGAAGTGGGTGAAGCCGTCGGCGAGCGGCCTGAGCGTGACGGTCGCTGTGCCGCTCGCGGTCTCCTGTTCGTCATCGAAGTGCAGATCAAGGCTCAGGTGTGTGAGATCGAAATGGCGGTCGGGGGCCTGCTGCTCCGGCGCGCCGAGCGGCTCCCGCTCAATTGAGATGGTCGGCTCGTACAGATTGACCTCACCCCACTGGCGCGGGTCGAGCAGGGCCGGATGAATCAGCGGATCATGAATCGGCATCACCCGTATCTTCACCCGATTCGTGACTCGGGTTCAAGAGTGCAGGCATGAAACAAGTGTCAATAACAGACAGCTTTCGGTCATCACCCGGCGCCCTGATCTGCAATCTTCACTGGCCGTCGGCGACGAATCTTTACTATCGCTCAGGGCCTGCCTATTATTTCTTTGCAGGCGTTCAGTCAGGTTTGGCACAAAAGAGTTATTATGACCCCGATGATCTGTCTCAGAATTCCACCAGGGCTGACGAATGATTCCGCTTTATTCTGGCGCATCGTGGATTGGTGTCTTCGCGAAGGCGCCACTGAATTCACACTGTCCGTCTATACATTCGGCGACCCGCAATCGGCACAGGACCGTTTCGCGCAAATCGAAGAGTTGCTGCAACCCTATGAACGTTCCCCAGCCAGACGCAGGAAGCCAGTCGGTTGCGGTTGGAAGGAGGTTGAAGCGACTTCCCTCTGGATGCTCACAGAGGAATCTGTTGAGGTACTGAAACGCAACAGGCTTTTCAATTCAAAGGCAAAGCGACTGGCGAAACAGGCAGAGGTCGGGGATTTGTGCCTTTACCGTAATGGGGAGCCAATGTGCGCAGTCTTCAAGGAGCAGGAGTTGGAATTGTATGTGTTTCTGAGGCCCGAAGAGGTCAGATTATTTCAGCAGGACCACCTGGAAATCACGGGTTCCTATGCCCCCCAGGACTTATGGGGAGGAGACCGATCCTTTTCCGGGGGGAGTGACTGAACGCTCACATCTCTTCTACCCGCGTCGGATCACGCAATTCACGACAGAGGAGTTGGTTATGTCCACCACTCTGATTAAAGATCAGATGGAGACCTGCATCAGGCTCCTCAATGAGCATCTTGAAGCCGAGAACAGGCATGATATTGAAGCCATCATGCGCACCTACGGGCAGAATCCGGTGGTCCATATCAATGGACAGGTCTTTACCGACGATGCCGGCATCCGCAGGTTTCATGAGCGGCTTGGATTCGGTGAGGGCGGGGCTTTCTCTGATCTTCTGGTCGTTGAAAGGCAGCGATACATCACCGATGAGGCCGTCATCATCGAGCAGACATTGACCGGCCGGCATACGGGCAGGTGGCAGGGTATTTCCGCCACGGGAAAATCAATTGAGGTTCCGGCCTGCACCATCTACACGTTCGACGAAGAGAATAAGCTGGCGGGCGAAAGAGTCTATTTTGACAGCGCGCTGCTGCTCAAACAGCTCGGAGTGTCGTCCTGATAGGAACACGCAGTGAGATGACAATGAAATTTCGACGGCTGCGAATCATTCTGCTCCTGCTCGCTATCGGCTGCGGGATTGCCGAACTGACCTCGTTTCAATCGTCCGGACAGACGCGGCAGAAGGAAGACTCCTTCAGGCGAACCATTCAACCCTTCATCGCCGAAAACTGCCTTGGCTGTCACAACTCGAAAGCGAAAACCGGCGGCCTCGACCTTGAATCCTTCCGCAGCACCGAAGACGTCCTCAACAATCGCGAACTGTGGGAGCGGGTGACGCAGAAAATCCGCAGTGGCGAGATGCCACCCAGGGGCATGCCCAGACCCGATGAACAGCAGATCAAAGCCGTGACGGACTGGATCGAGGCTCAGTTCGCCAGGCTTGATCGCAGCCAGAAACCCGACCCGGGCAGGGTGACGGCGCGCCGGCTCAACCGTTACGAATACAACAACACGATCCGCGACCTGCTGGCAGTGGACTTCCGCCCGGCGGATGACTTCCCTGCCGACGATTCGGGCTACGGCTTCGACAACATCGGCGACGTGCTGTCGCTCTCGCCGCTGCTGATGGAGAAGTATCTGGCGGCGGCAGACAAAATCGCGCGCGCGGCAATCGTCATCAACGAGCCGGTCAAACCCGTCGTCGAACGCTTCCGCCCTGATCGCCTGCCGAAAGGGGCGGGGCAGGATTCGTTCGCCAGGCCCGACGCGATTCAGGTCACCCCCGAGTTCCCCTTTGACGCCGAGTATGACCTGCAGGCCGACATTTCGGGCGCCGTGTTGCAGACTCGGGTGATGGTGAAAGTGACGATCTGGCTCGACAGTCAGCAGGTGAAAACCCTTGAGTTCGACCGCCGGCAGGAAAAGCCCTGGATTGTCGGCGAGAGGGTGCGCATCAAAGCCGGTCAGCATCAGTTCAAGGTCACGCTGGAACACGACGGCCTGCGGCCCGAGGACAAAGACCCGACGAAAACGCGCCTCGGCTTTAATGGCATTCAGATCCAGGGGCCGTTCAACCTTGCTTCCCCGGCGGCGACGGAAAGTTACAAACGCATCTTCACCTGCGGTCACGCGTACGGGCAGCACCAGCCCTCGTGCGCCGGGAAGATTCTTTCTGATCTGGCGCGGCGGGCTTACCGCAGGCCAGTCACGCCGGCGGAAGTTGAAGCTCTGGCTCGCTTCGTCTCACTCGCCCGCGAGGAAGGCGATTCCTTCGAGCAGGGCATCCGCGTCGCGCTCCAGGCGATTCTGGTCTCGCCGCATTTCCTGTTCCGCGTCGAGCGTGATCCCGACCCCAATAATCCGCAGGCGATACACCGGGTCAATGATTATGAACTGGCCTCGCGGCTCTCATATTTCCTGTGGAGCAGCCTGCCCGATGATGAACTGCTGCGTCAGGCCGGGTTGAATCGCCTGCACCTGCCCGCGGTGATGACGGCGCAGGTCAGACGAATGCTCCGCGATCCGAAGTCAAAGGCGCTGGTCGAGAATTTCGGCGGCCAGTGGCTCCAGCTTCGCAATCTGGAGACGGTGAAACCGGACCCGGATCGCTTCCCGAATTTCACCCCCGAACTGCGCGAAGCGATGCGCCGCGAAACGGAATTATTCTTCAGCGCCATCATCAATGAAGACCGCAGCGTCCTCGATTTCCTCGACGCCCGGTTCACTTTCGTCAACGAAACGCTGGCCAGGCATTATGGCATCCCCGGCGTGACGGGTAAGGAGTTTCGCCGCATCACGCTCGACGGCCAGCAGCGCGGCGGCATCCTGACGCAAGCGAGTGTGCTGACCGTCTCATCCTACCCAACGCGCACGTCGCCAGTGCTGCGTGGCAAATGGATTCTCGAAAACATCCTCAACGCGCCGCCACCGCCGCCGCCACCATCGGTGCCGAATCTGGATGAAAAGGCCGTCGGATTGTCCGGCTCGCTGCGGCAGCAACTCGAAGAGCATCGCCGGAACACGACCTGCGCGGCCTGTCACGCGCGGATGGACCCGCTCGGGTTCGGCCTCGAAAATTACGACGCCATTGGCGCATGGCGCACGCGTGATGGTAAATTCCCGATTGACGTGGCGGGTAAGCTGCCCGATGGGCGCTCGTTCAAAACGCCCGGTGAACTGAAAGCGATTCTGAAAACTGACAGCGAGGCGTTCGGCCAGTGCCTGACGGAAAAGATGCTGACTTACGCGCTCGGGCGCGGGCTCGAACGTTACGACAAACCCGTGGTGCAGGCGATCACCCGCCGCCTCGCGAAAGACAATTACAGATTCTCTCGTCTGGTGCTGGAGATCGCTGCCAGCCTGCCGTTCCAGATGCGCCGGGGCGACGCGGGCAAACCCGCCGCGAGACCCGTCGTCAGGCACGAAGCCAAAGCCGGAGGATGACATATGATCACACGCAAACACCTCGCCCGCCGGACATTCCTGAAAGGCGCCGGGACCGCCGTCGCGCTGCCGATGCTTGACGCGATGATTCCCGCTTTTGCCGCACCCGAGGCCGCAAAGGCGCCGCTGCGGATGGCATTCGTCTACGTGCCGAACGGAATTGACATGCCGAACTGGACTCCGGCGAAGGAAGGCGCGGGCTTCGAGTTTCCGCGCATTCTGGAACCTCTCGCCCCGCACCGCGACAACGTGACGGTCATTTCCGGCCTGACGCACAACAACGGTCGCGCGCTCAACGACGGCCCCGGCGATCACGCGCGCGCCGCCGCCAGTTTCCTCACCGGCGTTCACCCGAAGAAGACCGCCGGAGCCGACATCCAGAACGGCATTTCAGTTGATCAGATCGCGGCGCAGAAGATAGGCAGCGCGACCCGGTTCGCCTCGCTTGAGCTTGGCTGCGAGGATTCCAAACAGGTGGGCAACTGCGATTCCGGTTACAGCTGCGCTTACAGCAACAGCCTGGCGTGGCGCTCTCCCACTACGCCGCTGCCGCCGGAAGTCAATCCGCGACTGGTCTTCGAGCGGTTGTTCGGCGCGAGCAGTGAAACCGCTGCCGCCCGCGCCAAACGTGAGCGTTACAACAAAAGCATCCTCGATTTTGTGCAGCAGGATACCGAGCGGTTAAAGGGCACGCTCGGCCCGACCGACCAACACAAGCTGGACGAATACCTTTCCGCCGTGCGTGAGATAGAGCGGCGCATCGAAGCCGCCGAACGGACGAACAGGGAGATCGCCCCGACCATCGAAAAGCCTTCGGGCATCCCGATTGACTTCGCCGAGCATGTCCGCCTGATGTTCGACCTGACGGCGACGGCGCTTGAGACCGACGTGACGCGCGTCGTGACTTTTATGGTCTGCCGCGAAGGCAGCACGCGCACCTACCGCGAGATAGGCATTTCGGACGCGCACCACCCGCTGACGCATCACAAGAACGACCCCGAGATGATTGCCAAAGTCAGCCGGATCAACCGCTACCACCTCGAACAATTCGCATGGTTCATCGGGCGGATGAAAACGATTCAGGACGGCGACGGCTCGCTGCTCGATCACTCGATGATCCTTTACGGCAGCGGCCTGCGCGACGGCAATCGCCACGAGCATCACGACCTGCCGGTGCTGCTCTGCGGCAAAGCCGGCGGTCGCCACGTCCGCTACCCCAGAGAGACGCCGATGACGAATCTGTACCTGACGATGCTTGACCGGATGGGGGTCCGCGTTGATTCGCTGGGCGACAGCAACGGCAGAGTGGACGCGCTCGCTCAGGTCTGACCTGCCCGGACACTGATTCAGCAGCCTGAGCATTACGGTGCCGGAATCCTCCCGCCGAACCCTGATTCAGACTGGGGAGTGAGGAGCCTGCATGTTCTGCCCCAAATGCGCCGCACAAAACCCGGATCAGACGAAGTTCTGTCGCAGTTGCGGCACAGACCTCAGAACTGTTGCCCTGGCGCTGCATGGTCAACTGACGCTTCCCACGAAGGACAGCAGCACTGAAGAGAAGGAGCCGGAGTCGGCCCGGGAGTGGCTGAAGCGGCAGGCTGATGGGATTCGCGGTGTCATCCAAGGCTCGCTCCTCTTTGTGACGTCGCTGTTGATGGGTGCTGCCCTGGCTTTGTTCAGTAACAAGCCAGACTGGATAGTCATCTGGTTGATTTTCTGCAGCTGGGTGGCCGTCTGGGGGATGATTTCACTGGGGGCGGGCCTCAGCAATCTGATTCAGTCGAGAATGATGCTGCGCGGGATGGAGAAACTGGCCGCGATGACTCCGCCGACGGTGCCTGCCACTGGTGAGATGCGAAGGATTCCCGAAACCATGACTGCTCCCGACGCGCCTGTTCCCTCAAGCGTGACCGAGCATACGACCGCACCGCTGAATAAACCTGATCCCCGCCTTTGATTTTCGGACGAGACCGACACCTCGTGAACAGATCTTTGCCCGCCGCGGCTCTCAGAGGTCAGCCGGGCGATTCTGATTCTTCCGCGTCGGTGTTACTATGCGATTTCTCTGCCGCACGAGACGTATCACCAAATCCCTATAATTTCAGGGTCTGGAGGACAACCACTTTCTGGAAAGAGGTGTATTTTGCGAGTCAACGCAACCAAGGCAAAGCTCAAGGCCGGCGAGACGGTCTTTGGATGTTTCTACCGTTACCCGGAAGCCGGCATCGTCGAGGTGCTGGGTTACTATGGCTGGGACTTCATCCTCTTCGACGCTGAACACGGCACGATCACGCCGCGCGACTGCGAGAATCTGGTGCGCGCCGCCGAGTTGCGCGACGTCACGCCGCTCATTCGCGTGACCACCAACACGCCTCCGGTCACGCTGCGCTTTCTGGACACCGGCGTGCAGGGCGTGCAGATGCCGATGATCAACACGAAGGCCGATGCCGAGGCGGCAGTCCGCTCGGTGAAATTCCACCCGCGCGGCACACGCGGTCTGGCCGGGAGCCGCGCCGCCGATTACGCCCAGACCCAGCCTTTCAGCTTCAGAGATTACACCGCCCAGGCTAATGCCGAGACGATGGTGATCGTGCAGGTCGAGACTGCCGCCGCGGTCGAGATGCTGCCCGAGATAGTCCAGGTGCCGGACATTGACGTGATCTTCATCGGCCCGTCCGACCTGTCGCATTCATACGGCGTGCCGGGCGACTTGCAGCACCCGAAAGTGCAGGAGGCGATGAATCAGATCATCGCTGTCGTCGAGGGTACCGACATAGCGCTCGGCACCCTCGTCCCCAACGCCCAAGCCGCGCGGCAGTGGCAGGAGCGCGGCGCCAGATATATCGTCGTCGGCTTCGAAGCCCTGCTCGGCCCGGCCTGTCGCGGCTTTCTGCAGGCAGTTCGCTCGCAGGGATGATGGCAAACCGGATTCGGAGTTCGGATTTGATGAACAGCGCCAGACCCATTCAATGCAGTCTCTGCCGGGCGGCCCTGCTGGCGGCTTTGATTTTGACGCAGCATCAGCCGGCGCAGGCGACGCCGCCGAAACACAGACTGGTTGTTTCATTCGTCAGCTTCGCCAGCGGCATTGACCACAAGGCAAAGGACGAGATTGACCGGTACATCGCCAGGTATGAAAAGAAGCAGCGCATACGGCTGGCGAAGGAGAAAGTTTACTGGGGAATGGAAGGCGAGATTGATTACTGCTTCAGGCTGTCAGAGCTTGCCCCGGCCAGGCAGAAAACTTTCATTGCGGGAGTCAGGTCGCTGGCCGCGAAGTCAAAACAGGTGAGCGTCAATGAAAACGTCCCTTGTCATAACAAGCGGCAACAATGAAGAGAATGACTCATCCGTTTTGCGACCTCACATTCCAACGAAAGGCATTGATCATGAATGACCGGATGAAAGTGGTGCAGGCAGACATCACAACCCTCGCGGTCGACGCGATTGTGAATGCCGCCAACTCCACACTGCTCGGCGGCGGAGGTGTAGACGGTGCGATCCATGACGCCGCCGGCCCTGAACTGCTCGCTGAATGCAGGCTGCTCGGAGGCTGCGTGACGGGTCAGGCGAAGCTGACGCGCGGGTATCGCCTGCCGGCGCGCTACGTCATTCATGCCGTCGGCCCGATCTGGCATGACGGCATGTCGGGCGAACCTGAACTGCTGGCGGACTGCTACCGCAACAGCCTGAAGCTGGCCGCGGAGCATCATCTGAAGACAGTCGCTTTTCCGGCGATCAGTTGTGGCGCCTTCGGTTATCCGCTCGATCACGCCGCACGGATCGCCGTGCGGGAGACAGCCGCGTTTCTTCAAACGCATGGCGGCCTTGATGAAGTGTTGTTCGTGGCTTTTGACCGGGCCACGGCAAAGGCATACTCGCAGGCCCTCAAGGCGACGGCACCCTGAATCACCAGTCCGGCCGACAATGAAAAGACGGAGGAATCATGCGATCAGCCCCACAAATTCTGATGCTCCTGCTGCTCCTTGTACTGATCATTCCGGGCAGTTCCACGGCAACGATTCAGACTGAGGCGCCGAAACAACCGCTGATTGTCGGCATCGCGCACATCGCGTTTCAGGTAAGCAGTCTGGCAAAGGCGCGGGCGTTTTACGGCGAACTGCTCGGTTACGAAGAACCGTTTCAGATTTATAAAGAGGACGGCAGTCTGGCGTTGACTTACTTCAAGGTGAACGAGCGGCAGTACATTGAAATCTTTCCCAACCTGCCGCCGGACAGGGATGACCGCCTCGCGCACATCGCGATGGAAACCACTGACCTCGAGGCATTGCGTCTCTACTTACAATCCAAGGGCGTAAAGGTCCCGGATAAAGTCAATCAGGGTCGCGACGGCAATATCAATATGACAATCCCCGACCCGGACGGCCACCGCGTCGAGTTCGTGCAATACCGGCCCGGCTCGCTTCATTCCAACGCGAGGGGCAGGTACGCTTCCGGCAGAAGAATTTCGGACCGCATTCTGCACGTCGGCATCACGGTCGCCGATGTCGCGGCAGCCGATAAGTTTTACAAGGACATCCTGGGGTTTTCAGAAATCTGGCGCGGCGGCAGGACTGATGACGTGACTGACTGGATCAACATGAAGGTCCCGGACGGGACCGATTACATCGAATACATGCTGGTCAGGGAAAAGCCGGATCGCCAGCGGCTCGGTTCGCTGCACCACGTCGCGCTGCTGGTTCCCGACATGCAGAAGGCGCTCGACGCCCTGCGGGAGCGCGCCGCCGGGCGAGAGCAATTCAACATCCAGTCTCCGCGCGTGGGCCGCAACAGGCGCTGGCAGTTGAACCTGTTCGACCCGGACGGCAGCCGGAGCGAACTGATGGAGCCTTTCCCGATGAAGTGATGTGCGACAGGCAGCCCGCCTGCCGTACATTTCAGATCAGATCCCAGGGCTTGCGCGCCTTGCGGCCCAGCAGCTTCGAGGCCTCAGGCTCGCCGACAAAATCTTCCCTGGCCGCATCCCAGGTCAGTTTCTTACCCGTCTTGTAAGCGATGTTGCCGAGGTGCGGGATGATCGTCGAGCGGTGGCCGATCTCAATGTCGCCGGCCGGCAGTTTGCGCGAGCGCACGCATTCGATGAAATTCGCGACGTGCAGCCCGGTCGCGTCTTTCGACTGGACGCGCTTCCCTTCCATGCGGTAACC
The DNA here is from genome assembly GCA_035652435.1 of Blastocatellia bacterium. Classification (GTDB taxonomy): domain Bacteria; phylum Acidobacteriota; class Blastocatellia; order RBC074; family RBC074; genus DASRDU01. Next base: position 26,630 of record DASRDU010000171.1, read on the forward strand.
CTCGACCTGCGTTTTCGCATCCTGCGAACCGTCCTTGCGCGCGATGGCTTTGCGTTCGGGGTAAATCTCAAAGCCGATCCGGTCCGAGAACAGGGCGCCGTTCGTGCCGTAGAACGCCTCGCCGTGCGGGCGGTCGTCCTTGTCGCGCATCGAATAGTAATTCATCCCGGGAGTGCGCCCGCCCATCCCGTGCGCGTTGAAGTTGCAGGCCTCGTAGCTCAGGACGAAGTTCGGGTATTCGTAGGTGACCTGCAGCAGATCGGGCATCTCGCCGTCATCCTTGACGACAAACCGGCCCCCGGTGGCGACAACGGTCTTCGGCGCGTCAACGCCCATAATCTGGTGGACTGTGTCGAAGCGGTGCGTGCCGAAATCGGTGATCGTGCCGCCCGCATAATCCCAGAACCAGCGAAAGCTGCGCATAAAGCGGGTCTTTCTGTATGGCACTTTTGGCGCGGGGCCGAGATAAAGATCCCAGTCGAGGCCCGCGGGCGGGGCGGCTTCGGGCGCGTGGCCGATGCCGTAGGGAGTCAGGTTGCTGTAATTCCAGACGCGCACGAAGCGCACTTCGCCCAGTTCGCCGGACTCGATGATGCGCTGCACTTCGCGGTAATGCGGGGCGGAACGGTGCTGTGTCCCGGCCTGCACAATGCGATTATGGCGGCGGGCGGCTGTCACCATCGCACGACCTTCTCTGATGTTGTGCGCGAGCGGCTTCTCGACGTAAACGTCCTTCCCGGCCTGGCAGGCGAGGACGGTGATGATCGCGTGCCAGTGGTCGGGCGTGGCGATGTGGACGGCGTCAACGTCTTTCTGTTCGAGCAGCTTTCTGAAATCCTGATAAGCGCGAGTTGACGGGCCGGCCCACTCCTTCGCCGCCGCCGCATTCGGTTCGTAGACATCGCAGACCGTGTTGTATTCGGCCCCGGGCACGGCCCGCATCAGTTCGGCCACGTCCCGCCCGCGCCCGCCGCAGCCGACGAGCCCGATACGTACGCGATCATTGGCCCCGATGATCCGCTTTGCCGAGAGCGCGGTCGTTGAAATGACAGCCGTACTCCGGATCGTCTTCGAGATGAATTCGCGTCGTTTCATATTCTCCTCGCAGTAATAACCCCGTCGGGATTACGGGGGCGGATTCAGATCCTGTTGAATACCTCAATAGCTTTTTGCAGCGACTTGTACTGCCTGATGAACGGGTACATCTTGTTCTCACGTTCATCAATCTCCTGCGCCTTTTTAAGCACCTCGGCGGCCCTCTCCTGCGGCACGACGACGACGCCGTCCTCATCCGCGACAATGATGTCGCCGGGCCTGACAGTCATGCCCGCGCACTCAACCGGAATGTTTCTCGCCACGGTGGCATAGCGCCCGACTGCCGTCGCAGGGCTGACCGAGCGCGCGTAAACAGTCAGCCCCATCCGGCGCAAATCCCACACGTCACGCACGGCGCCATCAAGCACCATCCCGGCCATCCCGCGCACCTTCGCCGCCGTCCCCATCAGGTTCCCCATCGCCGCGATGTCGAGCGTCCCCTCCATCACGATCACGCCGACTTCGCCCGGCTGCGCGTTATCAATCATCTCCACCGAGTGCCTGGTCGAGAGCGCGGGCGTGGCCTTTTCGGGCGGAGCGGGCCTGACCAGCGAGGTGACGGCGCGGCCAACTATCGGGCCGACCACGACCGGGCGCATGTCGTGCGACATAAACCCGCGCTTGCCAGTCACCAGCTCAACGGCATCGGCGACCGACGCGGCATAAGTCTTCTTGAAGCCCGCGATCAACGGGTCTTCGGCAACCGCGTTCTGTCGCATGGCCCCGGAAGCGAGTACTGCCAGCAGCGCGATGACGGGGGCGGCGGATAACAAGAGACGGCGGCGATTGATCAGCTTTTTCATGGGTTGTATTTCTTCTCCTCTGCAAAGTTCTTCCGCAGCAGCCAACGTTACATCGCCGGGCAGAAATGGCCGATGGCCGACATCAGCCTCGGACCGGATGACGGATTCATGGCCGAATGCAGGCTCATTCGCGTTCCAGCCCCCTGTGCTGACTGGCGTGGCAGGATTCCTGCTGCTATTGGTGATGCAGTGCTTCTACCATGACCGGCATCAACCCTCAAGACTGCCGTGAAACTGACGGGCAATTTCCCAGGGGACCTTCGGCGCCCAGGGATCAGGCTTGTAAGAAGAGATGAGATGTGAAGGGCGGGCAGGATTCGGGGGCGGAGTCAGGGTTTTCAGGTCGCAGGTCACAGCCCCTGACTTGAAAACCTCAGCTCAGTATTTATCCGCCGTACCGTTTGAAGAGCAGCGCCGCATTCGTGCCGCCGAAGCCGAAGCTGTTGGAGAGCGCGTATTCGATCTTTCCGGCGCGCGCCTGATTCGGCACGTAATCCAGATCGCACTCAGGATCAGGCGTATCGTAATTTATTGTCGGCGGCATGATCTGATGATACATCACGAGCGCGGTGATTCCCGATTCCAGTCCGCCGGCGCCGCCGAGCAGGTGCCCGGTCATTGATTTGGTCGAACTGGCGGCGAGCCGGTAAGCGTGTTCACCGAACGCTGCCTTGATGGCGTTGGTTTCATTCCGGTCGCCGATCGGCGTCGAGGTTCCGTGGACGTTGATGTAATCCACCTGCCGCGGTTCGATGCCGGCGTCTTTGAGCGTCTTGAGCATGACGCGGCGCGGGCCGTCCATATCCGGCATCGTGATGTGAAAGGCGTCGCTGGTCATGCCGTAGCCGACGACTTCGGCGTAAATTTTCGCGCCACGCGCTTTGGCATATTCCAGTTCTTCAAGGATCAGAATGCCGGCGCCTTCGCCGATGACGAAACCGTCGCGGTCTTTGTCGAACGGCCGCGAGGCAGCCGACGGGTCATCGTTGCGGGTCGAAAGCGCGCGCATCGAAGCGAAGCCGCCGACCGACATCGGCGTGATCGCGCCCTCGGTCCCGCCGCAGATCATCGCCAGCGCTTCGCCGCGCTGGATGATCTTGAAGCTGTCGCCGATGGCGTGCGCGCCGGAACTGCAGGCGGTGGCGGTCGCCGAGTTCGGGCCTTTGGCCCCGCTGTAGATCGAAACGTAACCGGAAGCCAGGTTAACGATGGAAGCCGGAATGAAGAACGGAGAAATGCGACCGGGGCCGCCCTCCATCATCTTCGTGTGTTCGCGCTCGAAGACGCTGAACCCGCCGATGCCGCTGCCGATGTAGGTGCCGATCTCTTCGGCATTCTCCTCAGTGACCTTCAATCCCGAATCGGCGAGCGCTTCCTGCGCGGCGGCGATGGCGAAGTAGATGAAGTAATCCATCTTCTTCAGTTCTTTTTTCTCGATGAATTTCGCGGGATCGAAGCCTTTGGTTTCGGCGGCGAACCTGACGGTGTGCTGGCTGGTGTCGAAGCGGGTGATGTAATCCACGCCACTCCGGCCCGCGAGCAGTCCGGCCCAGGTCTCTTCAGTCATATTGCCGAGCGGGCTGACGAGGCCGATGCCCGTGACCACCACCCGCCGCTTGATAATTTCGTTACTCACGACAGCCTTTTATCCAATGATAGCGGTTGCCGCCTGACCTGCAGGCTCAGGCTGACAACAAAATGGCTCAGGCTGAACCCGTCACTTCATGGGATCAGCCTGATGACCGGATTCTCCAGGTCCCGATTACTTCTGGTGCGCTTCGATGTAGCTGATCGCGTCACGTACGCTCAGGATCTTCTCCGCGTCCTCATCAGGGATTTCGATGCCAAACTCCTCCTCGAATCGCATGACCAGTTCGACCGTGTCGAGCGAATCCGCGCCGAGGTCGTCAATGAACCGCGCGTTCGGGGTCACTTCCGATTCCTCGACCCCGAGTTCATCCACGATGATCTGTCTGACTTTCTCCTCAATTGCTTCTGATGCCATTGGTATCCTCCAGTAGTAAGTTATTTGATTGCAGATTGCAGAGTTGAGATTGCAGATTGACGTTCTGTGGCCCTCTTCGGTAATCCGCAATCTGCAATCTCAACTCTGCAATCACATGTACATCCCGCCGTTCACATTGAGTACGTGACCAGTGATATAGCCTGCCTCATCCGAGGCCAGAAAAGCAACCGCGTGCGCGACATCTGCGTCGGCGCCGGGGCGTTTGAGCGGGACTTGGGCGAGCATGGCCTCTTTCGCCTGATCGCTCATCACGGCGGTCATCGGCGTCTCGATGTAACCCGGGGCCACGGCGTTGACCGTGATGTTGCGCGCCGCGTATTCGCGCGCGATGGCCTTGGTCAGGCCGATGATGCCCGCCTTGGCCGCGATGTAATTGGCCTGCCCCGCGTTACCGGCCTGCGCGACGACCGAGGTCAGGTTGATGATCCTTCCCTTGCGCGCCTTCGTCATCATCGGCAGCACCTGCTGAATCGTCAGGAAGACGCCGGTCAGGTTGGTATTGATGACCGCGTCCCAGTCGCCGCGCTTCATCCTGAGCGCGAGCCCGTCGCGCGTGATCGCGGCGTTGTTGACGAGGATGCTGATCGCGCCCAGTTCTTCGGCCACACGTTTGATTCCTGCCTCAATCTCTTCGGGCTTCGCCAGATCACCTTGTACGGCCAGCGCGCGTCGGCCCATGGCGCGAATCTCCGCGGCCACGGCCTCGCATTTGTCGAGCGTGCGCGCCATCACCGCGACATCGGCACCGCACTGGGCCAGCACGAGCGCCGTGGCTCGCCCGATGCCTTGGGAGCCGCCGGTCACGAGCGCAATTTGTCCTGTCAGATCAATCAAAGTAGTTATCTAAAGTATGTTTTAGGATAGAGCAACTCCGGTTTTTGTTTACTCAGTTCGGGACTTTTTATTTCAATATTTACAGTCAGTGGTTCCTGCCCTTTGCCCGGAATATCATTAAAGCGAAGGACCAGAGACGACTTCAAATACCTTTTGACAAGGTCAAATGCCGCATCCAAACCTGAATGTGTCTCTGCAGCTATGCTCTTACCTCCAGTTGCCTCCGCCAATGGGGCCATTATTCTGTCTTCCCCTTTTCCTGCCGTCCCCGGACCGTTGCTGTATTGAGCAGGAGGTCGGGTAAGCATAAAGAAGACTGCAACCTTACTCAGGCAGGCGACCCTGATGGCATCCGTATATTTGATCTGGCTGCTGGTATCCGTGCCATCGGAAAAAGCCACGATCATTCTTCTGACATTCGCCGGCGTGCGAGCAAGAAGCTTGTCACTAGTGACTGCCACGGCGTCGTATATCGCTGTCCCGCCCGCCTCAGACTGTGGTCTCCCTCCCCGGGAATCACGGCTGGCAATCGTCAATGACTGAATCGCTTCTTTCAATCGCGCTTTGTCACTCGTCAGATTCAACTTTAGTTCAGGACGGGTGTTGATAGTTACAATAGCAGCGGTGTCGACGCTTGGGCGGATAACATCATCAATGAATCTCCAAGCTGCTTCTTTCACGCCATTGATAAATGGCTTCTGAGAATTACTTGTATCAATCAACACGGCTAATGCTATCGGCTGGTCACTTTGCTGACGAAGGCTGGTGATCTCCTGTTCCTGTCCATTCAACAAAAGCTTGAGGTCCTGCCCCCGCATGACAGTGACTGACTCACCTTTTTTGTTGACCACAGAAAGTCTGATTTCGCCTTCCTGAACCGATACGGCTCCCTGAGCGAATCCGGCGGCACTCAACGTAATAAGTAACCAGCTTATAATGACAGCGGCGTAAAATAACTTCATCTCTGTAAAACTCAGACAGGCTCCGCTCTCAATTTACCGATCGCCTCCATCAGACTTCGGCTGTCTTCGACATTGGACAGGGCGGGTGTTTTACTGACGGATTTCACCAGCCCGCACAGCACTTTGCCCGGCCCGACTTCAACGAATGTCCCGCCCCCCTCACCCAGCATCACCTCAACGCCCGCCGTCCAGCGCACCGGCGATGTGATCTGCCGGATCAGACCCGCACGCGCTTCACTCCCTGACGTTATCAGCCGCGCGTCCACGTTGTTGATGAGCGGCACTGACAGGTCGTTGAAGTTCGCCGCGCCGAGCGGCCCGGTCATGCCTTCCTGCGCGGGCGTCATCAGCGCGCAATGGAACGGCGCGCTCACCTTGAGCATAATCGCGCGCTTCGCGCCGCGCTGCTGGCATTCGGCGGCGGCCCGCTCGACGGCTTCCTTATTCCCGGCGATCACGACCTGAGTGGGTGAATTGAAATTTGCGGGGGAGCAGACCTGCCCACGGGCGGCGGCCTCGCAGGCTTCGGTGACTTTGTCAGCATCAAGGCCCATAATCGCGGCCATCGCGCCAGTGCCGACCGGCACGGCCTGCTGCATCAACTGCCCACGCAATCGCACTAATTTGACGGCATCAGTTAAAGTCAGAGAACCTGCCGCCACCAGCGCCGAGTATTCGCCCAGACTGTGACCGGCCACGAAATCCGGTTTGATTCCCTGTTCAGCCAGCACGCGGTAAGCCGCGACCGAAGCCGTCAGTATCGCCGGCTGCGTGTTCGAGGTCAGTTGCAGATCCTCTTCCGGCCCGTTGAAGCACAACTCGCTCAGCGTGAAGCCAAGGGCTTCATCGGCTTCTTCAAACGTTGCCCGCGCAACCGCGAAGTTATCCGCAAGGTCACGCCCCATTCCGGCGTACTGTGATCCCTGACCGGGAAAGATGAAGGCGAGTTTGCTCATACATAAAAGCTGTCTGCCGTCAGCGATCAGCTGTCAGCCGGAAACAGAAAGCTGACGGCTGACAGCTGATCGCTGTTTCACCATCTCATCAGCACTGATCCCCAGGTCGCGCCGGCGCCGAAGGAAGTCATCATCACTATCATGCCCGGTTTGAGCCTTCCGGCCTCGCTCAGTTCGTCGAGGCAGATCGGGATTGAGGCGGACGAGGTATTACCAATCTGCGCGATGTTTGAATAGACCTTCTCCGCCGGGATGCCGAGGCGGTCGGCCACGGCGTCGGTGATGCGCTGGTTGGCCTGATGCGGGACGAGCAGGTCAATGTCGTTCGGCGACATTCTGACTTCGTCCAGCACCTTGCGCGAGAGGTCTTCCATCGAGCGCACGGCGACCTTGAAAAGTTCATTGCCCTTCATCTTGATGTAATGCAGCCGCTCGTCAACCGACGCGTGCGAGGCCGGGTGGCGGGTGCCGCCGCCGGGCGTGTAGAGGAAATAAGCGAAATCGCCGTCCGATTGGATGCGCGCCGCCAGCACGCCGCGCCGGGCGTCGGGCGAGCGCCTGATGACTGCCGCGCCTGCGCCGTCGCCGAAGATCACGCAGGTGCTGCGGTCGGTGTAATCAACGTAGCGCGTCAGCAGTTCCGCGCCGATGATCAGAATGTTCTGGTGCGTGCCCGAAGCGATGAACTGATCGGCAATCGTCAGCGCGTAAAGGAACCCTGAACAGGCCGCGGTGATGTCAAAGGCCGCGGCTTTCTTCGCCCCCAGGTATGACTGGATCAGCACCGCCGTCGAGGGCAGCGCCATATCCGGGCAGACCGTGGCGCAGATGATCATGTCCAGATCGGCGGCATCCACCCCGGCGCGTTCGAGCGCGGCGCGCGCGGCGCGGGTGGCGAAGGTCGAGGTGTATTCATCGGGCGCGGCCTTGTGGCGGTTTTTGATTCCGGTGCGCGTGGTGATCCAGTCGTCGGAGGTCTCAACGATCTTTTCCAGATCGGCGTTGGTGATCACTGCCTCGGGCAGCGCATGGCCCAGCCCGGCGATGATTGCATGGTTTGAATTCATTACTTCTCCTGCATTGAAAGGTCGGAGGCGCCGGTCGGCGTCAAACCGGCCCCGGGTGTTGCTGATCCTCAGATTCTGGAATCCAACCCGGCAATTTCTTCGAGTTCGCCTTCGATGCGTTCGTTGAGGTTGCCCTCGTGGAACTCTTTGGCCACGCGGATCGCGTTGCGGATGGCTTTGGCGTTGGAGCGCCCGTGACAGATCAGGCAAATCTCGCGCGCACCGAGCAGTGGAGCGCCGCCGAATTCTGAATAGTCGAGTCTTTTTTTGACGCTCTGGAATGCCGTGCGGGAGAGGAGTGCGCCCGCCTGCGTCATGATCGTCTGCCCGAGTTCGGTCTTGAGCAGGCCCATCATTGCCTCGATCAAGCCCTCACTCGTCTTGAGAATTACATTTCCGGTAAACCCGTCGCAGACTATCACATCAACTTCGCCAGTGTAAATGTCGCGTCCCTCAACGTTGCCGATGAAGTTGACCGGTGCTTCCTTGAGCAGGTGCAGGGCCTCTTTCGTCAGGTCGTTGCCCTTGCCTTCCTCTTCGCCGATGCTCATCAGGCCCACCTTCGGCGTCCGCACGCCAAGGATGTTGCGCGAATAAACCGACCCCATGATGGCGAACTGTTTGAGGTGTTCCGGCTTGCACTCGGCGTTGGCCCCGACGTCGAGCAGCACCACGCCGTTGCTTTTGATGGTCGGGAAGACGGCGGCGAGCGCCGGGCGGTCCACGGCCGGCAGCATGCCGATGACCAGTTTGGTCGTCATCATCACCGCGCCCGTGTTGCCCGCGCTGACGAGTCCGTTCGCCTGCCCTTCGCGCACCAGCCGGGCGGCGACGCGGATGGAGGAATCGCGCTTGCTCCGGACGGCCTTCGCGACCTGTTCGCCCATCGTGATCACTTCGGCGGCGTTGACGATCTCAATCGGCAGGCGGGTGGCGCGGTTGTTGTAGACGCGCTTCTGGCGGGAGTGGTAGTTGTAGCCGTGCTTTTTCAGCTCATCAATGATCTGTTCCTCGCGTCCGACGAGCGCGATGCCGACACGCAGATCCTGTGCGGCCTGGATCGCGCCTTCGACTTCGCTGACGGGGGCGAGGTCGCTGCCCATCGCATCAAGGGCGATTTTGGTGAGCATAAGGGGGCGGGGAGATGGGAAGGATGAAGTCAGAAGGATGAAGGATGAATCAGGAACGTGCCTGACTCATCCTTCATCCTTCATCGTTCATCGTTCCGCTTTTATTCTTCTACTTCGATGACCTGGCGACCGGCGTAATAGCCGCAGAAGGGGCAGACGCGGTGCGGGAGTTTCAGGCGCTGGCAGTTGCTGCAGGCGACCAGATTGGTTTTCGTCAGGGCGTCGTGCGCGCGGCGCATGCGGCTGCGCGATTTGGAATGGCGTCGTTTGGGATTCGGCATAATAACTCTCCAGATAAGGACGGCGGCGAGTGTGTCTCACTCGTCACCTCGGTTTCTCAGGTCGGCCAGCGCCTGCCATCGCGGATCAATCGGCGCTTCGCACTGGCACTTCTCAACATTCAGATTCGTCCCGCATTGCGGGCATAACCCCTTGCAATCCTCGCCGCACAGCACATGCATCGGGAGGTTGAGTTCGAGTTGTTCGAGGATGACTTCATCCAGATTGATCTCGTCATTTTCGTAGACCGAAAAATCCAGATCGCGTTCGGTCAGCTCGGTCTCGCCGGTCTTGCCGGCTTCGTACTCGCCCGGCGAAAAGAAAAGATCAACGGGAGTTTCAATTTCAAAGCCGACCGGTTCGAGGCAGCGGTCACACGGCAATTCCAGTTCCGCCCGAATCTGCCCGCGCAGCCTGATGTCAACTCCGACTCTGTCAACCCGGCCCGACGCGAGCGGGGGCCGGGTGAAGAGGAATTCATGACCACTCAGATCAAGCTCACTGTCTTTATATTGATGCTCAAACCTGAGGCCGTTTTCGGTCAGGCGTGCCAGTGAGATCAGCATATAACCCTTCGGCGGATCCTGCGACAAAAGGTGACAATTATAGGTCTGGGCGGGGGTTTGTCAACCACGACTGACGGCGGGCAAGCCTCGCGAAGTTATGAGTTCTGATTCAGCGGTGCAACCTGGCCGAACGTGAAGCGTCATCATCTGCGCCGGCAGTCTCCAGGTCGTGATGGGTTGATCGTCCCTGGCGACTGCTGCCAGTAGAAGCGCGACAGGGTGTGGGTGCCAGGCGCCTCACCAGCGCCCGTGCAGACCTCTTCAGGTGTCAGGGGCAGGTGAAACCCTTTTGCAATGACAGCAACCTTTCGCGCGCTGTCGTATTCATGTGCCAGAATGAGCTCGCGTCCCTGCCGGGACACAACTGTCGCGAGGATGATGACCGCAAACGCCCCACGCCCGGTCAAAGCTGATTAACATCGGGCGCAATGGCAACAGCGGCGCGGCCACGAACATTTGGTAAGATCACGACGCAGGGCAACACGCCGCGCCTGATCCAGGCGGTATTGCGGTACACGTTCTGAATTGCCGAGTCAGCGGCGGCGAGCGGTGGCGAGCGTCGCTCCGGTAATGGGCCAATGATGGAGCGACGCTCGCCACCGTCGCCGCCGCTGACTCGAAGCCCTTTCTCTTTCCAGGAATCTATGATGCGCAGACTTTTGCTTACTCTTCTCCTCCTGCTCCCGGCCATCACGGCTCAAACGCAATCAGCCAGACAATTCGATCTGGTCGTCTACGGCGGCACGGCAGGCGGCGTCGTCACGGCCATCGCCGCCGCGCGCGAAGGGTTGAAGGTCGCCCTGCTCGAACCGCGCAATCATCTCGGCGGGATGGTCTCGGGCGGCCTGGGCTGGACGGACCACGGCAGGAAGGAGGTGATTGGCGGCTATTCGCTCGAATTCTTCCAGCGCGTCGGCAGGCACTACGGCGAGCCGATCACGTGGTACTTCGAGCCGCATGTCGCCGAGCAGGTCTTCAAAGAATGGTGCAAGGAGGCGGGCGTGACGGTACTCTGCCAGCACCGCCTGCGCGAGCAGGGCGGCGTCAGGAAGAAAGGCACAGAGATCATTGAAATCGTGATGGAGAACGGCGCGCGTTTTGGGGCCAGGGTCTTCGCCGATTGCACCTACGAAGGTGATCTGATGGCGCAGGCGGGCGTGTCTTACACGTGGGGGCGCGAAAGCTCCGCCGAGTATGGCGAATCGCTCGCGGGCGTGCGCGACCGGACGCCCAAGCATCAGTTCCTCGTCCGCAAAGACCTGAAGGACCCGAAGAGCGAATGGCTGCCCGTGCAACTCAGACCGCACGATGAGGACGGCAGACTGCTGCCCGAAATCTACGGCGGCGACAAAGGCAGGCCGGGCCAGGCCGACAGGAAAGTCCAGGCATATAACTTCCGCATGTGCCTGACGGACGATCCGAATAATCAGGTGCCCTTCCCGAAGCCGCCGGGCTACACCCCGGCGCGTTATGAACTGCTGGCGCGTTTTCTGAAAGAGGCCGGGCGCGTGGCCGGGCGCCCGCTCGCGCTGATTGACGTGATGAAGCCGGACAATCTGGGTAAGAATCGCAAGGTGGACGTGAACAACAACGGCGCGTTCTCGACCGATTTTATCGGCGGCAGCTGGGATTACCCGGACGGCGATTACAAGACACGCGAGCGGGTCTGGCAGGAACACATCAACTACGTCGCGGGCTTCTTCTACTTCCTGGCCAACGACCCGCAGGTGCCCAAACCGCTGCAAAGCGAGATGCGGCAATGGGGCCTCGCGAGGGATGAATTCACGGACACGAACAACTGGCCGCATCAGCTTTACGTGCGCGAGGCGCGGCGGATGACGGGCGAGTTCGTCATGACCCAGCGCGACATTCAGGACGAGTTGGCCAAACCCGACGTGATCGGCATGGGGTCCTACAACAGCGACTCGCATAACATCCAGCGCATCATCAACGAGCAGGGCTTCGTCGAGAACGAAGGAGATATGCAGGTGCCGGTCAAACCGTATCAGATCCCCTGGCGCATCCTGCTGCCGAAGCGAAAGGAGGCGACCAACCTGCTCGTGCCCGTCTGCTTCTCGGCCAGTCACGTTTCGTATTCGACGCTGCGCATGGAGCCGCAGTACATGATCATCGGCCAGGCGGCGGGCGTGGCGGCGAAGCTGGCCATTGAGCGCAGGACGGCGGTGCAGGACGTTGACACCAGAGCCTTGTCGGCCAGACTGCGCGAACAGCGCGCCGTGTTTGAGTGGAAGCCCCCGGCGAAATAAGGCTGAAAGATGATGGAAGTTAATCCGCCCGCCCCGCCTTCGATCTTTTTGCACTTCACGCCGTCCGGTGAATGGCGCGGGACTGTTCACGGTCTTCCCGAAACCGGGCAAGTCGGTTACTCTGCCCCCCGCCATGACGCTCGTCATCCCACAGGCCATTCTCAGCGAGATCAAAACGCGGGCAATCGCCTCGCGGCCCGATGAGTGCTGCGGGCTGCTCGGCGGGCGCGGGACGCTCGTCCAGACTCATTACCCCTTGCGCAACGTGGCCGAACACCCCGAGCGTCGCTACTTCGCCGCGCCCGAAGACCTCTTCGCCGCGATGCGCCGGATGCGTGAGGAGGGCGAGCGGATGCTCGTGATTTATCACTCCCACCCCCGAGGGCCGGCCCGGCCCTCAGCCACCGACCTCGCCATGGCGTTTTACCCCCGGGCCGTTTATCTGATTATCGCACCGGAATCGGAGGCCGAAGTGTGCGCCTTCGGCCTCAACGGCTCTTCCTTCACCGAAATCGAAATTGAAGTCTCGGCCTGAGCGAAACACCCCGCCGCTGGCGCGCGAGGCTGAAGGGCGCCCCCATTATTACAGTTCTGTGGGTTTTGATTCTTATTGGTCTGGCCATTGCCCTGTCCCGACCCGCCGCTGCCCGCGGCTTGACAGCGATGAAATATGGGTGTTACACGTACTGCATTCCAGCCGGCGAAGCCGGTATAACAAGATCAGGAGCCTGATTGGTATGACCTCCCGAACCGCCAGGATATCCAAAATGACAAAAATCAATGGTGCTACCACCGAGCAGGTGGTCGCTCAGGTGCATGAGCTGATCCGCCATGGCAGGTTGCATCCCGGGGATCGCCTGCCGCCCGAACGCGAATTCGCCAAACAGCTCGGCATCAGCCGCCCGAGCCTGCGCGCGGGCCTGCGCTCGCTGATCGCGATGGGCGTGCTGCGCGCCCGTCAGGGTTCCGGCACGTTCGTGGCCGAAGGCCCGCCGACGCTCGACAGCGGGCAGCTCTCGCTGCTGGCCGCGCTGCATGGCTTCACTTACGAGCAGATGTACGAAGCGCGCAAGGTACTTGAGGTCAACGTCGCCGCGCTGGCCGCCGAGCGGGCTGCCGGCGAAGAACTCGCAACGCTCGCCGAAGAGCTGGCCGGGATGTATGCGTCGCTCGACGACCCGCAGCGTTACCTCGTTCACGACATTAAGTTTCATCGCGCCGTCGCCGCCGCTTCCGGCAACCCGATCCTCGGCACGCTGATGGAGATGGTTTCGGCCGTCATGTACGAACACCGCCGCAAAACCGTCGGGCGCGCGCACGATTTCCGCCAGTCGCTGGAAATGCACGAACGCATCTACCGTGCGATCCGGGGCCATAAACCCGACGAGGCGCGCGCCGCCATGTACGAACATCTGGAACTGGCCGAACAGGCTTATCTGAGCGAAAAAGAGATCGAGCCCGGACTGGCCGGCACTCCGGCAGGCCCGCCCACTTCAACTCCCCATCAGAACGGATCGTCAGGCAGAAAGGGTTAAGCCTGCGCCGCAGTGTTTCCCCGCCTGAGTCCGGCTCGTCGGAACCTCCCCCGCGGAGCGCAGACACTCGGGTCTGCTCACTTCCGGGTCACGCGCGTCTGCCGCTGAATAAGCGGATCGGCTTGAAATCAAAACGCTGTCAATTCATGCTCCCGCTGGCATCCTTTCCGGCGGCAACCGGCAGAAGGTGGCGCCCCCGGGCAGGCTGACTCGCACTGAATTCATCAACTGACCCGAATCAGGTAATCAGACCATGCAGCGTTCGCTGAAAATGCTTGCATTGCTTTTCGCCGTCGGACTGGTGGTTCCGGCGCTGAAAACTCCCGCGGCTTTCTTCCTGCCACAGCAGAAGGTTGATTTCATTCGTGACATTCAGCCGATCTTCGTGGCCAGTTGCTACAGGTGTCATGGCAACGGCAAAGCGTCAGGCCAGTTGCGCCTCGACGTGAAAACGCTCGCGATGAAGGGCGGCATCTCCGGCGCGGTCATCATCGCGGGCGACAGCAAAGCCAGCCGCCTGATGGCCCGAATCGAAGGCGCAGGCGGCGAGCAGCGCATGCCGCTCGGCGGTGAGCCCCTCAAGCCTGAACAGATCGAATTGATCCGCCGATGGATTGATGAAGGGGCGAACTGGCCTTCATCTGAGTCACCGACTACCGACTACCGATCACCGTCTACCCAACTTCCAAAGCACTGGGCTTTTATTGCGCCTGTGCGAGCGGCGCTGCCGGAAGTGAAAACCAAGGCATGGGTTCGCAATCCGATTGATCAGTTCGTCCTCGCAAAAATCGAGCGGCAGAACCTGACGCCTTCGCCGACGGCCGACAAGACCACGCTGATCCGCCGGCTCAGTCTCGACCTCACCGGCTTGCCGCCGACACTCAAAGAGGTTGATGAATTTCTCGCTGACAATTCACCCGATGCAGAAGCGAAGCTGGTCGAGCGGCTGCTCGCGAGCCCGCATTACGGCGAACGGTGGGGCCGCTGGTGGCTCGACGCGGCGCGTTACGCCGACACCAACGGGTTTGAGAAAGACCTGCCGCGTTCGATCTGGCCTTACCGCGACTGGGTGATCAGGGCCTTCAATGAAGATAAGAGATTCGATCAGTTCACGGTCGAGCAGCTGGCAGGCGACCTGCTGCCCGCCCCGACGCTCGACCAGCGCGTCGCGACCGGATTCCTGCGAAACTCGATGCTCAATCAGGAAGGCGGTGTTGACCCGGAGCAGTTCCGCGTCGAAGGGCTGATTGACCGCGTGGATGCGATTGGCAAAGCCTTCCTCGGCCTGACGATCAACTGCGCGCAATGCCACACCCACAAATTCGACCCGATCAGACATGAGGAGTATTACCGCTTCTACGCCTTCCTCAACAGCGACGACGAACCCGAGATCGAAGTCCCGGATGAGAACGTCACCAGGAAGCGAGCCGCGATTCAGTCCGCCATTACAAAGATCGAAGATGAGTTGATCGCAAAGACTCCCGATCTGGCAGGGCGGCTGGCCGAATGGGAGCGGCAGGCAAAAGAGTACAAAACCCGGTGGACGCCGCTCGACGAGACAGAGATTTTCGCCGCCTTCGGCACCAAATTTGACAAGCTCGAAGACGGCTCGTTCATCGCTAAAGGCGACAACTCGACGAGCAACAATTACAAGATCACGGCGCGAACCGGACTGAAGAACATCACCGGCTTCAGGATCGAGCTGCTCACGAGCCCCAACCTGCCCCGCGGCGGCCCCGGTCGCTCGAACGACGGCGGCCTCTTCGTCACCGAATTCGCGGTTGATGCCGCGCCCGCGAACAAACCGGAAGCGACAACGAAAGTGATTCTGACCAGCCCCACGGCGGATTTCGAGCGCCCGGGCTTCCCCGCCCGAAACGTGATTGACGGCGATTTCAAAACCCACTGGAGCAGCGACGCCGGGCCGGGCCGACGCAATCAGGACCGCAAACTGGTTTTCGCCACGGGTCAGCCCGTCGGCTTTGATGGCGGCACGATCCTGACCATTCAGCTCGCGCAGAAAGCCGACGAGGCGATTGATCTGAAAGGCGGCAAACCAAACATCGGGCGCTTCCGCCTGTCGGTCACAACGGATGCAAACCCGGTTGCCGACCCTATGCCTGCTGACGTGCGCCTGATTCTCTCGACCCCTGCCGGGCAGCGCACGAAGGAGCAGCAGCGCGCAGTCTTCAGTTATTACCGCACGATAGTTGCCGATTGGGCCGACGCAAACAAAAAGATTGATGAGTTGATGAGCGGCTGGCCTTACGGGCCGACCACGCTGGCGCTGGCCGCGCGCCACGAGACGCGCGAGACGCACGTCTTCAAACGCGGCGACTGGAAGCGGCCGGGCGAAGCGGTCACGCCGGACACGCCGTCATTTCTCCACCCGTTTCCGCAAGGCGCCCCGCGCAATCGGCTTGGTCTGGCGCAGTGGATCACGGATAAAAACAACCCGCTGACCGCACGAGTGATCGTCAACCGCGTCTGGCAGCAGTATTTCGGCACGGGTCTGGTCACCACGCCCGAAGATTTCGGCACGCGCTGCGAGCGCCCGTCGCACCCCGAACTGCTTGACTGGCTGGCCTGCGAGTTCAGGGACGGCGGCTGGAGCCTCAAACAGCTCCACCGGTTGATTGTCAACTCGGCAACTTATCGCCAGGCGTCACGAGTCACGCCGCAATTGCGTGATGCCGACCCGACCAACACCCTGCTCGCCCGCGCGCCGCGGCTGCGCGTCGAAGCGGAAACCATTCGCGACATAGCGCTGGCCGTGAGCGGGTTGTTAAGCCCGAAGGTCGGCGGCCCGAGCGTTTATCCGCCGATCCCCGAAGGCGTGCTGAATCTGGGCTACGGCGGGCCAATGCCCTGGCCCGTGAGCGCGGGCGAAGACCGTTACCGGCGCGGGATGTACACGTTCTGGAAGCGCTCGGTGCCGTACCCGGGCCTTGCGGTCTTCGACATGCCCAACGGCGACTTCTCCTGCACGCGCCGCATCCGCTCGAACACGCCGCTCCAGGCGTTGACGACGCTCAACGATCAGGTGTTTATGGAGGCGGCGCAGGCGCTCGCGCTGCGCGTCTGGAAGGAGGGCGGGCAGGCGGACGACGAGCGGATGATTTACGCCTTCCGCCTCTGCACGGGGCGCCGGCCCGACCAGCTCGAGCTTGGGCGGCTGATGGCGCTGCTTGCGGACGAGCAGGCGTACTTCAGCGGTCGCACTGCCGCCGCCGTCTACGTCTCATCGCCGGATGTGAACAAGCTGCCGGAAGACGTTGACCTGCACAAAGTCGCGCCGTGGACGATGGTCGCCAGAGTATTATTGAATCTGGATGAGACGATCACGAAGGAATGAAGTACGAGTGCGTTAAGTTGGAGAGTTACTATGAACTATGACAGCGAAATCAGTCGCGAAATCAAAAAGCTCATCACCCGCCGCCACTTCTTCAAAGACTGCGGTATCGGAATAGGCTCAATCGCGCTCGCCTCGCTGCTGAATGAAGACCTGTTCGCTTCCTCACAACAAAGCGGTGTTAACCCGCTCGCACCGAAGATGCCGCACTTCCCTGCCCGGGCGAAGCGGGTGATTTATCTCTTCCAGGCGGGCGCGCCGTCGCAGCTTGAGCTGTTCGATTACAAACCCGGACTCGCGAAATATAACGGCAGGCCCGTGCCGCAGGAGTTCGTCAAAGGCATCAACTACGCCTTCATCAGGCCCGACGCCGGGCTGTACGCGTCTGAACTGAAGTTCGCCAGATACGGGCAATCGGGTGCCGAGTTGTCAGAAGCACTGCCTCATCTGGCCGCCGTCGCCGACGACATCGCGATCATCAGGTCAATGACGACCGATGCGATCAACCATGCGCCGGGGCAGATTATGATGAATACCGGCTCGGTGCAGTTCGGTCGCCCGAGCCTCGGCGCGTGGGTGACTTACGGGTTGGGCTGCGAGACCCGGGATCTGCCCGCCTTCGTGGTTCTCTCTTCAGCCGGAGGGACGAGCGGCGGCGCGGGTAACTGGGGCTGCGGTTTTCTGCCGACTTATTATCAGGGGGTCACGTTTCGTCGGAGCGGCGACCCGATCCTCTCGCTCTCGAACCCGCGCGGCATCACGCGCGAGATGCAGCGCAAATCGCTCGACGCGCTCAAGGCGATCAACGAGCATCACCTCGAACTGACGGGCGACCCTGAGATCGCGACGCGCATCAACTCGTTCGAGATGGCTTACCGCATGCAGGAGAGCGCGCCCGAGCTGATGGATTTATCGAAAGAATCGAAAGAGACGCTGGAGATGTACGGCGCGACTCCGGGGCAGGCGTCGTACGCGAACAACTGCCTGCTCGCGCGGCGGCTCGTCGAGCGCGGCGTCCGCTTCGTCCAGCTCTTCCACGAAGCCTGGGATCACCACAGCGAAGTCGTCAAAGGCGTCAGGGGGCAGTGCAAGGCGACCGACCAGGCTTCGGCGGCACTGATCAAGGACCTCCGGCAGCGCGGGCTGCTCGACGACACCATCGTCGTCTGGGGCGGCGAGTTCGGCCGCACGCCGATGGTCGAGAGCGACCCGGACGCGGGCCGCAGTCTGGGCCGCGATCATCACAACAAGGCCTTCTCGATGTGGGTCGCGGGCGGCGGTTTCAAGCGCGGCGTCACGGTCGGCGAGACTGATGAATTCGGCTTCAACGTGGTGAAAGACCCGGTTCACGTTCACGACCTGCACGCGACGATTCTGCACCTGCTCGGCTTCGATCACACGCGGCTGACTTACCGCTTCCAGGGGCGTGACTTCAGGCTGACGGACGTTCATGGAACAGTCGTTGACAAACTGCTGGCATAGATAAGCTCCTTAACGGTAAAGACTATGAAGAAGCTGCTTGTCACATTTCTCCTCCTGCTGTCGGTAAAGTACATAGTGGTACCGGTACTATTGTTCTGTATGTTCTTTGCTTACTTTTTGTGGCAATCAATTCCCCAGCAGGCCATTCTCACTTCCGGTGAGAAGGCAGATAAGCATGTGACTTTTGATAATCCCGATGACACGAATCGAACGGTTCGTTACTGCGTACTCATTGAGGATAATAAAATCAGGATCGTCAGCCGTGAACTCGACGGAAAAAGCCATTACCCGGATGAGGATGTTCCGCATTCTCAATCCTGCTCCTGAGACAGACAAAGGCGTTTCGAGTGATGAACAGGCATTTTATCGGCATTGACCTCGGCGGCACCAACATCAAAGCCGCCTCAGTCAACACGGACACGGGTGAAATCACCGGCACACAGTCAATCCCGACCAACGCGCGCGAAGGCCACGATGCGGTCATCGCGCAGATGGCGAAGCTGGTCGAGATGGTGATTGGCGCGAGCGGCGCGTCAAAATCTGACATTGGTGGCGTCGGCGTCGGCGTGCCCGGCGTGATTGACATTGACCGCGGGCGGACGATTTTCCTGACCAACATGCCGGGGCAGTGGCGTAACGTCCCGCTGGCCGAAAAACTCAACAAGCTCGCCGGCCTGCCGGTCGCGCTGATCAATGACGCGCGCGCGATGACCCTGGGCGAGTGGAAATACGGCGCGGGCAACGGCGTGGACAACGCGGCCTGCTACACGCTCGGCACCGGGATCGGCGGCGGGCTGATCATCAACGGGCAACTGCTGCTCGGCATTGGCGGCGCGGCGGGAGAGCTGGGGCACGTGTGCATTGACCTGAACGGGCCGAAGTGCGGGTGCGGCAGCCGCGGCTGCATCGAGGCTTATGCTTCAGGTCCGGCGATTGCCGCGATGGGAATGAAGGCGGTGGCACAGGGCTTTTCGACGCGCATCGCCGAACTGGCGGAAAATGATCTGAATCGCATCACGCCGGAGCTGATCTGCCAGGCCGCCATCCAGGGCGACGCGATTGCGCGCGACATTTACGAGCAGGCCGGGCATTACATCGGGGTCGGCATCGCGAGTGTCGTCACCGCCTTCAACCCGCGCCGCGTGATCATCGGCGGCGGTGTTTCGTCCGCGGGTGAAATCATCCTCGACCCGATTCGCCGCACCGTGCAGACGCGGGTCTGTCTGACGGATATGAAGCATGTGCAGGTCGTGCTGGCCGAACTAGGCAACAATGCCGGGCTGACGGGAGCGGCGCTATGGGCGCGACAGCGTCAGTCCAGCTGAATGATGCTGTGATCACAAGGGGCTCAATTATGAAACCCGCCTCTGTTTATACTTCCGAAACCTGGTCTTCCAGCGATGGCGTGTTCACCGCAGAGGCGCAGAGGACACAGAGACAGCGCAGAGAAAGACCGTTCTCTCTGCGTTTTCTCTGCGCTCTCTCCGCCTCTGCGGTGAAAGCAGCTTTCACGGTCTCTTCGACCCTGTCGTTCTTCCTCACATCAACTGTTGCAGCACAGACCGACTGGCCGAACGTCGGCAACGACAAAGGTTCTATGCGGTATTCGACGCTGAAGCAGATTGACCGCGACAACGTGAAAAAGCTGAAGGTCGCCTGGACCTATAACACCGGGGATGCCGGCCCGGACAACAAAACCATGATCGAATGCACGCCGATAGTGATTGACGGCGTGATGTACATCACCACGGCGAAAGTCAAAGTTGTGGCGCTTGACGCCGCGACCGGGCGTGAGTTGTGGAAGTACGATCCCTTCGCCGGGGTGCCGGAGTCAAAAATTTATCCGGCGGGCAACGGCGTCAATCGCGGCGTGGCCTGGTGGGAAGATGCGACGCAACCTTCGGGCGGCAGCAAACCGAAAGCCTCCCGCATCCTGATTGCGACTGCCGACGGTCGCCTGATCTCGCTAGACGCGCGAACGGGCAAACCCGACCTGGCGTTCGGCGACCACGGGACGGTTGATCTGCGCGCCGGGATGGAAGGCGACCTGTCAAAGCAGACTTACGGGGCGACCGCGGCCCCGGCAGTCTTTGAAGATATTGTGATCGTTCCCATCTCACTCAGCGACGGCGTGCTGACCGAAGCGCCGGGCGACGTGCGCGCTTTCGACATCCGCACCGGCAAACAGGTCTGGGCCTTTCACACCGTCCCGCGCCCGGGCGAATTCGGCCACGAAACGTGGCAGGGCGACGGCTGGAAAAATCGCGGGGGGACGAATCCCTGGTCCGGGTTTACGATAGACACAAAGCGCGGCCTCGTGTTTATGGGCACCGGCTCGCCCGCGTTTGATTTTTATGGCGGTGATCGGCTGGGCGATAACCTGTTCGGCAACTCGGTGGTCGCGCTCGATGCGCGCACGGGCCGGCGGGTGTGGCACTTTCAGATCATCCGCCACGACCTGTGGGATTACGACCTGCCCGCGCCGCCGGTGCTGGTCACGGTGAAGCACAACGGACGGAAGATTGATGCCGCCGCACAGGTCACGAAAACCGGCTACGTTTTCCTGTTTGATCGCGTCACCGGCAAGCCGCTCTTTGACGTCGTCGAGCGCGCCGTACCCGCTTCCGACGTGCCCGGCGAAGCGACTGCGCCGAAGCAGGTCTTCCCGGTCAAACCGCCTGCGCTCGTGCCACAGGGCTTCACCCCTGACAGGATCACCAACCTCTCGAAGGAAGCACACGACTACGTGGCCGAGAGGCTGAAGACGTTGCAACACGGCCCGACTTTCACGCCGCAGAGCGTGCGTGGCACGGTGATTCTGCCGGGGCTGTTCGGCGGCTCAAGCTGGGCCGGCGCGTCATTCGACCCGGAGACGGGAACGCTTTACACGAACACCAATAACATCCCGCGCGTGATGTCATTGATTCCTGCCGAGCCGGGCAAGGGCTATCCGTACCGCATCAGCGGCTACGACCGCTTCAACGACCAGGAAGGTTATCCGGCGGTCAAACCGCCCTGGGGGATGCTGAGTGCCGTTGACCTCAACCGCGGCGAGATTCGCTGGCAGGTGACGCTCGGAGAGTTGCCCGAACTGACCGCGCGCGGCATTCCGCCGACGGGGACGGAAAACCTGGGCGGCACGATTGTGACCGCTGGCGGGCTCGTTTTCGTCGCGGCCACGAAGGATGAAAAGTTCCGCGCGTTCGACAAGACGAGCGGAAAGATCCTGTGGGAATACAAGCTGCCTGCCGCCGGTTACGCCACGCCCTGCACTTACTCGGTCAAGGGGCGACAGTTCGTCGTGATCGCCGCGGGGGGCGGCGGCAAGCTGCTGACGAAGTCGGGGGATGCTTTCATGGCTTTTGCGCTGCCCGAGCAGGTGGCGGCCGGCAGGTAATCTGCGCGCCTGTCATTTTCAATAAGGACAACATTGGTAAATCCGATTTCTGAGGTCAGGGGTGCTACTTCCTCTTCAAGGAGATTCCATTCACATGGGTAATGAATTCAAGGATCAGGTTGCGGTCATTACCGGCGCGGCTTCGGGCCTCGGGCTGGCCATCGCGAAGAAGCTGCACGGCGAAGGCGCAAAGGTCGCGCTGCTCGACCTGCACGCTGACGGTCTGAAATCGGCGGCAGATGAGGTCGGTGAAAACGCTGTCGTCTTTCCGGTTGATGTCACCAGCGAAGCGCAGGTGGCCGGCATCATCGAACAGGTCGGCAATCAGTTCGGCAGGATTGACATCCTCGTCAACAGCGCGGGGATCACCGGCAAAACCAGCCTCAAAACTCACGAAGTCGAATTCGACAATTTCAAATTCGTGTTCGCGGTGAACGTCAACGGCTCGTTCCTGACTGCGCGCGCCGTGCTGCCCTGGATGCTCAGGCGGAATTACGGGCGCATCCTGCACATCGCCTCGATTGCGGGCAAGGAGGGCAACGCCGGGATGCTGGCCTATTCGGCCTCGAAGGCCGCCCTGATCGGGATGACCAAGGTGCAGGGCAAGGAGTACGCCGAGACCGGCATCACCGTCAACGCGCTCGCGCCGGCGGTGATCCGCACGGCGATGGTCGAGGCGCTGCCCGACGAGCAGGTGAAATACATGACCGATAAGATCCCGATGAAACGCTGCGGCACGCTCGAAGAGGTCGCGCACATGGCCGCGTTCATCGTCTCGCCCGGCGCGAGCTTCACGACCGGCTTTACGTTCGATATGACGGGCGGGCGGGCGACATATTAAAGCCTTTCCTGCCTATCACTGATGTTCATATATCATATGTTCGCGCATGCACCCGTAACCGCCGGAATCGCGCTGTTGGTATGCTATTGGCAGTACCATATCCCTTCACCGGCTGATTATCACAAAGTCAACATTTACTATACTGGCTGTTATGTGAAGGGGCAGCATGGCGTTGAGCCCGGTCCGATCATATTCGACTCCCAACCGCGAGAATACCGGCTTGATTCGACACGCTCGGGAGGCGAATCAATGGAAGAGGTGGTAAGACTACTCCGTCGCTCTTCAGAAGCAACGATCTGGCTATACAACAGGGACGAGGGATTTATCAGTGCCATCAAAACGGCTTACTTCGAGATTCCCCTTTCCAGGGCCGTGGAGTTTGAACGCAGGGAAAGGCGTGTCCTCTTATACGCAGCCCTGGCATGCCTTGCTTTCGGGAGCTACGCTGAATACACCTTCCATAAGCATTTCGGGACACTTTCTTTTCTGAGCCGGAGAAGAAAAAGGGAATGAGGCGAAATGTCGCGAATCGCGCTGGGGCTGCTGCTGGCTTCCGCCGTCCTGCATGCCTTGTGGAATCTGCTGCTCAAGCAGGCCCGTGAAAAACAGATCGCGGCGTGGGGGGCGATGCTGGCGGGCTCGATCTGTTTTCTGCCCGTCCTCCTCGTGGGGCGGTGGCCGCCTCGCCACGTGTGGCCGTATGGGGTCGCCAGCGCGTTGTTCGAGGTGGCATACTTCAAGACTCTGACGGACGCTTACCGGCTGGGAGATTTCTCGCTCATCTACCCGGTCGCTCGCGGAACCGTTCCGCTGTTCCTGACGGTCTGGGCGGTCTTGTTTTTACGCGAGTCGCTGTCGCCGGCCGGGCTGGCGGGACTGGGGACGCTGACGGTCGGGCTGATGGTCGTGGGCGGCAGCGGGTGGCTCGGGCGGAAGCGCGCGGCGGCTGGTCTCACGGGCATCAGCACGGCGCTCGTGGTCGCGATGATAATCTCCATCCTCGCGGCGATTGATGGTGCGGCGGTGAAGAAAGCCGACGCCGCGCCGTACACGGTTCTGGTCTTCTGGCTGTCCTCGCTGCTCGTCGCGCCGATGATCATCGGCAGACATGGCTGGTCCGTCGTCAGGGCTGAGTTGCAAAGCGAGTGGCTCCGGATCGGCACGGTCGGGTGTCTTTCCATGGCGTCATACATGCTGGCGCTCTTCGCCTACTCGCTCGCCCCGGTGGGTTATGCCGGCGCGGTTCGCGAAATCACCGTAGTGTTCGGCGCGCTCGCCGGCTGGCTGTGGCTCGGTGAGGGGATGGGGGCGGTCAGACTCGTCGGGGCGGCAATCATCTTTGCGGGGATGATGATCATTGCCGCGGCGGGCTGATTGGGACAATGAACCGCCGCAGCGTCACCAGGATTACACAGGCAATCGAAAACGCCGTAAGGAAGACACAGATGATTCGCAAAGCTTTTCTGATGACGCTCAAGCCGGGCCGGCAGGGTGAGGACAAACGCCGGCACAATCCGGTCTGGCCGGAGCTGCAGGAGGTATTGAAGCGGCACGGAGTTCATAATTATTCAATCTTTCCTGACCGCGGCACGGACAGGTTCTTTGCTGACGAAGTCTTTCACCTCGACTGAAACGAGATAAAACGACATGACCACGCCCCGAAGGATCCTGACTCCATTCATTCTCTCAGCCATTCTGGTGACAGCGACGATGGCACAGCAACGGACTTTCCCCGAAGTTCCCGAGCTGCCTGAACGGAAAGGACTGCCTGACCCGCTGGTCATGTTCCACGGCCAGCGCGTGACCACTAAGGAACAGTGGGTCAACAAACGCCGCCCGGAATTGAAGGCGCTCTTTCAGCATTACATGTACGGCTACCTGCCGCCCGCGCCGGATCGCGTTCGGGCTAAGGTGACGCTCACCGATAAAAACTTCTTCGGCGGCAGGGCGACGATGAAGGAAGTCACAATTGCCTTCGGGCCGCCCGCCGCGCCAAAGCTCCACCTGCTCATGTTCATCCCCAACAGGCGAAGGGGGCCTGCGCCCGTGATCCTTGGCCTCAACTTCTGCGGCAATCACACGCTGACGAGCGACCTTCGCGTCTCGCTGCCGCAGGGCTGGGTGCCGAAGAGTTGTCCGGGCGTGACAGAAAACAAAGCAACCGACGCGGGGCGAGGCAAAGGAATTGACGGCGGCTGGGCGATTGAGCAGGCGATTGATCGCGGTTACGCCGTCGCCAGTTTTTATCACGGAGACATCGCCCCCGATAAACCTGATTTCACCGACGGCATCTTTCCGCACTATCTGAAAGCGGGACAGACGCAGCCCGGGCCGCACGAGTGGGGCGCCATCGCCGCGTGGGCGTGGGGGGCCCAGCGCGCCGTTGATTACCTGGTCACCGACAGAGCCATCGCCCATGACCGCATCGCGCTCTTCGGCCATTCGCGCAACGGCAAGGCGGCGATTCTGGCGGCGGCGTTCGATGAACGAATCGCGCTCGTGTTTCCGCATCAGGCCGGGTGCGGCGGGACTGCGCCGAGCCGGGGCACGGTCGGCGAATCCGTCAAAGCGATCAACGACCGGTTCCCGCACTGGTTCAATGACACGTTCCTGCTCTTCAATGAAGACACCGCCCGCCTGCCCTTCGATCAGCATTGCCTGATCGCGCTCATGGCCCCCCGCCCGGTGCTGCTGACCAACGCGACCGAAGACACGTGGGCGAACCCGGCCGGGCAGTTCGAGATGTTGCAGGCCGCCGACAAGGTTTATCGCTTCCTTGGTGCCGGCGGGCTGGAGGCGGATCAAATGCCCGAACCCGGCAGGCTGGTTGACAGCACACTCGGTTATTACATCCGGCCCGGCAAACATTCGACGACGGCGGAGGACTGGAAGGTTTTTCTCGATTTTGCTGACAAACACCTCAAGGCCGCGCACTGAGTGATGACGGATGCGGCATCAGCGTAACCCGCTGAAAGGGGCGTCATCACGGGCGACGATTGAGAAGGTGTCAGTAGCCCGCGCGTAAGCAAGGGCTTGCATCCTGAACACAGCCCTTGCTTACGCGCGGGCTACTGACACCTTGCAATACATTGGAGGAACACATGAATCCGCAATGGACCCAGATCATCCATGCCACTGTTACCCGCCTCTCGAAAAAGTGTCCCCACTGCAACAGGGTGGCTGTTTATGCGCAGAAGCGTCCGGGGCAGTTTTACACCTGTAAGAAGTGCGGTCACCGTTTCAAAGAGAAGGGGAAATAATCAGCCCCGCTCATCAGGCATCGGACTCGACAACCCGAAAACAACCGAGACGTTCAGATGAAAATGAAACCTCATCGCCCTGCTCTGCTGATTTCATTTCTTATTCTGTTACTCCCGGCCTGCGCTCAGCAGCCGGCGAACCGCGCCGCAACTATCGAGGTCCCGGCCGGGACGACTGTCCATCGCGATCAGCCGTATGTCACCGGCGGCCACGAGCGGCAGAAGCTCGACCTGTATCTGCCGCCGCAGGGCGGGAAGCGGCCACTGATCATCTGGATTCACGGCGGCGGGTGGCAGAATGGCAGCAAGGACAATCCGCCGGCGCTGCGGTTTCTGGCCGAAGGTTATGCGGTGGCGAGCATCAATTACCGGCTGAGCCAGCACGCGATCTTTCCAGCGCAGATCGAAGACTGCAAGGCCGCCGTCCGCTGGCTGCGCGCGAACGCGCAGAAGTTCGGGCTTGACCCGAACCGCTTCGGCGTGTGGGGCCCTTCGGCGGGCGGTCATCTGGCCGCGCTGCTCGGCACGTCGGGCGACGTGAAGGAATTCGATGTCGGCGAGAAGCTGAACTTCTCCAGCCGCGTGCAGGCGGTGTGCGATTTTTTCGGGCCGACCGATTTTTTGCAGATGGATGCGCATCGCCTGACAAACGGGATGGTTCACGACACGCCCGACTCGCCCGAAGCGAAACTGATCGGCGGCCCGATTCAGCAGAACAAAGCGAAAGTCGCGCGGGCCAACCCGATCACATACGTCACGCCCGACGATCCCCCGTTTCTGATCGCTCACGGTGACGCCGACCCGCTGGTGCCGCACCATCAAAGCAAACTGCTGGCCGAGGCGCTGCTCGACGCGCGCGTCAATACAAACTTTTACACCGTGCCCGGCGGCGGTCACGGCGGTTTCAGGGATGAGCGCCTCGACCTGATGGTGAAAGAGTTTTTCGAGGCGGTGCTGAAGCAGGGCAAGGCTGAGGCGGGGCCGAAATAACGCTGTTATGATCGCCACTGACCGGGACATCGTCATCAGGGGCATCACCACGCTGGCAGAGCTGCGCGAAGTCGAAGCGCTCCAGAAAGAGGTCTGGGGCATCAGCGATCTCGAAGTCGTCCCCTTCCCCGAAATGATTGCGGCGAATGAAGCCGGCGGCATGGTGATCGGGGCGTTTGCCGAAAGGCAGATGGTCGGGTTCGTTTACGGGTTCGTCGGGCTTGAAGGCGGGCGGCTGACGATCCATTCGCATATGGCGGCGGTCAAACCCGGGTGGCGCGACCTGAAGGTCGGTTACAGACTGAAGCTGGCGCAACGCGAGCGAGCATTGTCACAGGGGATCACGGAGGTCACCTGGACATTCGACCCACTCCAGAGCCTGAACGCGCATTTCAATTTCGCCCGGCTCGGAGTCGTGGCGGCGAAATACAAGGTCAATTTCTACGGCTCTGACACGACGTTCCTGCTGCCCGGTCTGGGGACTGACCGTTTCTGGGTTCGCTGGCTGCTCGATTCCCCGCGCGTCAGGCGCCGCATCGAAGGCATGACCCCGCCGGATGAGTCTTTCAGTGAGATAAACTCCGCCCTGCCGCTCGTCACAATGAATGCTGATGGATCGCCCTCACTGAATAACCAGACTGAGATTGCCGCGGCGGCTGGCGCTCCACCTTTGCTGATTGATGTTCCGCACGACATCGGCTCACTGCAACGCGCCAGCCCCGAACTGGCGGTGACCTGGCGGGAAGTGACGCGCCAGGGATTCACGACGGCGCTGGCGGCGGGTTATATGGTGGTCGAATTTCATCGCCGACAGGATCAGGCCATGCAATTCGGCACTTATCTCCTCAGTCCGAGCTGTCAGGCCGAAAGAACCTGGTGAATCAACTGATCACAAAGGAAGGGTTGAAAAGATCGGACCCGGCGCGCAATAAGTCAGGTGATGCTCATGATTACTGCGCCACTTGAGGCCTTACTCGATCAGGCTCTGACTGACCGGGCGCCGTTGTTCGATGCCCGGCATGAGACGGCATTCAGATTGTTCAATGGCTTCACGGAAGGATATCCCGACCTCGTCATTGATCTCTATGCGGCGACTGTTGTCCTGTACAATTATGCCGATCCGCCGGAACAGGGCCTTCCAGCCGTGTCTGCGGCACAGCAATTTCTGAACGCCCGCCTGCCGTGGGTTCGTGCGATATTGTTGAAAACGCGGAACGGCGCAACCCCTCAGGATAAAAATGGGACTATGGTGGCTGGGGCGACCGCTGATCGTCGGATCCGCGAGCAGGGCGTCTGGTATGCCATTGACCTGCTCATGAATCGTGATGCGAGCCTGTATCTGGATACGCGAAACCTCCGCCAGTGGGCGCAACATCATCTGACAGGCAAGACCGTCCTCAACACGTTTGCCTACACAGGGAGCCTTGGCGTGGCTGCCCGGGCGGGCGGTGCGAGACGCGTTGTTCATCTCGACCGCAACCGGCTCTTCCTGAACGTGGCGAAAACTTCTTACACCCTCAACGGATTCCCCATCAACAGGCAGGATTTCCAGGTCGGTGATTTCTGGCCCCATATCAACCGGCTCAAACGGGCCGGGGAACGCTTTGACTGTATTTTTCTTGACCCACCCTTCTTTGCCGCAACACAGAAAGGGGTGGTTGATCTGGCGCACAACTATCCGAAGCTGATCAATAAAGTACGCCCGCTGATTAACGACGGCGGATATCTGGTCGCGATCAACAATGCGCTCTTTGTCAGCGGGGCGGCTTACATCGAAACACTGCAGGCGTTGTGCGCCGATGGGTACCTGAAAATTGAGGAATTGATCCCGGTTCCGGCGGACTTCACGGGGTATGCCCGAACGCATGTTGCGTCACCCGTCCCCGATCCTGCGCCATTCAACCATGCGACCAAAATTGCGATCCTGAAAGTTCGGCGGAAAGTATAGAACGACATCTGCACCTGAAAGCCTCAACCTTCCCCGGGTCAGTTCTTTCCCTTTTGCATCCTGAGCTGGTTCAACTCCTGCTCGCGCTCCAGAAAGCTCACGCCGCCCGTGATCCACGGCGAGGCGGGCTCGCCCTTCAGGTAGTGGCCGAGCCACTCGATGATGCGCCGGTGGTAATCAATCTGGTTCGGCTTTTTGCGCAAGCCATGGTCTTCGCCGGCGTAGACGAGCAGGACTACGTCCTTCCGCGCGCGCCGGGCGATGTTGTATAACTCGACGCCCTGATGCCAGAAGACCGTGCCGTCGCTGTCCCCGACCTCGATCATCAGCGGCGTCTTCATGTTCTGGACGTTGAAGACCGCCGAGTTGCGGACGTAGGCCTGCAGGTCTTCCCAGAGCGGCACCTCCATGCGCTGCTGCCCGGTCTCGATGTGGTCGGTCTCCGCGATGCCCGAACTCCAGTGGTGGTTCCCGTAGTTGCTCACCAGATCCGTGATCGGCGCGCCGGCCACCGCGGCGGCAAAGACATCCGTGTGCGTCGCGAGGTAGGCCGTATCGAAGCCGCCCCACGAGTGGCCCACCACTCCGACCTTCCGCGCGTCAACCAGCCCCATCTCGACGACCTTCTTCACGGCGGGCGTGACACACTCGACGACCGAGAGCCCCGGCTCGCGCGGGCGAAAGACGATGTCGGGCTCGAAGAGGAAGTAACCCTGCTGCGTAAAGGCGCCCACGTTGTAATAGTCGCGCTCAGACGGCGCGCTGTAGCGGTGGAGCCCGTCCGACAGCCGCTCGTACAGATAGACGACCATCGGATACTTCCTGCCCGGCTCGTAGCCCGCCGGGTAGAAGAGCGCCCCCTGCAACCGCTCGCCGCGGTCGCTCTTGTATTCAATCAACTCCGCGCGGCCCCACGCATAATTGCTCTGGAACGGATTCGTTTTGGTAACCTGCTTCGCTTCTTTGAGGTCATGGCCGCCCACGAAAGCGTCGGGCGAATCATCAAACGCCTCGACCGTGTATGCATACACATCGGCGTCCTTAGCCTTCGCCAGACGCTGGACGCCCTTGTCGAGCCAGAGCAGATGTTCGTCGCCCGCCCCGCCCGGCCGCAGCCGTGCGTAACCGGACTTCTTGTTCCAGATGCCGAACAGGCTCAGGTAAGCGGGCTTGTCTGCGTCTATCCACTCTTCGTCAGGACTGAGCCGCACGTAGCGATGGCGCACCTGCGCCGCCGCGCCGTCGGTGAGTCGCGTGGCGCGCGAGCCGTCGGGCGCGACCTTCCACAGGTCGAACTTGTCGTAAAGGATCACAGCCTCGTCATTCTTCACCCACCCCGCGACGCCGAAAGCGGGCTTCTGTTTGATGGTGAAGTCCGACTCGCGATCCACAAACGTTGTCGGCACGCCCTTCGTGATGTTGACGACGGCGCGCGTGGTCACGTCAACCGTCCAGTATTGATCATCCTGCAGGTAGAGTAAGTAACGCCCACCGGGGCTGGCCTGCACGTAGCTGTCTTCGCCGAGCCGTTCCCTGATCTTCGTGCGGTCGCCGGTCGCCAGATCAACGAGGTAAAGGTCGGCGGCCGGCCTCCCGATGGTTCGATCCATCGCATACGCCGTCCAGTTGGCCGCCCAGGCCAGCTTCTGATGTTTGATCGGCGTCACCTGTTCAGCCAGGTCTTTGCCGAGCTGCACGAACTGCCCTGTCCCGACGTGCCAGGCTGCCAGCATGTTTCTCTGCCGGTCATTTCTGGCGTTGATCTTCTGCTTCGGCATGACGTCAACGTCGCGCGCGTGCCACACGTCCACCGAGGCCGGCCCGACCTCATCCTTCTCCTCTTTCACCGCGTCCTTTATTGCGTCCTTCACGAGCGGGCCTGCCCCGTTGCCGTCGGCCGTCACAGGGGCTTTCTTTGCGCCCGCCGGCTTTTCACGCCACCTGGCTACCCCCAGAAACACGATGCTGCCGTCGTCAGACCATGACGGCTTGCGGAAAGCGACCGTGCGCATACCCGGTGGAAACTTCGGGTCCGCCGTCGGGTCGTAGACCTGTCTGGCTTCGGCGGCATCGGCGAGGCGTGTCCACCCGAGCGCAACCTGCGTCGGGCCGTCGTGGCGCTCATCTGCCTTTGACCGCAGCACGGCGAGGTCGGCGCTCTCCTTCCGCCACGCGAGGCCGGTGTAGGTTGATGAAGAGGAGTCGAGCACGCGCAACGCGCCCGTCTCGGGGTCAAACAGCTGCACGCCGTTGCCGGTCTTCTCTTCGACACTGATCGTCATGGCGAGCAGACGGCCGCGGCGGGGGAGGTCCTGCCACGCGAATTCCGTCACGTTCCCAAAGGTCGTATCGCGCCCGCTGGCCAGATGCCGCACAATCAATGTCGCGCCCGGAGGGTCGTCCGCCTCGCCGCCCGGGATCGCATCGGGCGTCTCCTTCTTCGGCGGATACCGGCGCATGGCCAGGCAGGAGCCGGTCGGGCTGAAGGCGAACGCTTCAATCCCATCCACGATAGACTGCTCGCCGGTCGAAAGGTTGAGCAGGCCGAGCTTGCGGTGGACGGGCTTCTTGTCTTTAGCCAGCTTCTCTTCCTGCGCTTCGGAGTATCCGATGCTGTAAGCCGCGTAGCGCGAGTCAGCCGAGAAGACCGGCTGCGCGCCGAAGGCCGCGACCTTCGTCGTCCCGTCGGCGACGTTCGTGATGCGCAGCTCGTTGTTGCGGTTCGAGCGGTTGATGCCGTAGGCCAGCCACTTCCCGTCGGGCGACAGGCCGCCGGCGGTGATGAGAGTTTCCCACTGACCGTAATCGGACGGCGCGACGGCGGGCTTCGTCTGCGCCCCGCCCGCGAGCGTCAGGTTGAGAATCAGGAGAACCGTGATGATCGTTCGTCGCATAGCGCACCTCCATTGACAGTTGTGACTGAAAGCAGATTGAAGCCGTTTCCGCCCGCTGGTATTTACCGCTCATACCGCAGCGCCTCAATCGGGTGGAGGCGCGCCGCGCGGTACGCCGGCCAGAGGCCGAAAAACAGGCCGACACCCACCGAGACGACCAGACCGGCCGTGATCGCGCCGATTGAAATGCTCGCCTTGAGCGAAGGCAGCACGAATTGAATGAGGAGCGCAATGGCGACGCCCGCCGCCACGCCGGCCGCGCCACCCATCATCGTCAGCATCATCGCTTCGAGCAGGAATTGCCACAGCACGTCGCGGCGGCGCGCCCCGACCGCCTTGCGCAATCCGATCTCTGAGGTGCGCTCGGTCACCGAGACGAGCATGATATTCATCACGCCGATCCCGCCAATGAGCAGGCCGAGCGAGGCGACGCCGATCATCAGCACCGAGACCCCGCTCGAAGCCTGCGTCCAGATGTCCACGAGCTGATTCGAGGCGAAGATGACGAAGTTGTCCGGCGCGTCCGCGCTGAGGCGGCGGTGGTGGCGCAACACCTCACGCGCCTCGTTCATCCCCCGCTCGACATCCTCGGGCGAGCTGACCAGACAGATGAACTGCAGGAATTCCTTCTCGCGCTCCGGGTAGTATTTGTCAAAAGTGCCGAAGGGGATGAAGACGAGCTGATTTTCGCTGGGCCCGCCGAAAAGCGCCTCGCGGTGTTCGATCAGCCCGACGACTTCATAGGTCTGCCCGTCAATGTGAATCATTTTGCCGAGCGGATCTTCCACGCCGAAGAGGCCGTCGGCGATGGCGTGCCCGATGACACAGACGTTGCGCCGGTGCGATGAATCGCTCACGCTGATAAGCCGGCCGCGGTCAACGAGGATGCCTGTGGCGTCGGTGAAGTACTGATCCACGCCGCGCAGGATCGGGCTTTGTGCCTCCTCGCCCTTGTACCACACGCGCACCGGATCGAAGGCGGTTTTGGCGTAAAAGGGGCTGACGACCCTGACACTCGGACAGCCCGCGCGCACCTCCTCGGCGTCATCGAGGGTGAGTGGCGGGCGCCTCTTGAGCAGCCCCATGAAGTCCGGACTGCCGAAATCAGAAAACCCCGCGCGCGCGACGACGAAGCTGCTCGGGTTGAGGCGTGAGAGCGCGCTTTTGATCGTGTTATCGAGTCCCTGGATCAGCGCGACGACGACGATCACCGTCGCCACGCCCATCATCAGCCCGGCGAGCGTCAGCGCCGACTGGAACCGGTGCTGATTGATCGCGCCCAGCGCCAGAGAGAAAGCCTCGCCGACCTCCGCCGTGCGTTTGCCGCGCACCAGTTGTGAGAGTCGCTCCCTACTCATACCGTAAAGCCTCAATCGGCGAAAGCTCGGCCGCATGGCGCGCGGGGTAGAGGCCGGCGATGAGCCCGACAAGCGAGGAGACGGCAAAGCCGACGAGCGCCACGAGCGGGCGTGAACTGGCCGGGAGCGGCGTCAACCAGGCGATTGCCCGCGCGATCAACAACCCGAGCCCGGTGCCAAGCGCCCCGCCGACCAGGCAGAGCGCGACGGTCTCGGCCAGAAACTGCGCCAGCACGTCGCGCTTGCGCGCGCCAACGCTGCGGCGCATCCCGATCTCGCGCGTCCGCTCGCGCACATTCACGAGCATGATGTTCGTCACCCCGAGGCCGCCCACCGTCAGCGCGATGCCGGAGATGATGATCGTCACGAGGTAGAAGCCGCCGATCACGGTCTGATAGATCGCCGCCGCCGAATCAGCCGTGGTGATAAAAAAAGTGTCTTCCTGATCAAAGAGGACGTGCCGCCGCTGCCGCATGATGCCGCGCACCTCTTCAACCACAGAAACGAGTGGAGTCCCGGGCGGTTGCTGGCAATAGATCGTCAGCGCCTGATGCGATCCGAACTGATGCAGCATCGTGGTGAGCGGCAGGATGATGAACCGATCCTGCGAACGGCCGAAGAGCGAGCCGCGCGGCGCGATGGTGCCGATCACCTGAAACGGCCTGCCCATCACGTTGATTTCCGCGCCGAGCGGGTCGCCCTGGCCGAAGAGATCCGTCACGACGTCTGCCCCGAGCAGGCAGACGGCCACGTGCTGGCCCTCTTCGGCTTCGGTGTAAAAACGCCCCGCCGCCACGTCCACCCGCTCGACGTCGAGCATGCCGGCCGTCAGCCCGCGCGCCTGCACGCTGCCGGTGACGGTGTTGCGCCACTTGAGGCGGCCCATCACGTCCGATTCGGCCCCGACCGCGGCGCACCCGCGGCAGTCATGTCGCACGGCCAGGTAATCTTCGTATTCGATCCGCTTCCACTTCGAGGCCTTGATGAAGTCGTTGACGTTGAGCAGCGAGGCGGGGAGCTGTGACACCTGGAAGACGTCCGGCTGAAGCGTCACCAGGCGCGAGGTGATGTAAGCGTTGGCCCCTTCGATCAGGGCGACCATCGCCACGAGCGCGCCGATGCCGACGACGATCCCGAGTACCGCCAGCGCGGAGCGCAGCTTTTGCGCGAGCAGCGCGTTGACGGCATTCGCCAGGATTTCCCTGTGATCCATAAGCGCCTCGAGCGGACGCGGGCAGCAGTTACCCGGGCGGCTGTTTGAGCAGGCGATCATCGCCCGGCCTGGCCGGCATCTGAGGGCGATGCGGCGGGGCGATCCGGGCGACTGTTTGAGCAGCGGACTCCTGGGCCGTGTCCGGGGCGTCAGGACTCTCCGGCTCTTCCTGCTGATTCACCAGGCGCTTCACCCGCGGCTTGAGCCAGAGGACGGCCAGCAGGGCGGCGGTGACGTTGCAGACGACCGCCGCCCAGAAGACCGGCAGCCAGGAGTCGGAGGCCGTCATCATCCAGGCGGCACACGGGCCGGCGAGGATCGAGCCGATGCCTTTTGAGGTGTACTGGATGCCGTAATTGGTGGTCGCGTATTTGCTCCCGAAGATGTCGGCGATGGCCGCCGGGAAGAGCGAATAGATGTCGCCCCAGGCGAAGAAGGTCAGGGCGGAGAAGACGACGAACCAGACCGGGCGATGCACCACCAGGGGGAGCGCCGTGATGGTGATGGCTTCGATGATGAAGACTATTGCCATCGTGTCGTACCGGCCGAGATAATCCGAGACCCAGCCGAAGAAGGGCCTCGCCACGCCGTTGAGGACCTGGTTGAGCAGCAGGGTCAGGTTCAGGACGGTGATGCCGCCGAAGAGGATGTATTTGTCAAAGCCGTAGGTTTCCCCGATTGGCCTCAACTGCGCCGTGACCATCAGCCCGCTGAAGGTGACGAGGGTCATCATCAGGTAGAGCAGGTAAAAGGCCCTGCTCCGCAACATCTCCCGCGGCGTGTAATCGCGTGATGACTGCTGGACCCTGCGCAGCACCCTGGCTTTGATCGCCTCCCAGCCCGCCGGCAGCCAGCCCGCCGGCGGCATGCGCAGGAACTGGGCGGCGATCATCACGAGGAGCCCCTGGATGGCGCCCCAGATGATAAATGCCGATTGATAGCCGCTGGTCTCGATCATGTGCGAGACCGGCAGGACTGTGAGCGCCGTGCCGAACCCGTATGAACCGGCGACCGCGCCGACACACAAACCGCGCCGGTCCGGGAACCACTTCATGGCCAGACCGATGGTGGCGCCATAGACGGCGCCCGCCCCGATCCCGCCGATGCCATAGGCGACATAGAGCGCCGGGAGTGACCGGGCGAAACCGGCGCCGATCCACCCTGCCCCGACCAGCACTCCGGCCAGGGAGACGACGATGCGGGCGCCGAAGCGATCAACCAGGTAAGCATTGATCGGCGCCAGACCAGTCTGAGCGATGACGAAAAAGGTGAAGGCCAGCTGGACGGCGGCCAGCGTGGCATGCATATTGGCAGTCAGCGGCGTGGTGAACAGCGTCCAGGCGTACTGGAGATTGGCGATGGCCAGCATGGCGACGATGCAGGCCGCCAGCTGACGCCCACGTCTGGCGCCCGGGTCATCTCTCTGCGGTGCGGTCATCAGATCTCCCCCTCCAAAAACAGTCCTTCCTGTTCTTCCTGTAAATTTTTCGGGGCGGCAGGCACTTACCCATGGGTAAGCCGCCCCAATTTACTGCGACAAAATATTTCGTCGCCCAGCCTGCGGGTGGGATGACGAAATTTTGATTACTATCCCGGCACACCCCGCGCCAGCAATTTCACGCACGCATACACTGCTTGGGTGCGAGGCAGCGCGAGCCCCAGTTTGCCGCCCAGTTCCACCACCGCGCCCACAATGGCTTCCAGTTCGAGAGGCCGACCGGACTCCACGTCCTGGAGCATGGAGGTTTTATGATGGCCCACCTTCCCGGCCCCCTCAAGCCGCTGTTCGACAGTGACGCCGATGTCAATGCCCAGGCGTCGGGCCACGGCCTCGGCTTCGGCCATGATCCCGGCGGCCAGCTCGCGCGTCTCCGGGCAGAGGACGATCTCATCTAACGCGGCGCGGGTGAGCGCGCTGATCGGATTGAAGGCCACGTTGCCCATCAGCTTCACCCACATGTCGTGCCGGATGTCGGTGCGGATCGGACACCGGAGGCCGGCTTTGATGAGCGCCTCGGCGATGCGCCGGCACCGTTCGCTCTTCGACCCGTCGGGTTCACCGATGGCGAAGCGCGTCCCCTCGATGTGTTCGATGACCCCGGGCTCCACGATGATCGTCGAAGGGTAGATCACGCAGCCGACCACGCGCGCCGGATCGAGATGGCGGCTGATCAACCCGCCGGGGTCAACCGTCTCAAGCTGCGTCCCCTCCCACTCGCCACCGTGGCGGTAGAAATACCACCAGGGGATGCCGTTCTGCCCGCTCACAATGCAGGTCCCGGGGCCGATGAGCGGCCCAAGGTACGGAGCCATCTCCGTCAAACTGTGCGCCTTGAGCGTCAGCAGGATCACGTCAACCGGGCCGACCGCCGCCGGGTCATCGGTCGCCGCGGGCCGGGCCTCGAACTCGCCGAGCGGGCCGCGCACACGCACGCCCTGCTCCTGCATCGCGCGCAGGTGTGCCCCCCGCGCGATGAGCGTCACGTCTTCACCTGATCTGGCCAGCATCGCGCCGGCGAAAGCGCCAATCGCGCCCGCGCCGACCACTGCAAATTTCATCGCAATTCCGCTTTGCGGGAGTTGAGACCACGAAGCAGCGAAGAGTCTGAAGAGAAGCCGCAGAGAAAACTCCCTGCTCTTCGTTTCTTCGCGGGTTTATTTTTCCTGGAATCTGTTTCGGCCAATGAGTCCTGGCTACGGGTTACGAGTCCTGGCAATCTCCGCCGCCACGTTGCGGCGCTGAATCTTACCGGTGGCGGTGCGCGGGATCGCCTCGACGAGGTAGATCACCTTCGGACATTTGAAATCGGAGAGCGACGCGCGGCAATGGGCCGTCAGCTCGGCTTCGGTCGCCTCGCTCCGTAACACCACGGCCGCCGCCACCTCTTCGCCGTAAACCCGGTCCTGGATGCCGAAGCACACGGCTTCGGCCACCGCCGGGTGGGCGAGCAGCACTTCATCAACCTCGCGCGGCGAAATTTTCTCCCCGCCGCGGTTGATCAACTCCTTGATGCGACCCACCAGTGTCAGATAGCCGTCGGCGTCCAGATAACCCTGATCGCCGGTGCGGAACCAGCCGTTGGAAAACGATGCGGCGTTGGCTTCGGCATTGCCCTCGTAGCCGCCAAAGACGTTCGGCCCCTTGATTGAAACCTCGCCCGTCGCGCCCGCCGGCAACAGCTCGCCGGCCTCATTGAGGATGGCGACGTTTACGGCGGTGCCGCGGCCGACCGAGCCCGGCTTGCGCACGGCCGGAGGCAGCGGGTTTGAAGCCATCTGATGAGCGGCCTCCGTCATCCCGTAGGCTTCGAGGACCGGCGCGCCGAACCGCTCTTCGAGGTCGGCCATCATCTGCGGCGGCAGGGCCGCGCTGCACGAGCGGATGAAGCGCAGGCGTTCGGCCCCCGCAGGTCTCGCGCCGGCCTTGCTGCGCGAAAGCAGCACCTGGTGAATCGTCGGCACCGCTGAATACCAGGTCGCCTGATGATCTCTCACCGCCGACCAGAACGAGAGCGGGTTGAAGCGCGGCGGGACAACGACCGTTCCGCCCGTGTGCAACGTGGCCAGCGTCGAGGCGACAAGGCCGTGGACGTGAAACAGCGGCATCACGCACAACGAAACATCCGCTGCGGTGAGATGGTAGGTCTCCGCCACGTTGCGGGCGGAGATCATCAGATTGGCGTGCGACAGCGGGACGCGCTTGGGCCGGCTGGTCGTCCCGCTCGTGTGCAGGACGAGCGCGGTGTCGTCAGGGCCGGGATAATCACGCGCGCGCGGAGGGCCGGCTGTCCCGGCGGACGAAAACTGAACCTGTCCACTGCCGTCGAGTTCGGCTTCGATAATCAGCGTCTGATCGCCCGCCGCCTGCCGCGCTTCATCGCTGCCCGTGGGAGGAACGATCAACGCGCGGGCCCCTGTGTCTTCGAGATAGAATCTGAACTCATCAACGCGGTAGGCCGGATTGAGCGGCGCGGCAGTGCCCACGGTCGAGGCCGCCAGGAACGCGGCGATCATCTCGAGCCCGTTGGGCAGGGCCATGGCGATGCGGTCTCCGCGGCCCAGGCCCAGCTGGTTAAGCTTCGCGACAAGAGCATCTACCTGCTGCCTGAGCTGATCGTAAGTGACGACGGGACCGCCCCCTGCGACGGCGACGGCGGTGTGTGATGGACTGCCATGTTGAAGCAGGTCGGAAATCATAATTGTTTTACTCCGGATAGTCGTGAAATCGCTGATCGTTACGGCAGGCTAACATCGGGATTTTGTTTTGTCCAGGAAGCCCGCAGCGTCGGTATATCACTCTCAAATCCGGCGCGCCATGCCAGCCCGGCCAGCAGCATGCCGCCGGCATTCGCCGGGATTTCCCCCGGGTCGGTTCATCTGACAACCCTGAGGTATGTCACGGGGTGGATTTCCCAGGCCGTCGCCCGCCAGTTGCGAGCCCTCCCGGGCGCAGTGTTTTCCGATTCCCCGTCGTGCGCGCTGTCGAAGAACAACCAGCCTTCAAAGTAACACCACCGCCCGACCAGTTCGCGAGTGAGGGCCGGAGTGGACCAGTCCCAGCCCCGGCGAGCGGCCCAGTCCCTGACGCGCGGCGTGACTTCAAGAATGAAACGCTCGCGCTTTGCCGCATCGGGGCGCAGCGCGACATCAATGTGCGTGTCGCGCCAGGTCGGCGAGAAGCAGTTCGCCGGCTCAAGACTGCCCTCATAAACCGCGACCACATAGCCCTCGATGGCAGCTCCCCGCGAGGGTGACCAGCGCGCCCGATCATCGCCGGGTTGCAGCAGTGTGGCGAGCGTTATGCGAGGGTCAAAGTCCGCGCGCTCGGGCGGCGTGGTGCGGTTCTTGAGCTGAAGCCTGGCCAGCACGCCCGGGGAGATGGCAATCCCGCGGGCCGGGCAATTCGATTGTAAGCGGGCGACAATGACAACGAGGAGCGCAATGAAAAAGGCGGACAGGAGCAATATTCGTGGCCGTTTCAGAAAATTCATTCCAGTCTCAATGCTGGCACTGAGGGCAATAGTGTGTGTTCCGTCCTCCGACCCGCACGTGAGCGACAGCCGTTGAGCAGCGCGGGCAGGGCAGCCCGGTCCGCTCGAAGATGTAGCGGCGATGCTCGGCCCGCCCCTTGCGCCCGAAGAGGTCGCGCTGCGTGCCGCGGAGCGCGATCCCCTCTTCCAGCACCTTCCCGATCGCGGCGTGCAGTCGCGCGAGTTCGTCCCGCGTCAGAGAGGCTGCGGAGCGCCGCGGGTCAATGCCCGCCAGCCACAGGCTTTCGTCGGAGTCGCGGTTGCCCAGGCCTGCCAGTATCCGCTGATTCAACAGCACTGTTTTGAGTACCCCTCGTCGCCGCCCGAGCTGGCGGGCAAGGACATCCACATCGAATGAAGGATCGAGCGCATCCGGCCCGAGTGAGTCGAGATCGAGCCGCTCGGCAAGGGCGGCGGGCGGCCCGACCGCCGCGCGCGCATACCCGAGTTTATCGAGCAGGCGCAGATCCTCGTCGTGATCAAGATGCCAGATGATGAGGGTTTCGGGCACGGGCAGCCGGTCGGTCGGGACGAGTGCGAGCGTGCCCCAGAGCATCAGATGCACGGCCAGCAGGAGGTCATCAGAAAGCGGCAGCAGGATGTATTTGGCCCTGCGCTGCGCCCCCGCCACCAGGCGGTCTCGCAGGAGTGAGGAAAACTCACTCGCGTCAGGGAACCGCACGGCCGCGGCATCGAGGACCTCTACACTACGGATCGTGCGCCCCGTGACCGCTTCGCGCAGGTCGCGCACGAGTATCTCGACTTCAGGTACTTCCGCCATAACGCTGCCTGCCGCCCGGGCTCCTTATCATGCCGGGGAAGGGCTCAGTCATTTTACTTCACATGCGTCAGGCCGTGCGGCACCGCGGCCTGAAACACGTAAGCGTAGAGCAACACGATCACCCCGATGATGGCCGTCAGGACGATGCTGTGCCAGACCAGCCGACGCAGCAGCTTCCCTTCATTGCCCACCTGCCCCGTCGCGGCAGTCGCGACGACAATCGACTGGGCATCAATCATCTTGCCCATCACGCCGCCGGCAGAGTTGGCCGCGCCCATCAGGATCGGGTCAATGTGCAACTGCTCGGCGGTGATCCGCTGCAGGCTCCCGAACAAGGCGTTCGATGCGGTGTCGCTGCCCGTCAGCGCGACGCCGAGCCAGCCGAGGAAAGTCCCGAAGAACGGGAACAGCAATCCCGTGCGCGTGAACGCCAGCCCCAGTACCGCATCCATCCCCGAATAGCGCGTCACGTAACCCAGCCCCAGCATGCACGCAATCGCCAGCACGGCGAACCGCATGCGTTTGATCGTGCCGATGAACAGACGCAGCAGCTTCGCCGGACTCACCCCCAACAGCAGCCCCGAAATGATCGCCGCAAAGAAACACGCCGTCCCCGTCATCGTCAGCCAGTTGAAATCATAACGCGCCGCTTCGGGCGCCGCCTCCTTCACTACCGGCTTGTCGCGAAAGACGTGACCGTGCAGCGCCGGCACGTCCCACCCGGGCGGCCCCGGTCGCAGCTTCCCGTCCGGCGACCTGACCTCAAACGACGGCGTAGTCGCGCGATTGAGCCCGTTCTTGATCGAAGGCAGCCCCCACAACAGCACGAAGACTGACAGGATCAGAAACGGCATCCAGGCTTTCAGGATCGCCCCCCGGCTGTAATTTTTCGCCGTGTGTTCGGCCTTCGTTTCTTCGTCGTGCCTGAACCGCCAGATCGTCGCCGGCCGCCAGAAGCGTAAGAAGATCACCATCGCGACCAGACAGACGACGGCCGACGCGATGTCCACGAGGTTGCTGTCCACGTAATTCGACCAGAAAAACTGCGTAATCGAAAACGACAGGCCGCACACCAGGATCGCGGGCAGCACTTCAAACGTCTGCCGCCAGGGCACCATCACGCGCACCAGCCAGAACGGGATGATGACGCCGGTGAACGGCAGGATGCGCCCGAGCATCGCGTTCAGGTCCGATTCGGGCAGCCCGCTCACAGCGGCGAGCGTGTGGATCGGCGTGCCAATCGAACCCCACGCGACCGGCGCCGTGTTCGCGATCAGATTCAGCACCGCCGCATAGAACGGCTCGAAGCCGAGCCCGATCATAAACGCGCCGGAAATCGCCACGGGCGCGCCGAAGCCTGCGCACCCTTCGATGAAGGCGCCGAACGCGAAAGCCACGATCAGCGCCTGCAGCCTGCGATCCTGCGAAATGGCGGCGACCGAGTCCTTCATGATCTCGAACTGCCCGGTCTCGACGGCGATGTCGTAGAGGAAGACCGCGGCCACGACGATCCAGGCGATCTTGAGTCCGAACGCCGCGCCGAAGAGGAAGCTCATCGCCGACATCCCCCAGGGCATCGTGAAGACGACGCTCGCGCAGAGGATCGCCGTCATCGCCCCCCACATCGCGGCCCAGTGCGGCTTCGTGCCGCGCACTGCCAGCAGGTAGAACAGCACCATGACGGGCAGCGCCGCGATGAGCGTCGAAAGCTGCCAGACGTGCAGCGGATCGTAACCCTGTGTCCAGTTCATTGTCTCGGGAAGTCCGGATTTGCCTTGATGCGATTGATCTGTGTGGTGTGACGCCGCTCGTGCAGGCCGACCACCACGAACCACTGATAAAGATTCAGTTCACCCAGCACCGGGTGCGGCCACTTCAGGTGGCTGAGGTCGTAGCGCCCGAGCTGGCCGGCGGCTTCAGTCGTCTTCTCCCTGGCCGCCGCCAGTCGCGCGAGCCCTTCCCGTGCCGAGAGTGGCGCGAGTGGCCTGACGCGCTCGGGCGCCGTGACTTTGTTGTCCGGGTTGACGAGGGCGTTCCTGAACGGGTCGGCACAATCAAGCACTGAGGCATCGGGCGCGGCATCGGGTGGCGCGCTATTTTCCGCAGCCTTCCCGAGCATCATCCCGAACAGCCTTTGGTTCGCCTCCTCGACCAGCGCGAGGTGGTGCAGAATGTCGCTGATTGACCACTGCCCCTCCGCGGGCCTGTGATCTAACTGCGCTTCGCTCAAGCCAGCGACGGCACTGAGCAGCCCCTGCCGGTCATGGTTGATGGCGTCAATGATCCCCTGCATTTTCCTTGTCAGCACGATTCTCTTCTCCATCAGGTTTTGATTTTGAGCGGGATTTCCCCGCCTTCAGAAACAGCTTCACCGCGGCGGCGGGCAACCCCAGGAGGAAATAACCGATCCCGGCATAAGCGATGCCGAATTTCACCCGCGCGCAATTCCGGGCGACCACCGGCCAGAGCGCATCGCGCGAGCCGGACAACTCCCTGAGCAGCGCGAAATTTTCCGCCGCGTCACAGAGCGCCGCGCCGAATTGCGCCCAGGCGAGGATCGCCCCGATGCCGACTATTATCGTCCCGGCCACCGCCCGCCATTTGCCGATGATCGAAAGCCAGCGGGCCGCCAGCACGCAACACATCGCGATCCAGCTCGAATACGCGACGAGGTAAAGGTAATCCCAGTAGAGCCCGATCCGCGCCGAATGCTGCTCCGGCTCTTCCCATGATCTGATGATCTCATCCGCTTCGGCGGGAGTCCGGGCCAGCTCGAACGAAAGGATGCCCTGCTCGGCCACGTCGTTTTTGAGCGGCGCATTGAAGAAGACCTGAACCAGCATCATGGCCAGAAAGAAGGTGAAGAGAGCCCAGAACCAGCGCGTGTATTTTGCCTGGGGCAGTCGGGAAAATGGATGCGGGATCATCAGACTTCTCCCCGGTAGCGGTTCTGATTCGGTTGCGGGATGGCTTTCAATCTTTTCCGGCAGCGGCCCGAGGGCCTCTATTCTTTTTCGGGTAATCGCTTCAGGCTGGCAATGAGTGCCAGAATCGCGAGCAGCCAGCCGGTGCCAATAATAATCGTCAGAGTGACCTGCGGAATGTTGCCGGGGTCAGGTTCGCGAATATGTTCCAGATGGCCGAAAAAGCTCGCGTAGC
Organism: Blastocatellia bacterium; assembly: GCA_035652435.1. Lineage (GTDB taxonomy): Bacteria > Acidobacteriota > Blastocatellia > RBC074 > RBC074 > DASRDU01. The sequence goes on from DASRDU010000171.1 coordinate 69,855, forward strand.
CCAGACCGCACGCGAAGCCCCACGCGGCGGCCAGAACGCGCTGGCCTTCACGCGTGTCGCTTCGGCTGCGCCACGCGCCCAGCAACAGGAAGGCGCCGATCAGGTAATCATCGAACCACGCCCACCACGGCCGGCCCGCGCCCCAGCTGCGGAACGTTTCGCCCAAGGGCAGCAGTATTCCGAAGATGATTGCGAGCCGGCGACTGAATGCGAACATATATTACGCTTCAGGTGTTTGAAGTTTGTGGATAAATCGCGGAGCGCCCGGGAGCGCGAGCGTCCCGCTCGCCAGGCATGGAATCAAAGCCCGAGCGAATTCCATGGGGCCTTGAATTCAAGTCTGGCGAGCGGGACGCTCGCGCTCCCGGGGAAAAGCCGATTTATTTCAAACCCGCGAATCACGCCCGGGCTTAAGTTACTTCGTCCCACTCGCAAACTGCGTCCACGCCCCGGTCTTCATGTCCTGCAACAGCCCCCGCATCCACTCATACTCCGCGTGCTGCTTCAGAAAATCCTCGGCGATGAAATCCTTCTCGCACGGGTGGCCGTAGGCGGCCCACAGCTGCATCTTCCCGGCCATCTGCGCGTCCATCACTTTCGCCTGCACCGTCCCGCCGGGGAAGAATTTCGGCCAGTCCCATTCGGGGATGCCGCGCGGCGATTTGTCCGCGCAGCCGCAGAGCGAACGCTCGTTCGGGCCTTCCTTCTTCTCGAACGAGTCGTAGCTGTCGGATTCAAACTTCTTCCCGGCCTCGGCGTCAATCTTCCCCTTATACTCGGCCATCAGCTGCTCCCAGCGCGTGCGCCTCGCGTTCGGCGAGTTGCCCTTGTTGTTCACGTCGAAAGTTGTTTCGGCTTTGGTCAGCTTCTCGTCCACCGGGAAGTTCGAGCCGACGAAGTAGCCATCCTTCGTCCGCCGCACGCTGTGTTCCCTGAGGCCCAGCTCGAACAGGGCGACTTCGCCCGTTTTGTTGTCGCCGACGAGCCAGTCGTTGGCGTAGCCGCCGTTGTTGCCGTCGAGCATGATCCGCACGTAATCGTCAATCGAGTCGCTGTATTGCATCGCCTTGCGCGCGCGCGCAAATTCCGGGCTGCCCTTCGGGTCGAAGCCGGAGAACTGCGTGATCGTCGTCTCGGTAATGACTATGCCGTTTGAATTCACGCCGAAATCGTCCATGCTGGCGATCACGCCGGGCAGCCCGTCCATGAGCATGCCGTGCCCCTTCTCGGGCTTGAGGTCGAAGACGATGTTCCACCGCGAGCCGATCACGTAATCGGTCCAGGCGTTGTGGCCGATCACGATGCGGCCGTCCTTCGTCCAGCTCCCGGTGGCGATGAATGCGCTGCAATTGCCCGGCGCGTGCGTCGAGGCCGTCTGCCCGTTCTGCTTCTCAAGCCACGGGACGTAATACTGGCTGAGTTCAATGAATCCGTTCATGGCGACGATGTCGAAGCGGTCAACATTCACGCCCTTCGCCTTCGCCCCGGCGACGATGCCGTCAATCTCCTGCTGGTATTCCGGCTCAATCTTCGGCCAGAACATCTTCTCGGCCGCCGCGCGGTAAAAATTCCAGTCGCGTTTGGACATGTGCTGCAGCACGGGCTTCATCACGCGCAGCAGGTCTTCGATCTCCTTCGAGAGCAGGTAGCCGTGCTGATAGCCGAGTTGCTCCGGCTTCCCTTCGAGGTGAACGTAGACCCAGCCGTTTTTCTCCGAACGGCTGCTGCCCTGCAGCTTACTGTCCGTCTCCTTGTTGACGGCGGAAACCTTGTCAGGCTGCACGCTGCACCCGACCAGGCCGCTCACGAAGACGAGCGCCCCTGTCAAAACGGCCATCAGATTACGTTTCATGGTTGCCTCCACTTGATTGTCACGACTATCTCACCAGCGACTTCGCGAGCATAGTCAGGAAGGGCACGCACAAGTCATAATTGAGCGTGTGGTAGTTCAGCCCGATTTTGATGTTCCGGTAATATTCCGGCAGATGTTCCTTGTAATACTGTTCCGACGGGATCTGCCATGCGGTTTTTCCCAGATGCCGCGCCAGAAACCATTTTTCAAGCAGCCGCGCGGCTCGCCCGTTGCCATCCTGAAAAGGGTGAATGTGGACGAACACGAGGTGCAACAGCGAAGCGAAGTAAAATACGCTGCGGACATCGGGCCCGGATTTCCCGATCACCTTCAGATCATCGAACAGTTCCCGCATCTTCTCTGGCACGAACTCAGGCTCGACGGCAGCGTACTCAATCCCGTACTGACTGTAAACGAACATCAGTTGATTGCGGTAGCGCCCCTGATGCGGTTTCGGCAGCAGCGGTTTCGCGAGCAGCGCGTGAGCCTGCAACAGATTCTTTTCGTTCAGCGCGTGATTGCGGGCGAAGCGATAGGCTTCAACCAGCGCCTCAATCTCTTTTCTCTCTTTCGCTCTGAATAACCTGCTCGGGCGACCCGCTTTTGATTCCAGAAAGGCGCGCAGGTCCATGCTGTTGCCTTCGATGTTGGAAGAGTAGACGGCAGCAGCTTCAAAGGAAAATGTCAGTGGCGGCAGCTTATTGACGGCGACAAACCGGGACCACAGCGCCAGCGGATCAGACGGCTTCAGCTGTTTGAGCCAGGCGCGGTAATACTGTTTGTCGGCGACCCGCATGACTAATGCGCCAGCTCCTGAATGCGGATGTTGCGGAACCGGGCCTTGCTCTTCTCACCCCACGCGCCTTCGCCGCCGTGAACCTGCAACCCGATGTACCCTTCGCGTGGGTAGCGGTCACGGTTGTCCTTGAAGTCGGTCATCTTCACGCCGTTGAGCCACGCCTGAACGTGTGCGGGCTGGCCTTCGACGCGGGCGCGCAGTTTGTTCCAGCCGTTTTTGTGGAAGACCTGCTCCCACTGCTTGTTCTGCTGGATGAAGCCGCCTTCCGCCGGGGCGTAGAGGCTGCCGACGAAGCCATCCTTGCGGTAATCAATCGTGATCTGGTAGCCCATCCCGTCGTCGCGCGTCCGCAGGAAGAGCCCCGTGTCAACCGGGAAGTCGGCCGTAAATTCCAGTTCGATCTCGAAGTCCGAATATTTCTTCTCGGTGCCGAGCAGCCCGCCCGTGTGATCCTTGTCCTGATCGGCGACGAGCGCGCCCTTCTCGACCACCCACACGCCGCCGCGCCCGCCATGCACGGCCATCAGCCGCCAGCCGGTCAGCGTCTTCCCATCGAATATCTTCTGCCATTCGTCTTTGGCAAACGCGAATGAACCGAGAATCAACAAGCCTGAAATGAGAAGCAGAGTTTTATGTTTCATATCTCTTTTCCGGTAATTCTTCCACGAAGCAGCACGAAGAGCCGCGCAGAGATTGATTGTCTTCGTGTTTCTTCGTGCAACCTGGTGGATGAGGCTTTTACTTTTTAGCAATGCGATAGAGCTTCGATGCCGTGCGGATGATCAGGCTGCTGTGCGCAATCGCGGGCGTCGCCATGCACATTTCATCGAGCGAATTTTTGCCGAGCAGTTTGTATTCAGTCCCGGCCTGAATGACGAACGTGTCGCCGTCCTCGCTCAGGCAGAAAATCTTTCCGTTATATGCCCAGGGCGATGAGGTGAAAGCACCCGACGCCGGGTCAATCCGCTGTTTGCCGTAAATCTCTTTGCCCGTGCGCGCGTCGTGACACGTGAAGAAGCCGCGATCCAGCAGCGTGTAATACTGATCGCCGTAAATGATTGGCGAAGGATTGTACGGCCCGGCCTGCGGCAGAAACCAGGCGATGTACTGATTGCTCGTCTCGCCCTCTTTTAGCGAAATGTTGCCCGAAGCCCCGGGCCTGACCGCATAGACGGGCCGGCGCTGATCGCCGACGTAACCCGACGCGACGAAAAGCAGCCCGAACTTCGAGAACGGCGTCGGGATCGCAATCGAGGACATCCCGCTGAACTCCCAGAGCGTCTTGCCGTCAAGGTCGTAAGAGCGCACGGCCTTCGTCCCCGGCACGATGATTTCAGTCCGCTGCCCGTTCTCCCAGACGTAAGGCGTCGCCCAGTTGGTCCCGACTTCGCGGTCAACGCGCCAGATTTGTTTCCCGGTCTTTTTGTCGAGCGCCATCAGGTATGACTGCTCGTCGTTGTCGTTGACGATATAGACACGATCCTTGTACAGCACCGGTGAAGCCGCCGTGCCCCAGCCGAAGCGGGTCTTGCGCGGCTCCCATTTCTGCTGCCACAGCGGCTTCCCGTTCATGTCGTAACAGAACAGCCCCGTGTTGCCGAAATATGCGTAGACTCTTTCGCCGTCTGTCACCGGCGTTTCCGACGCGTAACTGTTCTTCAGATGGCGCGAAGCCACCGGCACCCCACGGTGCGCTTCACGCTCCCAGAGGATTTTGCCCGTCTTGAAATCCACGCCATAAACCATCCAGCGATGCTCGTCCTCAGGTGGCTTACGCTCGCCGCCGAAATAGAGCCCTTTTTTCGGAGGCTCCTTCTCCGTCGCACTGATGACCGAGGTGACAAAAATCCTGTCGCCCCAGACTATCGGCGAGGACCAGCCGGTGCCGGGGATCTCTGTCTTCCACGCCACGTTCTCAGTCGCGCTCCATTTGTCGGGCAGTTTCGGGTCATCGGCGACGCCCAGAGACTCGGGGCCGCGGAACTGCGGCCAGCGGTCATTGGACGTGGGTGCGGGTGAGAGGGCAGAGGCGAGAGCGGTTGATGCGAGAACAATGGTCAGCGCGAGTCGGAGCAGCATAAAGCACCTCTGGTGATAAGGCGGGCGACCGCAGGCGGCGCTTTGGTAGCGCACTGCCTGTGACGATCACCGCCCGGGAAGGTTCTGACAGCAATTTCTCGTCGGGTAAACTACTTTATTGATCCTGACTGGAACAAGGTCAGCGGACAGATTCACAACCGCCCGGATTGAATCTGGAGCCACGGCAGAGCGCGCTGAATCAGTACCGCGAGTGGTAGCGAGCGTGATTCCCGGACCCGGGCCGATTGTGGAAGCCACGCTCGCTACCGCTCGCGGTACTGACCCGGCTTCAGCAGGTCGTGAATCAGGGCGTATTGAAGGAGCATGATCGTCTTGCCGTCCCTGATTTCTCCACTCTCAATCATCGCCAGCGCGTCCGCAAATTTTATTTCGAGAACCTCAATATCTTCTTCCTCAACCCCGCCGCCGTCGTTGGTCCGCTGGTCTTTCTTGTACTCGGCGACAAAGAAGTAAAGAATCTCGGTGACGGAGCCGGGGGACATATAGGCTTCAAAAATCTTCCTCACGTCGCCGACCTTGTAGCCGGTCTCCTCTTCCGCCTCACGCCTGATGCAATCCTCCGGACTATCTTTGTCCAGCAGCCCCGCGCACGCCTCGATCAGCATGCCGGTTTCGTTGCCGTTAACGTACGTGGGCAGCCTGAACTGCCGGGTCAGAATCACGCTCGCCTGCGCCCTGTTGTAAAGCAGAATGGTTGCGCCGTTGCCCCGGTCATAGGCCTCACGGCTCTGAGTCTGCCAGTTTCCGTTCTTCTTCTGAACGTCGAAAGTGACTTTGCGCAGAACATACCAGTTATCGGAGAGGACTTCGGCCTTCAGGTTTCTTACTTTGGGGTTCATGAATTTGGGGTGATCCTTGTACGGAGCCGGGTGAGCCCGGAGATCAGCTATGGATGAAGCTTTTCATGCTTCTCCAGCATGAGGATGAACTGCTCAATCCGCTTTGCGCGAGTCTCCGCATTCCTGGCAGTCTGGATTCTGAACAGGACGGCGTATCTGTTGGTGCGGTCGAGGGTGGCGAAGAAGGCTTTCGCCCGCCGGTTCCTGTCCAGTTCCGCCTGAAAGTCGTCCGGCACCGTGGCAGTGCGGTACGAGTCATAGGCCGTTTCCCAGCGCCTGTTCTGCCTGGCATTCTCAATGGCCTTGAGCCCCGCCGGCTTCATGCGGCCACTTTTGATCAGTTCTTCCGCCTTCTCCCGATTGATCTTCGACCACATGCTCCGGGCCCCGCGCGGCGTGAATTTCTGGAGCCATGACGTCTCGTCATAACTTTTCTTCAGGCCGTCTATCCACCCGTAACAGAGGGCCACTTCGAGCGCTTCGGCGTAGGAGACTGACTCCACACCAGATGCTTTCTTTGCCAGCCTGAGCCAGAGGCCAGACGATCTGGCATGGTTCTTATCGAGCCAGACCGCCCAGTCCTTCTGGCGCCTGAAGAGTATCACCGGCAGGCCGTTAAGAGTTTCCGGGGCGGAACCCATTTGATCTTTACTCCTTTCGACAACTGGTTAAGGGCAACTGCGCGCATCGGTGCATCCGTTACAACCCCTGATCAGGCTTCTTTTCCTGTTTAAGGGTCAGATCCACGACTGCCAGGAGGAGATCCTCAGTGGCGGCAAATATCGGCCCCGCCATTGTGTCTCTCTGCATGTCATTAAGTCCGCCCTGTCCGAAGTAAAGCCCGTCGGAAACGAGGAAGGTCATCCGGACGGTTCCCTTGGAAGGGGGCGCAAGTCGTGCCTTCTCCCAGGGGCCGAGGCAGTCGACCGCAGTCTGCGACGCGGCGAGCAGCTTCCTGATCTTTGCCTCTATCTCTGGCGGGGCCGGCTCAAATACTGCCATTTTCTCCGAATGGTTGAGGTATCTCACGCGACCGTCAGGGAACGCCGCAAGCACATCAAGCCCTCCCTCCAAGCCGACTTCGATGATGACGCCAAGCAATTTCTTCGGCGGGACGGACTCCTTCTTCTCCCGGAGCCGGTTGTATGCGAGTACGCGGAGGCGGCTCTCCTGTGACGTATCCTCTGCGATTGCCCTGAGAGCCGCGGCGTCCGGGTTCTTCGCGAGCAGGGTTACCCATGGCCCTTCGATGTTTTTATTCTCGCCAGAGCGGAAGAGTTCGAGGTCATCACAGAACAGGAGGTTGTAGATAAAATTGAATGCCTCGTTTTTGTATGGGGCATACCGGGGCGGCACGGGCGGCACTGCCTGCGCAGACGTTGCTATTCCGATCCCTATGGCTGCAAGTAATTTCCTGATCACCATTATTGCACCTTACCGCTTCCCGGGACTCTCGTGACGACTGACAGGTCATCAGGCTGACCTATGAAATTCCCATCTCAGAGACATGTTTCTGAGATGGGAACATCCGGGGTTCCAGTGCCGGAAAGCTTTTGCGGCACTATGCCTTTGAATTGAGCGCGCGGTTGATGCGCTCGATGGCTTCGTCAATCTCGGCGGGGCTCTTGAACCCGATTACGACGGCGTCCACGAAGCCGCAGGTCATGGCGTAGCGGATCGCCTTCTCGCGGTCTTCGGGGTTGGTGAAGTCGCCGTTGCCGCAGAGCTTCATGCCGATGATGCCGCGGCCCTTGTCGTGCATGGCCCTGATCTCTTTGGTCGCCGCGGCGAAGTTGCCGTTCGGGTCGTGGACGTTCGGCAGGTTCTGATCCACGTGGTGCCCCTGCGGGTTGATGCGGGCGAGTTGTACTTCCATCCAGTCGCTCTCGGTCGCGCGACGCAGGGCGCGCAGCCCGTGGCACGACATCCCCTTCGCCCTGATCCAGCCCTTCCGGTGGGCCTCGTCGAAAGTCTCCATCAGGCCCTTCAGGTCTTCCGGCCAGGTCTCTTTCGTGGCGCAGTGGATCAGCAGGCTGTCCACGTAATCAACGCCGAGTTCCTTGCGGTAACGGTCAATCGTGGCCATCGGGTTGGCGAGCGTCTCGGGCTTGAGCGGCAGTTTGCTCTGAATGAAGAGCGTCTCGCGCGGGATGCCTTTGATCGCCTCGCGGACCATTTCGTGCGTCTTGTAGTTGTCGGCGGTGTCAATGTAACGGACGCCCCGCTCGTAAGCGTGCCTGACCAGCTTGCTGAACCCCTCCTGACCGAGGTCGCGCTGGATCTGCCCGTTGATCGAGCCGGTGCCCATCCCCAGACGCGGGATTCTGACCTTGTTTTTACTGATCCGACCGAGCGGAACCCAGTCGGTTGCAGTGCGCGCCGGAGTTTTTGCTTCGGCAGTGAGCAGTTCGGAGCCGATGATCACGGCCCCGGTGACTTCGACGGACTTGCGAATGAAATCGCGGCGACTGATGCGTGGGTTGTCACTCATTGATTCTTCTCCTGTGATGTTGGGAAACAATCCACGAAACCAGGCAAAGGGCATGCTGTAAAAGTCTTCTTCACCGCAGAGGCGCAGAGAGCGCAGAGATAACGCAGAGAAAAACGGAATCCTCTGCGCTGCCTCTGCTTCCTCTGCGCCTCTGCGGTGAATGATCTTCTCGCACAGGTCTCCTTATCTTCGTGCCCCTTAGTCCGGCTTCGCGGATGAGCTTTGTTCGAACTTGTAAGCTTTTCTGGCCAGACGGTAAGCGCAATCGTGAATCATCTCTTCGGCGTCGCCCCGGTCAATCACGCTGCGCACGACCAGATTGGCCAGCCAGTTGGCGTCGCACCTTCTGGCCAGATCGTGGCGCGCCGGGATTGACGGGAAGGCCCGCGTGTCGTCGTTGAAGCCGACGGTGTTGTAAAGCCCCGCGGTCTCCATCACCTGCTCGCGGAACCGCTTCATCCCGTTCCAGCTGTCGTGGAACCACCAGGGCGGGCCGAGCTTGACCGCCGGGTAATGCCCCGCGATCGGCGCGAGTTCGCGCGAATAGGTCGTCTCGTCGAGCGTGAAGAGGATCAGCGTCAGACGCGTGTCGTTGCCGTACTTGTTGAGCAGCGGCAGCATCGAGCGCGTGTAATCGGTCTGGATCGGGATGTCCGAGCCCTTGTCGTAACCGAAGCGGTCAAAGATCAGCTGGTTGTGATTGCGCCAGGAGCCGGCATGGAATTGCATCACGAGGCCGTCTTCGACGCTCATCCGCGCCATCTCCATCAGCATGTGGCCGGTGAAGAGCTGGGCGTCGCGCGGGTCGGCTTCGCCTTTCAGGGCGCGCTGGAAAATCGAGTCGGCCTCCTGCGGCAACAGGTGGTCGGTGAAAGGCGTCAGCGCCGCGTGATCGGTCGCCGTCGCGCCCAGGGATTTGAAATATTCGCGGCGTCCTTCCAGCACCGTGATGAGTTTCTGGTAGCTGTTGATTTCGATCCCGCTCACACGCCCGAGCGAGCGGATGTTCTGCTGCCAGTCGGGGCGGTCAATGTTGACCACGCCGTCGGGGCGGAAGGTGGGGACGATGCGCGCTTTCCAGCCCGACTTGCGCAGCGCCTGATGGTGAACGAGCGGGTCATCGGCGGCGTCGGTGGTCGCCAGCACTTCGATGTTGAATTTCTCGAAGAGCCGGCGCGGGCGGAATTCGGGCTTTTCGAGCTGCGCGGCGATGTGGTCGTAAATTTCGCGGGCGTTCGCGCCGCACAGGTTTTCTTCCACGCCGAAGACGACCTTCAGTTCGTGCGCGAGCCACATCCCCGTCGGCGTGCCGCGGAACAGGTGATAGTTGTCGGCGAAGACCTGCCAGATTTTGCGGTGGTCGGATTCGACCGGGGTGCCGTCAAGGCGCGCGATGCCAAGGCTCTCCATCGGGATGCCCTGCGAATAGAGCATCCTGAAAACGTAGTGGTCAGGGATCAGCAGCAGGTCGGTCGGCGAGCCGAAGCGGTAATCCGGGTCGGCGAACATCTGCGGGTCCACATGTCCGTGCGGGCAGACGAGCGGTTTGTCTTTGACCAGATGGTAGAGTTCGAGCGCGACTTCTTTCTGCTTCGGGTCGGTGTCGAAATAGCGGTCCTCGGGAAGATTGATTTTGGTGCGATTGCTCATCAGATTACTCCTTGTCAGTGACTCAGAAAGCCGGGGACAGGTTCTCGGGACATGCTGGTTGGTCTTACCAGCGCATTATGCCGTCAGTGCCGCAAAAAGTGTAAGGGAAATCATCAGTTTTCCGCGCGCGCGAAAAAGTTTCTGTTTAATCACAAGGTCACCCTTCGCGCGCACATCCGGCGAACTGATGATGACTACGCCCCTCAGCTGCTCTCGCCCAGCAGGCGCGATGGCTTTGGCACCTTGATCCGTTGCAGGCCGAATTTTTCAATCGCGTGTTTTTCAATGTGTGCCATCGCATCCTCGACCGAGTCGGTGAACAGGAGCAATTCCAGATCAGCCGCATCAATCGTCTTCGCCTGGGCCATTGATTTCAGAAAATCCACGAGCGGCTGCCAGTAGGATTTCCCCATCAGGACGATTGGGAAATCCCGCACCTTCTTCGTCTGAATCAGCGTCAGCGCCTCGAACATCTCATCCATCGTGCCGAACCCGCCGGGCATGACGACGAAGGCGTACGAGTATTTGGCCAGCATGACTTTGCGCACGAAGAAGTAATGAAAGTTGACCCAGAGGTCGAGGTAACGGTTCGGCTGCTGTTCTTTCGGCAGGATGATGTTGCAGCCGATTGACCGGCCGTCAACGTCCTTCGCGCCGCGGTTGGCGGCTTCCATAATGCCGGGCCCGCCGCCGGTCATGATCGTGAACCCGAGCGTGCTGACGGCCGCCCCGACTTCGCGCGCGAGCTGGTAGTAAGGGTGATCTTCACTGAATCGGGCCGAACCGAAGACGGTCACGCAGGGGCCGACGAAATGCAGTTTGCGAAAGCCCTGAACGAATTCAGTCAGGATTCGCAGCACGGTCATCAGCTCTCTGGCCCGCGAGCGCGGCCCTTCCAGAAAGACTCTTTCGCGTTTTGCGGCTTCGGGACTGGTTTTGATTGTGGCCGCGGCATCAGTCCCGGCTTCCATTGCTTGTGCCATGATGAATGCCCTGATCGGTTGATGGTTTTCGGCTACGAGCGAAAGATGAAATAGACGGCGCCGACCATGCAGAGCCCGGCCCACAGGTAATCGAGCTTGAGCGGCTGCTGCATATAGAACCAGGCGAACGGCGCGAAGACCGAGAGCGAGATGACTTCCTGCAGGATTTTGAGCTGCGGCAAGGAGAGCTGCCGGTAGCCGATGCGGTTGGCCGGGACCTGAATCAGATATTCGAAAAGCGCGATGCCCCAGCTCGCGAGCGCGGCGACGTACCACTTCCGGGTGTGCAGGTTTTTGAGATGCCCGTACCAGGCATAAGTCATGAAGACGTTCGATAACGCGAGCAGCAGGATCGTGCGGACAATAACTGACATCGGTGCGGTGATTCTCCCGGGGGCTTATTTGTTCGGCAACTCTTCGATGATGATCTCTTTGTATCGGGCCTCGCTCGGCGGGCCGCCGTGGATCTGCAGGCAGATGCAGCCGGTCTCGGTCAGGCCGTCTTCTTTCTCGGTGTAATCAACCGTCTCGTGGCCGTTGATCCCGAGGCGGACGCGTCTGCCTTCGGCGCGGATTTCGTAATCGTTCCAGTCATCGCGCTTCAGTATCCTGTCAATCAGCGCGTCGTCGGGCCTTGCCAGAATGACTTTGCGGCGCGACTCGTCATAGAGCGCGCCCCAGTATTTATCGCCCAGATCGGCCTGATAGCCGATGACCTCATTGTTATTGGGAATCCGCCGGCTGCGGAACTGCACCCCGGCATTCGCGCCTTTGCCGAGTACTTTGAATTTCAGACGCAGCACGAAATCCGTAAAGTCGCGCGTGGTGCAGAGGAATTCGTTGCGCGCAAGTGGCGCATTGAGGCTGCCGCCGACGATTGCGCCGTCTTCGATGCGGAAGACTTTCTGGTCGCCTTCCCAGCCCTTGAAGGTTTTGCCGTCGAACAGGCGAACGGCTTTGCCCGCCGGCAGCCCCGAAGAGGCCCACACGATCAGGACCGTCAGCAGCAGGGCGATCACCGCGGCGATCAGGTGAAAGAGCGCCCGGCGACTGGACAACGAGTATTTATCCATAGAGACTTTCTGAAATGACCGTTCAGTACCGGGAGCGTCAGCGACCGGGTTGTTTTCTGCTATCGGTCACCCGGTCGCTGACGCTCCCGGTACCGGACCGAACACACAAGGAATGACACCAGCATGAACCGTTTGCGAATATATACACTCCTCATTCTCCTGACAACCACCGGCGCCGCCACCTTTGCACAGCACCGCGTCGTGCGCGTCACCGAACCCGGCGCGGTCAGGCCGGCTGAAGTTTCCGTCGCCATCAACCCGACGAATCCGGACAACATCATCGGGACTTCGATTCAATACAACAGCGGATCATCGAACGGCGCGGCTTACGTCACGACGGACGGCGGAAAGACCTGGAAGACTATTCCGGCGCCGAATCCGCGCCAGTTGCAGCAGGGCGATGATTCGCTTACCTTCAGCGGCGAAGGCGTGGCTTACCATTTGTACATGTCGTTCACCGGCATCCGCCAGCCGAGGCCGCGCCGCGCCCAGAGCGGCTTTTTCGTCATCTCATCGAAGGACAAGGGCGCCACGTGGAGCGACCCGGTTCCGGTGATTGATCACACCAACAGCGTCACGCCGTTTGAAGACAAGCCTTACGTCGTGACCGACAACGTGCCGGGTTCGCCATACAGGAACAACGTCTACCTCGCCTGGACGCGCTTTGACGTGTACGGCAGCAAGGACCCGGCGTGCCATTCTCACATCCTCTTTTCGGTGTCGAATGACGGCGGCAAATCCTTCGCGCCGCCCGTCCGCATTTCCGACAGCACCGGAGACTGTCAGGACGGCGACAACACGCTCGAAGGTGCGATCGTGGCCGCGGGGACGAAGGGCGAAGTCTACGTCGTCTGGTCGGGGCCCGCGGGGCTGGTCTTCAAAAAATCGGTTGACGGCGGAGTGACCTTTAGCCGTGAGAAAGTGATCGGGCCACACACAGGCGGCTGGGACATTGAAATCCCCGGCCTCGGTCGCAGCAACGGCATGCCCGTCACGAAAGTTGATTACAGCACGGGCGCGAACCGCGGCACGATTTACGTCAACTGGGTTGACGAACGCAATGGCGACCCTGACGTGTTCGTCATGTCCTCGCGCGACGGGGGCGAAACATGGTCGCAGCCCGTGCGGGTCAACGACGATAAAATTCGCAACGGCAAGGCGCAGTTTCTGACCTGGATGGCGATTGATCCGATGGACGGCTCACTGAACATAGTCTTTTACGACCGCCGCGATCTGGAGGGGACAAAGACCGGGGTGACGCTCGCGCGCAGCATTGACGGCGGGAAGGCTTTCATCAATCACAAAATCAATCTGGAACCATTCGCCTGCAATGAGAAAGTCTTCTTCGGCGATTACAACGGGATTGACGCTTACGACGGGCTGGTCGTGCCGATCTTCACTCACTTCATCAGCGACAAGGAACTGGCTGTTTCAGTTGCATTGTTTCACTTCAAACCCGGCACACAGGAGCAGATGAAATAGATCGCGTCATCCGTGGTCTATTTGCCCGATGTCTTCCTGATTCCGTGATACTTCACATCAATACTCATCTTCCCTGCCCACTGCTTCGGCACCGGCCTGCCCGCCGCCCAGTGAATGCCATTGATGACGAGCCGCTGAAAGGCCTCGACTTTGAAATCCTCCGGGTGGCCCATCGTCGTGACGAACACTCTGCCACCCGCTTTATTCCTCCACGTCCAGGCAACAGGGTTATCAACCGCTTCTTCCCGTTCCGGGTTGACCGCCTTCCCCATCAATAACTGCTGCGCGTCAGCGGGCGGGTAGTTCGGCAGCACCTGATAGAGCCACGAGCGGACGTGAAAGTTTTTATCCACGCCCGTCAGGATCGGGTGATCAGCCGCGGCGGGGATGACTGAAACGTCGGTGCTGGAAGAGTGGCCGTAATGGTAATGCCCGTTGCCCCAGCCCGGCGGCCCGCCGATGTAATCGGGCGCGAAGGCATTCCATTTCGCCAGCTCGTGACCTTTCGGATAGTTGAAGGCATGCGTGGTCGTGCGGAAGGCGACGACGGGTTTGCCCGAGTCGAGATACTTTCTGAGGTGTTCCAGCTGGTCAGGCGGCAATCGTCGCCAGCGGAGAAAGAGGACTACTACGTCAGCTTTATCGAGAGCTTCGAGTCCGGGAATGTTCTCTTCCGCGTTCTCGTCCGGGAACGATTTCAGCACCGTCGCACGGAAGCCGTAGCGGGTTTCCAGTTCCTTCGCGATCAGTGGAAACGCCTCTTCCGAGCCGTATTCGTGATCGCCGGAGACGAAAACGATGTGCGGCTTCCTCGGTGATTTGTCTGCGGCGTCACGGGCGAACAGGCTGAAGGAAACGAGCAGCAGGGTGGCAGCGAAAATTGCTGGGAATATTTTCGTGGTCATGGGTTTCGTCCGTGCTTTGGAGTAAGCTGGCGAAGGTTGCTACAATCGCAGCCGTTTAGTGAACTGTAGTCTGGCAAAGACAGATTGTCCTGATCGTTACTGCTTGTCAATAAAGTGTGCGGCAAACTTCCCCGGCTTGCCGGACATTTCCCATCGGAGAATATTCACATGGCCCCGCGAACTGCGCAGCTTTCACTCGCCGCCTTCTGTCTGACTGTCATTTTCACGGCATCGGGCTGCACCGGCAAATCCGGCGAAACGGCATCAACCTCATCAGGCAGGGACGAGGCTTCGGCCTCGCAGCCCGCGACGCCCGGCGCGAAACCTGAAATCACGCCCGGCCCGCCCGCGCCCGTGCCGACGCCACAGCTCACTGGTAAGGACGCAGAGTTGTGGGAGCGCGCATTGAAGCTCCATCGCGAAGCTATCGTGATTGACACGCACAACGACGTGACTTCGGCGATTCTGGATAACGGCTTCGATCTGGGCGAGAGCGGGATCACGGCGGATGGGAAGATCAAAACTCACACCGACCTCAAGCGCCTGAAGGAGGGCGGGGTTGACGCGCAGTTCTTCGCCGTCTACGTCGGCAAGGAGTTCGTCGGTAAAAAGCCCGAAGAGGGCGGAGGCGCGGCTCGCCGGGCGATGGATATGATCGGCGTCGTTTACGATCAGGTGCAGAAGCATCCCGACGCGCTGGAGATGGCTTTCACCGCCGATGACATTCGCCGCATCGCGAAGAAAGGCAAAATCGCGGCGCTGATGGGCATCGAAGGCGGCCACGCGATTGAAGACAGTTTGTACGCCCTGCAAAACTTCTACCGCCTCGGCATCCGGTATATGACGCTGACGCACACGAACACCAACAACTGGGCCGATTCCGAAGCTGATCTGAACAACAAAGCCGTCAGACATCACAACGGCCTGACCGATTTCGGCAAAACAGTGGTGTTCGAGATGAACCGGCTGGGGATGATGGTGGACATTTCGCACGTCGCCGACAAGACATTCTTCGATGTCATCGAAGTGACGAAGGCCCCCGTGATCGCTTCGCACTCGTCAGCGCGGGCGCTCGCGAACCACACACGCAACCTGACGGACGAGCAGCTCAAGGCCGTCGCGAAAAACGGCGGCGTGGTGATGGTCAACTTCTACGACGGCTTCATTGACCCGCGCAAAGCCGAGCTGACGCTCAAATCCCGCGCGACGGAAGACGAACTGAAGCAGAAATACCCGAATGACCCGAAGCGCGTTGACGAGGAGATGAAGAAATGGCGCGCCGCCAATCCCAGCCCCGGCAAGACCCCGCTCTCAGTGCTGATTGATCATTTCGACCACATCATCAAAGTCGCCGGGATTGATCACGTCGGCCTCGGCGCTGACCTCGACGGCATCCCACTCGACGCCGCGCCGGTCGGAATGGAAGATGTCTCGAAATACCCTGTGATCACTTATGAGCTGCTCAAGCGCAGCTATTCTGAAGCTGACGTCAGAAAGGTTCTCGGCGAAAACCTGCTGCGCGTGATGGCACACTGCGAACAGGTGGCGATGGAGCTGGCGAAGTCAACGGACAAATTCCAAAAGCGGGTTTTAGAACTGCATAACGCTCAAAAACCGCAGGCAGCGTCGGCGGCAACAACGAAAAAATAGATCAGCCGAAATACCCCATTCACAGTTCGGTGAGGTGTTCGATTCTGCCGGTGCTGTCGCCGATCTTCTCCGGATGAACACCCATCCGGTCAAGCAGCGTCAGGTACAGGTTCGTCATCGGCCTGCCCGGAACGCAGGCGATGTGGCGTCCGGGCTTCAGGCTGCCGTCGCCGCGCCCGGCGAGCAGGATGGGCAGGTCTTCGTGATTATGTTTGTTGCCGTCGCTGATTCCCGCGCCGTAAACGATCATCGAATGGTCGAGTAACGTGCCATCGCCTTCCTTTATGGCTTTGAGTTTCTTCAGGTATTCGGCCAGCAGCTCGATGTGAAACGTGTTGATCCGGGCGACCTTCTCAATCCAGTCCGGGGTGTTGCGATGATGCGTGAGCGGGTGGTGCGGGTCGGAGATGCCGATTTCAGGGTAGACGCGCATGCTGCCTTCACGACCGAACATCAGCGTGGAGATTCTGGTCAGGTCGGTCTGAAACGCCACCAGCTGAATGTCGCACATCAGCCTGACGTATTCGGTAAAGGTGATCGGAATTCCCGCGGGCTTTTCAATCGTCGGCGTGATGGCGCGATTGTCTTTCTCCGCGCTCTCGATGCGCTGCTCAAGCTGACGGATCGCGTAAAGGTACTCATCAATCTTGCGCCGGTCACTGGCGCCGAGCGTGGTGACCAGCTTCCGGGTGTCTGCCTGGACGAGGTCGAGGATGCTTTTGCGGTACTCGGCGCGGCGGGCGCGGGTCGCGGGCGACAGGCTCAGATCGGCCGTGCCGAACAACCGCTCGAACGCCAGCCGCGGATTGACTTCGGGTGGATTCGGCGTGGTCGGGGTGCGCCACGAAATGCTGTTGGTGTAAGCGCAACTGTACCCCGAATCGCAATTGCCCACGGTGCGCGAATCCTCGCAGCCCAGTTCCAGCGAGGCGAAGCGGGTGTTGGAGCCGACGGCCTGTGCGGCGACCTGGTCAGCCGAAACGCCGCCCTGAATGTCAGCGCCCGCCGTCTTGCGACAATGCACCCCGGACAGGAAGGAAGCCCCCGCGCGCCCGTGATCGCCCGGCCCGTCGCCGAGCGCGTTGCCGTTATGATCGTCAAGGCCGGAGAGGACAAAGAAGTCTTCGCGCAACGACTCCAGCGGTTTCAGAATCCGCGTAAACTCGTAACCTTTGCCGACACCTTTGGGCTTCCACCAGTCAATGTTGACTACGCCATTGGGCACGTACAGAAAGGCCAGCCGCACCGGGGCCTTCGCGTTGGCGCTCAATGCCGGCGTCATCGCATCCAGCATCGGGAGCGCAATGGCGGTGCCCAGGCCTTTGAGAAAGGTTCGTCTCGGCAGGTGTTTGCGGGTGATAATCATAACGACTGATCTCCTTGAGAGAATCATCCAGACAGATTCACCTCAGTGTACTGCTCTGCGCATTTGAAATGGAAGACTGCTGGCGATTTCCAGCACGAGGCTGGAGAACCGATAATCGCTGGCCGCCACCTGCGCGGCAATCTTCTTCACCGTCGGCTTGTCATACCGCTCAAGCCCGCGTCCCAGGCCATAAGTCAGCAGTTTTTCGGTCAGGCACTGTGCGAAGGCGTCGCGGTCGGCTTTCAGGATCCTCCGCAGTTCCTCCGGCCCGTTGAATGACCGGCCGTCGGGCAGGACGCCCGAGTCGTCAATCGGGAATTTTCCGTCCTGCGCCCGCCAGGCGCCGATGGCGTCGAATTTTTCGAGCCCGAACCCGAGCGGATCCATCCGCGCATGACACGCGGCGCAGGTCGTGTTCCGGCGATGCTCTTCGAGTTGCTGGCGGAGCGATGCCGAGGTCCCGACTTTGGATTCGTCCAGATTCGGCACGCCCGGGGGCGGGGGCGGGGGCGGCGCATTCAGGATATTTTCCAGAATCCACTTGCCGCGCAGCACGGGTGAAGTGCGCGTGGTGTAGGAGGAGACAGTCAGAATGCTGGCCTGCGTCAGGACGCCCCCGCGCTGTGTGTTGCCGCTGAACTCAACCCTGCGGAACTCAGGCCCTCTGACGCCGGGGATGTCATAAAGCCGGGCCAGGCGCTCGTTGAGGAAAGAGTATTTCCCGTCAATGAAATCGAGGATGCTGCGGTCTTCGCGCACGATGCTCTCGAAGAACATCTCCGTCTCCCGGCGCACCGACATGCGCAGGTATTCGTCGAACTCGGGGAACCGCTCACGGTCGGGTTTGGCCGATTCGAGCTTGCGCAGTTCCAGCCACTGCCCGCCGAAATTTTCCACCAGCGCCCGCGCCTTCTCGTCCTTCAGCATCCGCTCGACCTGCGCCCGGAGTACAGCGGGCTGGCGCAGCGTGCCCTTGTCCGCACAGCCGAGCAGTTCATCGTCCGGCATGCTGCTCCACAGGAAATAAGAGAGCCGCGAAGCCAGTTCGTGCTGATTGACGGGCTGACCGGTTTCATCGCCGGCAGCGCCGGATTGAGGGCGATCCTGTTCGAGGCGGAAGAGGAAATGTGGTGAAACCAGCATGGCCTGGAGCGCCAGACAGACTCCCTCGTCGAAGGAATCGCCTTTCTGCTGCGCCAGCGAAACCAGATTCACGAGTTGTTCAATTTCCTGCGCCGTCACGGGGCGGCGATACGCGCGGCGCGCCAGATGAGAGACGATCCTGCTGGCACATTCGGCCTGATGACCGCCCTTGAGGTGGCCGCAAACGTAAATCTTCTTTCTGCTTTCAGCCGAAGGCCCTGTGGCCTGTTCATACGGCCCTCCGACGTCAACTCTCCCGACGCGGACTTCGTTCGCGTGAGCTTTATCCTTCAGCCGTTCCTCAAACGCTTTTCGGCGCCTTTCATTTATTTCGGGCGAGAGATCGGGGCGCGGCTTGAACTGCGGCAGCGGCGGCTGTGGCTTCTTTGAAGGATTCGGCCCGTTGTAATCGGGCGGCAACCCGTCATACAAATTCAGGATCGAAGCAGCAATCCAGTGTTCGCCCGCCGTGACTCTGGCGCGGAAATCCAGCGTGAAGCTGCCGAAATCCTGCCGATTCTCGCTGAACGAAGCCCGGCCTTCCGGATCAAGCTCACGGGTCTGGACCTCTTGCCCGTCAATCCACAAGGCAAATTTCACAGCCTCCGACCCGGCGGGCCGCGCGCCACCGAGGAAAAGCCTGAAGGAATATTCCGCATCAACGGGAAAGCGGTAAGACACGTGCAGCGCATTGGGAAGGGTCAGCCCGGTCGTGTCGTAATCGAGGAGCGGCTTAAAATTCGGGATGATCTTCTGTCCCTGCGCGCGAAGCTCGACCAGCGTCGGCTTCAACTGCTCGGGGCCGAACACGGCAGTGCGCGCGACCTTTTCCGCCGCCGCCAGATATTTTTCCATCAGCACGGGCGAGAGCGACAGCACATCGCCGATGTTGTCGAAGCCGTAGCCGGAATCATCCTGCGGGAAATCATCCGCCGGGCGGATTTTGACGCCCAGTAAATCGCGCACCGTGTTGTTATACTCGGCGCGATTCAGGCGCCGCGCCGTGACGCGACCGGGATCAGGTCTGGCATTGCGATCAGCCCGCTCGAATTCACTCTCGAGCCAGGAGATAACCAGCTTCAGTTGCGCCTCGTCCGGGCGCGGCATGCCTTTCGGAGGCATTTCCCCGGTGCGCAACTTCGTCAGGACAATCCCCCACCTGTCCCGATCCTGCGCTACCGAAGCCGCTGTTTTGTATTGTTCGAGATTCAACCCGCCGGACGCGCGCTTCCCGTTGTGACAGGCCAGACAGTTCTCCGCCAGGAACGGCAGCACCGTCTTCTCGAAACCCGTCTCGCCCGGCGATTGCTGCGCCTGACGGGCGGGCGGCAACACTGCCAGCATGCCCAGCAGAAACAGGGCGATCGTCAGCAGGCGCGCCAGATTTTTTCCGCTCATTCGATGGTTCATTCAGCAACCCCGGACTCGACACAGCGAATCCTGCCTCAGCTTTTTTCAGTGATGCTCTTAAACCCGTCCTTCGGCTCGAACATCAGCCCGACCTGTTTGCCCTCAAACTTCGTGTTGACGACGTTGACCTGATCGTCGAACAGCTCGCAGTGCAGACGGTTTTTCAATTGCGCCCCGGCCATCCCGCCGGTCATCTTCCCTTCGACGTAAATCCAGAACATGTCGGCCACGCCCTCCATCCCCACCCAGGAGAGTTTCACCTGCCGGCCCGCCTTGTTTTTCAGCACGAAGTTTTCATTCAGGTAAGACAGAATGAGCGCGGCTTTGGCCTTGTCCTTCCAGTCCGCGGACCTGTCCAGCTTCACTTCCCTGCCACTGTGTCTGCTGATCGCGCTCTGAAAGTCATCGGCGAAAACGCGCACGATGATTTCGGCCGACTGTTCGGTCTGATTATATTCGATCTGCGAATTGGTGACGTGAAACTTATGAAATTTCAGATCGCAGATTGCAGATTGCAGATTGCCGGTCGGTGCCGGAGTAGCCAGTGAATGACCAGGAAAGATGAATAATCCGCCGGCACACAGCAGGAACCAGCGCAGCATTCCGCTCACAACCAATCTGCAATCTGCATTCTGCAATCTGTAATCCCCTCAGTTTTGTCCGCCGCCGGTGTGCGGGCGCACTTCCTGCATCGGGTTGGGCCGTTGCTGCTGATCCTTGAAAATCTGGAAGCGCGATTTGACCGGCTTCGGCGGCCAGAAGTTATTCGTGAGATCGGTGTCGGCCGTCTCCAGATGCGGATCGAGCGCGATGGATTTGATCTCCTTCGGCGTGACGATCATCCGGCCGAGCCGGATGTTATTCTTACGCCAGATTTCCGCCGGGATGCGCAGCTCTTCCTTCGTGCCGTCGGCGTATTCGATCTCGAAGATGACCGGCATGACAAGGCCCCCGATGTTCTTCAGCTCGACCACGTAGAAATTCAGCCCGGAGTTGTAGAGTTCCTTTTCCTTGTCGGTCAGCGTGGCGAGGAACCTCTGATACTGCTCGCGGTCGCTGTCGGTGACTTTCAGCGGGTCGTAGCTGTTGTAAAAGTCATTGAGTGACGGGTTCTGCTCGGTCAGCTTCGGCAGCGGCTTGTTGCGTTGCGCCGAGAGCGTCTCGGGCTGTGACTCCTTCTCTTTCCTCGCGACGGTCTTTTCGATCTCGGGGTTTCTCGTATCAATGTTGTAGAGTCTGACGCCTTCAATCGCGATGTCGGTGTGGTCGGTCGAGTAAAACCACCCGCGCCAGAACCAGTCCAGGTCAACGCCGCTCGCGTCTTCCATCGTGCGGAAGAAGTCGGCGGGCATCGGGCGCTTGAATTTCCACCGCTGCGCGTAGGTCTTGAAGGCGAAATCAAACAGCTCGCGCCCGAGTACCGTCTCGCGCAGGATGTTGAGCGCCGTGGCGGGTTTGGCGTAAGCGTTCGGGCCGAGCGCCACGACCGACTCCGAGTTGGTCATGATTGGGTCGTGGACGGGCGCGGTCATGTAATCCACGATGTATTTCGGCTCGCCGCGCCGCGACGGGTAGTTCGGCTCCCACTCGGCTTCCGAAAGGTATTGCAGGAATGAGTTGAGGCCCTCGTCCATCCACGTCCACTGCCGCTCGTCCGAGTTGACGATCATCGGGAAGTAGTTGTGGCCGACTTCGTGAATGACGACCGAGATCAGCGCGTACTTCGTCATCGCCGAATACGTGCCGTCGGGTTCGGGGCGCGGGCCGTTGAAGCAGATCATCGGGTACTCCATCCCGCCGACCGGGCCGTTAACGGAGTAGGCGACCGGGTACGGGTAATCGAACGAGTAGCGCGAATAGACGTTGAGCGTGTGGATGATGGCCTGCGTCGAGTACTTCTCCCAGAGCGGATTGCCCTCTTTCGGATACAGAGACATCGCCATCACTTTGTTGCCCGCGACGGTGTGCCCCTGGGCGTCCCAGATGAATTTGCGCGACGAGGCGAAGCCGAAATCGCGCACGTTCGCGGCGTGATAAACCCAGGTCTTTTTGCCTTTGGGTTTGTTCGGCTCGTTTGCTCGCGCTTCTTCGGGCGTGACGATCAGGACGGGTTTGCTCGCCGCCCTGGCCTGTTCCAGCCGGTCGCGCTGGGCTTTGGTGAGTACCTGTTCGGGGTTCTGCAGCACGCCGGTCGCGCCGACCACGTGATCGTCTGGCGCGGTGATGCGGACTTTGTAATCGCCGAATTCGAGCGTGAATTCGCCCTGCCCGAGAAACTGCTTGTGCTGCCACCCGCTCACGTCATTGTAAGCGACGAGGCGCGGGAACCATTGCGCCATCTCGTAAATGTAATTGCCATCCTTCGGGAAGAATTCGTAACCGGAGCGCGCCGGGGTCTTCTTCGCGTCAACGATATAGAAGTTCCAGTCCACTGAAAACGTCACACCCTGTCCGGTCGCGAGCGGCGTTTTCAGATCCACACGCATCATCGTTTTGACTATGGCGTGCGCGAGCGGCGCGCCTTTGGCATCTTTGACCGCCGTGATATTGAAGCCGTACCTGTTGCTCTGATTGACCAGCCGTTCGAGCATCGCGAGCGGCATCTTCTCCATGTCTTCGGGCGCGGTCTGTGTGAGCTGAGTGTCGGAATCAGCCCGGAAGAGGTTCTGGTCGAGTTGCAGCCAGAGGTACGTGAGCGTGTCCGGCGAGTTGTTGGTGTAGGTGATCTTCTCGGAGCCAATGATGCGCTGGTTCGCGTCGTCGAGTTCGACGTCAATGTCGTAATCGGCCTTCTGCTGCCAGTACCGGTGCCCAGGCGCGCCCGAGGCGCTGCGGTAATCGTTCGGCGTGGGCAGGATTTCCTCAAGCTGGCGGAATTTATCCGCCGGGCTGACTTTCGATTGGGCCAGAGCAGGCAGCGCGGCGGCGAGGCAGAACAGCAGGCACAGGAGAGCGGATTTGCGACAAGGCATAGAGACGAACCTTTCCGTGATGAATGCGTTTTCAGGCGGCGGAAGCAGATGGTAGCACGTTCTGAAATCGCGCAAAAGCCGCATTGTAAACAGGGATGACGGCAACTTTGTTCGGAGCAGGGTTCAGTCACTTTGCTGAGGCAGCGATGAGTGAAATCCGAAATTCGGCCCGACCTGTTCGTCACCCGGGGCAGAATCGGCTACTATTACACCCGACCGCAGTACGAGCCGTCCGAAGAACCTGTTAATGTTCAGTGCGGCTCCGATTTCCAGGTTTGATTAAAAAGAAGAGGAAACATGCCTGTTCGTCTGTTTGTCGGGAATCTTCCTTATCATGCAACTGAAGCGGAATTGAGAGAACTGTTCTCCGCCGTCGGCCCGCTCACTTATGTCTCACTCCCGACTGATCGGGAAAGCGGTCAGCCGCGGGGCTTTGCGTTCATTGAGTTCAGTGAACGCGCTCAGGCCGAAGAGGCCATCCGCCGTTTCAACAACCAGGCATTCAAGGGCAGACGCCTCGCGGTCAATGAAGCTCGCGTCAGAGAAGATCGTCAGCAGGCTGGCGCACCATCCCGCCCCTCATTCAACCGCCCCTCCTCGACCACACAACCAGACCCTGCTGATCCGCCAGCGCCCGGCAACAAGCCGAGCCGCAATTTCGGCCCGGACGCATCAGCGCAACGTAATCGCGGCAAGACGAAAGGCGGGTCGAAATCAGAGCGTACTCCGAAGGGGCCAATGCGTGAAATGGTCAGAGGGCAGTTCTTTGGCGAGGATGATTCGCCCAGGGATGAATTGCAGGAGGAACAGGATTTCCATGACGATGATTACCCTGTTGATTACCAGGACGAAGAACCAGGCGGAGAGAAATTCACCAGCCGCCTGAATGATCCGAAGAGTTGAGACAATACTTCAGGTTCTGGCTCCCAGTGCATCCGACCATAGCCCTGAACCTTTGAACGGGAACCAGAAACGAGGACTAATACGATGGCAAAAAAATCGAGGCCGACATTCCAGAAACGTGAAAGGGAAAGGGCCCGCATCCAGAAGCAGAAGGATAAAGAGACACGTCGGCTCGAAACAATTGAGCGGAAGGCAGCCGTCACGACTGCAATTGAAGGTGAAGACCCGGACATCGCCGGCGTCCGGCCCGGCCCTCAGCCCTTGCCGGAGCAGTGGGATCATGCCGACAACAGCGGTTGAGAGTCCGGGAAGAACCCGCAGGATGACAATTCGTGAGTTCTGTTGCCGGTTTCAAAAAGACTGCATCTGCGCATTTGGAATCAAGGGATGGCCGGACGGGTTAAGGTACTTTTCCAGGAAATTGACAACCCGCTGATATGAATCCTCGACTGCCGCCCCGGTAAAACCGTGTCCCTGATCGGGGTAGATTTTGATCTCATATGGAGAGTGCAGCGCCTTCAACTGCCGCTCGATCCGGTATGCCTCTTGTACGGGAACAAGCTGGTCTTTAGCCCCATGCAGGATCAGTGTGGGCGGCAGATGGCCCATCATCCCGACTCCCAGGGCCGGGAACACGCCGAAGAATGAGACGACGGCCCTGATCCGCTCGTCTTCTGAAGCCAGCGAGACGGCGAGCGACGACCCGAGCGAGATCCCGACAAGCCCGATCCTTGAGGGGTCCACCCCCGGCTGCTTCGCGGCAAAATCCCTCGCATCCGAGAGCGTTTCGCGCCAGGCCGCGAAGTTCTGCAGGATCGCTGACAGGTCGGCCCTCCCGCCGCCCGTCCGCTCAAAGTAATGCGGGAAGAAGACCGCGTACCCCTGACTCGCCAGTTTCCCGGCGTACTGACGGTACCTGTCGTTCCAGACGTCAGACTTCAGCCCGTCCGCGCCATGCACCAGGATCACCGCAGGCAATTTGTTATTCACCGCAGGCGTATAGCACTCGACGTTAATGGTGTGCCGGCCGCTTTCGTAAGTCGCCGTCGTGTGCCTGACACTGACCGCGGGCTCGCCGTTCGGGGGGGCGGCGGTGCGGCCCGTTGATGGAAGACTCAGACCCAGAAGCAGGGTCACCAGAAATTGTCCTGACATAAACAGGTAATTCATCTCTTACTTTATCTGAGGTTGTTTCTGGATGTCCTTCCCCCGCCCCTGATCACGCTGCATCCTGGAGCTGACCGCCAGATGAAGCTGGTCATCCCTGAGGGCCATCCACAGATCCTGCATGACGAACCTCTGCCCGCCGCGGGCGGTAATAGCCATACTCAGGCGATAGCAGTCATCGAAGCCCGGCAGTTCGTTCCCACTCTCATAAGCTGCGACCTGCGCCGGCAGAAGTCCGGCCGACCGGGCAAGCTCTTCGAGGGAAAGGTCTGTGGCCCTTCTCTTTTCGCTTAACAATTGACCGAATCTCATACGCGTTGCTGATTCTCGCCGGATCACTCTGATAATCGCCTGCGGCGAGAACAATATTCCCGGTGGAAGAAAAAATGAGCGCTCACCATGAAAAGCTCAGCTCTTCAGGGAGCGCTCCAAGGAGGTTCACCCGTGCAGCCTTTGATACGAATATGCCCCTCCGGGTTGCCTCTCATGGTTACGGTCTGCGAGTCATTTTAACGGATGATGATTTCCGTTTCGTTAACGATCTGCGCGCCCTGCACTACCATATTAATATGCGTCAGTCCCGGGCCGCCGACGCTCGTCCCGCGCGAGGCGAGCGCGCCGGGCAGTTTGACGTTGATCTGATCCAGCCCGACAAAACTACCCTGCGGCCCGACGAACGTGACCTCGCACTGGAACCCGCCGATGTAAACCTGCAAATCCTGCGGGCCGGACAAACGGCGCAGGCCCGTCGCGTACAGCACCAGGTAAGTCGGATTGCTGTCCGGCCCCGGCGTAAACGGGATCGGGTTGCCGGCCGCATCAGCCAGCGGCAGCAGCGCCTGACCACTCGTATACTGTCCGGCGGGGGCGCCCTGCCCCGTCGCGCGCGCGGTAAAGATGCCACCCCAGTTCGAGGTGATGTTGAGATTGCCGCGACTCACGAGCGTGCCGTTACGCAGGACATCAATCATCGTCAGCCCCGGCGCCACACTCTCCGGAATCTGAAAATTGATCTGCCCGTTCGAGACGAACAGCAGCCCGGCGTTCTGCCCGCCCACGCGCACTTCCACGCCCAGCAGCGAGAGCGGCAGCGGGGTGACGGATGCGGTCGCGATCTCACCGCCGCCATTCATGAACGTGCCGAACAATGACGCGATCATCCCCGGCGCGCCGCCGCCCTGAAAGCTCGCCGCGTTAACCGTCGTCGCGTAACTGACCGGCCCGATGTCGGCGGGCAGCAGGGCGTCAACATAGCCGCCCAGCTCGACGGCCCAGTAATCACCGTAGCGCGTCCCCGGCGCCCGCACGTGCGAAACTCCCATCACCCGGTACTTCGGGTTTTTGATCGCGTCGTAATGCTCCGGCGAGTTGATCCACGCATTCATCACCTCGGCGGGTTCGGTGAAGATACCGGCCACAACCTCCCCCTTCGCCGTGTCGTACGTGTACCCGTAGGCGTTGATCCTTTCGGTGCTACCGCGCCCCAGATGGTCCGTGTGGCCAATGTATTGATAAGCGGCCATATCATTGGTCATCCAGTCGGCCACTTCAGTCAGCTTCGCGGAAATCTGCAACGGGTTCAGCCCCAGACGTACGCGCTCGGCGTTCAGCCGCTGTGTCAGCTCCACCTCCGAAGGGTCGAGCGCCACGCTCTGCGCGCGCGCCGCCGATGAGAACGAAATCATCAGCACCGTTACGGCGAGGGATCGTAAGGCTCCGGTCATGACAATGCCCCCTGTACTGATTCTGTGCCTGCTCTGTATCAACCGTCCTGCTGGCATATAGGTTGCTCCACCAGAAAGGCATGTCTGAAATCAGAACTCTGCGCCTGACGGAAATGATTGCGCACCAGAAAGGCACATTCACCCGACGCGCCGTGCATGCGATCATCAGCATCGCCCTGCGCCTGTTCTTCCGCCGGATACAGACCAGCAATGCAAGCTCAGTGCCTGCCGGCGAGCCGCTCGTCTTCGTCCTCAATCACCCGAACGGATTGATTGACCCGGGGCTGGTCTTCTGCGCGCTGCCGCGCCGCGTCTCGTTTCTGGCCAAATCAACGCTTTTCCGGCTTCCCGTGATCGGCTGGCTGATGCGCACGGTCGAAGCCCTGCCCGCGTACCGCCGGATTGATCAGGGAGAGGATGTCACGCGCAACAGGCTGACGTTTGAGGCGTGCCACCGGCTGCTCGGGCAGGGGCGCTGCATCGCACTATTCCCCGAAGGCATTTCGCACGGTGCGCCATATCTGAGGCCGCTCAAAACCGGTGCGGCACGGATCGCGCTCGGGGCGTTATCAGTAAGGACTGAATCGGCAGAGTCACCGCGACTCGCGCGGCTCAAGGTAGTCCCGGTCGGGCTTTACTACACCTCACACACGCCGTTCCGCAGTGAGGCGCTGATCCAGTTCGGCGAGCCGCTGGAAGTAACCAGAGTGGAGCCGGACGCCGGGGGTGAAATTCCGCGCGAAGAAGTCCGGCGGCTGACCGACCGGATCGAAGCCGCGTTGCGCGAGGTGACGCTCAATTTCACCGACGTCGAGGAGCAGGACGCGGTCCGCAAGGCCGAGGTGATCTTCTCTTCGATTTATCAGACGATCAGTTTGCAGCGCTCGCTGGTCAGGGAGTTTCAGTTGCGCCGGGGGCTCGCGGCCGCGCGCCGCCGCGTGCAGGCCATCGCGCCCGAACGCCTGAGCAGTCTGGAAGAGCGCCTGAGACGTTACGAAGCGCGGTTGCGGAGGCTCGGCCTGACGCCGGAGAAACTCTCCGTTTCTTCAGCCACACGCCGGGTGATGCTCCTTCAGCTTCTGCTCAAGGGGTTTCTGCTGACGCTGCTGTTTCCACTTGCATGGCTGGGGATGATGCTGCACGCACCGGCCTGGGGCATCTGCGACCTGATCGCGCACAACTTCAGGCGGCACGGCCCGGATGAAAGCGGCGCGACGAGCAGGATCCTCGCGGCCATTGTGCTGATGCCGGTCACGTGGCTGACGATTGCGGCACTGTTGTTCTTCTGGCAGGGCTGGCGGCTGGCGCTTGCGTCACTACCCGTCAGCATCATCTGCGGCTACACGGGGCTCCGCTGGGCCGAAGAGATGCATGACCTGAAGGGATGGGCGCGCGCGCTGATGATGCTCTTCAGGCGGCGCACGCTGTTCATCGGCCTGCTGCTCGAAAGGCGCGCGCTCCGGCATGAGATCAGGAGGTCGGGCCTCGAAGGGTCTTACTGAAATCAGCGCGGCCCGCCCGTTTCGCCGGGGATCGCGGCGTCAAGGAATCTGCCCACGTCCTGCTTCAGCTTCGCCAGCGACTTCTGGTCAATGTACATCATATGCCCGGCCTCGTAATAAGCCGTCGTAATGTTGCGTTTCAAGCTCGGGTCGAGGCCCATGTGATCGAGCGTGTATTCGGCCGCGAAGTACGGCGTCGCCATGTCGTAATAACCGAAAGCCACGAACAGCTTCAGGTAAGGGTTCTTCTGAAACGCGCTGCGCAAGGCGACGCTCGTATCCGCATAACCGTTATTCACGCCCCAGTTCCACAACCCGATGCCGCCGCCCAGAATGTAATACTCAAGGTCGGACTTGAACCCGAGTTCCGCCCGCACGTAGTTATTGAAGGCCGCGGTGTAAGGCGGGCGAATCGCGGTCATACTCGGGTCGAAGTCGGGGCGGTCTGACGCGGCGGCGGCGTCAATGCCCTTGAAGCGGCTGTCGAGCCGGCCCGTCGTGCGCTTCTCGTTGCGGAGCAGTTCCTTATTGAATCGCCCCAGCTCGACGCGCAGGTTGTTGTTATCAATGAACTCCTTGTCGAGTCCGGTGTAGCGGGCCATCTGCTCGACCGCCTTCTGCCTCTCCTCCGGCGTCAGCCGGTCGCCCTTCGCGAGCGCCAGCACGTAATCATTCGCCACCCACTTCTCGGCCTCATCGAGGACGCTTCTCAAAGGCCTGCCTTGCAGATCGGCGGGGAGTTTTTTGTGATACCACGCCGTCGCCGTGTAGGAAGGCAGGATCAGGATGTAGGGCTGATCGTTGCCCGCCGCGAACAGCAGCGTCTGGAAATTCATCACCGTCGAAATCAGCAGCACGCCGTTGAAGGCGATCCCCTTGTCAACGAGCAGACCGGACAACCCCGACGCCCGCGTCGTGCCGTAACTCTCGCCCACCAGAAACAGCGGCGACGAC
This sequence comes from Blastocatellia bacterium, assembly GCA_035652435.1. Taxonomy (GTDB): domain Bacteria; phylum Acidobacteriota; class Blastocatellia; order RBC074; family RBC074; genus DASRDU01. The sequence continues at coordinate 98,820 of DASRDU010000171.1, forward strand.
CACCGTTCATAGCGGGTCAGGTACATCCGGATGAATTCGCCGACCGAACTCAGGTCGCCTTCGAGGCCGAAGAACCTGTTGGCGTTCGCCGGGTTCGTGGCGCGGCTGTAACCGGTCCCGACCGGGTCAATGAAAACCATATCCGTTTTGTCGAGCCACGTGTATTCATTGTCCACGAGGCGATAAGGCGGCGCGGGCATGCCGCCGTCATTGAGCATCCAGACCCGCTTCGGCCCCAGTGCCCCAAGGTGCAGCCAGACCGACGAAGAGCCGGGGCCGCCGTTGAATGAAAACATCATCGGGCGCTGCGCCGGATTGCCCTGACCGTCGAGCGTGTAGGCGATGAAAAACATCCGCGCCTCGGTCTCGCCCTGATTGTTTTTGATCGGCATGAAGCCGGTCGTGACGGTGTATTTGAGCGCTTTGCCGCCGGCTTTGATTTCGTGCTTCGTGACGACCGGCGGCTCGTCGGGCGGCGGCGTTGGCGCGGGCTTCGGCGCTTCGGCCTGTCCGGTCGCGGGCTGCCCCGAAGGCGGCCCCTGCGGCCGCTGTTGCGGCGGTTGTTGCGCGAATGGGAAGAGCAGGGCGAGCGAGAGAAATGTGGCTGCAATCACGGTGGAAGTCTCCTGTTTCGGGTGATGCTGGTAATTCAGATTGCCGGTCGGGCAGGATGCCGACCGGGTGATGAAGACGAAACCTCCCGGCTACGAAAAGGGGCGCGTCAGAAACGTGTCCGCCCGGGCTTCCGCTCAACTCTCCGGGCAGTGACCGGGCCTCCCTGAGATCCGCAGCGTCAAAGCCTTCGGTGAACCAGACACAGTTCTCTGCGAGCCCCCTTCGGCGTCGGTCAGCGTCTTTGGCAAACCTGGTCGGCAGGACCTTGATGGCGACCTCACGGTTGAATCGAGTGCCGCGCGCCAGACCTCGCCCATCCCGCCCGCGCCGGGTCGTGAGATCACTTCATAACGGTCAAAGCGCGTGCCGGCGGCAATCGCCATCGCGGGCCCTCCTGAATGTTGAGCAAGTGATGTTGGAAAGCAGCCGTAGTGTATCAGCACCCGGGGATATTCTTGTAGCCGCGAAGAGTCCGGGGCTATACCCTCTTCACCATGTCACAGCAGATCGAAGCGATTTACGAAAACGGAATCTTCAGACCACTCAGCCCGGTTGACCTGCCGGAAGGGACGCGTGTTCACATCGAAGCAGGCATTTCATCCGACGCCGCTGAACCGGTCCGCGAGCAACTGATCGCCGACGGCGCCAGCCCGGCTGAAGCCGAAAAGATCCTCGATAACTTCCGCCTGCTCTGGGAGCAGTTATGACACGCTGCCCCCGGGGCAGAAAGAATCGCTCGAGCAGTCACGTCTGGATCAGCAACATTTCTTTGACCGTGAACCATAACGATGCCTCAGACGCTGCTCGACACCGATACTCTCACCCTGCTTCAAAAACAACACCCGCAGGTCGTTCTTCAGGCCGCGCTTCATGTCAGACAGTACGGGCAGTTGATTCTCTCCGAACTCGGGTTACGACGAAGTGACGCGCGGGCTGAAAGCAATTGGCGCGACGACTCAACTCAGGCCACTTTGAGCAGTTTTGTCAGCCCCATCGCCTTCTGCCTTTCAATCACAATGCAGCCGTCATTGCGGCTGACATCCGGTCTGATCTCAAACGGCGCGGCCTGCTGATTGGGGGAGTGGATATTCTCACCGCCGACATTGCGCTCGGTGAAGGGCTGGCTGTCGCCACCCACAACACTGCACACTTCAGCCGGATCAATGGCCTTCGGGTGATTGACTGGACAGTTTGAGATCAGAAACACCAGTGTTCAGCGTAATGATGATCTCCAGACCTGATGGCATTCGATTCCTGGCGGTGACCGTCCCCTGACATGACTCCACACAGGTTTTGACGATCGCGAGCCCGAGCCCCGTGCCACCGGTACTGCGCGAGCGATCCGGTTGCAGCCTGAAGAACGGGTCGAAGAGTTTGCCGAGCGCCTCGTCGGGGACGCCCGGCCCGCAATCCGCCACGACGACCTGCACCCTGCCGTCCTGACGGCCGGCCGAAACAGTGATCGGCCCCGCCGCGCCCGCGTAACGCACGGCATTGCGAATCACATTCGCGAGCGCCCGCGAGAGCAGTCCCGGCACGGCCATCACTTCGAGAGTCTCGTCAATCTTCACCCGGATGTCGGCCCCATCCGCGGCCTCACGCTCGATCACCTGCCGGGCGAGTTGGCCGAGCGCGACCTTCTCCGGCCTTATTTCCGAAGTCCTGATGCCCGCCCGCGAGAATGTCAGCAGTTCGCTCACCAGATTCGACATGAGCCTGACTTCTTCCTGCGCGTCTTCAACGTAACCGCGGTGCGCGGGCTCGACGCGCTCTTCGAGGATGCCGAGGGCGAACTGCATGCGCGCGAGCGGGGAGTTGAGTTCGTGCGAGATGTCCCCGAGAAAACGTTTCTGGCCCGTCACGAACCCGGAGAGCCGCACCGCCAGATGATTGATCGCCTTGCCCAGACGCCCGAGTTCGTCCGAGCGTTTGTCATTGACCGTCACGTCGAAATGCTCTTCGGCAATCTGTTCGGTCGCCGCAGTCATCTGCGCGACCGTCCGGGTCATGCTGCGGACGAAAGGCAGCCAGAGCAGGATCGAAAGAATCCCGACGATGGACAGGATGATCAGCCAGGGCGTCGGGTCAAAGAACAGCCCATGCCCGGTCATTGAATCTGACGAGGCGATCAGCACTGACCTGATCGGTTCCGGCCTCCCCTGATCAAAAACCATGACGCGCGCCCCCACCCAGTAGCGCGTCGGGTCGGATGTTTTCAGTGAAAAGACCGGCGGGTGTGACCGCCGGGGCGGCCCCGTCATCGGGCCATTAAAGCGCGGGAAATGTTCGGGCCGTTCGTCGGGTGCGTAGGGAGGCGGGCCTCCCGGGCGTCTCGAACGTTCGCCGGGTTCGTGCGGAGGGAACTCGCCTTCTGAAGGAGGCTGACCTCGTGGCGGCCTGCCGCCCGACGGCCCCGGGTCTGCCAGCCTGCGCGCAACCTCGGCCGGCAGATTCATCTCTTTCCCCGCCAGCTTCTCCCCGGTGTTCGTATAGAGGAGGAAATCAACCTGGTAAGCCGAAGAGTAGCGACTCAGCAGCGCATCGCGCTCCTCGCGAGTCTTCCCGCCCGACTCAATTGAAATCAGGTGGGCGATTGCCTCAATGCGATTGCCCGATTCCCCCCACAACAGCGAGGCCGGATTGAACCGGAAATACAGATTGAAGAAGGCGAACAGGACGCCGCCAAGGATGAGCAGGTTCACGAAGAACCAGCCCAGGATTTTGGTGAAGAGTGAAAACCGCAGGCGCATGGCTCATTCCTCGGGCTGGCGAATCAGCATATAACCGGCCGAGCGGACGGTTCGGATGTAGCTCGGATTTTTCGGGTCGTCGCCCAGTTTGCGGCGGAGCGAAGAGATGTGAACATCAATCGAGCGGTCAAAGACCCCGTAATCCCTGCCGCTGATCTCATCGAGCAGCCGGTCACGACTCATCACCCGGTCGGCCGACCGCGCCAGACACGCGAGCAGATCGAATTCCAGCGGCGTCAGGTTGAGCGGCTGATCGCGCATCACTGCGCGCCGCGCCGCCGGGTTGATGCGCAGTTCGTTGACAACGATCTCGGCCTCCGGGTCTGGCTGCGATTCCCTGGCCGCGATGAAAGAGCGGCGGGTGACTGAGCGCAGCCGCGCGAGCAGTTCCCGCGTCGAAAAGGTTTTGGGCAGATAATCATCCGCCCCCGTCTCCAGCCCGACGATGCGGTCGGCCTCATCGCCGAGCGCCGTCAGCATCAGCACCGGCACGGTCGAGACGCGCCGGATCTGGCGCAGCACTTCAAACCCGTCCATCCCGGGCAGCATGACGTCGAGGATCACGACCTGGTAATTCCCCGCGACGACCTGCTCCAGTCCCTGCGGCCCGGTGTGCGCGCTCTCGACCTCATACCCCATCGGTGAAAGATAATCCCTGATCAGCCGACACAGCTTCAGGTCGTCATCAATAATCAGAACCCTGACGGCTGAATAATTTTCGGGAACGCTGGTCATATCTTTTCAGGTTTGGATCACTGATCTCCGGGTGTATTTACAAATCATGCACATCAGGGCTGAGTTTACTGCCGTAGTGGCGTGAAGACAGCCGGATTTACCATACCCTTACAATTCTACCGGCCGGCCAAATAAAACCTTAACGTTCGGCTGCTAATTTCTCCCGGACGGCAGCAGGCAACGTGAATCAACTGAAGCATCAGCTCCCGGCTGTCGGAAAATTCTGTCGCGCCCCGCGGTGGCGCTCTAACCATCAAGGAGAGGACATGAAAACTCGAATGGTTCCATTCTTCGGCATCGTCCTGACGGCTGTAGTCGGATTACTTTGCCTCTACGCAAATTTTACTCAGGCCGGAGCCCTCGCATCGGTCACCATTGGCCAGCAGGGCCCCGGCGGGCGCGGGCCGGGTGGCGGCCCCCCGGGTCCCGGCGGGCCACGCGGGGGCCCCGGCGGCCCTGAATTTCACCTCTTCAGCCAGCTCGACCTGACCGCCGCCCAGCAGGAGCAGATCAAATCACTCCACGAGGCTGAACGGACGGCGGCCCAGCCTATCCACGAGCAGCTGAGACAGATTCATGAAGAGTTGCTCGGGGCCACTAAAGACGGCGCTTTCGAAGAGGCGGCCGTGCGCGCCATCGCGGCCAGAGAAGCGCAGGCGTCGGTCGAGCTGACCGTCCTGCATCTCAAAACACAGGCCGCCATTTACAACGTCCTGACGGCCGAGCAGAAGGCGAAGCTGGCCCAGCTGCGCGAAAACATGAGGAAAGATCATTCGCACCGACCCGGTGAAAACTGATCGAGGATAAATGAAATCACGGGGGGCACGGCGTGGGCGCGGGGATTATATGGGTTTGGGTTTCCCCGCACCGCTCCGTGTTCCCCGTGATTTCATTCGGTTGCGGCTGTGAAAGCGAGTCAGTGCCGCGGGCGGCAGCGAGCGCAACTCTGACCGGTGGCCCGAGTTGCGCCCGGCGGTACGGATTCGGGCGCACTCTCCAATCATTCAAAGAGAGCCGCACCTGTTCCAGGTGAACAGGAACATAGTACGGACGACCGAAACACGCATGACGACGAAAAAGAGATCAAATCACCTGCTGAGCCGGCGCGAAACACTCCGCCTGATGGGGGCGGCGGGGGCCACGGCGCTCCGGGGTGGCGAACGAACGCGCCTGTCCCGGCCGGCGGGCACTCACCTGGCGATTGCGGAAGCGGGCCCTCTGCCCGGCATGCTGCATTCAACGCTCTACTCTGCTTCGCCGCTGCACGCGGCCCGGGGCCTCGAAACACTGGCCTGCGTCGCCAGACCGGCGCTGACCGAAGGTCCTTACTTCGTGGATGAAAGGCTCAACCGCTCCGACATCCGCACGGATCCGACAACTAACACCGTCAAAGCCGGCGTGCCGCTGCGGCTGAAGTTCAACGTCAACAGGGTCAGCGGCAGCGACTGTGCCCCATTGGCTGGCGCGCTCGTGGACATCTGGCACTGCGACGCGCTGGGCTCCTATTCTGACATCACCAACGGCGCGGGGCAGGCCAACACGAGCGGGCAGAAATACCTGCGCGGCTACCAGGTGACCGACAGCAACGGCTCAGCCGAATTCACGACGATCTACCCGGGCTATTACACCGGCAGGACTGTCCACATTCACTTCAAGATTCGCCTCTTTGCCGGCTCGACGAAGACGTATGAGTTCACTTCGCAGGTCTTCTTCGACGACACGCTGACCGATCAGGTCTTCACGCTGGCTCCTTACAACACAAAAAGCGCGCGGGGGACGCGGAACTCGAACGACGGCATTTACAACGGCGGCGGCAGCCAGCTGCTGCTCAATGTCGCCCCCGACGGGCAGGGTGGTTACACAAGCACGTTTGATATCGGGCTGACGGGTGTGCCCAGCACAGTCTCAACCGTCTCGACAGTTTCGGCGGCGAGCTACGCGGCGGGCGGGGTGGCCGCCGAAGGGATCGCGGCGCTCTTTGGCACAGGCCTCGCGGGCGGCACGCTCGCCGCCCCGACGCTGCCGCTGCCGACCGAACTCGGCGGCGTGCAGGTTCGCGTCCGCGACGCCGCCGGGACTGAGCGCCCGGCACCACTCTTCTTCGTCTCGCCGACGCAGATCAACTTTCAGATTCCCCAAGGCACGAGCGCAGGCAGCGCGATACTCCAGGTACTGCGCGACAACAGCGCCGTCGGGCAGGGCTCGGCCACGGTCGAGACGGTCGCCCCCAGCCTCTTCGCCGCCAACGCCAGCGGACGCGGGGTCGCCGCGGCCCTCGTCCTGCGCGCCAGAAGCGACGGCACACAGAACTGGGAGGCGGTCGCCCAATTCGATCAGGGGCAGAACAGTTTCGTCGCGGTGCCGATTGACCCCGGCCCGGCCAATGACCAGCTCTTCCTCGTCGTCTTCGGCACCGGCTTCCGCAATCGGAGCGCTCTCTCGGCAGTTGCGGCGACCATCGGCGGCGCGAATGCCGACGTGAGCTTTGCCGGGGCGCAGGGCGGATACGCCGGACTGGATCAGGCCAACATCCTCATCCCGCGCAGTCTGGCCGGGCGCGGCGATGTTGATCTGATCTTCAGCGCAGACGGCAGGACGGCCAACACGGTCTCGATCAACATCGGGTAGCTGAACCAGGGCACAAAACGTCGGACAGGATTCACAGGACCGACAGGCTGATCAAATCAGCATTGAGGAAAGGCTGACCCTGTTCATCTTGTAAATCCCGTCTATTTCCTGTCCACCAATGTGGAATGCTGTCTGGCTGAGGTGTGATTATGCAGGCGCCTCAGAGATGATGGTCAGCCCGCATCAATGACGAGGAAGTGCATTACTCGATTCTCCGTTCGTGCCGGCCACGCCCCAGCTCCCTGATGAAGTTCACCAGATCATCAACACTTTCATCTTCCGGGAAGAATTCACCGAGCTTGCGTAACTCTGCAAAGTTGATCGGTTTCACCCCCTGCTCCGCCGCAAGCTGTTCGATGCCCCTGAGTGGCTTTCGGGGTGGCGCCTCTGCTGCCAGCGTTTCAATCAGGCGGCGTTGATCTTCCGGCGGCAGTCTTCCGGCCTCCTCCAGAATTTTTTCAAAACTGATATCTGTCATGGCAAAACTCCCTTCGTTCCGCTCTGCGCCTTTATCATACCCTGAAAGTCCGAAGGTGTGAGGCTGATCACTACTGACTTCGACGTCGGCGTGTTGCTCTTCTCCGCCACGCTGCCGACCGGGACGAGTACGTTCGCTTCGGGGAAATAGGTCGCCGCGCAGCGCCGCGGGATGTCGTAGGGCACGACGATGAAATGCCGGGCGGTGCGCTGTTCGTCTTCAAAGTGGCTGGTCAGGTCAACGAGCTGCCCTGCCTGCAAACCCGCTTCCTTCACGTCTTCGCGATTGAGGAAGATCACGCGACGCCCGCGGCGAATGCCGCGGTAGCGATCATCCAGACCGTAAATCGTCGTATTGAACTGGTCGTGGCTGCGAATCGTCATCATCAGGAACTGTCCCGGCTCAAGATGATGACGCGGGATCGGGTGGACGATGAAATTCGCCCTGCCCGTCGGCGTGTTGAATTCCCGCTCGCGCGCGGCGTTGGGCAGGTAAAACGCGCCCCGTCGAATCCGTTCGTTGAAATTCTCGAAGCCCGGCACGACTCGCGAAATGTGGTCGCGGATGCGGTCGTAATCGGCGGCCAGTGATTGCCAGTCAACCGAGGCGCGTTCACCCAGCACGGCTCGCGCGAGCCGTGCAACTATCGCGGGTTCGCTCAGCAGGTGTTCCGAAGCGGGTTCGAGCGGGCCGCGCGAGGGGCTGACGACGCACATCGAATCCTCGACGGTCACGAACTGCTCGCCCGACGCCTGCACGTCTTTTTCGGTGCGGCCCAGGGTGGGCAGAATCAACGCCTGCTCGCCGCAGATCAGGTGCGCGCGGTTGAGCTTTGTCGAAACGTGCGCGGTCAGGCGGCAGCGGCTGAGGGCCTGTGCCGTGTACTCAGTGTCGGGCGCGGCCGAGAGGAAATTGCCGCCGAGCGCGAAGAAGACCTTCACGCGCCCCTCGTGCATCGCCCTGATTGCCTCAACCGTGTTGCAGCCGTGACGGCGCGGCGGGTTGAAATTGAACTCCCGGCCGAGCGCGCCCAGAAAGGCGTCAGACGGCTTTTCCCAGATGCCCATTGTGCGGTCGCCCTGCACATTGCTGTGTCCGCGCACGCAGCAGGGGCCGGCGCCGGGACGGCCGACGTGCCCGCCCGCGAGCATCAGGTTCATCAGCGTCTGGATCGTGCCGACCGCGTTCCTGTGCTGCGTCAGCCCCATTGCCCAGCAGCAGATCAGCCGCTTTGCGCCGGCAATCATCAGCCCGGCCTGCTGAATCAGGTCACGTTTCAGGCCGCTGCCTTCTTCAATCTCTCCCCAGGTTGTTGCTTTCAGATCAGCCTTGAACTCGTCGAATCCTGCTGTACAGGTCCTGATGAACCGGTAATCGAGGATTTCTTCCACACGCAATCCGCTGTTACGCTCTTCGTCTTCGAGCATTGTTTTCATCAGACCTTTGAGCGCCGCAATATCACCGTTGATCCTGACCGGCAAAAACAGATCAGAAAGCTCGGTGCCTTTGCCCAGCAGCCCAGGCAGGAACTGCAACGCGCTTTTGTACTCCTGCGGGTTCGGGTTCCTGAAGCGCATCAGCCCCGCTTCGGGCAGTGGGTTGATTGAAATGATCCGCGCGCCATTCATCTTCGCGCGCTCAAGCGTCGTCAGCATGCGCGGATGATTCGTGCCCGGGTTCTGCCCGATGATGAGGATCAGGTCGGCCAGTTCAAAGTCTTCGAGCGTGACCGTGGTTTTGCCGACGCCGATGCTCTCGCGCATCGCCACGCCGCTCGATTCGTGGCACATATTCGAGCAGTCGGGCAGGTTGTTGGTGCCGAACTGCCGCGCGAAGAGCTGGTAGAGAAACGCCGCCTCGTTGCTCGTGCGCCCGGAAGTGTAGAAAGCCGCTTCATCCGGCGAATCAAGCTGGCTCAGCTCTTCTGCGATCAGCGCGAAGGCGCCGTCCCATGTGATTGGCTCGTAATGCGTCGCGCCGCGTTGCAGCACCACAGGGTGCGAGAGTCTTCCCCGCTGTTCCAGCCAGTGATCGGATTGTTCGGCAAGCTGCGAGACTGACCACTGCCGGAAGAATTCAGGGGTGATGAGTTTCCGGGTCGCTTCGTGAGCCACTGCCTTCGCGCCACTCTCGCAGAATTCAGCCCGGTGGCGGTCACCGTCCGGGTTCGGCCACGCGCAGCTCTGACAGTCGAAGCCATCTTTCTGATTGACCTGAAGCAGCGTCTTCAGGCTGCGCCCGACGCCCATCTCTTTCAGCGAAACGTCCATTGTCCTGAGAATTGACGGGAGGCCGGCGGCAGACTTGGCGCGAGGAGAGACCGTCGTGCCCGCAGTCTCTTCCGGCGGCTGGGCGCGCGCTTCAATCACATCACCGCACCCGGTCTGATTCGGATCTTTTTCATTCATAGCTCTGGTCACTCGCAATCAGGCCCGATCTGTGCAAAGCTCTGGCCATTCACCGCAGCAGCTTTTCATGAATCAATCAGACGGCAGTCAATCCGGAGGGAACCGTTGCGAACTGTCAAAGCCGTGATGAAATATCTGCTCTGCATCCTCTTCGTCTTCACCGGAGTGATGCATTTCGTCAACCCGCCATTCTACCTGCGGATCATGCCGCCGTATCTGCCCTGGCACCTGTTTCTGGTTTATCTGAGCGGAGTCTGTGAATTCGCCCTGGGAATCCTGCTGATCATCCCGAAATACACGCGGCTCGCGGCGTGGGGCCTGGTCGCGCTGCTCGTCGCCGTCTACCCGGCCAACATTCACATGGCCCTCAACCAGCACCTGTACCCGGAGGTTCCGCCGCTCTTCCACTGGATCAGACTGCCGCTGCAATTCATCCTGATCGCGTGGGCATGGTGGTTCACACGACCTGATAAAGTGGGATCACTTCCCCGGCAGCGCGATATCTCCGATCACGCCTGATTCGCGCCGCCGACCTGCGCCTGAAACTTGCGCATGCCGCGCAGCCAGCGGTCATAATCGCCGGCCTTGCGCTGGAAGAACTGGGCGACTTCCGGGTGCGGCAGGATCAGGAATGATTCTTCTTCCAGCCCTTTCACCGTGGCTTCGGCGACGGCTTCCGGTTCGATGGCGACGTCGAGCAGGAACTGCGCCTTCTCGCCGTACTCGGTCTTAAATAGCAGGTCGGTGCGGACGCCCTGCGGACACAGCGCAGACACTTTGACGCCAGCGTCGCCGTGCGTCACGGCCAGCCATTCGGCCAGGGCGAGCGCCGCGTGCTTGGTGACCGAATAAGTCACGTTACCGATCTGAGTCAGCAGCCCCGCCGCCGAGACGGTTTGCAGTAAATACCCCTGGCCGCGCGCGAGCATCCCGGGCAGCACGGCTCTGGCGGCGTAGACGTGAGCCATGACGTTCACTTCCCAGATTTGCTGCCACGCTTCGTTCGGCACCTCGATCCCGCCCGGCTTGCCGCCGATGCCGGCGTTGGAGCAGAACAGATCAATCCGCCCGTACGCATCGGTAACCTGCCGCACCAGGTTGATTACATCGGCTTCACTGCTCACGTCTGTCCGCACGGCCATCCCGCCAATCTCTTCCGCGACCTGCCTTGCGCCGTCGCCGTTGAGGTCGGAAACCACTATGGCTTTCGGGCCTTCCGCCGCGAAGCGACGACACAGGGCGCGCCCGATGCCGCTGGCGCCGCCGGTGACTACCACAACCTTGTCCTGAAGTTTCATAGTCCTTTCTGTTCTCAGTTTTCAGTTACCGTTTGTCTGTGATTGAAGGCCATCACAGAAGGATGTGTGATTGTAATTTGTTGAGCCTCAGCTTATCACCGCCGCGACCGGGATGGCGAGGCTCGCACGATCAGGGACAATTTCATGACAACCCTGGCGAAGTCTCTCGGGTGCGGCTTATTATTTGTCACAGGCTGTCCGTCAGTGATTTCTGCCTTGCTAAAAAATTAACCCGGAGGACTCAGATGAAACGGCGTTTCTTCCTTTCCATTGTGGCTGCTCTGCTCGCACTCGTGGCTTTCGTATTTGCCCCGGCGCAGCAGCCCGCGCCGGCCGCGCAACCCGACACCCAGATGGTCGCGATGCGTGACGGCGTGAAGCTCGCGACCGACATTTACCTGCCCGAAGGCAAAGGCCCGTGGCCGGTGATCCTGGTGCGCACGCCTTACGGCAAAAGCGGCGCGCTGATGAACGGGCAACATAAACAATGGGTCGAGAGCGGCTACGCTTACGTGGCCCAGGATTGTCGCGGCACCGGCAAGAGCGAAGGAAAATACATGCCATTTATGGATGACCACCTCGACGGTTACGACACGGTCGAGTGGGCCGCGAAACAGTCATGGTCAAACGGCAAAGTCGGAATGACGGGAGCTTCGGCGATGGGCATCACCGCGAACCAGGCGGCGATTATGGCCCCGCCGCACCTCGTGGCGATCTACACGATGATCGCCCCGTCGAGCGCCTACCAGCAGGCGGTCTATACCGGCGGCATCTTCCGCAAGGAGATGAATGAAGCCTGGCTCAAGCGGCAGCAGGCGCTCGACCTGCTCGACCTGACTTTCAAACATTATAAGGACGACGGCTATCTGGACATCCGCGAGGGGCGCAACCACTGGGCGAAGGTTCAGGTCCCGGCTTACAACCAGGGCGGCTGGTACGACATTTTCGTGCAGGGCAACATTGATAACTTCGTCGGGTTGCAGTCCCGAGGGGGCGGGCGGGCCGCCGGGCATCAGAAGCTCCTGATGGGCCCCTGGGGGCACGGCAAAATTGAAGAGGTCACTTACCCGGCGAATTCCGCCGCGCCTTCGCAGCGCGAGGCACAGCGCTGGTTCGACTACTGGCTCAAGGGTGTCAATAACGGGATTATGGACGAGCCCGCGGTCAGGTATTACGTGATGGGCGACGTGACCGACCCGAAAGCCCCCGGCAACGAGTGGCGCACGGCCCCGGCCTGGCCCGTGCCCGCGAAAGAGACTTCTTACTTCCTCGGCCCGAAAGGACAACTCGGCGAAAAGATCGCCAGCGAGACTGAGAGCGTTGAGACGTATCAATACGACCCGAAAAACCCCGTGCCCACGATTGGCGGCGCGAATCTGTTCGCGAAGAAAGGCCCGATGGATCAGCGCCCCATCGGTGAGCGCAAAGACGTGCTGAAATTCATGACCGCCCCGCTGGAATCACCGGTCGAGGTCACCGGCCCGCTCGCGGTCGAGTTGTGGGCCGAATCCGATTGCCCTGATACCGACTGGACGGCGAAGCTCGTGGACGTTTACCCGGACGGGACTGAAAGGCTCGTGCAGGATTCGGGGCTGCGCGCGCGTTTCCGGGAAGGCTTCGACCACGAAGTTTTCATGAAGAAGGGCGAGGTCTACAAATTCAAAATTGACCTCTGGTCAACCAGCCTCGTCTTCAACAAAGGCCACCGCATCGCGGTCCACATCAGCAGCTCGAACGATCCGCGCTTTGATCCGAATCCGAATACGGGCAAGCCGCTCAGGGCCGATGGCGAAACGCGGGTGGCGACGAACACGATCCACCACGACCGCGCGCACCCTTCGCGCATCCTGCTGCCGGTCGTGCGCGTGTACAAACAGCAGGTCGCGAACGCTCAGTAATGAATGGGACCGGGGATCAAACGGATGCGGCGGATTCAGACCGATCTGATCTGCCCTGATCTGTGATATCCGTCTGATCCGTATTCCATTCTTCTCGTCAGAGGTAAAACGTGAGGCGACAAATCAAGCTTTGTGTCCTGGCAATCCTGCTGGCCATCACCGGTCTCTCTTTCTTTCTGCCCGGAGTTTCAGCAGACAATCAAGCGGCAAAACCCGCGATCAAACCCGTGGATTTCGACCGCGAGATTCGCCCGATCCTCTCGGACAACTGTTTCGCCTGTCACGGGCCGGACGAAAAGCAGCGCAAGGCGAAGCTGCACTTCGACACGAAGGAAGGCGCCTTCGCCAAAGAGGGCGTGATCGTCCCCGGCGATTCATCGAAGAGCAGACTGATCAAACGCATCTCGTCAAAAGACCCGGACGCGGTGATGCCGCCGCCCCAGTCGGGCCACAAGCTGACCGACAAACAGATCGAACTGATCAGACGCTGGGTTGACGAGGGCGCGAACTGGCACGAACACTGGGCCTACGTCGCCCCGAAGCGGCCCGAACCGCCGCAGGTCAGAACTCCCGGCTGGGTGCGCACGCCCATTGATAACTTCATTCTGGCCAGGCTTGAAAAAGAAGGGCTCCGGCCTTCGCCCGAAGCCGATAAAGTCACCCTCCTGCGGCGCGTGTACTTCGACCTGACCGGGTTGCCGCCGACGCCCGCTGAGGTTGATTCATTCCTCGCCGACAAGTCGCCCGACGCTTACGAAAAGCGCGTGGACAGGCTGCTCGCGAGCCCTCGTTACGGCGAACGGATGGCGATGCAGTGGCTCGATCTGGCGCGCTACGCCGACACGCACGGCTACCACATAGACAGCCACCGCGACATGTGGCCCTGGCGCGACTGGCTGATCAAAGCCTTCAATTCAAACAAGCCCTTCGACCAGTTCACTATCGAACAGCTGGCCGGCGACCTGCTGCCCGACGCCACAATGGAACAGAAGATCGCTTCCGGGTTCAACCGCAACCACATGATCAATTTCGAGGGCGGCGCGATCCCCGAAGAGTATCAGGTCGAGTACGTGGTTGACCGCGTCGAGACGACGGCCAACACGTGGCTGGGGACGACGATGGGCTGCGCGCGCTGCCACAGCCACAAATACGACCCGATCTCGCAGAAGGAGTTCTACCAGTTCTTCGCCTTCTTCAATACTGTGAGTGAAGAGGGGCTCGATGGCAGAGAAGGTAATGCGAAGCCTTTTCTGTCGCTGCCGACGCCGGAACAGAAAGCTAAGCAGGCAGAGCTTGCCGCCGCGATCAAAGCCGGAGAAGCGACGCTCGCGGATTCCGCCGTCGCGCAGCTGATTGAGAAATGGCAGGAGCCGAGGCTCGGGAAATTCGCCGAATCCCCCCGGAGCGGACTCGTCGCGCATTACGAACTCGATGGCAGCTTCGCCGACGCCTCGGGCCGTTACCAGCACGGCAGAACTGTCAAAGGCGAGCCGAGCTTTGGCTCGGGCGCGGTTGGCCGTTCGGTCAGCCTGAATGAGCAGACGCAGGTGACCTTCGGCAATGTCGGATGTTTCGAGCGCGCCGAGCCGTTCACGCTCGCCTTGTGGCTCAGACCGGGTCTCACCAACATCGGCGCGCACGCGCTTCAGAAGATTTCGGATGCGGAGACGCGGCGCGGTTACGAAATCCTGCTCGAAGGCATCAGCTTTGTTTCAATCCAGAGGCGCGCAGCACCCGTCACGTTCAGGCTGACTTCGAACTGGCCCGACAATGCGATTCAGATTCGCGGCAAACAGCTGGTAGTTTCAGGTGAATGGACTCAGGTCACGCTCACATATGACGGCTCGGGCAAGGCTTCCGGCCTGAAGTTGTGGATCAACGGCAGGCCCGATGAAGTCGAGATGCAGAAAGACAACCTCACCGGCCCGGTCAAAACCGACGCTGAGCTGCAGATCGGCAACAAACAGCTCGGCAAGGTTTACAGCGGTGGTGTTGATGACCTGCGCATTTACAACCGCGCCCTCACCGGCGAAGAGATTGAGCAGCTGGCGATTCATTATCCGATCCATGCGATCTTTTCCGGCATCTACGGCAGCCCCTCGAAGGAAGAGAAAGACCGGGTGCGCGATTATTTCCTGACACGCGCCGCGCCCGAAGAGCTGCGCCGGGCTTATGCCGAACTCAAAAATCTGAAGAAGGAGAAACAGCGCCTCGACAAATCCATCCTCAATGTGATGGTCATGAGCGAGATGGAAAAGCCGCGCGAGACTTTCATCCTGGCGCGCGGCGATTATCGCAACAAGACTGAGAAGGTGACGCCGGGTGTGCCTGCTGTGCTGCCGCCGCTGCCGAAGGACGCGCCGCCGAATCGCCTGACGCTGGCGAAGTGGCTGGTTGATCCGCATCACCCGCTGACGGCCCGCGTCGCGGTGAATCGTTACTGGCAGCTCTATTTCGGGCACGGCCTCGTCAAAACTCTCGAAGACTTCGGCTCACAGGGCGAGCCGCCAGTCAATCAGGAACTGCTCGACTGGCTGGCAACAGAATTTATTCGCACCGGCTGGGACATCAAAGCGATGCAGAAGCTGATCGTCACTTCAGCGGCCTATCGCCAGTCGTCGAAAGTCACTCCCGCCCTGCTCGAAAAAGACCCCGAAAACCGCCTGCTCGCGCGCGGCCCGCGATTCCGCCTGCCCGCGGAAACCGTCCGTGACAACGCGCTCGCCATCGGCGGCCTGCTCAATGATGAGATCGGCGGACCGAGCGTGCTGCCCTATCACCCTAAGGGCCTGTGGGAAGAGATGGCTTTCGGCGACGGCTTCACGGCGCAGGAATACGTGCAGGGCAAGGGGAAGGATCTGTACCGCCGCAGCATGTACACCTTCTGGAAGCGCACCGTGCCGCCGCCGACGCTCGTGACCTTCGACGCGCCCGACCGCGAGAAATGCGTGGCGCGGCGACCGCTGACCAATACGCCATTGCAGGCGCTGATCCTGATGAACGACCCGACCTACGTCGAAGCCGCGCGGGCACTGGCCGGGCGCGCATTGCGTGAAGGCGGCAGTGACGCAAACAGCCGGATCGCTTACGCCTTCCGGCTGGCAACCGCGCGCAAGCCTTCGGCAGAAGAAGTGCGAGTGCTGGGCAATTTATTGAAGCAGCAGCTCGCGCATTACCGCGCCGACAAAAAGGCCGTGGATCAGTTGCTGCACGTCGGCGAATCAGCGTCAGACGCGAAGCTCGACCAGGCTGAGCTT
This sequence comes from Blastocatellia bacterium, assembly GCA_035652435.1. GTDB lineage: Bacteria > Acidobacteriota > Blastocatellia > RBC074 > RBC074 > DASRDU01. Next base: position 114,887 of record DASRDU010000171.1, read on the forward strand.
GCCGCCTGGACGACGGTCACGAGCGCGATTCTGAATCTGGACGAGACGATTACGAAGGAATAACCATGCCCCGTCGCATTTACATCCTGCTGCTGGCCATAGTTCTGCTGGCTGTTCAATTCTCATCCCAGGGACAACAGGCCTCCACCCTTGATGTCATCATCAGAGGCGGAACCGTGTACGACGGCACCGGCGGCAACCCCATCCGCGCCGATGTCGGCATCAAAGGTGACCGCATCGCCGCGATTGGCGACCTGAGCAAATCCAAAGCCGCCACGATTGTTGAGGCTCGCGGTCTGGCCGTCGCGCCGGGCTTCATCAACATGCTCTCGTGGTCGGTTGATACGCTGATCGTTGACGGGCGCTCGCAGGGCGAGATTCGGCAGGGCGTGACCACCGAAATTTTCGGCGAAGGCGATTCGATGGGGCCGCTGAGTGGTGAGATGAAGCGGCGGCGACAGGAATCACAGGGCGACCTGAAATTCGATATCCCCTGGACGACGCTCGCCGAATACCTGACTTGGCTCGAAAAACGCGGCGTCTCGCCGAACATCGCTTCATACATCGGCGCGACGACGATCCGCGAATACGTGATCGGCCTCGAAGACAAAAAAGCCACGCCCGAACAGCTCGCACAAATGCGCGAACTCGTCCGCAAGGAGATGGAATCGGGCGCGCTGGGCATCGGTTCGTCGCTGATCTACGCGCCCGCGTTTTACGCCACGACCGAAGAGCTGATCGAGATGTGCAAAGTTGCCGCGAAGTATCAGGGCAAATACATTTCGCACATGCGCAGCGAAGGCAATCGCCTGATCGAGGCCGTCGGGGAGTTGATCCGCATCAGCCGCGAGGCCGGCCTGCCCGCGGAAATCTATCACCTCAAGGCCGCCGGGAAAGCGAACTGGGACAAGATGGATCAGGTCATCGAGATGGTCGAGCGGGCGAGGAAAGAGGGCCTGAAGATCACCGCCGATATGTACACCTACCCGGCGGGCGCGACGGGGCTCGATGCGGCGATGCCGCCCTGGGTACTCGATGGCGGCTACGAAGCGCTCTACAAACGCCTTCAGGACCCCGCGACGCGCGCGAAGATTGCCGAAGCGATCAGCACGCCGACGAAGGAGTGGGAGAACCTATACCTCGCCGCCGGCTCGCCCGACCGCGTGCTGCTGGTCGAATTCAAATCCGAGAAGCTCAAGCCGTACACCGGCAAAACGCTCGCCGAAGTCGCCCGGCTACGCGGCAAAGACCCGGTCGAAACGATCATGGATCTGGTCCTCGAAGATCGTTCGCGCGTCGGCACGGTCTATTTCATGATGTCGGAAGAGAACATCAGAAAGCAGATCAGACTCCCCTGGGTCTCGTTCGGCTCGGACGCCGGTTCGATGGCCCCGGAGGGCGCCTTCCTGAAATCATCCACGCACCCGCGCGCCTACGGCAACTTCGCACGGCTGCTCGGCAAATACGTCCGCGAAGAGAAAGTGATCCCACTTCAGGAGGCCGTGCGCCGGCTGTCAGGATTGCCCGCGACGAACCTGGGCTTTGATCATCGCGGATTCCTGAAGGAAGGGATGTATGCGGACGTGGTGGTCTTCGACCCGGCGACCGTCGCGGACAGGGCGACGTTTGAAAAGCCGCACCAGTACGCCGTCGGAATGAAGCATGTCTTCGTCAACGGCGTGCAGGTGCTGAAAGACGGCGAACACACAGGCGCAAAACCCGGACGCGCGTTGTGGGGGCCGGGGAAGGTGAAGTGACAACCGCACTATGCGACCTGGCACATCACCTTCAGGATTGTGTACGGACTAATTCGCCAAATCCCGGGAGCGCACGCGGCTCGCGTGCTGAGTCCTCCGGCGAAGGGCGGCAGGTCAGGCTGGTACGCGGCTCGCGTGCGCTCCCGGGCTGAGTTCACCTGACATTCGGGTCACCGCCCCGCTCAATTTGATAAGACGGCAAAGATCACCGCCCAGAGGAGAGTGCTGACTATCCAGACAATGACCATCGCCAGCCAGATGGCAAGGGAGATGAAGGTGGAGTTTCTGGCCTTCGGATAGTCGGCGTCCTGCGTCTGTATTCCACCGTACCTGACCCACCAGCGGACGATCAGAATCGGCACCGCGATCAGCAGGAAGATGAAGCCCCACCCGGCGAACCCTCCGATCACCGGGATCAGGCTGATCAGGAAAAACACCGGCATCGTGCGCGTCATGATCTTCAGGTAATTGGCATCGCTACAGGCCCGGCTGGCGCCGGCCTGATTCTGCGCCGAAGCCTGTGCCAGTGCGGCGTCAATCAGCATCCCGCAATAGCGACACTGATTCGTCGAGGTGTTGATGTACTCCTGACAACTGGGGCATTGAAACACCTGAATCCGACCGGTCGAGAAGGTTCCATCGGTAGCCATATTTTTTTCCTGTCGGCTGCTGAAGGGTTGGTTGAGAGCTGCCCGAGCGGGCAGCGTTGCGGTTACTGGCTGTGAGCTGTAACTTTTCCCCCGGCGCAGTAGCTTCCTGCGAAATTCGGCGGTAATCTTACATCACGTCAAGACTCCGGAGAAAGGAATCAGAATCTATGCAACCGATCAGAACGCCTTCGCCCGTCGAGCAGCAGGTTTCGCCCGAAGAGTGGCAGGCGCGCGTGGATCTGGCGGCGCTCTATCGGCTGACGGCGCTCTACGGTTGGGACGATCTGGTCTTCACGCACATCTCGATGCGCGTGCCGGGGCCGGAGCATCATTTCCTGATCAACCCTTACGGCTTCCTGTTTGAAGAGATCACGGCATCGAGCCTGGTCAAGGTTGATCTGAAGGGCAGCGTTGTGATGGAGACGGCACATTTCATCAACCCGGCGGGCTTCACCATTCACAGCGCGGTTCACGAGGCGCGCGAGGATGCGCTCTGCGTCTTCCACACGCACACGCAGTACGGCGTCGCGGTGTCGGCGCAGAAGGGCGGGCTGCTGCCGATTTCACAGCAATCGCTCTTCCCGCTCTCGATGCTCGGCTATCACGACTACGAGGGCCTCGCGCTGAATGCGGAGGAGAAGCCGCGGCTGGTGGCCGATCTCGGCAGGAATCAGGCGCTCGTCCTGCGCAATCACGGGCTGCTGACGGTCGGCGCGAATGCGGCTGAGGCATTCCTGATGATGTACACGCTCGAACGGGCCTGCCGCGTTCAGGTGTTGGCGCAGTCGGGCGGCGCGGAACTCATCCCGGTCGCCGACCCGATTTTGAAAGGCATCAGGGCGCAGGCCGATCAGGTCATGAAAGGAATGGGCGGGAATCTGGTCTGGCCGGCGCTGCTGCGCAAGCTGGATCGCATTGACCCGTCGTACCGGGAGTAAGAAGAATCAGACAGGATTTACAGGATTGACAAGATAGGTTGAAATGCCAGCGCTGCTTTGGCGATATCCTGTGAATCTTGTAAATCCTGTCCAATATCCTTTCTGAATACTGCAATGGAACTGAAACGAGAGACTGAACTGCACCTGACACGGCGGCAACTGTTCGGGTTGACGAGCAAAGGCATCGGCGTTGCCGCGCTCGCTTCCCTGCTCAGACCTGAACTGTTTGCGGCGATGACTGGCGATGATTCTGACCGTGATCCGAAGACCGGCGGATTGATAGGGCTGCCGCACTTTGCGCCGAAAGCGAAGCGCGTGATCTTCCTGCACCAGTCGGGTGGGCCTTCGCAGATTGAGACGTTCGATTACAAGCCTGCGCTCGCGAAACTGCACGGCACTGAACTGCCCGACTCCGTCCGCAACGGCCAGCGGATCACCGGCATGACTTCGGGGCAGAGTTCATTCCCGTGCGTCAGATCGCTCTTCAAATTCAATCAGCATGGGCAATCGGGCGCGTGGGTCAGCGAGCTGCTGCCTTACACGGCCAAAGTCGTGGATGACATCGCGATCATCAAAACGATGAATACCGACGCCATCAACCACGACCCGGCGATCACGTTTATTCAAAGCGGCTTTCAGCAGCCCGGTCGCCCGAGCATGGGCGCATGGGTGAGTTACGGCCTGGGCAGCGAGAATCAGAACCTGCCCGCCTTCGTCGTGCTGCTCTCAACCGCGCACGCGATCAATACCGATCAGCCGCTGTTTTCGCGCCTGTGGGGCAGCGGCTTCCTGCCGTCGAACCATCAGGGCGTGCGCTTCCGCGGCGGCAGCGAGCCGGTGCTTTACCTGACCGACCCGCCCGGCATCAGCAAGACCACGCGCCGCCAGATGCTCGACGCCGTTGTGAAGCTCGACCGGATGAAGCACGAAGCTTACGGCGACCCCGAAATTGAGACTCGCATCTCGCAATACGAGATGGCTTACCGCATGCAGACATCAGTGCCGGAGCTGATGGATTTCTCGAAGGAGCCCGACCACGTCTTTGAGATGTACGGCCCCGAATCGCGCAGGCCCGGGAGCTATGCGGCGAACTGCCTGCTCGCGCGCCGGCTTGCCGAACGCAACGTGCGCTTCATTCAGCTGTACCACCGCGGCTGGGATCAGCACGGCGACCTGCCGCGCGATCTGGCCCTGCAATGCAGAGGCACGGATCAGCCGACGGCGGCGCTGATTACGGATCTCAAACAGCGTGGCCTGCTTGATGACACGCTGGTCGTGTGGGGCGGAGAATTTGGCCGCACGGTTTACTGTCAGGGCAGGCTGACCGAAGGGAATTACGGGCGCGATCATCACCCGCGAAATTTTGTGATGTGGCTGGCCGGCGGCGGCGTGAAGAAAGGGGTGGTGCTGGGCGAGACGGATGATTTCAGCTACAACATCGTGTCAGACCCGGTTCACGTTCACGACCTGCAGGCGACGATCCTGCAACTGTTGGGCATTGATCACAAGCGGCTGACTTACAAATTCCAGGGCAGGCATTTCCGCCTGACCGACGTTCACGGCGAGATCGTCAATAAGATTCTGGCGTGATATCCAGGAAAGGGAACTTCAGACAGATCAGCGCGTTTGAGTTGTCATCAGATTATCTGGAGGTGAAAGCATGAAAAGAATTCTGACTCTCCTGACGCTTTGTCTGGCACTCCCTCTGTCAGTCAACAATCAGTCGGCGTTCGCTCAGAGCGAACTTCCCGGCCTGGAGCTGATCTTTGTCAGATGGGTGGCTGTTGAGCAGCCTTTGAAGTCTACGCCCGTAGACATCGAGCCTGAAGTGGCCGGCCTGCTGACAAAGTCCGAACTGACTTCCCTGCGGGCACATTGCCCCGTTTACGGAAGGCTCACCGAACCCAGAAAATTCACATTCGGCAGTCAGCAGGAATCTCCCCGGCGGCTGGTCATAGTGATGCGCCGCCAGCTCACGTCTGAAGGCAGGATCGTGAGGCTGCCTGTCCGAAACGTGCCGGACTGTTTCTACATTCAGAGTCCTGAAGGTGTAGAAGGCTGGGGGTCCTGTTCAGGTGACACAACACAGACCGATAGTAATGTATTTCTTCGGATCAACCGGAATGATCCATCACTGACTGAATTTAAAGTTGATCACCCGGGCAACAAACCCGGGTATGAAGCGATTTTCAAGTGGCAGTGACATTCCGCGACAGGTTTTCAGGAGATAAGTTGATGGAGCTTTCAGGAAAGTATACTTCGCTGAACGATCAGTTTTACGAATACCTGTTATCCGTCTCCCTGCGCGAGCCGGACATCCTGCGCGAGTTGCGTGAGGAGACGGCGCGGCACCCGATGGGGATAATGCAGATCGCCCCGGATCAGGGGCAGTTTATGGCGCTGCTCACAGAGTTGCTCGGCGCGAGGAAGACGCTGGAGGTCGGGGTCTTCACCGGCTACAGCTCGCTCAGCGTCGCGCTGGCCCTGCCGCCCGAGGGGAAGATTACTGCGTGCGACGTGAGTGAAGAGTTCACCGCCATCGCCCGCCGCTACTGGGAAAAGGCCGGCGTCGCCCACAAGATTGACCTGCGCCTCGCCCCGGCGATTCAGACTCTCGACCGGTTGCTGGCCGACGGTCAGGCGAACACCTTCGACCTGGCTTTCATTGACGCGGACAAGGAAAACTATGACGGCTATTACGAGCGGGCACTGCAACTCGTCCGACCGGGTGGGCTGATCGCCATTGACAATGTGCTATGGCATGCGCGGGTGCTTGACCCGCAGGCGCAGGATGAGGACACGCGGGCGATCCGCGCGCTGAACGAGAAACTGCGTGACGATGAAAGGGTCACGCTCAGCATGCTCTCAATTTCCGACGGGCTGACGCTGGCGCTTAAAAGGCGAAAGTAAAAAGGCAGGAGGTGAAAGTCAGAGGCATTCAGGAGGTTATGGTGACAGCTCTGGGCAACATCTGCGCCTGCCAGTTCTGAAATTCACCCCGCAGTTGCCCGAACACGTCCGGGTGCTGCTCCTTAAAGTCCGCCTGCTCCCTCTGGTCAGCTGAGAGGTCAAAGAGATACTCCCGCGTCCCGTCATTCAGATACTTCCATTTCCCGATCCGGGCAGCGTCCTGTCTGCCGTGTCGCCAGAAGAGCCTGCGCTCATCAATCTGACGCCCGCCTTTGCTGACGGGCAGCAGGTCAAGACCATCGAGCGGGTAAGCGGGATCGGGTCTGGTTTGCGTGGCGGCAAGAATGGTCGCCGTCCAGTCCATTGTGATCGCCACCTGTTCAGTAGCGCGACCGGAAGGGATCACGCCCGGCCAGCGGATAATCGCCGGGACTCTGATGCCGCCTTCCCGCAACTCAGCCTTCTGACCGGTGAAGGGCCAGTTATATGAGAATCGTTCGCCCCCGTTATCGCTGGTGAAGATGACCAGCGTATCGCGATCCCGTCCGGCTTTCCCGAGCGCCCTCATCACCTGACCGATCCCTTCATCCAGGCTCTTCATCATGGCGGCATAAGTTTTCAACGACCCGCCGGCGGTGAGCCCGTCAAACCCTCCTTTCAATTTGCTGCTGACTTGTTTGTCTTCCGGCCCCTCCCACGGCCAGTGGGGCGCGGTGTAATGAAGGCTCAGATAGAAGGGGCGGTCGTGACGGCGCGAGATGTATCTGACGGCCCGCTCCGTGAGCAGGTCGGTGATGTAGCCGAGACGCTCGACCGGCACTTTGTCTTCAAAGAGGTCGGGTTCTCCGGCGCCGTCTTTGTGAGTGAAATAATCAACGCCGCCGCTCAGGATGCCGAAGAACTCGTCAAACCCGCTTTGAATCGGGCCGAAGGTGGGGAGATAGCCAAGGTGCCACTTACCGACCAGTGCCGTCCGATAGCCGTTCTTCCTGAGGAGCGATGCCACCGTCGGGTGATCGGGTGAAAGACCCAGCACGCCAGCCTTGTCACCCAGACCTTTTTTCCAGGCCAGTGGTTCCTGCAGTCCGACTGGAACTCTGGCGGGATACCGGCCGGTGATGAAGGCGCAGCGCGTCGGAGTGCAGACGGGTGAGGCTGAATAGGCGCTCGAGAAGCGGACGCCCTGCTGTGCCAAGCGATCCAGATTCGGGGTGGTGTAATCGGGCCGGCCAAAGCAGCTCAGATCGCCATAGCCAAGGTCATCGGCCAGAATGAACAGCACGTTGGGGCGCTGCGGGTCAGCAGGTGAAATTCCCGGGACTGCCCCGCAGACGGTTCCTGCGATTGCAGCACTCACAAACTCGCGGCGGTTGATGCCTCCCGACTTATGCTTTCGCATTTGCCCTCCGCTCTGTTGCCTTACTTCTTTCCGCCCTGCGGCCTGACCAGATCACCCAGGCTCAGAATTGACCTGCCGTCGGTAATGATCGTCTGGACACCGGGCGTGATCTTCTGCACATATTCGTACTGAATCAGCGCGGGATTATTCGCGAGGGCTTCGCCGCGCAACCTGATCGCCTGGGCTTCGCCTTCAGCCTCGATGATCTTGCGCTCTTTTTCAATTCGCTCTTTTTCCAGCTCGTATTTCTTCTGTTCGGCCTGTTGCTGCGCGATCTGTTTCTGTTCGATGGCTTTCTTGAACTCAGCCGTGAAATCAACATTCCGCACCAGCGCGCCGTCCAGGATGATGAATTTGTCAGTAAACAGCCTGTTCAATTCGCTGGTGATCTCTTCCTGAAGCTGCGACCTTTTGACGCTGTACAGATCAATCACCGGATACTTCGAAGCGGCAGTTCTGACGACACTGCGCACAGCCGGACGGACGATCTTCTCGACGAAATCTTCACCGATCTGGCGATGGAGATCGGCAATCCGGACGGGGTCAGGATGAAATTGCACGGAGATATCCACGTCCACCTGGTTGACCGTCGCTGGTCAGCGCCCTGATGGAATCATCGCCTTTGACCTCACCTTCTTCATGAGTCTTGCTCATGGTGTAAGTTCGCGTCTTCACATCATAGACTGTTGCGGATTGCAAAAACGGAACGAGCAGCGTCGTGCCTTCGCCGCGCGCGCTCAGCCCGCCGCTGATGTTATTGAAAATCACGGCGCGGCTGCCGGCTGGAACGATCTTGAAGGCAGTGAACAACACTAGCAGAAAGGCAACTCCCAACCCTATGTACAGATAGCGACGGCATCCGGCTGCACTCGGATTGATTTTGAACATCTCCCCACCGGGGCCCTGACTACTACCAAACATCTGATCTTTCAGCTCTGAGAATTGTTTAGGCATAAGAGATACCAAAGGGAATCAGACTGGCGAAGCGCGGTGACCTCAGATACTGCTGGCGAATTCAGTCAGTCCGAAATTGCGTCGGCAAATGTCCGACAAGCTGCCAGCTTGTCGTTGTTCTTCCCGACGGGCGTATCATACAAGTCAGCGACAAGCTGGCAGCTTGTCGGACATTCTCGGGCCACCGCACTCCACAGGCTCCGCCAGATCGAAATTCATGTGCCAGTTCAAAACCTGCTCTCAGGATTTCGCGAACACTTCGCGCTCGTTGCCGAGGTCGCGCGCCGATGGAGTGATGATCGTCTTTGCGTTGATGTAAATCTTCTGCCCGGCTTCAATCGCGCGACGCACGTCGTCCTCGCAGACGAAATCAACCGGCTTGTGGCCGTTGGTCGCAGCGCTCGGCACAGTCACTGCCGGGGCAGGAAGGACGGGAGAAGCAGGAGGAACAGGTGCAGGAGGCGCTGGTTCTGCTGCAACAATCTTCGGCTGGCTCGGCGCCGGTGGCTCCGGCGGGCGGGCGGCCAGAAACTTGTCAACCAGCGCAGTGATGGCAGCACGATCAGGCGGCGCGGCGGCTGCTTTCGGCTGAGAAGCCGGGGGAACAGGCTGAACCAGGTTTTCCACCACAGACGCCGTCACCGGGCGGATTTCATAAGCCACCCGTTTGATGTCCATCAGGTGCAGCGGCGAGATGTTGTCTGAAGTAACGTTGCCGCCCCACGACCCGCAACCGAGCGTCATCGAAGGGGCCAGCGCGGTCGAAAACCCGATGGCGCCATGCGTCGTCGGCGAGTTGACGACGATCCGCGCCGCGGGCATCAGCAACCCGTAATGCAGCACGGCTTCGCGGTTGCGCGAATGGATGCCGGCGGTGTGACCCATCCCGCCGTAATGCAGAATCTCATCGCACAGCCGGCTCCCCTCTTCCAGCCCGTTCGCCACGTAGTAAGTCAGAATCGGCGAGAGCTTTTCGAGCGAGAGCGGGTAATCGCGACCGACGCCACCCGCTTCGGCGATCAGACAGCGCGTCTGCGGCGGCACGCTGATGCCGGCCATTTCAGCGATCTTTGTCGCGGGCCTGCCGACGACCTTCGGGTTGAGGCTGCGCTGCGGCGTGACGACCACTTTCGCGAGCGCGTCGGCCTGCGCCTGATTCAGAAAGTGAGCCCCCTGCGCCGCGAATTGTGCCCGCACTTCCTGATCGAGCGGCGCGTCAACCACAACCGACTGCTCCGAAGCGCAGATCGTGCCGTAATCAAAACACGTCCCGGTCAGAATATCCCGCACCGCTTTTTCGGCGTCAGCCGTGCGCTCGATCAGTGCCGGCACGTTGCCCGGGCCGACGCCGAAAGCAGGCTTGCCCGACGAATAGGCCGCTCGCACGAGGCCGATGCCGCCCGTCGCCAGAATCACCGCCGTCAGCTTGTGCTTCATCAGCGCTTCGGTGCCCTCGATGGTCGTCTCTTCGAGACAGCCGACCGCGTCGGCGGGCAACCCGGCGGCGACACCCGCTTCGCGCATCACCCGCGCGGTTTCGACGACGCACTTTGTCGCCGACGGGTGCGGACTCAGGACGACCGCATTACGCGATTTAATCGAGATCAGAATCTTGAAGATAGCAGTCGAAGTCGGATTGGTCGAAGGGATGATGGCCGCCACGACGCCCCGCGGCGCGGCGATCTCGACGACCGAATCGGTCTCGCGCACCACGCCGACGGTTTTGAGCCCCTTGAAGTAGTTGTGAACGTCAACCGCCGCGAACAGGTTCTTGACGTTCTTATCCGCCGCGTTGCCGTACCCGGTCTCTTCGTGCGCGAGCGTGGCCAGCCGCATTGACTGCGCCCGCGCCGCCCCGGCCATCGCCTCGCAGATCAGATCAATCTTCGCCTGATCGAACGCGGCAATCAGGCCCTGGGCCCGGTGCGCCGCCTCGACCAGATCGCGCGCCGTCTGAATTGATTTGAGATCCTTGTCGGACATGGCTTCAGGAAGTCAGAAGTCAGAAGTCAGAACGATGAAGTCGGAAGAATGAACGATAAATAAATACATGCCTTCTGATTACTTCTTTCTCCTTCTGACTACATCGTTCATCGTTCTGACTTTTACTTCTTCTCTTCCCTCGCGCCCGGGATGCGTTTCGCGTCGCGGCCCGCGTCGCCTTCAGTCAGCACCTGGGGCGAGCCGCTCTGGATGCGCGAGCCGGCGCGGTAGCCGTTCTGCGGGATCACGCGCTCGACTTCCATGTGCGGGCGCGGGATGACGTGGACTGAGACCAGTTCGCCGACGCGCCGCGCCGCCGCCGCGCCCGCGTCAGTAGCGGCTTTGACCGCGCCGACGTCGCCTCGGACGAACACCGTGACGTAGCCCGCGCCGATGTATTCCTTGCCGACCAGCTGCACGTTGGCGGCTTTGACCATCGCGTCGGCGGCCTCGACTGCGCCCACGAATCCCTTCGTCTCGATCATGCCGAGAGCTTCCATATTCATTGCCGTTCCTCCAGATCAGGTTGGGAAGTAATCAAACTGTAATTGCCTTTGAGATGTGTGAACCGGAATTTGAGGCTTCATCATAAACCCGGTGTTTTGAGATCACAAGACACCGGCACGGGCTGAATGCCGGCACACCACACCCTGATTTGACCGTCGTGGCAGCATTACCACAAAACATCGTTCGCCTCACCCCGGGAAACCAGCGCCAGCCATCTTTATTCGCTTTACCGTCACAGACTTGATCATCGTCAACCCTCATCACCTTTTTCTGGCGCGGGCTTTGCTGTAGATGAAAGCTCCAGCTGAGCATTAACTTTCAGAAAGGCACCTGCTTTGGCAAGGCAAACGACGATTGGCAAGAGTTTCAGCGCGAGTGGCGTGGGCCTGCACTCGGCTTCCCCGGTGAAGGTGACGGTCAAGCCGGCCCCGGCTTACACGGGTTACCTGTTCCGCCGCACGGACCTCAACGACTTCGAGATTCCAGCGGCCCCGCAATACGTCGCGCATGTCAGCTACGCCACGACGCTCATGAAATCGGGCGTGATGATCGCGACCGTCGAACACCTGCTTTCGGCGCTGCTCGGTTGCGGGGTTGATAACGCGATCATCGAAATTGATTCGCTCGAAGTGCCGATCCTCGACGGCAGCAGCGACATCTGGGTTGACCTGATCGGGCAGGCAGGCGTCGTCGAATTATCCGCGCCGCGGGCTTACCTGCGCATCCTCAAACGGCTTGAGGTCAGCGAAAAGGATCGCTTCATGTCCATTGAACCGGCCGAAGAGTTCCGGATCACCTGCGAGATTGACTTCCCTCACCCGCTGATCGGCCGTCAGCAGTTTGAAGTGAAATTCCACAACGGCAACACGGCGACGACCTACATTGACGCGATTGCGCCGGCGCGGACTTTCGGCTTCGTCGAAGAACTCGAGGCGTTGCGCCGGAGCGGGCTGGCGCGCGGCGGGTCGCTTGAGAACGCCATCGCGCTGACCAAAGAAGGGATCCTCAACCCGGGCCCGCTCAGGTTCGCCGACGAATTCGTCCGCCACAAGATCCTCGACATCATCGGCGACCTGGCCCTGTGTGGGATGCCGATCCTCGGCCACGTTCACGCCGTCCGCTCGGGGCACGGGCTGCACACGATGCTGCTCTCAACGCTGCTGCGCGACCGGACGGCCTGGGAAGTGACCGCGCAGCGCACCCATGCGACTTTTGACGGACGCTGATCTGATCGCGCAGGAATTGAGAAATACGCCGACCGTCTCCGAACCACTGTTCGCAACCACAAGGTCGGCTTTGCCGTCGCCGTTGAAATCTCCGGTAATCATTGACTGCGGGGTGTAACTCAAAGGGACTCTGACATTCCTGCTGAAACCGCCATTTCCATCGCCGAACAAGACAGTCACATCGCCAGGCAGCGCGGGGAACGGAGAGGCGGGGCCGATGATCGCAAGGTCGAGCCTGCCGTCCCCGTCGAAGTCACCGGCTCTCAAAACACACGGGCGAAACCCTGTGTCGTAGTCAGTTCCTGAATCAAACCCGCCCCTTCCGTCACCAGGCAGCATTTTCACTCCCCGCTCATTGGCGACGGCGAGATCGGTCTTCCCGTCGCCATTGAAATCAGCGGTGACTATCGCACCCGGCTTTGATCCTGCGGCGTAACTGATCGGAGAAGAGAAGCTGGGCGCAGCGCATCCACCAGCTGGCTTTGGATTGACGACAAGTTTGAACTTCACTTCCTTCGGTAATGTTTCGCATTGAAAAGGTATGCTGAGGCTGGTGGCTGCGACCGTGACAGCGTATTCACCCGGCGGCCCGGCGTCGGAGATCGTCACCGCCCCGCTCGCTTTATCGAAACTGAAAGACCCACCGAATCCCGGCGCGGAGACTGTGACGTTCCCGAACAGTTGCAGGTAGAGTTGGTAAAGAGCGTCATTGGTAACCACCTCATTCGCCCGGTTCACAATGGCTGAACCTCCCGCCGTTATTGTTGTGGTCGGAGGATAGACGAACGGGAAGAGCCCCTCGCCGCGTCTTTCTCCGGCCGTGATCACGACAGGCAGGCTGGCCGTGGCCGACAGCCCGGCCTCATCGGTCACCTTCAGCGTGATCGCGTTTTCGCCGAGCTGCGACGTGCAGTCAACTCGGAAACCCGCGGTTATTGTGCCGCCGGTGTTGGCGAGCCCGATGCGGACGCCGGCAGGGACTGAAACCGCTTCCACCTTCAGGCTGCCGGCGGGAGTTTCGTCATCGCTCACGGTGGCGATGGTCGCATTCGCAAGAGTCCCCTGCTGCAGGGTGACAGAGCTGACGTTGATCTTTGGCGGTGTGTTCGTCTGAGCGACGCCGGGCAGGGTTTGCGCTCTGACACTCAACCCCGCACCCGACGCGGCCATCATCGCGGCCTGAGCGCCGCGCCACCAGACTGCGGTGGCCAGCGTTGAAATCAATAACAAGACACAGGGAACCAGCAATACGCGGACTCTCTCGCCCCTGACCCTCATTTCCATTTCTCCTTCTCCCGTGGTGGCCTTGATCAGTCAGCAGCCCGGTCACGATGGCTGCCGTCAATTCGTGACCGCTGCGGCATCTGAATTATTCGATTGGGGAGTATCGGTTCAGTAATGTTGCTGAGTGACAATCGAGGTAACGCGGTCGAACCTCACGATAGCTGTCCCGCAGGTTCGCCGGCCGGCTTCACGGACAATCAACGATGTCGGGTATTTGTCCGGCGGACATATAGCATGGATCAGCGGCGATCACACGCGGCTCTGCTCCATTGCTTTTTTATCTTCCCGGACGGGGCTGAAGATCGGCGAGGTCATCCGCGCCGGCAGCAGCACCAGGTCTTCGACCAGACAGCCCAGGATCGTCACGGCCGAGAGCAGCCCGAAGGACTTGATCGGCAGGAAAGTCGAGAAGGCGAAGATCGCGAAGGCCGAGGCCAGCGCGACGTTCGCGTAAATGATCGGCCGGCCCGACAGACGCATGCTCTCGATGATCGCCTCGCGCACCGACTGGCAGCCGGGCCGCACGCGGCGGAAGCGGACGATGAACTGCACGGCGTTATCCACGGCCAGCCCCAGCACGACGCTCGCCACGAGGCTCGTCGTCAGGTTCAGCTCGATCCCGGCCCAGCCCATGAAGCCGAAGAAGAAGAGTACCGGGATCAGGTTAGGCACGAGCGCCGTCAATCCCATGCGCCACGAACGAAAGAGCAGCGCCAGCACCGCGAAGATCGTCACCAGTGCCAGCGTGATGCTGTTGCGCTGATCCGCGCCGATGTAATCCGAGGTGCGGTTGAGCAGCACAATCGTTCCGGTCGCGTAGACCCGAAAGCCGGGCAGCAGGTTGCGCCCATTCGCTTCCAGTTCCCTGATCGCCCGCGACATCACAGCCGAACCGGAGAGCGTCGAGCGGACAAGGATGCGCGCGCGCCTGCCGTCCGGGGTGATGATCCGGCCGAGTTGCCGGCGATCCGAGAGCAGTTCCCCGATGACGCCCGGGTCGTCGGGGATGGCGTAATACTGCTCGTTGTTGTCGTGGAAGGCGCGGTTGAGGTGCTTGAGGAAATCAACGACTGAAAGCGTGTGATCCATCCCGAGTCCGCCCCTTTCGGCCCACTGCTGAAACTGCTCGATGCGCCGCAGAGTCTGCGGCTCTTCAATCGCCCCAGCGCGCTCGCTCTCGACGATCACCTCAAAGGTCACGGCCCCGGCCAGACGTTTGCCGATCTCGGCCAGCCCGACGGTGGTTTCCGACCCCGGCTTGAAGAAGTGAAAGTAATCAATGTCAATCGCGATGCGCGTGATGCCAAGGACGCTGAAGACGACGATCAGGCCGGTGATCGCGTAAAGGAATCCATGCCGCGCAGTCGCCCACTGCCCGACCTGTCCGAGCATCCGCACCGTCCTGCCTTCCAGCCCGACGCGCAGGAGATGGCCCCTGCTGTTGAGCGAGACGAGCGCCGCCGGCAGGAACGTGAGCGAGAGCAACATCGTGAAGGCGGCCCCGACCGCCGCATAGACCGCCGTCTCGCGCACCGCCGGGACTCCGGTAATGGCCAGCGAGAGAAACCCGGCGATGATCGTCAGCGCGGAAACGACCACCGGGATGGTGATGAAGCTGAGGGCCCGGGCGATTGAGGATGCGAGCCCGCCCTCGATGCCGATCTGATTCAGGACGTGAATCATGTACGAGCAGCCGATGGCCAGCATGAGCGTCGGCAGCATCAGCGCGATGATCGTGAAATGCGCCCCGAGCCACGCCATCAGCCCGAGCAGCCAGACCAGACCGACGCCGATGCTCAGGAGCGGCAGCACGACCGCGGGCAGCGAGCGAAAGCACAGCCAGAGCAACCCGGCGATCAGCAGCAGCGTCAGCGGGAGAAAAAGTCTGAGGTCGCGTTTGATCGCCTGGGTGCCGCGCCACTGCGAGAAAGGGTCGCCGGCGAAATACGCTTCGGCAAAGCCCGCCTTGTGCGTGAGGTCGTAAATCTGCCGGGTGATTTCGTGCCGCACGTTGGTCGGCAGCTTCGGGTCCATCAGGATGGTGAGCGAAGCCGCGCGCGCGTCGGGCGAGACGAAGTGCCCAAGGTAGAGGCGATCACCGGCCGCGACCCGGCGCGCCTCATCCAGCCGCGCGAGGTCGGCATTTTCCGGGATCAGTTTTTCAAGCGACGCCCCGCCTTCCACGCTGCGGGCGTAAGGCACGTTGATCAGGCTGAGGACTTCGATGATGCCGGGGATTCGTTCGATCTGCTGGTGCAGGGCGCGCAGCCGCGCGAGGTTGTCGGGCGCGAAAGCGTCGTCGCTCACCACGGCGGCCACCAGATACTGGTCATCGCCGAAGCTTTTGCGCACCGATTCATAATCGGCGCGCTCCCGGCTGCGTTTCTCAATGAAGGTCAGCGGCGAGACGTCCAGCTCAAGGCCGTGACGCAACCCGGCGGCGAAGAAAACGGTCGCGAGCGACACGGCCACGATGACGAGGCGGGGGCGGGTGACGATGAAGGTGATGAGTCTGTTGCTTGCCTGTGGCGTGTCGTCTGGCATGGCTCATCATTGAATCAGTCTGTGGCTGGCTTCGCTGATGATCTTCATCAGGCTGGCTTCGGTGAAGAGGGCGTCCGGCAGCGACTGGTCGTATCTGACCCTGAGCGCCTCCAGCCTCACCCGGCGGTTGTTGACTTTATCTTCGATTTCGACTTTCGTGACGGTCTGGTAATTCTGAACCTGCTTCACTTCTTCCACCTTTACGACGCGCGCGAGCTTCTGCTGCGCGTCGTAAAGCTCGAAGCGCGCCGGCCGCTGGTCATTTTCGCGAAAGAACAGCTCGATGCGCGGGAAGGCCATGCCGGCGTCTGTTTTCTCCGCCAGCGAGACTTTGATCAGAGTCTCGCCTCCTTCTGCGACCCGTTCAGGCGGGGCGGGCGTGTACTGATCGAGTTCCATGCCGAGCAGTTCCTGAATGTAGATTTTCGCGCCGCGCAGGTCGCGCGTGGCGCTCGAGGTGAAACGCGCGATCTTCTTCAACCCGGCCAGATATGACAGCGCTTCGGTCGGCCGCCCCGGGCGCTCGATGGCGAGCAGGGCTTTATCGGTCTCCTCACGCGGCGCGGTCACGATGAGCAGAGTCGCCGTCCGGTCGGGCGCGTACTTGCGCTGGACTCTGAACTCGATCTTCACCGGCTTGCCGTCTTCGGCCTCACCCGTCAGCCGCATCTCGGCAGTCATATCTTTGCAACCGTCCTGTGTCGCCAGCCGTTTGACGAGCGAGGCCGGATCGGGCAGTGGCGCGGCAGCCGGGGGCGCGGGCGTCGGGGTGGTGGCGTTCGTGACAGGTGAGCCGGCGTCGTGGCCGGCGCAGGCCCCGCAGAGGGCGACGGCGAAAAGCAGAAGGACACAGAAGTAACGGGACATCTTTCCAATCCCCCCTGGTTTGATTCGACTGGCGATGCTGCTGATTCGGGGTGCGGATACTGCCGGCGATGAAGTTCGCCTGATGAGGGCCGCATAGTCGCCGAAGCCGGAGCGCCACGTCAAGCAGTGTCCGGGGCATTCGCGCATTAACTCCGCTGAAAATCTCCCCGGGGCGCGTGACAGGAGCCGGCGGTTCCAGTTATGATTCAGCCTCAATTGGTAAGACCTATCTGCCATCATACTCTGGTTGATTAAGGAACAATCCTGAATGAGCCATTCCAATTTTCTGGTGACAGGTGCGCATGGTTTCATCGGTGCCTGGGTCGTCAAAAGATTGCTTGCCGCAGGCGAGAACGTGGTGATGTTCGATCTGAGCGCTGACCCGAAGCGGCTGCGCCTGATTATGGATGAGGACGAAATCGCCCGCGCCGCTTTCGTCGCCGGAGACATTACGGACCCCGCGGCAGTCACTTCAGTCATCGAACGGCACGGCATCAATCGCATTATTCATCTCGCCGGCCTGATGGTTCCCGTCTGCAAGGCCAATCCGCGACTCGGCGCGCTGGTCAACGTCGTCGGCACGATCAACATCTTCGAGGCGGCCATCAAATCCGCCGGTCAGGTCAGACGCATCGCCTACGCCAGTTCCGCCGCCGTCTTCGGCAACAGCGAAGACATCGTGACCGAGACGCAGGACGTTAACCCCACCACGCATTACGGCGTCTTCAAACGGTGCAACGAAGACAATGCCAGAGTGTTTTATCTGGACAACGGCCTGAGCAGTATCGGCCTGCGCCCGCTGACGGTCTACGGAGTCGGTCGCGATTTCGGCCTCACCTCCGACCCCACCAAGGCCATGAAGGCCGCCGTCGTCGGCCGCCCGTATCACATCCGCTTCGGCGGCAGCACGGATTTCCTGTTCGCGGCCGATGCCGCCGACGCCTTCATCCGCTCGGCGGCGACCGATCTGGAAGGCGCGCATGTCTTCAACCTGCACGGCGAGACCGTCAGCCTCGCGGAGGTCGTCAGGGAGATAGAGGAATCGCTCAGGGCCGTTCGCGGCCCGAAAGCCAGGGCACAGATTACATTTTCAGACAACGCGCTGCCCTTCCCGGCGAAGCTCGATGACACGGCAATCAGGAATGCGCTCGGCGACCTTCCGGCGACTTCGCCGGCCGACGGGGTGCGGGCGACGGTCGAGCGTTTCGCCGAACTCAGTCGCCAGGGGCCACTGGATACGAGCGACCTGGATTCCTGAGCCACTTCCGTCTGATTCTATGAGTGATTACGCAGTCTGGATCGAAGCCGAAGAGTGGGAGCCCGGCGAGTGTGATCCGGCCAATGACAATACGGAAGTGATTGTCACCTTCGCCGATGAGTCCCGATGGAGCGCCACCTTTTTCACCTACGCCAACGTGCTGAGTCTGGTGGAAAGGTACAGGGAGAGTGGCGAATGCTTCTCCGGGAAATACTTCTGGGCCAGAGATATGATTCTCGTTGATGAAATCAGCCGCCCGAAAATCGAAGAGGTCATCGCGCGGCTGCTCACGACGGGAGAGTTTTACGAAGTTTTCGGCACCGATGACGGAAATGATACCTGCTGATTCCGTGCGCTTTGATTTTTAGTCATTTATGAAAGCTCTGACACTTTGTGAAGCTAAAAAAATGGAACCGCGCGAAATCGCGCAGCCCTCACCCGGCCCGCGCGAAGTGCTGCTGCGCGTCGGCGCGGTCGGACTGTGCGGCACTGACTTCCACATTTATGAAGGCTGCGCCAACTACAACGCCGATTCGTCGGGCCGCCTGATCCCGTTCAGTGAGCAGCCTCAGATTCTCGGCCATGAATTCTGCGGCACGGTCGTCGAGACGGGCAGCGAAGTCCGCGACCTGCGCCCGGGCGACCGCGTGGTCGTGGATCAGGGCCTGAATTGCAGCAGCTATGCCGCCGCTGCTCTTTGTGAATACTGCGCGACCGGCAACACGCACCAGTGCGCGAATTACGCCGAGCATGGGATCACCGGGCTGCAAGGCGCGCTCGCCGAATTCATCGCCGTGCCCGCGATCAATACGGTGCGCATCGAAAGCGATCTGCCGATGGATCAGGCGGCCCTCGTCGAGCCGCTCGGCTGCATCATTCACTCGAATGAGATGATGCAGCAGACCCCGGCGCGTTACACCTTCCGAGGCGAGCGCCCTATTCGCTCCGTGCTGATCTGCGGCGGCGGCCCGGCCGGATTGCTCTTCACCCAGTACCTGCGCAACGTGGCCGGCTACGACGGGCGGCTGCTGGTTTCGGAGCCGAACGCGAAACGCCGCGCGCTGGTCGAGAGTTACGGCGCCACGACGATTGACCCGATGGCGGTTGATCTGGTCGGGGCGGTGCAGGAACTGACTCACGGCGAGCGCATTCATTATCTGATCGAGGCGGCGGGCGTCGCCCGGGTGTTCACGCAGATGCCGGGCCTGCTCCGCAAACAGGCGACGGTGCTGCTCTATGGCCACGGCCATCATGGCGTTGACCTGGGCGTACTCAATAACGTGCAATTTATGGAGCCCACGTTCATCTCCCCGGTGGGCGCTTCCGGCGGGCTTGACCCGGACGGTCGCCCCACGACTTATCGCCGGGCGCTCGAGATGGTGAGCAGCGGGCGCATCAACGTCTCACGCTTCATCACGCACCGTTACCAGAGCCTCGCAGACGCGCCGCAGGCTTTCAGCCGCGACCGCTTCGGGCCGGATTACATCAAAGGCGTCGTGGTACTCAATCAATAACCCGAATTATCAAACCGCATTCGACTATTACCATGAAACTACTCAGGATTACGCTTCTTCTCTCATTCGTCATTGCCGCCGCCCTCTTCGTCGCCACCTGCAACGGGCGGAACGGTGGCGGGGGAGCGGGCAAAAAACCGGTGATCGCCGTCATCCCGAAAGGCGTCTCGCATTTCTTCTGGCAGAGCGTCAAGGCCGGGGCCGACGCGGCGGCCAGAGACCTGAACGTCACGGTTGACTGGCAGGGGCCGGCGTCCGAGACCGATTTCGCCAGACAGGTCAACATCGTCGAGGACGCGATCAACCGCCACGTTGACGCCATCGTACTCGCCCCCGCACACGGCGAATCGCTGGTGCCGGTCGTCGAGCGCGCGGCCAGGGCGGGCATCCCGGTGACGATCTTCGATTCGGGCATCAAGACTGAAAATTACGTCTCCTACGTCGCGACCGACAATTACAAAGGCGGCGTGGTGGCGGCTGAACGGATGGCCGAGAAGCTCGGCGGCAAAGGCAAAGTCGCAATCCTTGGCGTCACCAAGGGCGGCGTCTCGACCGACGAACGCGAGAATGGATTCAGAGAGACTATCGAGAAAAAATACCCGGACATCAAAATCGTCCAGCACCTCTACGGCGAAGCCAATATGGCGCTCTCGCTCGACCGTGCTACAGACATCCTGCAGGGGAATCCCGACCTGAACGGGTTGTTCGCTTCCAACGAATCGTCAATCGTCGGGGCAGACCGCGCCGTCAGGCAAAAAGGAGCGGTCGGCAAAGTTGTGCTGGTCGGTTTCGACGCCACCTCGAATCTGGTTGACGAAGTGAAGGCCGGGGCGATTGATTCGCTCGTCCTGCAAAACCCGTACAAGATGGGTTACGAGGGCGTCAAAACCGTCGTCACCAAGCTCAACAAACAGGATCCGCCGCGCCGCGTTGACACCGGCGTCAGCCTGCTGACCAAAGAGAATGTGGACACGCCGGAAATTCAGGCGCTGATCAAGGAGCCGGGCAAATAGGGCGGCTTCAAAGTACGGGGAGCTGCCAGCTCCCCGCTGAACCAGATCAGAGACAAGCTGAATAAGTACGTGCCTGAGAGCCAGCGGGGAGCTGGCAGCTCCCCGTACAGTCAGGTGGAAGATAACTCTTCGATGACTTCCCCGCACTTCGCGCTCGAAATGCGCGGCATTGCCAAATCATTTGCCGGCAACGTCGTCCTCGCGGACGTGAATCTGTTCGCGTCGGCGGGCGAAGTCCATGCGCTGGTGGGCGAAAACGGCGCGGGCAAATCCACGCTGATGAAAATCCTCGCGGGCGTTCACCATCCCGACGCCGGGGAGATTCTGATCGAGGGCCGTCCGGTGAAATTCGCGCGCCCGGCTGACGCGCTGGCGCACGGCATCGCGATGATTTACCAGGAGCTGTCGCTCGCGCCGCACCTGACCGTGGCCGAAAACATCTTCCTCGGTCGCGAACCGCTTGTCCTGTCAGCGCTGGGAATCATCAACCAGAAAGAACTGAACCAGCGGGCGGCGAAGATTCTGACGGAATACGGTTTCAGGCTCGACCCGCGCGCCGTGGCCGGCAGGCTCAGCGCCGCCGACCGGCAACTGGTCGAGATCACCCGCGCCGTAATCGAAGCGCGCCGCGTAATCGTGATGGATGAGCCGACCTCATCACTCACGAGCGGCGAAGTCACCGAACTCTTCCGCATCATTCGCGACCTGAAATCGCGCGGGCTGGCGATCATTTACATTTCACACCGGCTCGAAGAGCTGGACGAAGTCGCCGACAAGCTGACGATCCTGCGCGACGGGCGGGCCGTTTATTCGGGCCAGTGGGGTGAGCTTTCAACCGACGAGATCATCAAACACATGGCCGGCCGCGAGTTGAAGGAGATCTTCCCGCCGCGCCATGCGAAACGCGGCGACGCGCTCCTGCAGGTCAGCAACCTGACGCGCAAAGGCGTCTTTGAAAACGTCAGCTTTGAAGCCCACGCCGGCGAAATCGTCGGGATTGCGGGCCTCGCCGGGGCCGGCAGGACCGAACTGGTCGAAGCGATCTTCGGCACGCGCCCGGCGGAGAGTGGCGAGATCAGCCTGATCGGCTCGCGGCTCCACGCGACAACGCCGGGCAAGTCAGTTGACCGCGGTCTGAGCCTGCTGACCGAAGACCGCAAGCGCACGGGACTGTGCCTGAACCTGCCGGTCGCGACAAACATCACGCTGGCCAACGTGCGCGCGCTGGTCAGCGGCGGGCGGCTGCGCCGGCGACTCGAACTCGCCGCGGCGAATCAGTTCATCCAGAAGCTGCACATCCGACCGCCCGCCCCCGCGAAACCCGCGGGCCGTCTGAGCGGCGGCAATCAGCAGAAGCTGCTGCTCGCGCGGTGGCTGTTCGCGAACTCGAAAGTCTTCCTGCTCGACGAGCCGACGCGCGGGGTTGACGTGGCGGCGCGCTCGGAAATTTACCGTCAGGTCAACGAGCTGGCCGAAGCGGGCGCGGCCATCGTCATGGTCTCATCCGACCTGCCCGAAGTGCTGGGCATGGCCGACCGCATTCTGGTGATGCGGCGCGGTCGGCTGGTGGCGGAACTGGACGCGAAGCGGACGACGCAGGAAGAGGTGCTGAAACACGCGGCGGTTGAGGAGTAAGTCGGCGCAATCGAGGAACTGATTATGAATCCCGGCATCGTGCGTTTTCTCGGCATCATCTCGCTCCTGACCGGAGTCGTGCTGTCTTATCTGAACTTCAATCCAACCGTCGTGACGGTGTTGTACGTGCTGGCGCTGCTGCTGATCGTGACCGGGATTATTCTCAGACTCATGGGGAGCCGGCGCACCCGAACAGGTAAAACCCCGTAATAAGAATGACCGACTGGATCAAAAGATTTCTCCCCTTCGTCAGCCTGATCGCGCTGTGCGTCGTCATCGCGGTGCTGGAACCGGCCTTCCTCTCGGGCGGCAATCTCGCGAGCGTGGCGCGGCAGACGGCGGTGATTACGATCATGGCGATGGGCATGACGATGGTGATGGTGGCCGGCGGGATTGACCTCTCCGTCGGCTCAATGATGGCGCTCTCGAGCGTGTTCGGCGCACTGGCGATGGTCAGCGGAATGCCGGTCGTGGCCGGCATCCTGATCTGCGTCGCGGCGGGCGTCCTGCTCGGCATGCTCAATGGGTTCGCCGTCGCCACGCTCGGCATTCCGGCCTTTATCGTCACGCTGGGGGCGATGGGGATCTACCGCGGCATCTCGCTGCTCGTGACCAAAGGCAATGCCATCGTCGGGCTGCCGAAGAGTTTCGGGCGGATCAGCGAAGTTGACCTGCTCGGCATCCTGCCGCTGCCGCTCGTGATCGTCATCACCGTCGCCGTCCTGATTCACTTCACCCTGAACAGCACGCTGCCGGGCCGGTACTGCTATGCCATCGGCAGCAACATCGAGGCCGCGCGTTACGCCGGGGTGAACGTGTCGCGGTATCAGATTTTGTTCTACTCGATCCTCGGCGCGCTGACCGGGGTGGCCGGCGTGATCGAATCGTCGCGTCTGGTGACAGGCCAGCCCACGGCCGGCGAAGGCTATGAACTGCGCGTGATCGCCGCCGTCGTGATCGGCGGCGGGAGCCTGAGCGGTGGACAAGGGACGGTCGTCGGGACGATCATTGGCGCGCTGATTATGGGCGTGCTGGCTAACGGGGCCAACCTGCTCCGCATCAATCCATTTATCCAACAGATCATCATCGGCTCGGTCATTGTGCTGGCCGTGACCTTTGATGAATTCCAACGCAAAAGAATGGAGACTTCGGAATCATGAAACTTGCACAATTCAGAACCAGAACTTCAGACTCACCCCGGCTCGGCCTGCTCCGGAATGATGTCATCGTTGACGTCACCGACATCGCGCCTACGACGCTCGACGTGATTCGCGGCGGCAGCTCAGTACTCAAAAGGCTCGGCGACGTGACGGCGAAAACGGCTTACGCGCTCGACGCCGTCGAATACCTGCCGGCGGTCAACCCCGCCAAGATTCTGGCCATCGGCCTGAACTACCTCGATCACGCGAAGGAACAGGGGACTGAGCTGCCGAAGGAGCCGATGCTGTTTGCCAAGTTCCCGACTTCGCTCAACGCGCACAACCGGAATATCGTGCTGCCGATCACCAGCCAGAAGGTTGACTACGAAGCCGAACTGGCCGTCGTCATTGGCCGGCGCGCGAAGCGGGTGAAGGTCGAAGAGGCGCTCGATTACGTCTTCGGCTACGCGCCGCTGAATGACGTCAGCGCGCGCGACCTGCAATTTTCCGACAAGCAGTTTGTCCGCGGCAAAAGCCAGGACACCTTCTGCCCCGTCGGCCCGTTCGTCACGACCGCCGACGAAGTCGGCGACCCGCATACGCTGAAGATCGAATGCCGCGTCAACGGCACGACGCTCCAGTCGTCGAATACGAACCAGTTGATCTTCAACGTGCCGCATCTGATCTCGTTTTTGTCGCAGGGCATCACGCTCGAACCGGGCGACGTGATTGCGACCGGCACCCCGTCGGGCGTGGGCGTGTTTCGCAACCCTCCGATCTTCCTCAAGCCCGGTGACGTGGTCGAAGTCGAGATCGAAAAGCTCGGCGTGCTGCAAAACCCGGTGGTCGCGGATGAAGCGGAGAAGTAAGAACCGGAGCGCATTTTCGGCCCTCTCACGCGGGCTGAAAGTGTGAATTGTGATGAGTTATTTCATCGGCATAGACAGCGGCACGCAAAGCACCAAAGCGATCCTGCTCGACGCGGAGAGCGGCGAAGTCGTGGCGAGTGCGAGCCATCCGTACGACCTGATCGGGGGTCTGCCCGCCGGACACAAGGAGCAGAACCCGCCGGACTGGACGACCGCCGTGCGCAATGTCATCGTTTCAGTGCTTAATAAATCGGGCGTTGACCGCGAGCGCGTCCGAGGGATCGGCGTCTCGGGCCAGCAGCACGGCTTCGTGCCGCTCGGCGAAAAGGACGAAGTGATCCGCCCCGCCAAGCTCTGGTGTGACACCAGTACCGCCGCCGAATGCGAGGAGATCATCGCGAGACTTGGCGGCCCTGAGCAGACGATTGCCGCTGTCGGCAACGGCATCCCCGCCGGGTTTACGGCGTCCAAGATTCTGTGGCTCCGCAAGCACGAGCCGGATCATTACGCGCGGCTGCGGACGGTGCTGCTGCCGCACGATTACATCAACTTCCGCCTGACCGGGCGCAAGACGATGGAGTGCGGCGACGCCTCCGGAACGGCGCTGCTCGACGTGCGCAACCGCATCTGGTCGAAACCCGCCATCGAAGCGATTGACCCCGGCATCGCAGAAAGGCTGCCGCCATTCATCGCCGCCTACGAAATCAACGGCACGCTCAGGCCCGAGATCGCTTCGGCGTTCGGCCTGAGCAGCGAGGTGATCGTCAGCGCGGGTGGCGGCGACAATATGATGGGCGCTATTGGCACCGGCAACGTGCGCGAAGGCGTCGTCACCGTCAGCCTGGGCACGTCGGGCACGATTTACGCCTGCTCCGAAAGCCCGGTGATTGACCCGCAGGGCGAGGTCGCGGCCTTCTGCGATTCGACGGGACGCTGGCTGCCGCTCGTCTGCACGATGAACGTGACGACGGCGACGGAGATGGTGCGCGAGCGCTTCAACCTCTCGCACGAGGATTTATCCAAAGCCGCGGAATCGGTGAAAGCAGGCGCTGACGGCCTGATGCTGATCCCCTTCTTTGAAGGCGAGCGCACGCCGAACGTTCCCGGCGGAACCGGGGTTTACTTCGGCGTTCGCGAGCAGACTTTCGATGCTGCGCACTTTGCCCGCGCGGCAATGGAGGGCACGACGCTCGGCCTGAATTATGGCCTGAATCGTCTGCGCGCGCTCGGCATCAGCCCGCGCGAGATTCGCGCGACCGGAGGCGGCTCAAAGAGCAGAGTCTGGCGGCAGATCATGGCCGATGTTTTCAATACCGAAGTCGTGTGCGTGAAGAACGAAGAAGGTGCGGCCTTCGGCGCGGCCCTGCAGGCGATGTGGGCTTATTACCGCAGCAAAGGCGAGATGGTCAGGATTGAGGAACTCGCCGACCGTTATGTGGCGCTCGACGAATCCACCCGCGCGAGACCGGATGCGGGACGCGCGAAGCTCTATGAGAGGATGCAAGCGCTGCACAACCGGCTGGTGCGCGACCTCGGTGAAAGCTTCGGTGAACACCGGCAACTGATTTCAAACCCGTAATCGCTTTTCCAGCCCCTCAGGCAGCGGTGCATCATGAGTCCGAAATTACTGGTCTGGATCGGCGTCTTCATCGGCTCGACAGTGGGCGGGTACATTCCAACGTTATGGGGAGCAGAATTGCTATCATTCTCCGGCGTCCTGGGCAGCGTCATCGGCGGGCTGCTCGGCATCTGGGGGGCTTACAAACTTAGTCAACGGCTGTGATCTTCCCCTTCACTTACTCAACCAGCATGGAAGGAGACAAACATGAGTAATCCAAACTTTCTTTCGCGCCGGAACCTGCTTAAAGCCGGTGTCCTCGCAGGCGCGACACTGCCCTTTGTCGGCGCTGAATCCGTTGTTCCGGCAGCCGCCCCCGTCGCCGCGCCCAACGGCGACCCGTGGCACGGGCTGAAAGTCGGCGCGGCTTCCTACTCGGTCAGGAACCTCCAGCTCGACGACGCCATCAAGGCCATCCAGCGCGTCGGGCTGAAATACGTCTCGATCAAGAACGTCAAGACTCACGTGGACCTGAATAGCACGACCGAACAGAGGCGCGCCGTCGCGCAGAAGTTCAGGGATGCAGGCATCACGCCGCTCAGCTGCGGCAACGTCGGGATGGACAACACCGAGGCCAGTGTCCGCCTAGCTTTCGAGTACGCCCGCGACCTGGGGGTGCCGACCATCGTGTGCAGCCCGCATCCGGACTCGATGGCGATCCTCGACAAGATGGTCAAGGAATTCAAAATCAGGCTGGCCATTCACAATCACGGGCCGGAAGACAAGCGCTTCCCTTCGCCCTACGACGTCTGGAAGGCCGTCGAGAAATACGATGAGCGCATCGGGTTGTGCATTGACGTCGGCCACACGGCGCGCGCCGGCGTTGACCCGGCTGAGGCCATCGTCAAATGCAAGGCGCGCCTCTACGACGTACACCTGAAGGATATTTCCGCGCTCGGCAACAAGAATACTCCGATTGAAGCCGGGCGCGGCATCCTCGATCTGAGGGCCATTATGCAGGCGTTGCTCAAGATCAATTACCAGCATCTGGTCGGCTTCGAGTACGAAAAGGATGCTGACGACCCGGTTCCCGGGCTGGCCGAGACTGTCGGCTACACGAAGGGATTGCTGGCGGGAATGAAGCCGAATTCCTGAGCAACAGACTATGAAAATGACCGGCTGGATAATTCCGGGGTGGCGGTCTCCAGGGACTCTGCTCGCCGAGCAGGTGGCGAACGCCCGTCACCCCCTTAATGAGGTTGAAACCATGCAGCAGATTAAGATTCGTCACTGTGTGAGGTGAGGCTTCAAACCGCGCGCCGTCCGTGTGGCGGAGTTTCTCAAAAAAGAACTCGGCGTGGATGCCGAGCTGGTGGTCGGCGATTCCGGCGAATTCACCGTCTGGGTGGGTGACCGGATGGTCGCGAAGAAAGGCTGGTTCGGCTTTCCGTCGGAGCAGAAGGTGCTTGAGGCAGTGAGGCAGGCACTGGCTTGAATGAGTCCTGATTTGCTTCTGAATCTGCCATGATCAATCCGCCACCACCGGGTTCGTCATCCGCTTATGCAGTCTCCGCATGTCCTCGGCCACCGTGCGCGACGCGGCGAACAGCACGACGCAGAGCAGCAGCATCAGCATCGGGATGATATACATCGCACTGTGTAATCCAACAGCTTTGTAGTATTCATTGACCACTCCAACTCCGCTGGATGCCGCAGCCATTCCGGCCAGAGAGTCACTCAGCTTACCTGTTCCGACCGGTCCCAGCGCGCCGCCCAGCAGGTACATTGCAAAGAAGTACAGCGCCATCGCCGTGCCGCGAAGCTGTGGTTCCACCACATCCTGTACGACGGCGTAAACTGTGGCATAGTAGAAAAACATCAGCACCATCCCCGCGCCCATCAACAGGGCGAAATTCGTCACGGCCCCCTTACCCACGCCGAGTGATAGATACATAAAAGGCGCTGCCAGAAGCATCGCCAGCGCGCCCAGCATCAGGCGGCCATTCTTTCTGTCTTTGCCAAGATGATCCGCCAGCCAGCCGCCAATCAACAGTCCCGGAATGCCCGAAGCTCCCAGTACCAGCGAGGTGACCAGGCCTGCCCGCGCCAGATTCGTGCCGTGATGACGCATCAGGAATGCAGGCACAAACGAATTGAGTGCGTACATATTGAAGTTATGCAGCGCTCCCGAAATGATGATCCACCACAGCGTTGGGATACCCAGCACGCGGCGGTAAGGTGATTCAACCGGCATGGCAGTGGGGGTCTTGTAAGTTTCTGCCGCGCCCCGCTCAGGCTCCCTGATCAGCAGAGCCAGTACGGCAATGACCAGTCCAGGCAGGCAGGCCACATAAAATGCCGCGCGCCAGCCGTATGATTGAGCAATTCGCCCACTCAGCATAAAGTTCAGCAGCGTCCCGACCGGCAGACCGAGCATGAAAATCGAAATCGCGCGGGCACGTCTTCGTGCCGGGAACAGATCGCCCAGCAGGGAGTTGGCTGCCGGGGAGCAGCCCGCTTCGCCAATGCCGACGCCCAGCCGAGCGGCAGCCAGCGAACCGTAGTTCCACGCGATGCCGGAAGCCGCTGTCATGACACTCCAGATCGCCGTGCAGATACTGAGAATCCTGACTCGCGCCGCCTTATCAGACAGCCTGCCCAGCGGGACTCCGATGATGGCGTAAAGGATGATGAAGGCAGTCCCCAGGGCGCCCATCGCGGTGTCGCTCAACTGCCATTCCTTGCGGATCGGCTCTGTGACTGCGGCAATGATTCCCCGGTCATAAAAATTCATTGTATTGATGCTGAACAGAATCAGTAATGGTAACCACACTTTTTGTCGCTGGTTGCTCATAGTTTTCCTCTGGAAAACACCCGGCAACCTTCAGTTTGCTGATGCTTGCCAACGGACTCCGGAGGGAACAGATGCAAACTGAAGGTTGCCTGACGAATCCCCGCTCTTTGTGGTTTGTTCTTTTACTTTCCGGTGAAGGCAGGTTTGCGCTTTTGCAGGAAAGCTGTGACGCCTTCGGCGAAATCAGCCGAACGGAAGCAGTCGCCCTGATTGATCGCCTCATAATCGAGCGCGCCCGCAAGGTCGGAAGTCTCGCTGCGACTGAGCGCCGCCTTGATCTTCCCGAGCGCAATCGGGGCCGCCTGCGTCATCCGCTCGGCGAACTCATTGACGACGCCGTCCAGTTCCGCAACCGGCACCACGCGGTTGACGACGCCCATCGCGTAAGCATCCTCGGCAGTCAGCACGTCGCCCATAGCCATCAGTTCAAACGCCTTGTGATAGCCCACCAGTCGCGGCAGGAAGAAGGTTCCGCCGCCATCAGGCATCAATCCGATCTTGACGAAGGCCTGCACGAAGACGGCTTTGTCTGAAGCAATGATAACGTCACTCGCCAGCGCGTAGTTGCACCCGATGCCGGCCGCGGGCCCGTGAACCCGCGCGATGATCGGGACGGGGAGCGCGCGCATCGCAAGGATCGTTGGGTTGGCGACCTCGCGCAGCGATTCCGTCACGTCGCGGTTGGAAATCCCCGAGGCGCTCACCGCCGTCAGATCGGCGCCCGAGCAGAACGCATCACCCGCGCCGGTCAGGACAATCGCGCGCGTCCCGTCGGTGGCCGACAGCATGACGGCATCGCGAAAGAGCGTCATGGTTTCGTGGTCAACCGGGTTGCGACGCTCCGGGCGGTTGAAGGTGATCCGCTTGATGCCGTCCACGAGTGTGACGAGCAGCTTTGGGTTGTCGGCCACAGCTTCTACAGACATCGGGGCTCCTTTCAGATTGTCGGACAGGAATTGAATCTTCAGGTAAGACGCGGTTATTCTCGCTCAGTCCGTTCCGATTTACAAAGCGGGAGGCCACCTGAAGGCGAGGCTGGTTTACCTACCAGCCGGTAGGTGCCTTCCCCGGTCAACCATTTTCCCGGCGATGCGATTATTAAGGATCATTCCCCTGCTCATTGTCCTGACCGGCAGCGCTCCGGCCCAGATTCAGATCGGGACCATCAGGGGTTCGGTCGCTGATCCGGCGGGGGCTTTTGTGTCCGGGGCCGGGGTCGTCCTGACGAGCGCCATTACCGGCAATCAATTTGAGGCCACGACTGATCAGGCGGGCCGCTTTGTCCTCAATAACGTCCCCTTCAATCACTACCTGCTGCGCGTTGAGGCGCGTGGTTTTGAACCGGCATCGCGCAACGTCAACGTCAGCTCGAACCTGCCGCTGGAACTGGAGATCAGACTCGGCGTGGCCGCGGCCAGCGCTCAGGTGACGATCAGCACCGGGGAGAGTCTGGTTGATCCCGATTCCGCCAGCACGGCCACCACGCTTTCCGGAAACTTCATTCAGCGCGCGTCGCGCCTCAACCGGGGTCGCGAGCTTCAGGAACTGATCGTCACGACGCCGGGCTGGACGACGGAAAACAACGGCCTGATTCATGTGCGCGGGGTTGATGACGGCGTGCTGTATGTGATTGACGGCATCCCGATCAGCGACCGGCTCGACGCGGTTTCGGCCAGCGCGATTGACACCGATACCATCAACACGATGAATGTCATCACCGGAAACATTCCGGCGGAGTTCGGCGGCAGATCAGGCGCAGTCGTTGTGATTCATCCGAAGTCAGGCATTGATCAGCCGCCACAGGGGAGCCTGCACCTCGGCGCCGGCGACTTCCGCTCCGGTGACATTGCGGCGGCGGTCGGGAGCAGCGTCAGAAAGAGCTTCGGCTTTTTCGCCAACGCCGCGACCAGCCGCTCCGACCGTTATCTCGACCCGGTTGACCCGCGCAACTTCAACAATCGTGGGGGCGGCGTCAATCTGAACTTCAGATCCGACTGGCACCCGACGGTGGCGGACACGCTGTTACTAAACGTCTCGGCCAACGGCACGAATTTCCGCGTGCCCAACGACCTGCTGCAGGAAGAGGCCGGGCAAAGCGAGCGGCAGGAGTTGCGTGACCACAGCCAGTCGCTCAGCTGGCAGCACATCTGGTCGCCGAATACCGTCAGCAACGTCGCGTGGTTTTACCGGCGGCATCAGTCAAAACTCTTCGGCAGCCCGCACGACCTGCCGCTCTTCGCCGACCAGGATCGCCACCACACACGCACGGGCCTGATCGCCAGCCTTACGCACCAGCACGCCGGCCACACGATCAAAACCGGCGTCGAAGCCAGCCGCATCGCCCCGCACGAATATTTCAGGTTCTACATCACCGATGAAGCCGTCGCCAGAGCGCGCGAGATCAGCGATGAGGCGCTGGAGTTCGATGAAGACGACCCGTTCGTCTTCCGCGACCGCAGGGTGCGCGGGCAGTTTTCGTATTATGCGCAGGATGCCTTTTCGCCCGTTCATCATCTTACGGTGCAGGCGGGGCTGCGTTACGATCATTCGGCCCTGCTCGTTTCGGATCAGCAGCTGAGCCCGCGACTCGGTGCGGTCTGGTACCTGCCACAAACGAAGACCGCGATTCGCGCCTCATTCAACCGCCTGTATCAGCCGCCGCAGGTGGATAATCTGCTGCTTTCATCGTCGGAGCAGGCGCGCGGGCTTTCACCTTTTGCCAGAGACGGCGGTGGCAGCGCGGCAATTCATCCGGAAAAAGTCTCGGCCTCCGAAATCGGCTTCGCACAGGATGTCGCCGGATGGTTCAGGCTGGATGCCGCTTACTGGTGGCGCTTCTTTCGCAACGTGGATGACCCGAACGTCTTCTTCAACACGACGATTATTTTTCCGAACAGCGTGGCGAAGGGCTTTTCGCGCGGCGTTGACGTGCGCCTGGACGTGCCGGAGCGCGGCGGGTGGTCGGGCTGGCTGAGTTACACCAACATGCGCATCCTGCAGACCGGCCCGATCAACGGCGGCCTGTTTCTGACGAGCGAAGCCATCGAAATCGGCCCCGGGACGAAGTTCATCCCCGACCAGGATCAGCGCAACAGTGGCAGCTTCGACCTGCTCTACCAGCACCATCGTTCGGGCCTGCTATTGAGTTTTTCGGGCCGCCACGAGAGCGGGGTGCCGCTGGAGTTGGAAGAAGACAGACTCACAGAATTGCGCCAGGCGCCCGGCGCAGAGCTGGTTGATTTTGAGCGGGGGCGCGTCAGGCCCCGCACGATCTTCAACTTCTCAGCCGGCCTGAGTCTGTTCAGGAATGAACGCGTCAGCGGCGACGTCCAATTCGACGTGCTGAATCTGACCGACAGTTTCTTTGCTTATAACTTTGGGAACCCCTTCGAGGGGACGCATTTCGGATATGGCAGGCGCTGGAGCGGCGGCCTGAAGATCACCTTCCGTTGATCGGAGATGTTCGACAGAAAGATATTTCGTGTGGTTTCTTTACTTCCGCGTGTTTCGTATTCTCTCTTCCGCCTTCCGGCGAATCACCGCCCCCGGAAGCTCACCAGTCACCTTCCCGGCTTCCACCACCTTCACGCCGTTGACGAAAACGTGAGCGATGCCGACCGGCTCAGCGAACGGGCTGGTCATCGTCGCCTGATCAATCACCTTGTCAGGCTCAAAGACCACCAGATCAGCTTTCATCCCGACGCGGAGCAGGCCGCGATCCGCGAGACCCAGCCGCGAGGCCGGCAGTGAGGTCATTTTGCGAACAGCTTCTTCCAGACTCAGCCATCGCTTCTCGCGCACGAAGCGACCGAGTACGCGCGGGTAAGTGCCGGCGCCGCGCGGGTGACGCATGCCGATGCCTCCATCGCTCGCCACCATCACCCAGGGCTGACGGTAAAAGACTTCGATGTCTGCTTCCTGCATCGAGCGGCAGACCACGCCGGCACCGCCGTCCCTGACGATTTCGATGTACAAGCCGACCGGGCTGATAAAGCGATCACGCGCGATCTCATCGAGCGTTCTGCCTTCGTACTCAGGGTGCTTTGCGCAACTGGTGACGAGTACGTTGTGCGCGCCGCCGACATCGGCGAGGCCCTTTCTCACGGCTTCCGCGTCGTCGTGGCGGCGGCTCGGAACCAGCACCGTGATCGTCGAAGACCACGCATCATAAGGGTAACAATCAGCAGTCACATCAACCCCGCCGCGTCGCGCCGCGTCAATCAGCGCGACGGCTTCCCCTGCTTTGTTCCAGACCGATACTGTGCCGAGCTTGATGTGTGAAATCTGCACCGGGAGGTGAGCTTCGCGACCGATGCGGATGGCTTCGCGCAATGCGGGCATTGTCTCGTCAGCCTCGTCGCGAATGTGGGACATATAAATTCCGCCGTGACCAGCGGCAACGCGGGCGAGCGCGATGACCTCTTCGGTCGTACTCGGGTTGCCGATGTCGTATTCGAGCCCGGTCGAAAGCCCGAATGCGCCCTCGCTCATTCCCTGCCCGACCAGCTCCGCCATCCGCCTGATCTCAGCTTCAGTCGCGTGGCGTTTGTAATCCCTGCCCATCACGCGCTGCCTGACGGTCGCATGACCGACGAAAGCGAGTACGTTCACAGCGGCCTTGTTTTGTTCGCGCCGTTCCAGATATGTGCCAATTGGAAAAGGTGAGCCGCCGTCTGGCCCGACGGCGAGCGTCGTGATGCCCTGCAAAATCTGCGAGCGTGCAGTCGGCTCGGAATCGAGCCCGCGGTCAGAGTGGTTGTGAATGTCAATGAAGCCCGGCGCAACGATCATCCCTTTCGCGTCAATCAGGCGCTCGCCGCCGCGAGGTTTGAGCAGGCCCATCTCGCTGATCGTCTCTCCCGCAATCCGCACATCGGCGCGGCGGCGTGTCGCGCCTGAGCCGTCAATGACGATGCCGCCGGTGATCAGGATTGATGATGGCGGAGGGTCTGCCGCCGGAGTTGGCAAAGTTCCGGGCAAAGCGGTGATCGCAATCATCAGACAGACAGCAAGCAGGCGCCCCGGAACTGTGCGGAGTGGTTTCATGATTTCAATTTGGATCAGTGGATTATTGGGGTACAGCACGACTGACTATAGGCATGGCGTCTCAGAACGACAAGCCGGCGGCTGAAGAATTAACATAGTTAACATTTGCCACCGATTCGGCCTGTTTTTTCGGACTGATTCAGCAGATTCAGAGGGTCGAATCGCGCCACACTCCTGACTATGGGGTATGATGACCGGCGGGCTGTTCCCCTTTTTTTCTTTCAACCTTCAGCGAGGAGGAAATTCCAATGCGTGTACTATTTTTATCAATGCTGCTGGCTGTCCTGATCCCGGTGGCGGCCTTCGCTCAGACGGGCGCAGCGAAAACCGATGCCAAGGCCGCCGAAGTTCTCAAACAGGCGCGCAAGGCGCTGGGCGGCGAGGATAAGCTGAAAGCGCTGCAAAGTCTGACGGCCAACGGATCCAGACGTTTTTCCATGGGTCAGAACACTGCCGAGGGAGAGTTCGAAGTTGATATGATCCTGCCAGATAAAATTCTGACATCTTCAGGCTTCTCCAGCCCCATGGGCGAGATCACCAGCATTCAGGCGCTCAACGGCGACAAGGTCTGGAACGATACGATCAGGCCCGTTGGAATGGGCGGTCCCGGCGGTGGAGGTGGTGGCGGCAGGATGGTGTTTATGGGCGGCCCCGGCGGCGGCAACAATCCGCAGGATCGGGAAGCAGGAGAGGCCAGACAGAAGGCCGAACTCGTGCGTCTGACTCTGGGTCTGCTGCTGGTTTCCCCTTCATCATTTCCGCTTGAGTACACCTATGCCGGTGAAGCCACTGCGCCGGACGGCAAGGCCGACGTGATTGACGCCAAAGGCCCGAACAACTTTGAGGCGCGGCTGTTCTTTGATCAGAAGTCTCACCAGCTGCTGATGCTCACATACAAGGGCAAAGACTTCCGGCAGATGATGCGTGGCGGGCCGGGCGGAGGCCAGGGTGGAGGCCAGGGCAGAGAGGGCAGAGGTCAGGGTGGAGGCCAGGGCAGGCCGCCGGGAATGCTCAGCCGGGAAGAGCTTGAGAAACTGCCGCCGGAAGAGCGCGCGAAGAAAGAGGCTGAGATGAAAGAGATGCGCGACAAGCGCGCCGCTGAAATGCGCGAACGGATGGCCAAGCTGCCGGACGTCGAGTTCCAGTGGAATTTCTCGGATTACAAATCCGTCAACGGCATTAACCTGCCTCACCGGCTGACCAAAGCCACGGCGGGCGAAACCAATGAAGAGTGGGAGATCAAGAAGTACAAGATCAACCCGCAGATCAAACCCGACAAGTTCGAGAAGAAAGAAAAGGAAAAGAACCAGAGCTGATTGCCGGCTCTGAACTCTGAATCCCCCGAGTGCCGGGCGGGAAGCGATCAACGCAGCATCGCTTCCCGCCCGGCACTTTTTGTTTTCGCCTGTGACAATCGGGAAAGTGTCACAGACTCCCGCCACCCCCGCCTCACCCCGAGCGCACAATGCGTCACAGTAATTTCGACCTTATTCAGAAGGAGAATGACGCATGAAACGAACCGCTCTGATTGCGCTGCTGTTTCTTTCACTTCTCACACTGGCCGACCGGGCGCTGACGAATTGCTCGCCAGTCCGGGCGCAGGAGAAGGAAGGCTCCCGCATGGTCCCGCGGGAGCTGGGGCCTTATGCAGCCCTGAGCGCGGCCAGCAGGATTCTGATCGTGCCGAAATCAGCCTACTTCAACCCGGAAGCACTGGAGCGTGAGCTGCTCAAGCGGTCGGAGTTCAAGCGCTGGGGAATGGTCGTCGTCCGCGACCGCAAGGAAGCCGACCTGCTCGCCGAAGTCACGCGCAAGAAGTGGACGACCAGATTCACGATCCGTCTGATTGACCCGGTGAACAATCACGTCCTCGCCGCCGAAGAGGCGAGTTCCCTGGGCGGCGAGATCGAACCGAAGCTGGCCGACCGCTTTGTCAAACTGATCAAAGAGGCCCGCGCCCAGTAACAGAATTACTCCCCTCGGTGAGAAAGCGGCCGCGGAGTCACAGCCGGTCAGATACGGCGTGCTAAGGGGGCACCGCCAGTGAGCTGCGCTGATCGGCTGTGACTCCGCGGCCGCTTTCTCATGGTCAATTCATTCTCACGGCAGCGCCAGCGGCCTCTGACCCGAAGAATGAATTGATCATGGCTGTTTTCCTGCGCGCCATGCGCTACACTGCGCAACCACCTGCTCTGCGGCCGACGGCAGAGACGGATCGCCCCGCAACCACAAGGAGGTCATGCAATGAAATGCCTGCGACTCGCCGGCACGTGGTTCTTCGCGCTCGCGCTGCTCATCAACTTTCCAGTGACCGGCAATGCCCAGACGATGAAACCTGCGACCAAAACCGCGCCGCCACCCGCGTCCGCTTCTGCAACCGCCTGGACGCTCGATGAAGCGCTCGCACAACTGCGCCTGCACCCGACTGATGCGTATCTGCAATACGTCGCGCTTCAACTCGCGCAGCGTGAGAAAAAGGTCGAACAGACCGCCGAGCTGATCGAACAGATCACCAGAGCCGACCGCTGGTCGCTCGGCACCGGACGCCGCGCGGAGGTAGACCTGTTCAGCATTTTCACGGGCGCGCTGGCCGTGCAGGAGAGCCTGCAGCTCGACACGATGCGCGGCAACACTCAGTTACGCGATGAGACGCTCGGCCCCAGACCCGCGCGGTGGCTCGACCATCTCCCGCCCGAGGAAAAGAAAGCACAGGAAGCCAGGCTGACTGCTGAAGCCAGAAAGGAGATGGAGCAGGATTACCAGCGCCAGCTCGCCGAATGGGAGAAGAGGCGCGCCGAGGTCGCAGAGAAAGTCCGATTGCGCCAGAGAAAGAAAGTTGATGTTGCCAGCATTACCGGCCCGACCATCAAAAGCCACCCCTGGGCAGAGATGCTCGCGGGCCGGCAGCCGGAAATTTCGCCGCTCGCCCGCTGCGTGCCGGAAGATTTCTACTTCGCCGAATTCCATTCGCTCGGCAAACTGCTGGACGCCGCGGACACGAGCGACCTGTGGAGTACGCATCTGTTCAATCAGGCTTACCGCGAGGCGCGCACGCACAATGCCGGCGAGCGGTTGAAAGGGCAACTTGCGCTCGAAACGAACACACTGCTGCGCCCCTTCTACGACCTTGTGGTCGAGGAGGTAGCCATCACCGGCAGCGACCTGTTCCTGCGCGAAGGCAGCGACGTGACGATGATCTTTCGCTACAAACAGCCGGAAATTTTCAAGGCGCGGATGGACGGTTTCCTCGACGGCGCCGAAAAGAAACGTCCGGACGCGAAGCGATCAACGGGCAATTATCTCGGCGTTGATTTCGTGCAGGTCGCGACGCCTGACCGTGACATCAGCGTGATTTCGGCTTACCCCGCCCCGGGTCTGCACGTGCGCAGCAACTCGCGCATCGCTTTTGAAAAGGTCATCGCCGCGATTCAGGGCAAGGCGGCGAACGGCAAAGCGGCGCCGCGGCTCGGCGACACGAAGGAATTCGCTTACATCCGCACGCTTATGCCGCGCGGCGCGAAAGAAGAGGACGGACTGATTTACCTGTCTGATCCCTTCATTCGCCGGCTGGTCGGGCCGCAGCTCAAGCTGACCGAACGCCGGCGCGTGGTGTGTTACAACCACCTGCGCATGATCAGCCACGCTGCGTTGATGTATCAGACCGAACACGGGAGACTGCCCGCGTCGCTCGAAACTCTCGCCCAGTCTCAATGCTCGCCCGGCCTGTTCGGTGCGGGGGCTCTCGTTTGTCCCGACGGCGGCAGATACTCGCTCGCCGCGGACGGAATGACCGGAGTCTGCTCACACCACGGCAACGCGCGATTCCTGAATCCCTGCGCGGAAATCCCCGTCTCCTCCGTCAGCGGCGAAGAGGCGGAGCAGTACAAGCAGTTTCTTGATGATTACAATCAATACTGGCGGACTTTCTTCGACCCGATTGCGCTGCGCCTGCAGATCACGCCGCAGCAATACCGGCTGGAAACCATCGTGCTGCCGCTGATTGATAATTCGGTTTACACCGGGCTCGCGACGGTGCTGGGCGGCGAACCCGAACCGCTCGACGGCCTGCCGGTCCCGAAGCGGAACATCTTCAGCGTCGGTTTCAAAATCAACAAGGATGCCCTGCTCCAGCAGATTGCCGGCGAGGCTCAGAAGCAGGGTGCGGGAGAGCGGCCGCTCGACGAAAGCCTGATGCGCGCGCTCGGCATCCCTGAAAGTCAGAGAGACAGTTTCAAGGTCACGGAGTTTTTATCCCGTGGCCTGGGCAATCAGATCGGGCTGCATATTTATGACGCGCCGATGACCTTCGACCTGAACCTGCCGAGCCTGTTCGGCGAACTCGCGGGCGTCTTCGGGGGGCGAGGGTTCAATACGGGCACGACTGAACTGCTCATCGGTTTTGCCATCGCTTCCCTGAACTCACCGGTTTACATCTCGATCCCGGTGCGGGACGAAAAGGTCGTTGATGAGTTCCTGAACAAACTTGACCCCACGCTCGCGGCCACGGCGATTAAACGGAGTCGCGGCGGCTTCAGCCTCGATTTCGATTTCTTCAGATTTATGTCGAATCAGAGTCAGCCGGCGGAACAGGCCACGCGGGCCTACGGCGTGCGCTTCGGCCCGGCGAAGCTGCGTTTCTTCTGGGCGCGCGTCGGCAAAGGGCTCTACATCGCCAGCAAACCTTTCATCATTGATGACCTGATTGCAGCCAATGCTGAGCCCGCGAAATCACCCGAAGACCAGGCTGCGGGCCACGCGATGCTTCGAATGCGCCCGCAGAACTGGAATCAGGTGCTGCCCGATTTCCGGCTGGGCTGGGCGGAAAACAACCGCGAAGCCTGTCTGAATAACCTGAGCGCCATTATGGGCGCGGGCCGCGCGATCACTGCCCGGGCATCCGGCAATCAGGCCGCGTCGGAAGACCAGCGGAGTCTGGAAGCACACGAGTACGCCGACAAATTTTACGCCGTCCACTTCTTCTGCCCCGAAGGCGGGCGCTATCAACTCTCGGCGGACGGCCGGAATGTTTCCTGCTCCGTGCATGGCTCAATATTGTCGCCGCGCCAGCCCACAGTGCCTGATGAAAAAAGCGACCTCGGCAGGCTGCTCAGGGAGTTCACCGGCCTGACGGCGACGCTCGATTTCACGGAAGAGGGCCTGCGCGCCGTCGTCACGATCAACCGTAAGTGAAACGGGACGGGTGCCGCGAGCATTGGTCTGACAAAGCTCGCGGCACAATCACAAAATTCCACCCATCTCATCCCGCCCTGCCCGCATCAAAGCGCCCGGCTGACGGTCAGATCAGTTTTGCTCCCCCCGGTGACTGGTGGTATAAGACTGCCGCGGAATTCACTCTTACCCCTTTGCCGAAACGATGGAGATAAGACTATGAGAAACAGACAGCTTTCTGTGGTTCAGGCATGCGGCGCCCTGCTGTTGTTCGTGGCCGGCCTCGTGGCGCCCGCTCAGGCGCAGAGGACGGATGACCGCGATGAACGTCTGGCGCGGTTCCGCTGGGAAGGCGTGGTTGACGGCACGACCCTGATCAGGGTCAGCCGCCGACGGGTTGATTATGAATACTCCACTGGTCTGCCCGTGCAGCGCCAGAATTATGACTTCACCGACCCGCTGCCCAGCACCCGGGTTGAAGTGCGCCTGAATGTGATCGAGGGGCGCGGCGACATCAGGCTGATTCAGCAGCCGCGCGAGGATAACAACTACGTCGCGATAGTCAGGATTGATGACCGGGACAGGGGGACCGGGAATTACTCCTTCGAACTGCTCTGGGAAAGACCGTTGAATAATGATGGCCGGCGTGATCGCGACGAGGAGCGCTTCGAGTGGAGGGGCCGCGTGGACGGCGAATCAATCATCCGGGTGCGTAGCGGTTCGACCCGGATCGAGAAC
The DNA here is from genome assembly GCA_035652435.1 of Blastocatellia bacterium. Lineage (GTDB taxonomy): Bacteria > Acidobacteriota > Blastocatellia > RBC074 > RBC074 > DASRDU01. Next base: position 154,699 of record DASRDU010000171.1, read on the forward strand.
ATCCGCGGTAACGGCGTCAGCGATGAACAATATCACTTCAGCAACCGGAGCGGGCTGCCGGATCAGCGGGTTCAGGTCAGCCTGGTTGAGACTTCCGGGCGCGGCGAGATCGTGTTGCTCGAACAGCCCGACCGGAGAAACGATTTCACCGCTTCGGTGAGAATCCGCGATTACCGGGGCGGGACGGGCAGATATAGTTTCACGCTGACCTGGCAGCAGCCGCGTTACCGGCCGCCGGACAGAGAGCGCCCCGGCCCGGGCGATTCCAATCAGCCTTTCGGCGTCGGCTTGCAATGGTCAGGCCGCGTGGATGGCACAGACCTGCTGCGCATCCGCGGCGATCAGCTCAGCGTGGACCATCAGGCCGGCGTGCCGGTTACTGGGGCGGATTATCGCCTCCTCAAACCGCTGCCTTATTCACAGCGCGACGTGACCGTCCGCAAAATCAGAGGCCGCGGCAGAGTCACCGTGATCGAACAACCTTCGCGGGCCAACAATTTCACCGCGACGATTCTGATCGAGGATAAGGACGGCGGATCGGGCCAGTATGAGATTGAAGTGAGCTGGTGATAACACACAATAGACCGCGGATGACGCGGATGCGGCGGATCAGATCCGCGCTGATCCGCCGCATCCGCGGTCTACACCTGTAGGGTAACTCGATGCAGGCCCGTAGCCCCTGATGGGAAACTGCCGCTGTTATCTTCAATCTGCTTCCCGCCCGCCGCATCAGTCACACGCGCCGTCAGCAGATTTTCGCCCGTCTTCACAGGCTTCCATTCCAGTTCCCAGGTTGCCCACGCATTCGGTAGACGTTCGCTGGTGATCTTCGCCTGCTGCCATGTCCGGCCTTCGTCGGCGCTGATTTCGACCGTGCCGACGGCCCGGGCGCCGCAGTAAGCGATGCCGGTCACGAGCCACGAGCCGTTGTCCTGCCTGATCGCCGAATCAATCCGCGCCGTCAGGTTCACTTTGCATTCATCGCACCAGCCGCGCTTTTCCCAGTAACCGGAAACTGACTTGTCGGTGACTTCGATCCGTTCGAGCCAGCGCGGCTGCTTCATGCCGTAGATGCCGGGCAGCAGCACGCGAGCGGGCCAGCCGTGCCGCTTCGGGATTTCGACGCCGTTCATTTCGTAAGCGATGAAGGCCTGATCGCTCAGGGCAACATCGAGCGGCACGCTCGAATAAAACCCGTCCATCGCGTAACAGACGACCCGCACGTTGTCGCGACGGTCGCCCAGCACGCGCATGACGAGCGGGGCGAGCGGCGTGACAGTCCACTCGGCATTGCCAATCGCCGGGCCGCCGACTTCGTTGCCGACGCAGGCGAAGGTCTTGTAGATTTTCCGCCGTTCGAGTTTCAGCAGCTCGTCGTAACTGAGCGAGAAAGATTTCCCGGAACAGCCGCTGACTTTCAACTGCCACTTGTCTTTGCCGACCTGCGGCGCGAAGCCGGAATCAATTTCGGTGAAATAGAATTCGTTGTTGGGCGTGACGAATTTCGTTTTGCGCTGCACGACCGGCCGCGCGCGGTCACGCCACCAGCGCCAGCCGAAGTACGAGACCACCAGCCCGGCGCCCGAGAACATAAACATCCGGCGGCTCGTGCCGCGGCGGCTTTCGTTGAGTTTTTGGAGGGAATCAAACAGGGCCATACAGTTACTCTGTCTTCACTGTTCCACAGATAAGCTCATTAAGTCTTCTTCTGAGCCCCTTACAACCAAAACATCCTTTGTTAAGACAATTGGCATAGGCGCAAATCACGGTTGCTGATTCTTTCCGGCTCTCTTGAAAATTCAGTAACAGGCGGTCGTAAACAAGCAACTGACGGCCAAATATTATCTCCCTTACCGGAAGGTCTATGCGTACCTCCGGGCAGGCCGTTTTATTTTCAAATCTGGCGACCACGCCTTTCATTTCGGCAGAGGCTGGGATTTCTGCCAGAGTCGTTCCTACCAGTTGGGTAATTTTCTGCGCTTCTCCTTTGATCAGAGTGATCGTCAGATCGCCCGTCAGAGTATCATCCGGATTGACAGCTGTAACGGTGAAAGACACCTTGGTCTTTATCTCTCCAGCCTTCCCATTATATCCGGCGAGTACTCCGGAAACCTTACTTGGCACGGTGGCAATAATGACCTTCTTACCGCTCCTTTCCGTTACCTGCTTCTGCGCATCCGAGGTACTGCCACTCATAATCAGGCAACCGCACACCATCACTCTGACAAACGCCCTGAAATCCATCTTTGCGCTTTGAAATTTCATGTCCCTGTACTCCTTATCCAAAATTCAGCCCTGAATATTCCGTCTATTTGTCAGAATAGTTACGTTTGCCTTTTTCTTCCGGGGCTGCCTGCAACGGATTCTCGGGCCAGGCGTGGCGCGGGTAGCGGCGGCTGAGTTCGCGGCGCACCTGCGGGTATGTGCGCTGCCAGAATCCGGCGAGGTCGGTCGTCACCTGCACCGGGCGCTGATTCGGCGCGAGCAGGTGCAGCACTACCGGCACGCGACCGCCCGCAACTGTCGGCCCCACAGTCATCCCGAAGAAATCCTGCAACCGCGAGGCGATCCACGGAGGCTTGCCGCTCTCGTAATTGATGCGCACGTTACGGCGGCCCCCGATATTCGCGCGCTCCGGGGCCATCCGGGCGAGAAGCTGTGATTGTGCTGAAGAGAGGTTCGATTGCAGTGCGTGGATGAGTTCGCCGTGCCGCGCCGCCTGGCGCAATTCGGCGAAGCTACGTTTGCCCTCACACAACCCGGCGAGCGCGTCGCGGGCATCGGCTTCGGTGAGTTCAGGCACCCCGGCTTCGGGAAATGTTCGGGCAATGAACTGGACGCGGGCGAGAAAGCGCGACAACTCTTCCTCGTCAATGAAAGCGCGGAGGCCCGCATTCAATGCGGCTTCGGCCAATACCTGCGCGGCCTCGTCGCCGCCGGCCCTGCCGCCGCGCGTTTCGTCGAGGATCAGCTGGTCGTAAAGCAGCCGGCTGATGGTTTCGACGCGCTCGGCCTGCGCATTCCAGTAAACTTCCACTGTTTCGCGGACGGCATCAGCACTCAGATCGAGCAGCCAGTCTGGCTCAATCGCGCTGGCCAGGCGGATGGTCGTCGTGCTGGTGCGATTGCCCTGCCTGCGCGACTCGCGGCGTTCTTCGACATCAACGGCGACCAGAAACTCCGCCGACCTGACGACACTCGCGGGCGAAAGCGAGGCAGCACCGCCGCCTGAAAGCAACAACTCGGCTTCGCCTGCCCTGCGGCGACGGGCGACCCGGTCGGGATAACCGGCAAGGATTGAGATCAGTAAAGACTGCTCCTCCCCCGGGAGCGCACGCGGGCCGCGTGCTTCATCCCGATCAGTCGAATTCCCCGGATAATTCGAGTTCCGCAAATTCTGCACGCTGGAAGCGTGCGCCCCCAGGGTTTTCAGCAATTGTCGTCGCACACGATCAACAGCCATCACCGTGCCCTGGTCAAGATTCATTGCGCGCAAACGCTCAGGCGCAAAATTCGCGCTTTCAGCTTCAGTGAACAGATCGAGCAGCGCCAGCAGATCGGACGGCCCTGTTGATGCGGCGTTGTTCGTTCTGCTCTCTCGCGCATCACGCAGGATGCTGGTTTGTCGAATGTCACGCTCACCGATCAGCGCGGCGATCACGCACCCGGCCCAGGCCACTCCGCGGGTTTCAGCCTCAACCAGCAATCGTGCCTGTCGCGGGTGCAACGGGAAACGCAGCATTCGTTTCCCCGTTTCCGTTATCAGACCACTGCCGTCAATCGCGCCGACCCGTTCGAGCAGGCTTTCGGCCGCGTCGAGCGACTGCGGCGACGGCGCTTCAAACCAGGCGAAACTGCCCGGGTCGGTCACGCCCGCCGCATGTAATTCCAGCACCGGCTCGGCCAGATCAAGGCGCCGGATTTCAGGCGTCTCGTGATCGGGCCGCGCCGCGAAATCCTGCGCCGTGTACAAGCGCAGACAGCGACCCGGACGGGTGCGACCGGCGCGGCCCGCGCGCTGCGTGGCCGAAGCCCTGCTGACGCGCGCGACGTTCAGCGTCGGCAAACCCGACCAGGGCGAGTGGCTGGCGATGCGCGCCAGGCCGGAATCAACGACGGCGACTACGCCATCAATCGTGATCGAGGTTTCGGCGACGTTGGTCGAGAGAATGATTTTGCGTTGTGAGGCCGGACGCACCGCGCGATCCTGTTCGGCGGCCGGCAACTCTCCGTGCAGCGGCAATATGAGCAGGTCAGACTGTGCCGCGATCTTTTCACACCCCGCCTGCGCCCGCCTGATTTCCGCCGCGCCGGGCAGAAACACAAGCACGTCGCCCTCCAGCCCTTCCGTGACGAGCCGCCTGATGGCGGACGTGACCTGTTCGGCCAGCGGGCGGTCGTCGTGGCGGGCCGCGTGTTCGACGGCGACGTCGAAGCGGCGGCCTTCGGAGCGCAGGATCGGGCAGTTGTCGAGGAAGCCCGCAATCGGGTCGGCGGCGAGCGTGGCCGACATTGCGACGATCTTCAGATCGGGCCGCACGGTCTGCTGAAGCCTGCGCAGCAGAGCGAGCGCGATGTCGGCCTGCAAATGTCGTTCGTGGAATTCGTCGAGGATGACGACGCCGGCTTTTTTCAGCCGCGGATCGGAAAGCAGTCGCCGCGTCAGCACGCCTTCGGTGAGGAAGCGCAATCGGGTGCGCGGGCCGCTGACTTCGTCGAAGCGCACCTGATAGCCGACGGTTTCACCGGGCTTTTCGTTGCGCTCTTCGGCCACGCGCCTTGCAGACATTCGCGCGGCCAGTCGGCGCGGCTCCAGCACCCACACTTCGCCATCGCCTGCAATGCCTGTGTCGAGCAGGGCGGGCGGGATGCGCGTGGTTTTGCCAGCTCCGGGCGGAGCCTCAATGACGAGGTTGGGAGACTGGCCAAGAGAAGAAATGATCTGAGACAGGAGTGAATCTACAGGCAGTTGAATCATCTCTCAGCGCCCATCCGCTTCCCCGGCCATAGCTGTTGCATCAAAAAACGTTGAAGCTCATTTCTATTGTCATCTGAACATTTACCGGCTTCCCGTCTTTTATCGCCGGAGAGAAACGCGTATTCCTAGCAGCCCAGACAGCACTATCATCAAGCCCATCGGGCAGCCCCTGGATAACTTTGACCTTTTCCACCGAGCCATCCCTAGTAACCATCAGATTGAGAATGACAATTCCACTGACGTGGTGCGCGCGCGCTTCATCGGTGTATTTTGCGGGCATCCGGCGCAACACCTTAGGTTTCACGTCCACCTGATCAAGCGTGTAAACGTCCGCCGACATTTGGGTGCCATGTGGCGTGCTTTGGTAATGCTCGGCCAGCAGGTCACGCCCGAAATCGCCATTGAAGTCACGCCACACCGAGTGGATGTGATTCGCATTGTTCTGCGTGTTGTCGTACTCGATCAGGAACGTCGGCGTCTGCACCCGGTAGTAATGCGGATCATTCCGCTCGATGCCGCCCGCCCACGCGAAGTAGATCTGCTCCCGCTTCGCGCCGCGGAACTTCTCGCGCCGCGCCGCCGCCAGATCTTCCGCCACGTTGTTGCAGTACTCCTCGACCAGCTTCGTCAACTGCTCGTACTGCCCTTTGTTCAATTCACTGCCGGTGATCCCGGCCTTGTCGAGCGGCTCGGCCCTCACCTTGTTGAAGCTGATGATGTCGCCCGGCGCTTTCGCATCGAAGACTGCTTTCGCCCGCTGCTTCTCGTCGAGCGATTTCACCAGCTCGCGCGCGAGGTCTTCTTCCGCCGCCAACACCCGCAGCCCCTTCTTCGGCCCCTCGACTCTGACTTCGCCGGGGTTCGAGCCGAAGAATGCGGGCGAGGTGGCGACCATCGAGCCCTTGTTGAGGGTGAAGTTGAGCGCGACGTGATGGCCCTCGACGCGCCAGCCCCACGCCTCTTTCGCGCCCGGCGTGCCGAAGACCGAGAAGTAATACAGCTCCGGGTCGCGCGGCCACTTCCGGTTCGGCCCTTCGATCACCTGCAGCACGTTCTCGAGCGTCATAATCGTCGAGGCCTTCAGGTACCCGCGCTGACTCAGGCCGGTTTTGAGGAAGTCGGTCGCGGCCTTGCGCTGGGCTTCATTCATTTCCTTAACGGGGAGGCCCTTGCGGTCGCGCGGGACGAAGTGCCAGTCGAGGCGCTGCTCGTCGTCGAATCTGAATGAGGCTTTGGCGCGCTGTTCGGGCGTGAGCGCGGCGAGGAATTTAGTGGCGGCATCGGCCATCGCGGCTGCGGAGCGCGCACGCGCTCTGGTTTCGACGATGGCGAGGGCGGCCAGCAGCGCGGCCACCGCTAAGAAGGAAGCGAACAGTTTCAGTTTCATGGGTCTCTCCGGTTGAGTTGGGATGCTGAACTCGCAGAACTAAAGTTGAAGCCTGATCCGTCGCCAAGAGTAGTTGAAGAACTGTGGGAACACAACTCCGCGCGCGGTGCCACCCGCCCGTCCCCGCGGCTTGCCGAATCAGGCGCTGTTTGTTAGTTTGACGCTACCATGACCACACTACAATTTATCGGCGCGGCGGGCACGGTGACCGGGTCAAAATTCCTGCTCGATGACGACGGTTACCGCGTCCTGATTGATTGCGGGCTGTTCCAGGGGCTGAAAGAACTGCGGCTGCGCAACTGGGAGCCCTTGTCAGTCAACCCAGCCTCGATCAACTGCGTGCTGCTGACGCACGCGCACATTGATCATTCGGGCTACCTGCCGCGGCTCGTGCGCGACGGATTCCACGGGCCGGTCTATGGGACCAGGGGCACGGCCGACCTGCTTTCGGTGATGCTGCCCGATTCGGCGCGGATTCAGGAAGAGGATGCCGACTTCGCCAACCGCCACGAATACTCAAAACACAAACCCGCGCTGCCGCTCTATACCGAAGCTGACGCGCGTGCCGCGCTCAGGCTGGTCGAAGGCGTGGATTACGGCGAAGAATTCGGGATCGGGAAGTTTCTGAAGGTGAGTTTCGCCCCCGCCGGGCACATCCTCGGTTCGGGCTTTGTCCGGGTGGAAACAAACGGGCCGGGGCGCTCGCCCGCGAGCATTCTCTTTTCCGGCGACCTCGGGCGTTACGACGAACCGATCCTGCACGACCCGACGCCGGTGCCCGAAGCCGATTACCTGCTGGTCGAATCAACTTACGGCAACCGGCTGCACGAGCATGTTGACCCGAAAGTCCGCCTCGCTGAAATCATCAACGAGACCGCCGGGCGCGGCGGCAAGGTGATCATTCCGGCCTTCGCCATCGGCCGCACGCAGCTGCTGCTTTATTACATCCGCGAGCTGGAAGAAGAGAACCGCATCCCCGTCCTGCCAGTCTTTGTTGATTCGCCGATGGCCGCGTCGGCCACGAGGTTTTACAAGAAACACACCGAGGATCACGACATTGAAATGCGGCAGCTCGGCGAGAGCGGGCACAACGCGCTGGCGACACGCAATTTCCAGCTGGTGCAGGGACGCAACAGCTCGAAAGCGCTCAATTCGCTCAGCGGCCCCGCGATCATCATCTCGGCATCGGGGATGGCCACCGGAGGGCGCGTGCTGCACCACCTGGCGCTGCACCTGCCCGACCCCGCGAGTACGGTCATCCTGGTCGGCTATCAGGCCGCGGGCACGCGCGGGCGCAGGCTGCAGGAGGGCGAGAAGGAGATCAAAATTCACGGCGAGTTCGTCCCCGTGCGCGCCCACGTCGAGACGATGGGCAGTATGTCGGCGCACGCCGATTCGGCCGAGATCATGCGCTGGCTCGGCCAATTCAGGCGGCCGCCGAAGATGACCTTCATCGTTCACGGCGAGCCCGAGGGCAGCGCGGCACTGCGCGATAAAATTGTCGGCCAGCTCGGCTGGGACGTGACGATCCCGACTTACAAACAAACCGTCGAACTGACTAACGGAAGGATGAAAGATGAGGGATGAAGGAAAATAATTCTGACAGACAGACAGGCCGGACTGTTACCGGCTTCATTCTGCTCGCCCTGTTTCTGCTCGCTTTCACTCAGCCCGGCTTCAGTCAGTCGGGCATCCAAGGGGAAAAGGGACAAGTAGTGGATGAGAAGGACAGCCCCGTTATTCTCTCTTCGCCTGCATTCAGCTACAGGAATCATCCGGATCGCCCGAATGATATCGAAGTAACCGGACATCATGTCGAGATAATCAACAGAACCCGGGAACAGATCAGACTGGCATATCTTTCTTTTACCTATGAGCTGCCTGAGGGGGGCGGCTACAGCAGCGTGGGACAGGAAGAACACCTGGCTCCCGGTGAAAAGCGATTGGTCATCAGAAATAACATTTCTGTCAGGTGGCACCACAGGGGTGATCTGACGCTGAAAGTCAGACTACTCGGAGTTGAATTTGTCGGTGGAAAGAAGTGGGTATCCGAGCGAACCGTTGAATACCCGCTGGACCCGCAACGGTTCCTGCTGCATGGCAGCTGCCCGTTATCAGTCAGATCGGGGAACAGACGCGGTGACGCCTTTTTCGTCAAACTTCGGATGAATGAAGATCAGGTGACGGGCTACCGCGTCGGAATGGTCAGGGATCTTCCAGGTAAGTTTGAAGTCAGACTCGGGGCGCCTGTCGCGCTGGAGGTGCCGGCTCGCAAAGATTCTGAACTGACAATCAATTCTGACCACCCGAAAGAACTGGGCTTCACTGCCGGCGAGATATTTCAAACTGAAATGTGGACAAGGGTCACAAGGGACGGGAGAACTATCACTGCCACGGTCGGTGTTGCATTCTTTATCGCCGAAGTGACGTTTGCTGATGGCAGGGTCTGGCACAAGGAACTCAGCCGTGAAGAAGTCCTTTGGGAATATTGATGCGGTCTTGAAGTGAATCGGCGCCGCTGTTATCGCTCCAGGGACAGCTGCCTCTTCATCCCTGATTGTTCGATGAGTACTCAGCCTCAAAACTTCTTCCTGACCGGCTGCGCGAGCGGCATCGGCAGGCATCTGGCCGGCGTGCTGCTGGCCGGGGGGCATCGCGTGTTTGCGACGGACATCAACCTGCCGGCGTTGCAGGAATACGCCCGCGCGCTGAATCTTCCCGAAACGCAATTGCGCATCGCAAAGCTTGATGTCACCGACCCTCAATCGTGGGAGGCGGCTTTCGCGGAAGCGGTTGAGGCATTCGGCGGCATTGACGTGGCCGCGAACATCGCGGGCCTGATGATCGGCGGGTGGGCGCTCGATGCGCCGCCGGAGCTGGTGCATCGCCACTTCGACATCAACACCAAGGGCGTGATCTTCGGCACGCAGACCGCCGCCCGGCACATGGTGAAGCGTGGCGGGGGGCACATCATCAACATCGCCTCGCTCTCAGCCCTCGCGCCGATTCCGGGCATCGCGATCTACTCGGCGTCGAAATATGCGGTGCGAGCCTTCTCGCTCGCGGTCGCGCAGGAACTCAGGCCGCATGGCGTTTACGTCACCGCCGTCAGTCCCGACGCGGTCAATACGCCGCTGCTCGATCCGAACAAGGAGGTCCCCGCCGCCGCGCTCGTATTTTCAGGGCCGCGGCTGCTCACGGTCGAAGAGATCGCGCGGGTGATCGTAAAAAAAGTTCTCCCGCGCAGACCGCTTGAGGTTATCATCCCTTGGCACCGGGGCTGGCTGGCGCGACTGACCGACGCCTTCCCGAATCTCGCATTCACGCTCGGCCCGATTTTGCACCGCCGCGGTCTGGAAAAGCAGACGCGGTTCCGCGGCGATATTCGCCGCGGCATTAACAACAGTAACGGCTGACCCCGCAGCCCGGACAACCCCTCCCTGATTCAAAAGATTGATGGTTGTTTCGCGATTCCGCAGGTTGAAATTCAGAAACAAGGTAATCGTCGGTCTGACGGCCCTCGCGGTCATCGGGCTCGCGCTCTGGGCGTTCGTGATCGAGCCGAACCGGCTGGTGGTCACGGAGACATCAATCGCCATTCCGGAGCTGCCGCCGGAGTTCGAGGGGATGCGAATCGCCGCGCTTTCGGATCTGCACGTCGGCTTTGGCGCCATGACTATGGACAAGCTGCGCGACGTGGTCAGCCGGACCAACGCGCTGCACCCTGACGTCGTCGTGCTGCTCGGCGATTACGTTTCGCAACTGCGCTCCGACCGCCACGCGGCCAGAGTTGATCCGGAAGTTTTCGGCCAGCCGCTCGCCGAATTGCATGCCGCGCACGGCGTCTATGCCGTGCTGGGCAATCACGACTGGTGGTACAACGCGCCGCGCATCAGGCGCGCGCTCGAACGGGCCGGAATTCGCGTGCTGGAAAACGACGCGGTGAGAATTGAGCGCGGCGACGGCGCGGTCTGGATCGCCGGGGTGGGCGATCACTGGTCGCGGCATCACGACGTGCGCAAAACCGAGGGCAGAATCACTGACCACTCGCCCGTCATCGCGATCACCCACACGCCGGACGTCTTCGCCGAACTGCCGCCGCGCTTCAACCTGCTGCTGGCCGGGCACACGCACGGCGGTCAGGTCAACCTGCCCATCCTTGGCGTACTGTCCGTGCCGTCGAAAGACGGAACCCACCACGTGATCGGCCACTACCGTGAAAACGGGCACGATTTATTTATCACGCCCGGAATCGGGATGAGCATTCTGCCCGTGCGGTTTCGCGTGCCGCCTGAAATTTCGGTGCTGACGCTGACTCGTGAGGGGATGGATTCGACGCTCGGCAGGAATCAGCCGCCGCCGACGAAATGAACCAGCTCCAGCCGGTCGCCCTGTCGCAATCTCGTTTCCGCCCACGTGTGGCGCGGGAGGATTGACAGGTTGAGTTCGATGGCGAGGCGCTCGGGGGCAAGATTGAGTGAAGAGACTAAATCAGTGACAGTCGTTTCAGGCGGGACCAGACGAGGCTCTCCGTTGAGGATGATTTCGATGGCGGGGCTGCTGGCCATACTCGGCTTCACCTTTTGCGGATGAGCATTTTGAATTCGGCGGTCTGGCCCTTCGGCTCGCGGGCCTGAATGATCATGGCGGCGGTGCCGGCGTGGAATTCGGGCATCCTCAGCTTCAGGCTGAAGGCGCCGTTGCGATCACACTGCGTGTTGTAAGTCTGCGGCCTGATCGTCGTGCCGACGACCTGAACCTTGACGGCGGCCTCCACCGCCGGCCACTGTTTGTCAAACAGCACGGTCGCGCTGATCGTGACTTCCTCGCCCGCCAGTAGTCGCGGCTGAATCAGCATTTTAATCCCCAGTTCTTCGCGCGGTCGGTCAGATTTGACGAATTCATTGAGGAGTTCATCCAGACTGAGTGAGCTGTCAGAGGTCAGGTCGCTGAGGTTGTAGATCCGCGACGAACCGGGCGATGAGGCGGGCGCTTTATCAACAGCCGGGCCGGTAATGACTGGCATGGTGCCGGTGGGAGCTGCCGTGGCAGAGGAAACCGCCGGCTGCTCGCTCGTCGCCAGCACGCCTGATTTCTTCTTCGCGGGCGGCTGTTCGGCGGCCTCGGGCTGCGCGTTCCCGGTGTCGGCGTTCAGCTTCTTGATCAGCTGTTCGAGCTTCCCGGCGTGGATGGCCGCGAGGATGATCTGATGCTGGCGCTCGATGGCTTTCGCCAGACGGCTCTCATCAACCTGACCGTCGGCGATCAGGTCCTGATAGCTCGTGCGTTTCGCGCCGAGGATCGTGCCGCGGTTGTAAATCAGTGAAAGAATGATCGGCGTTTTCAGCCCTTTGTCTTCCGTCTGTACGTGATAGGTAACGCCTTCGCAGGCAATGTCGGTGTTATATCCGGTGAGCATCGCCAGATCCCATTAGTCGGGTATTTTGTCGGTTATCGGGCATTGATTCAGAGCTGGAGACAAGCCTGTCGGGAGCGGTTTCGGAGCGGGCCGGAGGGTAGCATAGTGGCTTCAGCCAGGTCAACGAAATGATTTGGACGGGGGCTGAATTCCTTGCAGCAATTATCACGGTGTGTTACCTTTTGCGGCGTCAGGAGACAGACCTCACTAACATCAGGCTGGTGCAACTTCTCCGGAGCTTCCTGGCTCTCCAGGGCGCGCCTGATGTCAGGATGATTTATTAACCTCGACCGAAACAATCATGCCGCCTGGCCTCACGCCGCACAGGCCGCAAAACTTCTCTTTGAATCACTGATCGGTTGACCTGGTTCGCCTGTCACTCTTCTGGCAACGACCGCCATCCCCCGTTGACGGGTCGTGCATCGGCGACTGATCGCTCTCCGGCGACTGTTTTTCAGAGCGAGACGCGCCACTCACTGGATTATTCCTGCTCTCTCAGACCCGGCGGGCGCCCTCTCACGCCTGCGACTGATGACGAACCTTTGCCCTTTGTCATCGGTGTCTTCAACCGTCCGAAGCTTTATGCCAAAGCTACCAGGGAGATATTTGATATGAAACCCAGGCACGAACGATCCTCCGCGCTGCCGCCCCCCGGGTACGCGAAAGAATCCCGCAGAGTTCCCTCACGCAATTTCCGCCTGCTCGCGCTGCTCGCCGTCACGGTCGTTTTCGCGCTGGCCTCCGCCGCCATGCTGCGCACGCAGTCGGCCCGGGCGCAGGAGGCGACCGAAGCGGCTCAGGACCAGCCCCCCATCGGGCCGGGGCTGCCCCGCGTCGGTTCCGCCGGCCCGAAGAGCGCCGCCAGCACGAGCAAAGCCGGCAGCATCCTCTTCTTCCACAAATTCACGAGCGACGCGTCCAAAGCCTCAACCGTCAACACGCTGCTCACGCTGACCAACACGAACCCGCGCGACGGCGTGGCGATCCACCTGATCTTCTCGGCCAACTGCGTCTCCGAGGAGCAGTTCATCAGCCTCGGCCCGAACCAGACGCGGACGCTGCTGATGAGCAGGGAGAGGCCAAACGCGACCGGTTACGCGATGGCGATTGCGGTCAACGGCGACGGGGCGCCGACGCAGTTCAACTGGCTGATCGGCAGCGCGGTGCTGCGCGACGCGCACGGACATGAGGCCGGCTACAACGCGCTCGCGGTCGCCAAACGCACGGCCGGCGCGGCGCACACGAGCAACGAGGGGTACGCCGAACTGAATTTCGACGGCGGCGAATACGACAAGCTGCCGAAAATGATTGCGCTCGACAACCTCCAGAATCAGGCGGGCGGGGTGGCCGGGGCGCTCAGCACAGAGGTGACCGTCTACAGCCCGGCCCCGCGGCCCGATGCCGATGAATATTCGCCGACGAAGATCACGGCCGTGGCTTACGACCAGAGCGGCAAGCCTTATGCGGAGGTGATTGACAACGTCTGCCAGCTTTCGACCGCCGCCAGCAAAATCTGGGTTGACCCGGGGATCAACAGCATCGTCACGGCCGGCAACCCGGGCTGGGCCTCCTTCTCGGCCACTGATCTCGATTCCGGCAACCCCGTCCCGATCCTCGGCCTCAGCACGACCGACTCGATCGGCGGCGAGGCGCTGCACAACGCACGGAACATGCAGGTGCTGGAGTGGCTCGACAAATACCGGATCACCGTCCCGGTCGGTTTTATCAGCGAGCCGCCCGCTGACTCGCTGACCTCGAACCAGCCGGCGGCGACCGGCGGGTCGGAAGGCGCGGGCGAGAGCGCGAAGGGCAGCATTCTGGTTTTCTCACGCTTCACGACCGCCGACGGCGGCAACACGCAACTCAACGTGACCAACACTGACCCCTCGGAGAAGGTTCGCGTCCGGCTGTTCTTCAGCAACCTCGCGGCGACCTCGCCAATTACAGACAAGATCATCGCGCTCGGGCCCAGCCAGACGACGACGATTGACGTTTCCACGATTGCCCCCGGACAGCGCGGCTGGGCGCTGGCAATGGCGATTGATGCGGGCGGCAGGCCGACTCAGTTCAATCACCTGATCGGCAGCGCGCAGGTCATCGAAGGGGCCGCGACCGGGGAAGCTTCGGCCGCCTACAACGCGCTGGCGATTGCGAAGAATTCGCCCGGCCCCGTCGGGCGCAACAATGACGCGGTCAGCGCCAACCTGATTTTCGACGGCGTGAATTACGACATGCTGCCGGCGGTGGGCGCCCTCAGCGCGGTCGCCAGTCAGGATGACAACAGCACGACGCTGGGCTTTGCGCGGCCGCCGACCACATTGCTCGACGGCGCCAACACGCGCGGCTCGATCTCGACGGTCCTCTTCGACGACGCCTTCAATACCGCCTCCACGACGCTCGGCAAAACCGAGACCAGACTCTCGACGTTGAAGACGAACGGAAACAAAGCCTTCACCGGCGTCATTGATAAGGGGCACCGCGGCTGGCTCAAGCTCAATTCGGCCACCCCGCTGTTCGCCTGGTCGAACACGCTCGGGACGGCGCCCTTCACCGTGGCGGGCAACATCTGGGTTGGCGGCGGTCTGAGTTACGGCGGGAATCTGCATTACCTGAGCGTCAGCGACTTTTACCAGATCGAAGCCCCGGCATCGAACCCCGGCAATCACATCCCGGTGGCCGTGGCCGAGCCGATCCCTCCGGTCATTGAGGCCCGCCGCGCGACCGGCACGATTGTCCGGCTCGACGGCTCGGCTTCGTCCGACGAAGACCCCGGCGACGTGCTGACTTATCTGTGGACGGACACCGACAAGCCCGTCTCCGAAGGCCGCGTGACTGACCTCCGGCTCGGCCTCGGCATCCACGGCATCGCGCTCACGGTGACTGACGGGAGCGGGGCGACGAGTGTGCCTTATGAACAGATCGTCACAGTCAAAGACACCATTGCCCCGCAGATCAGCGGGATTCCCACCGGGATTACCCGGACGACCGCTTCACTCAAGGGCGTGGCGGTTGATTACAAGCTTCCGATGGCTTACGACATGGTTGACGGCTGGATCCCGGTAACGGCCACGCGTCCGCCGGGTTCGGTCTTCCCGCTCGGCGCGACGACCGTGACCTTCACGGCGAAGGACAAATCCGGCAACACCGCGACGGCCATCATGATCGTCAACGTGGTGTTCAGCGATCAGGAGCAGCAGACCGGGGGCGTGCCGGGTTCGATTGCGCCGGTGCTGGAAAACATCAACGACCAGTACATCCCGGCCGGCACGACGCGCGACATCCTGCTGAAGGCGACCGATCCGGATAACGACCCGGTGACCTTCAGCCTGATCGGCGCGGGATCGAATGCGAAGCTGGTTGACGTGAATGCCGCCGCGCGCCAGGCCACGTTGCGGATCACGCCGTCGGCAGACGATCCGGTCACCGAGATTCGGGTCGTCGCGACCGACAACCACAAACAGACTTTCCGCACGCTCCCCTTCCGCGTCCAGGTGAGCGACATCCCGAACGACGAGACCGGCAGCGGAAAGAAGCTCACGAACCGCGTGCCCGTGCCCCTGGTGCAACCACTGCCCTCGGCCATTCAGGCCGCCGGCAAGGACGGCGCGGATGTCTCGCTCGACGGCTCGAAATCAACTGATGCCGACGGTGACAGCCTGACTTTCACCTGGACTGACGCCGGTCAGGTGATCGCCCAGGGGCCGACAGTGACGGTCAGGCTCGCGGTCGGCCAGCACTCAATCGCGCTGACCGCGAGCGACGGCAACGGCGGCGTGAGCAGTTCATCGCCAATCAGCGTCGAAGTGCTGCCGCGCACGCTCAGCATCCTCAGCGTCAGTCCCAACCGGATAACCCGCGGCTCGACCATGACGGTGACGATCAAAGGCACCGGGATCGTCCCGGGGACGCAGGTCAGGTTCGGTAAGGACAAGGTCAACACCACCAGCTACCTCTCGGTCGAGGAAGACCAGATCGTGGTGACCGTGAACGTCGAGGCCGGGGCGAATCCCGGGAGCTGTGACGTCTACCTGATCACGCCGCTCGGCAAGAGTGTCAGGTTCCGCAGCGGCGTGTTCATCGCGCCGTAAAACGATGAGAGGGGGGGCGGTTGCCCCCGCCCCTCGATTGCCCTCCTTCCTTTCGTCATTGGCTCTCTATCCGTTCAGGCAGGGGCGACATTGAACCGCGCCCTGCCTGTTTTGTTTTTCCGCCTTCCCGACGCCGGCAGATCAGTCGGAGTCAGGATCGGCGGCGCAAACGGGATTGATCTCCCGGTGCCGTACCCCGGAGCGCAGGGCAGATTTGCCGGACTTGATCAGGTGAATATGGCTTTGCCGCGCAGTCTGGCGGGCATTGGCGCAGTGGAGGTCAACCTGACGGTGGATGGCCGGGCCGCGAATACCGTGCAGATCAGATTCCGCAACGGCTCATCCGGCCCTGTGATGAACACTCCGAGTGAAGGCGTACGAACGCTCCCTGCGGTTGCTCGTGTTCTGCCCGCTGCAACAACGTAAAGCAGGTGACAAAACAGACCGGGGTGCGCCGGGACGTTCAGCCCAGCCCCGGATTGAAACTGACCAGAGCGGGAAACAGTCGCGGTGTGAAGTTGAAAAGCAGCGACCCGGCGCCGGATGCCATCATCGTCAACCGCAACCCGAAAGATAACCGCGTCGTCGCGAGCATCGAACTCAACCACCGCCCCGGATAGCGCTGCGGATCGCTGAAGCAGTTTCACTCGCCTTTCAGACCAGACAGTTTCTCCAGCCAGCGGAACAAGGACTGTGTGCCGTCGTTGCCTCGCCCCTCGGCTTCGACCGCCGCGAGCAGCTGATGCACGAGCGCGGCGCCGGGCAGCGCGGTGTGCCCCGAGCCGGCGGCGTCCATCACGAGCCTCAGATCCTTCTGCTGTAACCGCACCATAAACGCCGGGGCGAAGTCGCGATCAATCATCTTTTTGCCCAGCACTTCGAGCGCCCACGAATTGGCCGCGCCGCCTGTGAGCGCCTGATGCAGCGTGTTCAGATCGAGCCCGGCTTTCGCGCCGAAGACGAGGCCTTCGCAGACGGCCAGCAGGTTGACCGCGACGACGATCTGGTTGCAGAGCTTCGCCGCCTGCCCGTTGCCCGCCGGGCCGAAATGCGTGATGCGTTTGCCCATCGCCTCAAGCACCGGGCGCGCGCGCCCGAGCGCCCCCTCGTCGCCGCCGATCATAATCGTCAGCGTGCCTTCGATGGCTCCCTTCTGGCCCCCCGACACGGGGGCGTCAAGCCAGCTCAACCCGCGCGACGCGGCCTCTGCGGCCAGTTCGCGCGTCACCTGCGGCGAGATGGTACTCATATCAATAATGACGGTGCCCTGTCTGGCGCCCGCGAAGATGCCGTGTTCGCCGCGGGCAACGGCGACGACATCCGGAGTGTCGGTCACCATCGTGATCACCACCTCGCTCGCGGCCGCGACTTCCGCCGCGGTGGCGACGGCACGCACCTGCGCCGACGGGTTTGCGGCCTTCGCCTCGGCGACAAAGCTTTCGGCCTTGCCTTCGGTGCGAGTGGTGACGGTGAGCGGGAATCCCGCCTTGATAATGTTGCGGGCCATCGGCGCGCCCATAATCCCCAGCCCGATCAAACCAGTGTTCATTCGATTCTCTCCTCCGGTCGTCCTGCTGCGTGTTTGAAATGCGGAATTGTCGCCGCGAATGATGCCGGACGCGGCAGCTGGAAATCAACATTCGCTGTCAGCGCAACCATTTTTCTCTGCCGAATCCGCGGCCCGTAGTAACCGATAATCTCATTGACTTCCGCCGAAGACCTGACTAACTTTGACCGGGTTTCAGGAAACCGGTTTCGCAGGCGATCAGAATCAATCGTTCATATGCCCAGTCACGTCAGAATTTATTACTCACTCGCCGCCATCGTCCTGCTCGTGCTGGCCGGGACGCTCGGTTATCATCTGATCGAAGGCTGGCCGTTCTTCGATGGTCTCTATATGACGATCATCACGCTGACGACGATTGGTTACGGCGAAACGCACCCGCTGACGCAGGCCGGGCGTTTTTTCACGCTCGGGCTGATCATCGTCGGGGTGACGACCTTCGGCTTTCTGATTTCACAACTGACTCAAATCCTGATCGAAACCGAAATCACTTCGGTGCTGGGGAGACGGAGAATGTTCAAGGACATCAGCAAACTGAGCGGGCATTACATTCTCTGCGGCGCGGGCCGCGTCGGCACGCAGGTCATCAACGAATTGCGGAAAAAAGGCGTGGACTTCGTCGTCATTGATCGCGACGAACACATTGCCGAGCGCCTGCTCTCGAAAGGCGATCTGGTGCTGGTGGGCGACGCCACCGACGAGACGGTGCTTGAAGGGGCCAACGTGCGCACGGCGCGCTGCCTGATCACGGCGGCGTCGAGCGACGCGGAAAATGTCTACGTGGTGCTGACCGCGCGGGGCCTGAACCCGAACCTGCACATCGTCGCCCGCGCCACCGACCACACCTCCGAGCGCCAGCTCGTGCGCGCCGGGGCCAACAAGGTCGTTTCCCCCACGCTGATCGGCAGTCACCGCATAGCGCAGGCCGCGCTCTCGCCCGCCGTCGCCGACTTCATCGAACTGACGACCATGACCGAAACGCTCGACCTCGGCTTCGAGCAGATCAGAATCCTCCCCGGCTCGCCGCTCGACGGGCGCCGGCTTAAAGACTCCGGCATCCGCACTCAATCCAATGCGATCATCGTCTCGATCACCAACGCCGAAGGCCGGATGCATTTCAACCCGGACGGCGAGCAGGAGTTGCGCGCCGGCGACCTGCTGATCGCCATCGGTACGCAAGCCGACCTAGTCAAACTGGCCGAGACGGCGAATTACAAACGCGGCAGCACCATGCGCCTGCCGAAACTGCCACTCGAATAACCCGCCACGGAAATCCGTCATGAAAAAGTCTTCGGCGCCGCCAGCTTTGATGCCTGCAAGTAAACATACCCGGTACGTTCCTTCCGAGTAACTGTTATAATCCGACGCTGAAGTCTGAGACCCGACCCGGAGGATGCTTATGGTGATTCATCGTCTTTCACGTATCGCGCTGTCAGCTTTCCTGATCCCGCTCGTGCTTGCACACTCTTCCGCGGGGCAGCAGCGAACTCAGCAGCCGCCGCCGCGCCGCAACATCGGACTGTTCTTCGACAAGCTGCGCGCGGGCAAGGCCGTCTCGGTGGCATACCTTGGCGGCTCGATCACGGCGGGCGCGGGCGCGAGCGACCCGGCGCGGACTTCATACCGCGCGCTGGTCACGGGCTGGCTCCGCGAGCAATACCCCCAGGCCGCAATCACCGAAGTCAATGCCGCGGTCGGCGGCACGGGGTCGGCTTACGGGGCGATGCGGGTGAGGCGCGACGTCATCGCGCAGAAACCCGATCTGGTCTTTATCGAATTCGCCGTCAACGACTGGAACGAAACGGAGAAGACGGTCAGGGAATCACTCGAAGGGATCATCCGCCAGTTGCTGCTGCACCCGCAGCCGCCCGAAATCGTCCTCATCTATGCCACGCGCGCCAACCGGGAGGCGCGCGTCGAATGGCACGAAGCCGTGGCCGAATATTACAGTCTGCCTTCGATCAACCTCGAGCCTTCGACTTCCAGGCTGATCGAGAAAGAAGAACTCAGCCCCGAGGCCTTCTGGAAGGACGGCGTGCATCCGGTTGATCTGGGGCATAAACATTACGCTGACGTGATCATCAGGTTTCTCGAAGCGCAATCGAAAATGAAGCCGTCGCTGCTGCCCAGATCGCTGCCGATGTTTCTCGAACAGGACGCGCTGACTTACGGCGAGATCAGGCCGTTCGCGGAATTCATCTCCGGCCCGCACTGGAAATCCGAAGCGGTCAGCAACCCGGTGCTGCCGTCGAAATTACTGAGCAGCGACAAGCCTGGGGCGGAATTTGAAACGACTTTTGAGGGCTCGGCGGTCGGGATCGTTTACCGCATGGGGCCGGACTGCGGGGTGATCGAATGCCTGATTGACGGCAAGCCGGCGCCGGCGCCGCTCGGCAAAGTTGACTGTTACCACACCTCTCACCACGTCGCGACGCGCATCATCACGAGTGGCCTCGATTCGGGCCTGCACAAGCTGACGGTCAGGATCACCGGTGAAAAGAATCCGAAGAGCGGCGGCCATCACGTCAGGCTCGCGCACCTGCTGGTCGGCGGGCAGAGGCCGGAACGGCTGTGAATGTACGGGGAGCTGGCAACTCCTCGATGACTCGCAGGATTGCGGCTGTTCAGAGTAGATATTCCTGCAACGATCCGCGGGGAGCTGGCAGCTCCCCGTACACCGATTTGAAATCCGCTACAGCTTGACGACCAGCTTGCCCTGATTCGCCCCTTCGAAGAGTTTGTTCAGGGCCGTCGGCGCCTTCTCCAGTCCCTCGACTTCATCAACGCGGTACTTCAGTTTTCCTTCCATCAGCCACTTGCCCATTTCACTGAAAGCCTCGTCGGCGCGGTTCATGTAATCGAGGACGATGAAGCCTTCCATGCGCGCGCGTTTCGAGATCAGCAGGCCAAGGTTGCGGGGACCGGGCTGCGGCTCGGTCGCGTTGTACTGTGAAATCATCCCGCACAGCACGACCCTCGCCCTCAGATTGAGGTGATTGAGGACGGCTTCGAGAATGTTCCCGCCGACGTTCTCGAAATCAACGTCAATCCCATTCGGGCAATGCCTGCCGAGCGCCTCGTTGACGTCTTCGGTCTTGTAGTTGATGGCCGCATCAAACCCGAGGTCATCGGTCAGCCATTTACATTTATCATCGCTGCCAGCGATGCCGACTACGCGGCAGCCTTTGATCTTCCCGATCTGGCCGACAATCGAGCCGGTCGCTCCCGCCGCCGCTGAGACCACCAGGGTTTCACCCGCCTTCGGCCTGCCGACATCGAGCAGGCCGTAATAAGCCGTCAGCCCGATGTGGCTGAACAGTCCCATATACGCCGTCAGCGGGATCGCCGGGTTGTTCGGCAGCTTTGACAACCCGGCGCCACTTGAGACGGCGTAATCCTGCCAGCCGAGCAGCCCGCTCACGTGATCGCCGACGCTGAAGCCCGGATGATTCGATTCCTCGACCACCCCGACCGTCCCGCCGCGCATCACTTCGCCGATGCCGACCGGCGGCAGGTATGATTCAACGTCAGTGATCCAGACGCGGTTGGTCGGGTCGAGCGAGAGGTACAGATTGTGGATGAGGAATTCACCGTCGCCCGGAACCGGGACAGGCTCTTCAGTCCATTTGAAATCCGATTCCTTAATCATCCCTGCGGGACGGGCGGCGAGCCGCCACTGCCGATTGACTCTGTGTGCCATTTGAATTGTCTCCTGAAAAAGTTGTACCGCGGACTGTCCGGTCCATGCGGCTGAAGTCAAGAGTTTCAACCGGATGAACGAGGTCACACCGGCGCAAACACGCGCCTCAAGCCTTGTCAGGACGGTGAGACAGATGGTTATAACTTTAACAACAGCGTCAGCCCCAGCCCCAGAACCATCAAACCGATTCCGTCCACCGGAATCGTTCTCTTCTGTTTGGCCAGTGTGAGTATCAGGTTGATAACATAGATGGCTGCGCCGATCAGAAAAATAATCTCGCCAACACTCAGGCGACTTAAATTTGGCATGTCGGACCTCCTGTCCCTGCTGTTTGCCGTGAGAACCGCTGGGGAAGGCCAAAGGGATAATCAGGGGAGGTTAAAGCCGGAATCAGCTTACCACCAGACCCGATGGTGTAAAAACGAAAACCCGTCTTTGCAGACCTCGTTCGGCCTCCCGAAATAATTCCCGGGTTGATGGGGCAACGAGCCAAAACCGCCGAATGAATGTCTGTTCGATCAGGATGACCGGTCACAGTGAAACAGACTAACTGCGCATCAGCAAGCCCCTGAGGGGGTCATCTTCATCACTGTCTCAATTTAGCGTGCGCGCCCTCCCCTGGCACATGGCTCGCCAATAAGTGGCGGCTGAATTTGCAGCGTGTGGACTCCGATGTCCCGCCTGACGATTCGACATCAACCACATCAGAGGGAATATATGAAGGAACCGAAGTAATGATTCTCACCAAATCCACGAAAAAGATTCTGACAATGACACTGGGGGCTTTGCTCTGCGTGCCGTCACTCAGCTTCGGCGCGCACAAGGATCCACAGGGGCTGCGGCCACGCAAGGCGGCTCTCAGAACGGAGAAGGCGACGACGCTGGCGCCTGACCTGGAGGAGTTGATCGCGCAGGACGAGGAGGCGGGCGCCCTGAGGAATAATTCCAAACCAAGGACGCTGGCCGAGGCGCGGCGCCAGAAGTTGTCCGCGACTACCCGGACTGTGGTCAGCGGCGTGACGCTCCCCTCACCGGAAGTCGCCGCCGACGAGAGGCAGAGCTTCATCGTTCAGATGAACGACTTTTCCACCAGCGCTGCGATGCAGGCAAGGCTCGCCGGACTGAACGGCCGGGTCAACCGCAAATACGACGGGACCGGGATGGTCATGGTTGAACTGCCGCGCACCGCAATTCGCGAACTGGCCGCCGACCCCGCGGTCGCATACATCAGCCCGGATCGCCCGGTTTCCGCCTCAGGGCACCTTTCCGTCACGAGCGGGGCCGAACAGATCCGCAACCTGGTCAGCGGGGTTACTCTGAATGGCAAGGGGATTACGGTCGCGGTATTCGACAGCGGGATCGCCAGCACCAATAACCTGATTCAGGACCCGCAGCAGCAGAACAGGGCACTCATCACGAAGGATTTCACCGGCACGGGTTATTACGGCGACTTTTACGGGCACGGCTCGCACGTGGCCTCGCTGTTCTGCGGGACGGACGTGGTCGGCAACGGCTACTACAGGGGCGTTGCGCCGGGCGTCAATCTGCTGGATATGATCGTGCTGACCAAGGACGGGGTGGGGAGTTCGAGCGCGGTCATCAACGCCATTGATTACGTGATCTCGGTCAAAAGCACGTACAACGTCCGCGTGATCAATATGAGCCTCGGCACCCCGCCGAAGGACAGTTACCTCAATGACCCGCTCTGCGCCGCCGTCCGCAAGGCCGTCAAAGCCGGGATCGTGGTCGTCTGCGCCGCTGGGAATATGGGCAAGGACTCTGTCGGCACCAAGCTCTACGGCGGGATTCACTCGCCGGGGATTGACCCCTCGGTCATTACCGTGGGCGCCTGTAACACCTTCGGCACTGATTCACGATCCGATGATGTGGTGACTACCTACAGCTCACGCGGCCCGACGCGCGGGTATGCGTGGGTCAATGGAGTGAAGAAGTATGACGACCTGATCAAGCCCGACCTTGTCGCCCCCGGCAACAAACTGATCGGCGCGATGTCTGTGTCCAAAACCCCGAGCAATACGCTGGTCCAGACCTATTCAACGCTTGAGATCAAAAACGGCGCAACGGACAGCATGAAGACGATGTACCTGAGCGGCACTTCAATGGCCGCCCCGGTGGTGAGCGGTGCGGCGGCGCTGATGCTCCAGGCCAACCCGAAGCTGACGCCGAATCTGGTCAAGGCGATCCTTATGTATACCGCGCAGCCGCTCAGTGGCTTCGACATCCTCGAACAGGGGGCCGGTGAACTCAACATTGACGGTGCCGTCAGACTGGCAAAGATAGTGAAAGACCCGGGTTCTTTGAGCAACGGCTCTTCATTACTTACTACGTCCCTGCCCTCGCAGCAGAGTACCGTCGGCGGGACCACGTTCAAGTGGGGGCAGGGTGTCATCACCGATTACTGCTTCCTCTACGGCAGCGAACTGGTGACGAAGTATCAGGGGATGTACGGGTCTGGCGTATTTCTGGCCGACGCTACGGGAGTGAGCAACGGCGTCATCACTCGCAGTTCGACACTGACGACCGGCGGAGTGTCCAACAGCAAAGGCGTGGTGAAGATCAACAGCAGCGGCGTCATGCTGTCGGACGGGGTTATGCTGGCTGACGGGGTTATGCTGGCTGACGGGACGAAACTCGCGACGGGCGTGATGCTGTCAGACGGTGTTGTCATGGCCGACGCGATAATCACCGTATCAGGCCAGAGCGTGGCCCTGACCGCGGAGACTGGCGATCCCACGGCGTGTATGCAGGCAGCACCATAAATCAACACTTCCATTGCGGTTCTCTTTGCCCTCCCTCCGATCCACTGCAACGAGGGGCTGTCTCTCAGCGGACAGCCCCTTTTCATTTCCCCAATGCGGATCAGAAACATTCCGGGCGTCCTCCCGGCAAAAGAAAGGCCCCGGCTGCGCCTCGAACAGGCGCAGCCGGGGCCACGGGTTTCGACCTCCTGAGTAAATGGTTATTGGACGGTCCGGCAGCTGGTCAGTCTGTTGCCCGGCCCGTTGAGCAGGTCAAAGATGTTGGCGAGCGCCGTACGGTCACTATTGGTGGCCGTGCTGCTGCGGGCGACGATCCCGGCCTGCATGAAGAGATCCTTGAGCATCGAATCAGGTGTTAAGACTACCCCGTTGCTCAAAGTCACGGGTGCGAAGGTGATGCCGTAGCACGACAGGTTGGTCCACAGGATGTTGACCGTCACCACCGGCCCGCCGCTCGCGCGCAGCAGGCTGAGCTGGGCGGCGACGAATTCCTGATTGAAGCGCTGGACCGGACTCAGCGTCACGCCGAAAGTCGACCCGCCGCGCAGGATCAGATCTATCGCGTCATCATTCGCCCCAACACTGACCATGTTGTTGAAGTTGACGCCTGGGAGCAGGATCAGCCCGTCGGGCAACGTCCCCCTGGTGATACTGTTCCTGAAGAAGAGCGGTGAGCCGAAACAGATGGTCTGGCACTTGAGCGGCGTGACCGGCCCGCCGCCGCTGCCTGCGTTCGGCGGACAGATCGGGCAGATCACTGACGGGCAGAATACGCCGGTCGCGAAGCCGCCGATCTGTCCGAGGAACACTCCCGTCGCATTCCGCGTGCGGTCACCCGGAAGTTCGGCGCGGTTGACGATGATGTCCGGGATCACCAGCGAGATCGTGCCCGTGCCGCCGCCCCGCATGACCGTCAAGCCGAACTCAAGGCAATTGTTGAATGGTGAAGTCGGCGTCATGGCAAACGCCAGCAGGAGCAGATCAGTCCGCGCCCCGGCGGTCCCGGCCCCATTCGAGAAAGGAATCAGCGTCCCAACCGGCACCCCGCCGCCGTGAGCCAGGATGTCATTACGGAACAACAGCAGGTTCGGGTTGAGTGATGTGACCCGCACCCCGCCGGCTTCGACGGTGAAGACGCCCAGATTGAACTGGCCCGTGCCGTCCGGGTTCTGGGCGAAGAAGGTGATCATATCCCCGACGGTCGTGCCGGAGCTGGCGATCTCGAACGGGATGTCCCAGAAATTATCGATGCACGAAATCGCGGTCAGCTTGCCGTTCGGGGTCGAGAAACCGAATCCGGTCAGGCCGAACCCCGGCGCCCCGAATCCCGGCAGCAGGCTGACCTGGGCGGGCGTACCGCCGAAGTTGGCCGCGTTGACGTTGAAGATATTGAACCCGGGGACCGAACCTCCGGCGGCCGGGGGCGAGGTGACCAGCAGCGAGAACGGGGTCTGCAGCAGGAACAGGTCGTCTGCCGCATTGCCGAACCCATGCGTCAGGGCCGGGATCAGAATCTGCGGGCAGGTCGGGGTTCCCGGCCCGGTGACGACGCCGCTGCCCGGACCGAGCTGGCCGGGGCCGGTGCCGCCGCCCGGCGGCGGGATGATGACCTGATTGAGGCAGAGATTGGCGCCGACGGTAATCAGCCCCTGTCCCGCCAGTGTGACTCCGGGGGCTATCGGAATAGTCACCCCGCCGATCGTAATCGAACCCGGCAGGGTCGCCGTCGCCGCCGTGAATGCGGTGACGACTCCGCAGATTAGTGCGGAGACGTTCACGTTCGCGGTGATCTGAGACAGGTTGGTGATCTGGCCGAGCGCATTCAGGTTGGCGTTGGCGCAGATATTAGCCCCAACGGCGCCAAGTGCCGCCGCGCTCGTCCCCGGGGCAAGCGGGAGTGTGATGCCGCCGATGGTCACTGAGCCCGGCGTCGTGGCCGTGGCGTTCGTCAGGGCGGTAATGATACCGCACAGGTTGAGAGAAGCGCCGACGTTAGCGGATACCGAGTTCAGCCCCGTGAGTTGTCCCTGCGCGTTCAGACTCCCGAGCGCACAGAGGTTCGAGCCGACCGTCGCCGCGCCGCCAAGACTGGTTCCGGGGGCGATGACCAGCGGCACTCCGCCGATGGTGATCAGCCCCGGCGCGCCGGCCGTCGCCTGCGTCAGCGCCGAGACGACCCCGCACAAGTTAATAGTCGAATTCGCGGTCGCGCCCACGTTGGTCAGTGAGGTGATCTGGCCCGAGGCGTTGAGATTACCGACGGCACAGAGAGACGAACCGACGCTGCCGATCCCGGTCAGCGTCGCGCCCGGCGCGATCACCAGCGGCACTCCGCCGATGGTGATTGAACCCGGGGTCGTGGCCGTCGCCTGCGTCAGGGCCGAGATCGGCCCGCAGAGGTTGATAGTCGAACCGATGTTGGCCGCGACCGAGTTGAGTGAATTGATCTGCCCCGCCGCGTTGAGCGTGCCCAGCAGACAGAGGTTCGCGCCGACCGTGGCCAGCGCGCCGAGGCTCGTCCCGGGCGCAATCGCCAGCGTCACCCCGTTGATCGTGACCGAGCCCGGACTTGAGCCCGTCGCCTGCGTCAGCGATTGAATGACCCCGCACAGACTCACGTTCGCAGTGGTGCCCGTGCCCAGATTGGTCAGCGACGTGATCTGCCCTGTCGTGTTGACGGTGGCCGCCAGATTGGTCACGACGCTCCCGGTGTTGACCCCTGAAACGGTCGTGCCGGGCGCGATCGGCAATGTCACTCCGCCGACCGTGATCGAACCGGCGGTCGTCCCCGTCGCCTGGGTCAGATTGGTGACCGTCCCACTGAGCCCCAGCGGAGTCTGCGCGGAGACTGTGGTGACAAAAAACAAGGCTGCCAGAAACACACTCAGGCAGCAGGAAAAGAAGATGGACCCTTTGCTCAGCTTACACATTTTGAGTTTCCTCCCGTGAATAATCCCGCTCAATATCGGCCGTCAGCCGTGCATTTCGGACGGCCTCCAAAATGGACAATGGCGAAAACCGCATGGTCATCGCGAAACCAGGAATTCCGGTGATGACAAGCTGCCGATCCAGACCAGTGGCCAGGAGGAGCCCGAGGCGAGCCAGCCCTCTCCGGCCCCCCTGTGTAATCGCCGACTACCCGGCCGTCATCTGTGTTATCCGAAGAGGGACGGGGGTGTTGAAGTAGTTACTTACGGAACACACGAAAGAGTCGTTGTCATCCAGCCAGACTCTTCGCCGCCCGGTGGACCACGTCAGCGCACACGTCGCCTGATTTGGGAATTTGGTTGCCGGCTTAAGATAATGGGGAATTACTGGGGCTGACGGACGACGGCGAGACTAATGGCGAGCCGGAGGATCCCACTTATACTTACTGGGGCAGGCTCACAATCCACCTGTTTGAGATCCTGTTCCCGTTACTGTCCGAACCGGATTCTCTGAATTACCGTCACCGCATCTGCTCTTCGATACATGTGGCCACCCTTCGTTTGCAAGTCCGGTGCCAGTTGCCTGCCGGAGAAGGCGGGATGAAAGAAGGCAAACTAATCAGCGACTCTGATCAAAATATAAAAAGTCAGTCCGTGAGTGGCAGGCAGAATTTAATACAGTCGGCTGTTCTTCACTGATACAACTCGTGACCATCGTGCTTTATTAAAGAACAGTCTGCTGTCGGCTGATCTATGTATCTGTGGGAGGGAAACCGGCGGGCGAATCAGGTGGGTTTGAATTCGCGGCAGGAGGATAACTGCCGAAAGGCAATCTGCCCTTCTCGGCATTCACGCGTGTTCGGCAAAACTGCAGGATTGAGGTTATCTCCCTCACCGGCAAATGAACCGTCAGTCAGTTTTCGCCCGCGGATGAGGGCATCCCGGCTGTGGCACGATTTATGAATGTAGTGTGGTGCTTTCTGCGGGCCTCGGTCGTGATCGCTATAACTCATGACCGAGGCCCCTTTTCTGTTACCACCACCAATAATGCCCGCGGTAGCCCTGAGCGTAGCCGCGGCGGAACCCTTTGCGGTACGACTCGCTGCCCTTCCGGTAATGGCTGGAGTTGTTCGGAGTGGGAATTCGGCGGTCGCGCGCATCCTCCTGCCCCCTGTCCAGCCCGTCATGAAAGCCCTTCTCCTCATCGCGGTTGTAACTCCCCCGGTCTCCCGAGCGGTCGCGGTCCCTGCTTTGCGCCTGCGCAACGGCGCTGCCGGCGGGGACTGAGGACAGAACCAACACGACCGCGACGGCCAGTGACCAGGCATACTTTTTAAGTCTTTCGTATTTCATAAGCCTCCTTACTGATCGAACAGTATTCATTGCGTTGGCAAACTCTCGCCTGCTTTCAGAAGGCATTTGGAAGGCCAGAAAAGAGGGAGACAGCAGAGTGCCTGTAAATCCTTCGGCAGGAACATTTCTGCATCCGGAGAGTGCGAGGTGCTGCCGGTGAGCTGAATTTCAGGTACACCAGTCCGTGTAAGGCAGGAACAAAATGGGGTTATTGGCCGACGCCCTCCCCCTCTGTACTACAGATTCATCCTGTCCTGACAGAGAGGCAAATCAATTGACCCGTGTGGAGTGTCAGTCCAATATATGTCGGCGTTGACCTACGCACGCGTGATGGCCCTGCAACCTCGCCCGGTGGGGTGGCTGGTCATACCCAGCCACTGCCAGTCGGCGCTTTCACCCGGACGATCGGACTGATGCACAAGGCGATATTCCCCCTGCTGATAACCCTGCTCCTTCAGGCGCAGTCAGGACCTGATCCGAATGGCTTGTTACTCAGGCTGCAGGCGGCAGCCGGGCGTGACCGGATCGTCCTCACCACTATCGTCTTCTTCCTGCTCGCCGGGCTGGTCAGGCTGGTGACCGCGGAACGGTCGCGCATCAGGGCTGCCGTATTACTCTTCTGCTTCTCTCTGATTCTGATTCTCATCTCGGTTGCGTTCGAGGCCACGACGCTCGGTTCAATAGCCGCGGCCACCCACTGGGGTGGGATGCTGATCGGGGCCTTCGCCTTTATCAACCTGCTCAGCATCCTCATTTTTGACGCCGCGCTCAAGTCCATTCACATCCAGGCCCCCCGCATCCTGCGGGATCTGTTGATCGCCCTCGCCTACGTGGGGGCCGCGCTCGCCCTGCTCTCGCGGGGCGGGGTCAGTCTGTCCGGCATCATCACCACGTCGGCGGTCATTTCGGCGGTGATCGGTTTCGCGCTGCAGGATACGCTGGGCAACATTATGGCCGGCGTGGCGTTGCAGTTCGAGCGAACGATTACCGTCGGCGACTGGGTGAAAATTGATCAGCAGGTGGGCAGGGTGGTGGAAATTCGCTGGCGTTATACGGCCATCGAGACGCGCAACTGGGACACGGTCATCATCCCGAACAGCGTTCTTATGAAAGCGCAGGTCGTCCTGCTCGGCCGGCGGGACGGCGTTGCGAAAAATCACCGGCAGTGGGTCTATTTCAACGTTGATTTCCGCGTCACCCCGACGAAAGTGATCTCAGCAGTTGATCAGGCGCTGCAGGCCGAAGCCCTTCGCGGAGTCGCCACTGAGCCGAAGCCACACTGCATCCTCTTCGACTTCAGGGAGAGCTATTGCCATTACGCGGTGCGCTACTGGCTGACCGACCTCGCCGTTGATGACCCGACGGACTCGCTCGTGCGCACCAGAATTTATTTCGCCCTCAAGCGGATGGGGATCCCGCTTTCGATCCCCGCGCAGAGCGTCTTCGTCACCAAGGAGAGCGAAGGGCGCAAGGAGTTCAAGCAGGAGCAGGAACTTGACCGGCGCATGAAGGCGCTTGCCAAAGTGGAACTTTTCCAGGCACTGACCGACGAGGAGAAGAAGTGGCTTGCCGAACGGTTGCGCGTCGCCCCATTCACCAAAGGTGAGGCGATGACGCGGCAGGGGGCGGAAGCGCACTGGCTCTACATCATCACCAAAGGGTCGGCCGAGGTTCAGGTCACTGTTAATGGCGGCCAGAGCCGGTCGGTCGCGACGCTCGGGGCGGGTGACTTCTTCGGCGAGATGTCGCTCATGACGGGAGAGAAGAGGTCGGCGACGGTCGTCGCCCTGGAGGACACGGAATGTTACCGGCTCGACAAGGAGGTCTTTCAGGATGTCCTGCACGAGCGTCCCGAGATAGCGGAACACATCTCGCAGATACTCGTCGAGCGGCGGCTGGGCCTCGAAGCCGCACGCGATGAACTCGACGCCGAAGCCAGACAGAACCTGATGAGTCGGGAGAAGGGCGCCCTGATCGGCCGGATCTATCAGTTCTTTCACCTGCACGGCAAATGAACCCGCCCTGTGCCCGCGCGACAGCCAGGTATCAGCAATTCACGTGGATAATAGTTTGCGCCGGTGCGCCTGCGGCGTGTCGCCACCCGTGACCACCACGACTCTTTCGCCCCGCCGCGTCGCGAATCGGAGCAGCGATCCTTTCAGGCTCTCTGACTTTTTACCGTCCCTGTAAAGCGAAACCTCGCCTTCACCCCAGGGGTTCCGCAACCTGCATTCGGCCCCGGCCTGCGATTCCAGTTCGACAAACCCGATCCGCCCGCCCTCGATTGACGACGTCACGAGGAATGCCCCGCGGGCAAGAAGTGTGTACGACGCATCCCACTCCTTCGGCCACGCCGGGAACGCGCGGATGACCGGCTCATCGCCGGGGCTCGGAGGATTGCTCTGTAGTAAAGCCAGATGCATTGATTCCGCAGCCCTGCCCAGCCTCTGGGCATCGAGCGCCTGCGGGCCTTCACGCAGCGTCATCCGATTGGCCAGCACTCCTCCGCCGCGATAAGCAGTCCCCCTCTCCTGTCTCAGGGCCTTGATCTGATTGGGAAGCAGAAAACGCACGGCGTCTGCCCTGCCGAGCGCGGAGGCCGCAATGGCCAGTTTTGAAAGCACAGATACCGATGTCGCGCCGGTGATCCCGTCCCGGAAATAAGCTGAAAACGTCGCGCCGGCAGTCTGAAAGATTTCCTGATCCCTCGACTCCGTATAGCACAAATCAAAAAACCACATCGGCAGACTGTTCGCATCGGGAAGAAAAGCCGCACCGGGCCTGACGGCCGGACGCAACCCTCTGACAAATACACGCGGGCCTTTGTAATCATCGCGCTTCAATGCCTCAGGGTGATCACTGACAGGCAGCGGCGCCAGGTTATCCAGAAACTCTCGCCAGGCCGACCGCAGTTCCGCGTCTTCATTCAAAATCTCCGCGGCCCGGATGGCGGCCGGCAGCAGACCCCTCAGCGCCGACAGATCCTCATCCGTGTCCCTCGCGCCAAGGACAGATTCGTTGCTGTTGACGTGGTGGATGTGATACTTCCCATCGGCGCCCTTCTTCAGATTCGGGAAGTGCCGGTAGAATTCCGCTGCGCCTTTGAGCATCGGGTAAGCGCGTGTTCTCAGCCACTCCTTATCGAGCGTGTACTCGTAGCGGCGCCAGAAGAGGTAAGCTACCTTTGCCGTCGTGCCAAGGATGTGTGAGACCGGGCCGTAAGGGCCGGCACCCCGCTCGGTCAGGACCCACTGCCCGTTGACCCAGTTTCCCCCTCCGATCCAGTTCCAGCGGCTCGAATGCGGGTGCTTCGTGGCCGCGAACTCGCGGAACCTGGCCGACCGCTCCTCCCAGGGCTTCTGCAACAGGTAAAGCGCCCGCATCTCTTGGGCGATGTCCTCGGGCAGCTTCGCGAGACCGTTGAAGAAGACTGTCTCGGGGATGTATATCCCCTCGCTGCCCCACTGCTGGCGGGCCGCCACGGCACAGGCCTCGTACATGTTGAAGTACATGTCGAAGGCCGGGTCCATCAGTTCCAAATGATTGGTTGCGGGCAGGGCTTCATAATAACAGCTGAGGTTCGCAAACCAGTGCTGCCCTCCCCACGTCCGCAGGTCGCCCCCGGTGTTCCAGATCATCCCGTTGAATTTCGGCGGGAATTTGCCGCGCGAGCTGGCGCCCATCACATAAAGGAAGTAGTTGTAATTCTGCTCGACGTAATCGGCCACGCCGTCATCGCTGTGAAGGTGGACAAAGCTGCGTGACCAGAAGTTGTGCCACCATCCGGAGGTTTCCGCGGCCAGTTCGCGCCAGCCTTTCCGTGCCGCCGCTTCAAGTTGCTCAAGGGCCGAAGCGACGACATCCTCCTTCGGATCGAAGCTGGCGGCGCTGGCGATCAGAATTATCAGTGACCCGCGCCCGGGCTGCGCGGTGAGGCGGAGTTCGGTATCGCTCGTGAACTTCGCTTTAGCGTTCCGCCCGGTGACGCCGATGGCGACCGCCGAGCGGTTGAAGTAATTGCCCTCGCGGAATTCCTGCACGAGGATGATCCTCTCGCCACGGATGACGAGTTGTGAATCGGCGCGGTGATTTCTGGTCTGCACCGCCACGACGTGATTCGCCACAAAGGTCTCAAGCTCCTGACCGAAATACTGTGAAGCGTAACGGAGCATGCGCAGATTGATTCTGACCGGCTCCGGCGTCTGCCGATGGTCATCAATTTCGACAGCCATCACGTCCTTCTCCGGCCACGCAAGCACCCGGGCCGTGACGCCCTTCCCGTCGAGTTCCAGAAACCCGTCGTAAGTGGAAAGGCGCTGAGTGAAGCCTGAGGCGGGGAAAACGTCTTCACCGAGATCGCCGAACTCGATGTCAACGAACCCGCAGCCGCCACAGTAATCGTTGTGCCGCTCAAAGAAGCTGTTCGTGTAGCTGTCGTTGCCGTAAACATCCACCCGATTGATCTGTAACTTCATCGCATCCGGGGATGTCCAGACCAGACTGCCCATGCGACCGTTTCCGACCGGAATGCCTTCTTCGCTGCGGGCCACGGGGCGGTCATACTTCAAATCGGCGCGCCCGAGCAGCGCGCGGTAATTCACATCGAGGACGGAAGAAGTGATCGCGGAAGGAGGCTCCGGCGCCGCCCGGAGTTGGCCGCAGATGACCGGTGCGGCGAGACCCATTGCCAGGAATTCACGGCGCGAGCGATGCGCTTTTGAGAGATTCATGATTTCTGCCTTTGAATCAGTGTTCATCTTCCCGCCCCGTAATCCGATACCCCTTTGTCAGCCGATACGGTATCGTTAAGCGGCTGAAGCGTTGCCTGTTGAGAGTGTCGAAAGCAGGCTGATGAGTCGGGAATGATCACAGCTCAATCAACCATGGACAAGCAACAACATCTCAGGATTCGAGACATCGAGATAATTCTTGAGCCGGCGGAAGGGGTCTTCATACCCTCTCCGAATGGCTTGTTCTACGCCAACAGCGTCACAATCAACCCGGGCGAACGAGTCCTTGACATCGGGACGGGATCCGGAGTGCTGGCCATTATGGCGGCAAAGCTGGGCGCATCCGTAGTCGCAACCGATACAGACCCGCGGGCCATTGCCGCCGCCGGGCGGAATGCCCCCCTTAACGAAGTAGAAATTGACTATCGCCTGGGCTCACTGTTTGCGGGTTGCGCCGCCCAGTTCGACGTCATCATGGCGAATCTGCCCAACGAAATTGTTGCCCCGGCCAGCCTCTCGCACCTTGAAGAAGCCGAGGCCCGGGTGTTTGCAGGCGGTGAGCGAGGCAATGAACATATTCTGGCGCTCCTCGGCGAGGCCAGGGCACACATGCACGCGGGTTCACGACTCTACCTTCCCATCCACACCCTGACTGACTATCACGGGACGCTCGACGTGGCGCTGCGCGATTATCGCCTCCGGCTCCTGAGCCTCAGCCCACTGCCGGTGAAACCTTTCGTCACAGAGCATCTGGAATTCTATCAACGACTGAACGACGCCGGCATCATCAGAATCTTTCAGGATCAGGGGCGCTGGTACTCTTACGGCTACATATATGAAGCGGGGATCATCTGATCATGAACCTGATTCTCACAATCAGCATTCCTCAGTCAGGATTCTGATTGTTTGCTCGTCTGGCACCACAGGGATTTTTTGAGCCTCGCGTCAGGCTGGGCGGCGCGGGCGCTGCTTTGCCGAAACGGACTTGATGATGATCCGGCCCGGGCCTGTGCCGTCGAGCGGCCTCGCGGCGGATTTGAGAGCGTGTGCGATCAGCTTCTGAACTGCCGGTTTGTCGAGCGTCGCCGCGTCTTCGAGGACGATATGACGGACTACTTTGCCACTGCCCTTCAGCAGCTTCTGCGGGTCGGGCAGGCTCGCTCCCTTCAGGAAGAACAGGTTGACCCACCGCGGGTACAGGGCAATCGAAAAGATCGCGTCCGAGGCGCGCTCGGTCGGGCCGAAGCCGATGACGAGCGCATTGTAGTTGTCATAGACCAGTTCGACGGCGCCCGGCAGACGCGCCCGCATCCTCGCGAGCGCCGCCCGGGCGAGGGCGCCGATTTCGGGCGTGTACCTGGCGATGAAATCGGCGAGTTGTTTTTCGGGTGACTTGTCTTTCATAGCGCGGGCAACTCTGAGCGCGGTCCGGGTGTGACAGGCATCACAGGCTACGTATAAACGATACACCCACGCTGCTCCATTTGTCGGAGCCAGTCGGGGTAAGCAGTCAGCCCATTCCATCTTAAATCCAGTTTCTCGAGGCTGCCAATCGCGGCGAGACTTGGGGGGAGAGACGTCAAACGGTTCGCCCGCAGATCGAGGAACCTGAGGCTCCCGAGGTTTGCCAGGGTGCCGGGGAGCGAAGTCAGTCTGTTATCTCTCAGGTCAAGGTCAGTAAGTCGCGTCAGGCTCCCGATGGATTCTGGGAGCGAAGTCATCTGGTTACTTTGCAGCATCAGCTTTCCCAGCCTCGCCAAGCCGCCGATTGTCTCCGGCAGGGCGGTCAGCTTGTTGTTCATCGCGTGCAGTTCCCTCAGGTTCACCAGTCTGCCCAGCGACGCGGGAAGGTGCGTCAGGGAATTGTTGTAAAGCCGCAGTTCCACGAGCCCGCTGAGGTCTCCGACCCATTCGGGCAGGGAGGTCAGTTGATTGTCAGTAACGTTCAGGTAGACCAGACTCTTCAAAAACCGGAGTGATTCTGGCAAATCAGTCAACCGATTGTTGCTCAGATAGAGGAATGCAAGATGGCGCAGGTTACCCAGCGACTCGGGGAGAGATGTCAGCTCGTTGTGACCCAGATCCAGCATCTGAAGGCCGGTCAGGTTCCCGATACTTTCAGGGACTGATGAAAAATGGTTGGCAGCCAGATTCAGAGTCACGAGATTCCGAAGCTGCCACACCGACCCGGGGAGCGCCGTGAGATCATTATCGTACAGGCTCAGCGTTTTCAGATTTGTCAGCCGGCCAAAGCTGTCAGGCAGTGATTCCAGCCGGCAGCCATCCAGATTGAAATCTTCGGGCGCTTCGAAGCCCCTGGTCGAATCGAGTAGATTGAGCAGCTGCCTGCCCCTCACTTCCTGAGTGTGTTGATGGTTCATCAGGGCTCCGATAAGTTCCACTCATCTATGCCAGCAGGTGAAAGCGCATAAACGCCAGTATCTGCCTGATAATCTCGCGGGTAGCCTCGCTGTCATGCAGCAGGTCAAACGCGTGCGGCGCCGACGGGTGATTCATGAATGTAATGGGCAGATTGCAGGCCAGCGCCTTGCCCATGAAGCGGTCAATCGTTTCGTTCAGGTGAGGCATTTCGTCCCGGCCTGCTCTCGCAATGAACAGAGGCAGAGTCTGCGGAAGATCGGCGACGGATTTTCCCGCGCACGGGTTGGCGAATCCCCATTGCCTGGCCGCATCGGCTACGCTGGTGGCCCCATCGAGGTCGAGCATGAGCCCATAGCACAGGACAGCACACTTCAGATACTCACGAGCTTCCCCGATCAGAACCGATAAGGCGTTCGGGACATTGCCGGAGCAGGCCCACACGCCGATCCTGCTCTCGTCAACTCCCAGGACGGCGGCATTCTGCCGGACATATTGAAGCAATGCGTGAATATCTGTTGCTGGTTCTTTACCCGTCGTGTAGGTGATGGCCGCGAGCCCCGAGGCCGCCGCCAGTTGCCCCCACGAGATGTAGGATTCCATCTCTTTCAGCCTGCATCCGATTATCTTTTGAAATCCCGGATCAGGATACCCGTTCACAAAGACGACAGCGGGTATCCGCGCTTCGCTCTTCAAATCAGGCGGGTAGTATAGATCCATTGTCAGCGCGCCGGCATCAGTGACCCGGTATCCCACGTCCCGCCGAATCGTCACGGCATCCATGCCGGGTATCTGGCAGACCACCCTTTTCTTCGTCATCTCATGTCGCTCGGTTTCCCTGGCCATGTATGTTCTTCCCTTTACTGTATAGCGCCCGGGGATCGGCGGGCGCGACCTGAAACGCCGGTGATTTTCATTGCTGGTGGCAGACATTCCTGTACACCTTCCCGCCCTTCATCACGAAGACGACGCGGCGGAGCGCCGTGATGTCGCGCAGCGGGTCGCCCTCGACCGCGATCAGATCGGCCTCCATCCCGGGCGCAATCGCCCCGATCGTATCCTTCAGGCCGAGCGACTCGGCCGCGAGCGACGTCGCGCCGATGATCGCATCCATCGCGGGCTGACCGGCCACCTGAACGCGGTAGATGATCTCCCGCGCATTCTGCCCATGCGCGCCGGCCACTGCATCGGTCCCCATAATCAGCTTGAGCCCCTTTTGCCTGAGCGCCCGCTTGAAGACATCAAGCACCAGCGGGACGCCCTGTTCCATAGATTTGAAGCCTTCCTCATTGTAGTTGCCGATGCCCAGGAAACGAGCCTTGTTTTCCAAATAGTTCTGCAACACGAGTCCGATGTTCGGCTCAAAGAAGGTCCCGCGTTCAGCCATCAGTGCCAGCTCCTGATCCGTCACCTGACTGCCGTGGGTGATAGTGAAACAGCCGGCCAGGACGGCCGCGCGGACGGATGAAGCGCTGTGCGCATGCACCCACGTTCGCTTGCCGAGGGCCTTCGCCTCCCCGCAGGCCGCCCTGAGCTGTTCGTCGGAGAGGGTCTGGCCGCCGCCCTCGCGGATGCTCTTTGAGGCGAAGATCTTGATGAGGTCCGCCCCCTGGGCCGCCATTTTTCTCACGAACTCGCGAATCTGGTCGGGCGTCCCGGTGCTTTCTGTCACCGGCGAGATGGAAGTCAGTAACCGTGGGCCGGGAACCTGCCCGCTCGCGATGGCCTCGCGCAGGTCAACGTCCGCCGGCGCGCCGACGCTCTGCACGGTAGTGAATCCCGCCATCAGCGTAGCGTATGCATTCCCAGCGGAGTATAGAATCTGCTGGGCGGGCGTTTCCCCCTGATTCGACGCGCGCCCGTCTTTCCCGAAATGAAATCCGATGTGGACATGCGTATCAATCAATCCCGGCAGCACCGTCAGCCCGGAAAGATCATAGCTGACACCCGTCCGTGTCGTCCCACTGATGCGCGCGATCCGCGAGCCCTCGACGACGATGATCACGTTACGCTCGACGCCACCTTTCCCATCAATCAGCGTCCCCGCGCGGATGACAACCGTTTCCTGCGCGAGGGCGGGGATGGCCAGAATGTAGAGCGCTCCCAGGAGCAGGGCGATAAAACGACCGTTCATAACTCCCTCCCGATTCAGCAGATGATTTTTTTCAGCGAATGAATCATTTCCTCAACAGCGTCAGGCAGCAATCATGTACTCGCTCTGCACCATGCCGCTCGGATACGACCGCGTGGCCACGTGTTCGAGTCGGACGTCGCGCGGCAGAGGCCCGAACAGGGGAATCCCGCTCCCGAGGAGTACCGGTATGCGCGTGATGATCAGACGCTGGATCAGTCCTGCCTCCAGAAAGCCCTGAATGGTCACTCCGCCATCAATGTAGAGGTGTTTCATCCCGCGTTGAGCGAGCCGGGTCACGACCTCGTGCGGGGTGCCAGCCATTATTTCACACACGGCGCCGTCGGGAGCTGTCAACTCTGACGGCCGCGAGCTGAGTACCACCACGGGCTTCTCCCCGTACGGCCAGGCATCGAATGCCAGCACTATCTCAAACGTCTTGCGGCCGATGACCAGGGCATCCACCGTGGCCATGAACTCGTCGTAGCCGTGAGGCTCGCCGCCGCCGACCGGCAGCCAGTCCAGCGCACCGTCCTGCCGCGCAATGAAGCCGTCGAGGCTGGTCGCAATGAAGACCGATGCCTTCATATTATTTCCCTCCCCTTTGCCCTCTGGCTCGATTACGCCTCCGCGCCCTGGCTTTGGCAAAGTGTAAGAGCGCAAAGGGCTACTTCGGAGCCCTCACAAGGCGGAAACCAAGGCCGGCGGCGCGATTGTCAGGCGAGTAGCGGTGACGAGCTGCCGACCGGCAGTTCGTGGCGTCGCTGCCCCAGCTACCGCCCCGAATCACCCGGTTCGAACCTGAACCTGGCCCCTGTGGATCAACCACTTTTCCACCCGGATAGTCCCCATACCAATCCTGACACCACTGTAATACATTCCCATGCATGTCGTACAAGCCCCATGCATTCGGCTTCTTCGTTCCTACCGGATGCGTCTGGCTCCCTGAGTTGCTCATATACCATCCCATCTCATCCAGACTCCCCGCAAAGTCTCCAGCCGTTCCCGCACGGCAGGCATATTCCCATTCTGCTTCGGTTGGCAGCCGATAGACGTATCCATCGTTACGCGCATTCAATGCGTGAATAAACTTCTGTACATCATCCCACGACACATTCTCCACCGGCAGATTTGCTCCTTTGAAACGGCTCGGATTGTCTCCCATCACTTTTTCCCACTGCGCCTGTGTCACCTCGTACTTACCCATCTCAAACCCACGCGTAATCGAGACACGGTGCGGTGTCGCATCCCGAATCCGGCTGTCGCCCATTGTGAACTCACCTGACGTAATCTGAACAAACTCATCTCTGCCTGCGCTTCCGCTACCGGTCGAAGTTGGGCTTTGCGACAGTGAAAATAATGGGACTAGGAGTGCTACTAAGCACCTAAGCAAAAGTAATGCGGTATTTTGACCCGATCCCGGCAAGTATCTCGAAAAGAGCTTCCGTCATTCGCTTGAAGGATTGTGAAGCCTCCAGGGGCAACCACCTGTATTTGATCTTCTGCCAGAGATGCTC
>DASRDU010000172.1:0-8190 GCA_035652435.1 Blastocatellia bacterium
GCTGCTCGTTCGGCATCGTTCAGCTTGATTTCGTAGGGGCTCATTCGAGGCATACTCATGCTCCTTGCTCGGAGTATGCCACGCCGAATTTACAAAGAGCAGACAAATACGTCACCGTATTTATGAAAAGGAGTACTTAGTCTGTAAGCCCTGGGTGAGCATGGGTCATCGGTATCAACGTGAATCTTCGCCGCGTAGCGGAGGCTGAATTTAGCCGCGTACTTTAGTACACGATCCTGGTGAGCCGGGATCGTTGCGTCGCGTCAGCGACGATTGAATTGGATCTGCGATTTATTCAATCGTCGCTGACGCGACGGGAACTATCTGCTCGCGTAACCCGTGTACTAAAGTACACGGCTAAATTCAGCCTCCGCTACGCGGCGAGGAATCGGCGCGCTCTTTCGATCCGTGCAGATACCAATTGCCTGTGCTTACCTGCGTTCAGAATAACAGCTTCAACCCGAACTGAACCACGCGCGGGTCATCAGTCTCGGTCAGCGCGCCGAAGTTAGTAGCGCTGCGGTTGGTCTGCACGGTTCTGAAGATCGGGTGATTGAAGAAGTTGAAGATTTCCGCGCGGAATTGCAACCTCACACGCTCAGTCACGCTGGTGCGCTTCATGAGCGACAGGTTGAAATTCGTCGCGCGCGGCAGTTCGATCAGGTTCCGCGGCACCGTCCCGACGAGTCCAACGCGGCCGGCGAATGCGTCGGGGTTGATCCAGCGTTGCGGCGATTGCCCGCCCGGCACCGCCTGCCAGTCGCCGACGAGATCCAGGTTGCCTGCATAGCCGTTGCTCGGCGAAGTCGAAGCGCGGCTGCCGCCGCTGACACTCACATGCTGGCCGCTCTGTACTGTCGTGATGCCGGAAAGCTGCCAGCCGCCAAGCGCGCGGCCCGCCAGTCCCTGTTGCCTGCGGTAAAACGGCAGCTCATAAACATAACTCAGAGCCAGCACATGCCTGCGGTCGAAATTCGCCGGGCCCTTATCCAGCCGCGCGTCATAAGGCACGCGCTGGTCCGAAGTCTCGACGTCGAAGTTCGTGAGCGCCTTGCCCCACGTGTAGGCCACGCTCGAAGTGAAGCCGCGCGTGAGTCGCTTCTGCCAGCTCACCTGCAGGGAGTTGTAACTCGACACGCCGGTGTTCTCCTGCTGGCGGATCGCGCTGTAACCGAGAAACTGCCGCACGGTGTCGGTCGTCGCGTTGACGAAAGTGCCGTCGGCTTTCTTCTGGAGCGCGACTTCTGGCAGCACGTAATTGATGTCGCGGCGGTGCGTCAGGTGGCGGCCCTGATTGCCGACGTAATTGACTTCGACGACCGAAGCCCAGGGCAGTTCGCGCTGCACCCCGATGCTGTAAGCGTAAACGGTGCCCGGCGGCATGTCGAAGGAATAGACCGCGAGCGCCTGCACGAGCGGCTGCCCCGGCCCCGCCGCGCCGACCGTGTCGAGCGGATTGCTGAAGCCGCTCGCGATTGATGCGGGCGCAGTGAACTGGCGACCGTTCGTGACCGTCGCGACCTGCGCGAAGGGGACATTAGTGCCCGCGTCGCGCACCGGGTTGAGCAGCGTCCGGTCGTAGTAAATCCCCGCGCCGCCGCGGATCGAAGTCTTCCCGTCGCCCTTCGGGTCCCACGCGAACCCGAAGCGCGGCGCCCAGCCATTCGCACCACTCTCGGCCAGTGCGCTCGGCCTGCCGTTGAAAAGCCGTTGCAGATTCGGATCGGTAATTCCGCCAACCGGCACCCCTGCCCCCGGCAGTACCAGACCATTGTATGGATCATAGAAACCGGCCGCGCGTCCCTGCTGCCCGCTCGGATCAGGCTTCAATCTGATCACACCGCCGGAAATGTCCGCCGTCGCCGGAGCTTTCAGCGGGTCAAACCGCGCCGGATCGAAGCCGACGACGTTTCGCAGGTCGGTGTGCGGCCATGGGATGTACTGATACCGCAGGCCCAGCGTCACGCTCAGCCGCGGATGCAGGCGCCATTGATCGTTGACGTAAAACTCCCACTGATTGTAACGGGTCGGCGCGTTGGTGGTGTTCGAGGTTTCGGTGTAACGGGTGAACGCGCCGAGCAGCAGGTTCGCGACCGCATGGCCGCTGTCCTGCGGCCTGAACGCCGTTCCGGCGTCGCCGCCGCTGCTGAACGTGATCTGCCCGCCGTCGCGGACGCGCGTGTTTTCAGCCTTGAGGCTGTTGATGAAGAGGAAGCCCGTCTTGACAGTGTGCGCGCCCCACGACTTCGTCAGGTTGTCGCGCAGCTCCCAGCTCCGCGCGTCAATCACGTACGGCAGGCCGTTGCCACTCAGTTGCGAGTAACCCAGCACCGTGAATTCGGGAATCTTGCTGAGGCGGTTTTCGGGGAAGATTTCGATGAAGCTGATGCCGTAAGTCGCGCGCGCGATCTGCGAGTCATTCTGGTAAGTGACCCGCTGATCGTTGCGCTGCCACGCGGCGGTGAATTCGTTGACGAGCGTCGGGTTGATGATCTGCGTGTAACTAACCGAAGCGGTCTTGCCGATGCGGACGTGATTATCCGGCGCGATGGGCAGCGCCTGATTGTCAAAAGACGATCCCAGCGGGTTGTCTGAATTAAACCCGTCGCGCAACCAGCGCCCGAAGATGGTCGCGCTCGCCGTCGGCTGGTAATCAATCCGGATCAGATCCTGCCGCACGTTGCGCGAAGTGACGGGCGCGGCAATGTAACGATCAGGCCCGGCGTTCGGCAACGG
The DNA here is from genome assembly GCA_035652435.1 of Blastocatellia bacterium. Taxonomy (GTDB): domain Bacteria; phylum Acidobacteriota; class Blastocatellia; order RBC074; family RBC074; genus DASRDU01. Next base: position 2,737 of record DASRDU010000172.1, read on the forward strand.
GAACAGGCCCAGCAGCGCTTTGCCGTTCGGCGACAGTTTGTTCGCCGGGATGATATTTCCGGGAAAAGCCGTGCCGGTCGTCGAGGCGGATTTGTCGCAGAGGATAAAACTGGTCGCCGTCTGCGTGATCCCCGCCGGGGTGCAGGAAGTGTTATTCGCCGCGACGCCCGCCGGCAGGAAAGCGCTGAAATCGCCTTTGCGCATCGCGAGCGTCGGCACCAGCTCACTCACCGTGCGCCCGGTGCGCGGGCGTTTGTACTCCTGCCCGCCGAAAAAGAAGAGTTTGCTCTTGTAAATCGGCCCGCCGACGAAGCCGCCGAAATTATTGAACCGCAGCCGCGGCTTTTCGGGGTTGTCGCGCTGCTTGCTTTCCCACGAGTAGGCGTTGAGCGCGTCGTGGCGGAAGAATTCAAAGAGCGACCCGTGAAATTCCGTCGTGCCGCGTTTCGTTGCGACGCTGATCGCCGGGCCGGCCTGTCCGCCGTACTCGGCGCTGTAGGGGCTCGACACCAGCTTGAACTCCTGAATCGCGTCCACGCTGATGTTGTTGACCTGCGTGCCGACCGAGCCGTGATCCACGTTGCTGATGCCGTCGAGCGTCGGCGCGGTGCGGCGCCTGAGGCCGTTGATGGCGCTGTCATCAATCCGCAGGCTGGTGCCTTGCTGCGCGTCGTTGCTGATCGAACTGGTGCCGGGCGCGAGGTTAAGCAGCTGCGCCCAGTTGCGCCCGTTGAGCGCAAGTTCCGTCACCTGCGCGCCGGAAATCAGCGTCTCGACATTCGCCGTCTCCTTATTGACGGTCTGATAGGTGTCGCCTGTGATGGTCACAGCTTCGCTCGTCCCGCCAACACGCAGCCGCGCTGTCAGAGTGAAGGCGCTGCCGACATCAAGCTTGATGTTATCCTGCGCGAAATCACCGAAGCCGGAGGCCTTCACCGTCACCTGGTAATTGCCGACGGGCAGGTTGGGCACGGAGAAATACCCTTCTTCATTGCTTGTGGCGGTGCGCGTCACGGAGAGTTCGGCGCTCGTGATGGTCACCGTCGCGCCTGTGATCACTTCGTCGCGCTCGTTGAGAATGCGCCCCGAAATGGTTCCGCTGGTCTGCTGGGCAAAGGTTGCGGCCGCAATCACGCACGCCAAAGCCGCGAGGGTACTGAGTCTGGTCAGTGCAAACGCTGGTGCCTTCATAATTTCCTCCTGAATGTCAGAGCATCAACATCCCGCCGTTGATCTCGATGGTTTCGCCGCACAGGTAGCTCGCGGCCTCAGAAGCCAGAAAAGTGATTACTCGCGCGGTCTCTGCCGACGTGCCGACGCGGCCCATCGGGATGACGTTCGTAAACGCCTTCATCGCTTCGGGCGTCGAGAACTGTTCGTGGAATGGCGTGTCAATCACGCCCGGGGAAACGGCGTTGACGCGGACGCCGTAAGGCGCCAGCTCCTTTGCCAGCCCTTTCGTCATGGTGATCATCCCGCCCTTCGCCGCCGAGTAGTGGATCGAACCGAGCGCGCCGCCGTTGCGCCCCGCAATCGAAGTCACGTTGATGATCGCTCCGCTCCTGCGCTCCATCATCGAAGCCGCCACCCCGCGGGAGCAGAGGAACGCGCTCTTGAGGTTGAGATTCATCACCTCATCCCACCGCTCCTCGGTCAGTTCGAGCAGCCTCAGCCTTTCGACGAGCGAACCGGCGTTGTTGACGAGGATGTCAATCGGGCCAAACTCCGCGGTCGTGCGCCGGATGAGCGCGCTAATGTCGCCGGCCTTCGTGACATCAGCCTGAATCGTCATGGCGCGGCCACCGGCGGCGGTGATTTGTTGCCGCGCCGCTGCGGCCCCCGCTTCGTTGAGGTGATAGTTGATGGCGACCGCCGCGCCCTGTTCCGCCAGAGCGATGGCCGCGGCGTGACCGATGCCCGAAGAGGCGCCGGTGATGAGTGCGACTTTGCCTGAGAGGTCAAGATAGTTGCGCATGAAGTCTCCTGTTAGTAGTTTTCAGTCCTATGAAGCGGTTCGCGAAAGCAGAGGCATGACTCCGGCGTCCGCCCGTGCTTTCAAGTTGTAACTTTCGTAATCCTTCCGGCGAGCGCGAACAGCACAATCGTGCCGAGCGGCGCAAGTAATCCCGCCGCCGTCAGGATCGGCGTGTAAGAGAAATGATCCACGACCCAGCCGGTCGCGAGGATGAAGATCATACTGCCGATCCCTGCGCCCACTCCGCCCAGGCCAGCGACGGACGCGACCGCCTTGTCAGGAAAGAAATCGCTCGGCAGCGTCTGCACGTTATTGATCCAGACCTGAAATCCGAACAGCACTACTCCGATCAGCCCGAGCGCGACCAGCGGATCGCCCGCCCGCGCCGCCAGAATCCCGGCAGGCATCAGCAGCGCAGCCACAACGATCACCGCCTTGCGCGCGCGATCAACCGTCCACCCGCGCCCGATCAGAAAGCCAGACATCCACCCGCCCAGCAGGCTCCCCGCATCGGCCGCAACGTATGGAACCCACGCGAACAGGCCGATCTGTTTGAGGCTGAAGCCGCGCGCCTGGTAGAGGTACAAAGGCAGCCACGTGATGTAGAGCCACCAGACCGGGTCAACCAGCAGCCGCGCCAGCACAATCGCCCACACCTGCCGGTGCTGGAGCAGTTCGCCCCACTTCGGCGACGCGGCAGAAATCTTCCTGTCTCCTTCCGCCTGTCCTTCAGTGATCATCTTTCGTTCCGCGGGCGTGAGCCAGCGATGTCGGTCTGGCGTCTGATAGAAGAGCAGCCAGAGCGCGAGCCAGAGGAAGCCGAGCGTGCCGGTGATGATGAACGTCGTCTGCCAGCCGTACCTGAGCTGCAACCAGATGATGACGGGCGGCGCAATGATTGACCCGATGGCGGCGCCGCTGTTGAAGATCGCCATCCCAAAGGCGCGCTCGCGGACGGGGAACCATTCGGCGACAACTTTCGCAGCACCCGGCCAGTTCCCTGCTTCACCGAGTCCGAGCGCGAAGCGGAAGATGCTCAGACTCCCCAGGCCACGCGCCAGCGCATGCCCCATTGCCGCGAGCGACCAGACGATGATCGAGGCCGTGAAGCCGCGCCGCGTCCCGATACGGTCATAGAGCCTGCCCGACAGCCCCTGACTGATCGTGTAAGCCAGCAGGAACCACGTGCCGAGGCTCGCGTATTCCAGATTCGAGAGCCGCAGGTCGGCCGTGATGACCGGCGCGAGGACTGAGATGGCCAGGCGGTCAATGTAATTGATGAGCGTCGCCAGAAAGACGAGCCCGATGATCCACCACCGCAGGCGCGGAACCCTGGAGGCGACCTCGGCCGCGACGCTGCCCGCCGCCCCTGCATCAGCCTTCACCCTCATCGGTATTTCACCTCCTGCTTCAGCCACCCTCATTCCATCAGGTCAGATGTGATAACGTTATCACATCAGCTCAAAATAAAAGCCGGGTCAGGCTTGCTGCGGCCGGCGCTTCAGGCGCGTTTTCTCAGACTCTTGCCGGATGACTGGCGGATGATCAGATGACATTCAAGGCAGATCTCGCGGCGCTTGCGTGATCTGTCGCCTTCGATCCGTTCGAGCAGCAGCGCCGCCGCCTGGCGACCCTGCTCTGTTGTCGGCTGATCCACGGTCGTCAGCGTCGGGGCGGTGTAAGCGGCGAGCGGCACGTTGTCAAATCCGACTATCGCCACGTCATCGGGCACGGAAAGCCCGGCGTCGCGGATCGCGCCCATCGCCCCGATGGCCGTGAAGTCGTTGCGCGCGAAAACTGCCGTCGGCGGCTTCGCGAGCATCAGCAGCCGCCGCATCCCTTCGTAGCCGTCGTCCTGCGTCGAGTAGCCGGGGCCGGACTGCGTTTCGGGCCCGACGATCAGCTTTTCATCCACCGGCAGATGATGCTTTCGCAGCGCGTCCAGATAACCCTGATAGCGCCGCAGCCCGTCACCTCCGGCGGGCGACACGCCGATGAAGCCGATGCGCCTGTGGCCCAGTGAAATCAGGTGTTCGACTGCTTCGAGGCCGCCCTGCCAGTGGTCAGCCGTGACGCGATCAACGTGCGGGTGGGCGAGCGTGCGCCCGACGACGACCATCGGCACCCCGCGCTCGGTCAGGTGAAGCAGGAAGTCATTCCCGACCGTCGTCTCGCGGGTCGCGACGATGATGCCGTCGGCCCGGTGATCGAAGAGCGCCCGCAGCGCCGCCTGTTCGCGCGAGGTGCTGCGTTCGCTCGTGCTGATGAAGGAAGTGTACCCGCGCGCGAGCAGCATCTCCTGAATCCCGCCGACGAGTTCTGCCGAAAATGGGTTGACGATGTCGGGCAGCAGGATGCCGACGACCTGCGTGCGCTGGCGCTTGAGGCTCCGCGCCAGCCCGTTCGGGCGGTAGTTCAGTTCCCTGACCGCCAGCTGCACCTTCTCGCGCATCGCCTCGCTGACGTAGCCGCTCTCGTTGATGACACGCGAGACAGTCATCGGCGCGACCCCGGCCCGTGCGGCGATGTCCACGATGGTCGGGTGCGGCTTCCCGTTCCGGCTTTTCCTGTGGGTTTTCGAGTCTGTCATAAGGCGTATGGTATCGTTATCACACGGAGAGCTTATACGCCCTGCGGGAGCGATCTGTCAACGGCTTTTTTCAGGGCGACAACTTTTCGCGGGCCGAAGCCGGGATCAGCCTGCGGGCGGCGCAACAAAAGTTTTTCGAGGATGAAGACTTCTTCGATTCCGGCAAGCTGCTGCAAAGTCAGGAGGACTGTTATGAGAGTGGCGTTCACCGCCGCAGGCGCCACAGAATGCAGAGCCAGCGCAGAGAAGAGAGGCCGCTCAGCTCTTCTCCGCGAAATCTCTGCGGCCCTCTGCGCCTGCGGCAATAAGGCGCTGGCTTTGCCCTGGCGCGCAGATCACACCAGTTCGGCATCTGTTGAGTCGTGCAGCCGCTCCAATCTCCGGGCACAGGGATTTGTTCACAGTAGCGAGCCGTACCATCCTGAGACGGCCACAAATCACCCTCAGAATAATAGTCGAGTTTCTGTAGAAAAACGCTGCACGCGGGTGTGCAGCGGCCGTCGAATGCGGGAAAACAGATTGCCGGTTTTCTCCGACCTTTGAACTGCGGCTCCGCAAAATATCTGCAAGTTCCGAAGCTCCCGGCATTCTTTACCCCGACAGCTTTACCCGACGCCTGTGACTTCCCGGGGCGCAGTCGTGCCGGGAATTCCGAAGTAGTCCCGAGACCTTAACCAGGCTTCGGAGGCGCGCTGAAAAGTCCGTTCCGGTCAGAAGCAATAGCAAAACCGCTTCGCCCACTGGCTGGAACGAATTCCGCTTTCGCAGCCCCGAACCGTCATAAGGAGTACACGCTATGAAATCCCACAGCCGATCACGGCAACAGTTGCGCTGGCTGGCAATGCTCTTGAGTTTCACACTCGTCTCTTCCTCCCTCACCGCCTTCGCC
>DASRDU010000173.1:0-49129 GCA_035652435.1 Blastocatellia bacterium
CCTCGGGCTACTCCAGTTCGCCTGTGCCTTGCTCTGGTATCGTCGGGAGTCAGATCCGGCGCTGGTCTTCTCCTGATCAAATATTCTATCAATCTGTAGCTACAACATTTTGTAGCCAGTTCGCGTTTTGAGATAGTTACATAGTGGAATATTACGGCCTGAGAAGTACGCATAAATCCCGATCAGAACTGTGACAACTCCGCCGCTCATAAGCGCCACCCAATGCCTTCCTGTGGCGCGAATAAAATCAAGGATGGAGATGTTGGAATAGTCGGGCGGCATGTTCGGGTAATCAGTTGAAATCTCGCTCTCCGTATTCTCCACAAAAGGCGCGTGACCGCTACGAAAATTCCATAAGGGCAGGACTTTTTGTGCAGAACAGCCACTTGCACAAAAAGTGCAGCGGTTGCACAAAAAGTCGGTTGAAAACCGGGGTTTTTGTGCAAAGCCCCCCTTCTGTATATCTGATTCACGCTGTATACCAGATAATCGCACTGAGATTGTCTGTTGTCTTTTCAATAGGTTATCGGCATAAAGCCAGCCATCTGAATACTGAGTATACGCGACAGGCAATTTGAGTCGAAAAGCCAGCCTCCCCATTTCCTGAATCATTTCAGTAGACAAACCAAGTCTTGACAGTAGTTTACATTTCTCCAGCCATCTTCTTGCAAAGCTCTCACGGTTTGGCACACGGCTCGCTCTAGTGTATGGCGTCAGGCAAGGAAAAAATATAAAGAAAGGAAATCAGGTAATGAACCCCGAAATCATCATCCTCGAAGTTGAAGAGATGGAAGAAATGATCGCACCCGGCCTTGCACTGGCCGAGTAAGGAAGGCGAAAGCGAATAACCCGAAACAAACAATCAACCAAAGCTCAATCTCACCAAAGAAAGGAAAACGGCAATGACGAACGAAATCATCACCCTCGAAGTCGAAGAGATGGAAGAAACAGTAGCCCCCGGAATCCTGCTCGCTGACTAATGAAATTGGCGAAGAAGCGACAAGGAAGGTAATCAACCCTGACACCCCCAAAGAAAGGAACTCCAAAATGAACGCCGATATCGTTACCCTGGAAGTTGAAGAAGTCGAAGACGTGGTTGCCCCCGGAATCCTGTTCTGGGACTAATGTGAAGCCAGTAGAGAAGCGATAAGGAAAGTAATCAACCCCAACATCCCCAAAGAAAGGAACCCCAAAATGAATACCGAGATGATCGCCCTCGAAGTTGAAGAGATGGAAGAAATGGTCGCCCCCGGAATTATCGTGGTTGACTGATGAGCCGAGCGAAGAAGCGACAAGGAAGTTAATCAACCCTGACATCCCCAAAGAAAGGAACCACAAAATGAACGCCGATATCGTTACCCTGGAAGTTGAAGAAGTCGAAGACGTGGTTGCCCCCGGAATCCTCTTGAGCGACTAACAAAAATTCACCTGCGCCTCAGCCATATTGAGCAAGGCGAATAAGCAGGAAAGAGAAGCGCCGGTTTTTCTTTCCTGCTTACTCGATTGATCAGTCAATGACAGAGTCGCCTGAAATTACTGCCCTCTCCTGTGAACGCACGCCCTCGATTCAACCTGATTGAGACGGGATACAGACAAGGCAATTCCATGACTGTACCTGAAATAGAAACCAAACGGCTCCTGCTGCGCAGGTTCACGCCCGATGACCTTGAGGCTTTCTCGCTCATCGTCGGCGACCCGGAAGTAATGCGCTATTACGGGGCCGGCGTACCTCTGCCAAAGCACGAGGTTTCGCATCAGCTTTCAGGGTTGATCGAGAAATACTGGCAGGAGTACCGCTTCGGCAGGTGGGCGATAGTGTACAAGGAGAGCGGAGACTTAATCGGCTTCTGCGGGTTGAGGATCAGTGAAGGAACGCCGGAGCTTAATTACCTGCTGGCCAAAGCGTACTGGTTTGCCGGGCTGGCGACGGAAGCCGCCAGAGCCTGCCTGCGGTACGGCTTTGAGGAATTACGACTGCCCGAAGTCATCGGCATCGTCAGGCCGGAAAATCTGGCCTCGATTCACGTGCTGAAAAAACTCGGGATGAGATACGCTGGCAGACAGGAATGGTTCTACGACCACAATTTTCATTACTACTCAGTTTCGGCGGCAGACTATCAGCCGGACAATTCGGCTTATCAGCTTAGATGGGTCACTGCCGACGACCAGCGACACCAGACGGCCTGCCCCCCCGAAGCGTCCTCAGCCAGCGGGCAATAATCAGCAATCGCTTCCGCGCCTTCTCACTTCCCGACCAGATCCGCCCGCCTTTCTCGATACAGCTGAATGCTTTTCTCGATGATGTTGCAGGCGTCGAAGCGGCCCATGAAGCGCTCGACCTTGACCTGTTTGTTTTCGAGCGCCTTGTAATCTTCGAAGAACCGCTGCACCGCTTTCAGCCGGTGTTCGGGCAGCTCTGAAATGTCGCGGTAATGCAGGTATTCGGGGTCGTCCGCGTGGACGGCAATGATTTTGTCGTCCTCCTCGTTCTGGTCAATCATCTGCATCACGCCGATGGTTTTGGCGCGCATGATGCACAAGGGCACGACTTCGACCTGCCCCAGCACCAGCACGTCCAGCGGGTCGTTGTCGTCGCAATAAGTGCGCGGGATAAAACCGTAGTTGGCCGGGTAATGCACCGCACTGTAAAGCACGCGATCCACTTTCAGCAGCCCGGTCGGCTTGTCCATTTCGTACTTCACCCGCGAGCCGATCGGGATTTCAATCACCGCGTTGAAAACTTCCGGCGACTTCTCTCCGGGTTCCACATCGTGCCAGGGATTCATTCTTCCTCTCCCTTCACTTGAATTCACGGTTCAGTCCTGGGCAATCATCCGCAGCTGTTTCGGCGTCATCATCCAGAGCAGCGCGCCCGGCACGCGCGGCGGCAGGCCGGAAATCGCAATCGCACAGACCGCGCCCTTCTTGAATTCCACATTCACTGCGCCGGTTCCGCTGAGCAGCACCGAAGCCATCTCTGACAAATCGGGCATATGGCCGACGATCAGTGCGCGCTCGAAATTATATGCCCCGATTTCAATAAAGACATCGGCCTTCGGGCTGACGGCCCGCGCGAATGGCCGGCCCGCAGCCAGCGCGTCAATCGTGATGACCTTGTCAGCATCAAACTCAAGGGCCTCGACGACGGCCTCGGTCGTCTGCCGCGTCCGCACGTACGGGCTGGTGAAGATGTAATCGAATTCCAGCCCCAGCCTGCGCATCCCTGCCGCCGCCTCACGCATTTTCTTCCAGCCTTCCTGGGTGAGCGGGCGGTCAGCATCGCGCACGACTCCGCCCTCGCCCAGGTCAGCCGCAATTCCGTGTCGCAAAAGATAAAGTTCCATCACCTTTTCAACCTCCAGTCTTAAAGCTCATCACCCTTCGGCCTGCCCGCTCGTGGTCATTTTCGCCAGCCGGTAAATCAACGCGCCCAGCACCACCGCCGCCACCGCCAGCGTGGCCCAGAGCCAGGCCGGATGACGATCAGGCTTCGACGCATCAGTCTCGGCAGTGAAGCTCTCGTTGGCTCGTTCACTCCCCAGAGTCGCCAGCGGCAACTCCTCGGGTTTGAGATAGGACGAAAGCTGCTCCAGATCGTAACGCGGCGCGGCGGCTTTCGGGTTGCCGTAAAACAGGCGGTAGCTCCTGCCCGGCTCGCGCCGGAAGAGCAACTGGCGCGGCCAGCCGTAGACGCGCACTTCCCTCATTTTCAACGGCTGGTCATCGTAGTTGAAAATCGTGACGCTCAGGTAACGATACCTGACTTCGTCATAGTCAATACTGAGTTGCTGTCTGCGCACCTTGCCAACCCGGATGTCGAAGATTTCCGTATCACCGACAGTCTGCCAGTCTTTGTCGTCATTACTGCCCAGCACCACAATGCGGCGGCGGAAGTTGGTTGATTCGGGCTCAAGCTCGATGCGCACGCTCGGGGTGTTTCGGGCCCCGAGGTCAATCAGGATTTTCGACGCCTCTTTTTCCAGCACCCCTTTGAATCTCGCAAGCTGATTCCTTTCCCCTTCCCCAAACTCCGGTTTCTGTTTTGACTGATCAATCAGAGTTGTGCTGAGGCGGGCGGGCTTTTTCTGGTTCGGAAAAAGATCGGGCTTTACTACAACTACTTTCGACGCCACTTCGTTCCGCTGCTCATCCACGACGCGCAGGTCGTCCAGATCGGGCTGTGCCGCGTCAAAGACTTTGCCATCAAGCTCGACCCGCACGAACTCAGACGAAGGGCTGCCGCCGAGAACGATCTCGCGCCACTTCGCCCAGCGCTTCAGCTCGAAATCGGCCAGCACGGCGGCGGGTAAAAGCGAAAGGCAGAGGGCAAAAGCGAAAAGCGCCATGCACTTCGCCCCTGCCCTCTGCCTTCTGCTTTCTGCTCTCTGCTCTCTCATTCCCTCGCCTCTGCTGATCGTCGCTGCAACTGCTGGTAGAGGAAAGATACCACAAGCAGGATCACGCCGAGTACGATGAATGAGATGATTCGGTAGACTTTGTCGAGCGAAGCCAGATCCACGAAGAAGACCTTGGCCGTCGTCAGCACCAGCAGCACGAGCGCCATCAGGCGCAGCAGCCGGTTCCGGCGCCAGATGCCGACCGCCAGTATCGCCCCGCCGTAAATTGCCCAGATCACCGAGAGCGACAGCTGTTTCGCCAGCATCAGGTTGCGCAATTCCTCGTTGTCAGTGCCGACGCGGCCGATCGCGGCTGAGTAATAACCGTTCGCCTCCAGACTGAGCGCGATGATCGCCAGCGCGTTGGCGGTGAAGGTGATCGCCGTCAGCACGGCGAAGCGTTCCTGCTGCCCGATGCCTTCGGCGCGCGCGTAAAGCCACGCGCCGAGCGCGAGCGCGGCAATCAGCGGGATGAATGCGCCGAACGTCTGGTTGAAGATCAGCGCGTGCCACGGCGCGTTGTAATACGCCGCGTCCACCACCAGCACTTTGCCTACCGCCAGCCCGAGCAGCGCGAGCGCGCCGTAACGCAACAGCCGCTGACGACTCCTGAGCCCGACTATGAGCGCCGCCAGTCCGTAAAAGCTCCACAGCAGCGACAGCACGAAATGCTTCGTGTTGTTGATCGGCATCCACCCTTCGCCCTCGGCGCGCTCCATCTTCGCGGAAAAGTACCCGACGGCTTCGAGACTCAGCCCGACGACCGCGAGCAGGTTGGCGGCGGCGAGGAGGACAGGGACGGCCGTATTTCGCTCACCCTCTTCGACGCCCTCGCCGCGCTTATAGAGCCACAGGCCGCAGGCTACCGCGCCGATCACGAGCGCGAACGACGCGAACGTCTGGTTGAAGACCAGCGTGTGCCAGGGCGCTTTGTAATAACCCGCATCCACGGCCAGCACCTTGAGGGCCGCCAAACCGATCAGCGCGAGCGCGCCCAGTCGCGCCATCTTCGCCCGCTGCCTGAACCCTGCGAAGAGCGCAATCGCGCCGTAAATCGCCCACACCGCAGTCAGCGCGAACTGTTGCGCGTTCCTCAGCCTGTTCACGTCCTCGCCGGTCGCCTGATCAATCCTCACTTCAAAGTAACCGAGCGCCTCCAGACTGAGCGCGATGATCGCCAACAGGTTGGCAATCGCGGGCATCAGCGCCAGCGCCGACCTCCGTTCATTCTCATCAACGCCTTCGGCGCGTCTGTAAAACCACGCGCCGCAAACGAGCGCGGCGATGACCAGCACGTATGCCGCAAACGTCCGGTTGAAAATCAGCGTGTGCCAGGACGCGGCGTACCAGGTTGAATCCACGACCAGGACTTTGACCGCCGCCAGCGCCAGCAGGACAAGCGAGAAATGACGTACCAGCCTGACTCGCCGAATGATCCCTGCGACCAGAGCCGCCGCGCCGTAAATGCTCCAGACGGCGGTCAGGACAAGCTGCATGGTGTTTTCAATCTTCTCCGGCAGATCGCCGCCGGCATCGCCGGGGCCTGACAGCGCCGCGACTCTTGCCTGCGCGAAGTAATCAATCACATCGAGACTCAGCCACACCACGGCCAGCACGTTCGCCGCCAGCAGGCAGAGTTCGGCAAACCTTACGCGCTCTCCTTCTTCAATCTCTTCGCCCAGCCTGCGGTAAAACCGCGCCGCGACAGCAAACGCCGCAATCATTACGATCACCGACGCCGCGCGTTTGTTCAGCACCGGCGTGAATGATTGCCAGGCGTAGTAAGCGAAGTCGCGGACATCTACCGAGAACCAGTGCCAGATGGCTATCGCGAACATCAGCAGCCCGGAATACCGCGTCATCCGGCTCCCGGCCCGGAGCCCGATCCAGGTCAGCACCGCGCCTTCAATCGCCCAGCCCATCGTCACCCACTGCTGGTCGAGTTGAATAGGCACGGCCAGCGTCAGGAAGAGCGTGGACAGGCCGAGGAACGAATAGATCAGGAATTTGTCTTCGCGGTCGCGGCTGTAAGCGAGATAACCGAAGCCGAGATAGAAAGCCGACATCAGCACGGCGAACAATCCCAGGTACGGGCGATACTGCGCGCTGAGCAGTCCGTAGCTCGTGCTGAAATAGAGCGTGGCGTTGGTGAAGATCAGCGACAGGTCGAGCCGCGTGGTCGGCATGTGATTGATGACGTTGTGAAAGATCGCCAGCGTCGCAAAGATAACGAAGAAAAGCGTGAAGAAGAACATCGTCGTCCACAGCTTCTCCGGCGCGTACCATTCAAACATCCAGCCCGCCGCCATCAGCACCGTCGCCCAGAAGGCCATGTAATTCAGGCTGCGCCACTGTTTGAACCAGGCGACCGCCAGCACGCCCAGATCGAGTAGCGCGATGTAGCTGAACAACCCCGTCTCGTTATCCTTCCCCGTCGAAAGCATGATTGGCGTCAGGAATCCGCCGATCAGCCCCAGCACCGCTATCGCCAGCGAATCGTACCGCGCCGCCAGCAACACTGCCGTGGCAGTCACCAGCGACATGAAAAAGAATGCCGGCAGCTGGTCAATGATCTGGTATCGCGCAAAGGCGGCAAAGATCGAAAGGTACAGGATCGAAATCCCCCCGCCGAACAACCCCTGTGCGTAAGTGCGGTAACCGCGCGCGCGGATGCGATCACCACCGACCAGAAAGCCGATGCCAATCGCCACGCCGATCATCACGCGCCCGGTCGGGCCGATCCACTGCCGGTCAAACGCGAGTTTCAGGAAGAAGCCGACGCCGATGATGATCGCCACCATGCCGATCAGGTTGAACCACCTGCCGCCGATAAGCGCTTCGAGATCGAGTCCGCCACCTCGCGGCGCGGGCGGGGCGGGCGGTTCAGGGGCGCCAGCCGATGGCCCTGATCTGACGGGCTCAAACGGCGCGGACCAGTCCTCACGGCGCGTTGTTTCCGCCTGATTTGCAGCGGGCCTTGCCGGCTCTCCTGCCGAGACCGGAGGTGAATAAAGCGGGGGTTCGACAGATTCGCGTGGCGACGATTGTTCCTGCCCGCGCGCTTGGAGCCATTTCCGGTAAGAAAGCTTTTGTTCACCGGGCAGCGGTTTCTCGCGCAGCCATTCCTCGTAAAGCGGGCCGTAGGCCGAAGGCCGCTCCGGTGCAGGAGTCTCAGGGGGCGCAGGCGTTGACTGCGGCCGACTTTCCGCGACGGGCCGGGTCAGCGGTTCCGCCGGCATGGGCGCAGCTGCTTGCGGAGTTTTTTCCAGATCGAGGTGTTTTTCGATCCGGTAAATCCGCGTGACCTGCTCGCGCAGCAGCTGCTCAAGGTAATCAAGCCGCGCGTTGATCTGACTGAGGGCTTCAGATGGTGAGCGATCTTCATTCATAGGCTTGCGGGAATCATTCGTCGCGCAACCACAAGGCGCGCGATTACTTTTCGGCCGGTTATCAGGCAGGCAGGTAAAACTTTCTCGCCGCCGTTTCCAGCATCAGTGCGGCTTCGTCGAGCAGCAACGCGCTGCGCCAGAAAATAAAGCTGATGGTAATAATGCCGAAGACTATCCAGGCGATTTCACGGATCAGGCGCTGATTAGTTTGCGAATCTTCTTTCCTCATCACTCACACCTCCATTGCGAGGGCGAGTATGCCGAAGCCTGTGTCTCTCAAAGAACCGAAGATGTGACGGTCACTGCACTGCCACAGGGTTGTGATGGTGGTCAGACTGTCACACGGCAGTGTGTTGTCAGGCAAACTTTCCTGTTTGCCCGACATTTTTCACAGCACGAATTGTCCGAGATGCGCCCCCGGATTGTTGAGCGCGGTGCGCAGCGCCAGTTCCAGCGTCGGGCGGATGTCTTCCGGCGCGATCACAGCATCAACGAAGCCGCGCGCGGCGGCAAACCTCGCGTCCAGCTGGCGCTCGTATTCGGCGCGCACGCGATCCATTTCGGCGCGCAGCTTCTCATCCGGCTCGCGGCCCTGCTCTTTCAACTTATCGAGCTGCGCCGAGAACAAAGCCATCACCGCCGACTCGCCTTCCATCACGCCCATCCGCCCCGTCGGCAGGGTGAAAATGAAGTCTGGGTCGAAGCCCTGCCCCGCCATCGCGTAATAACCGGCGCCGCTCGCGTGGTTGATGGTCAGCACGACCTTCGGCACGGTGGCCGTCGCCATCGCCTCGACGAAACGGGCGCCCGCGCGAATGATGCCGGAATGCTCCGCCTCTGCGCCAACCATAAAGCCCGAGACGTCCTGAATAAAGATCAGCGGCGTGTCGTGCCGGTTGCAGGTCTCGATGAAGTATGCCGTCTTCTCGGCGCTTTCGGTATAAATGATCCCGCCGAATTTCGGCGGCCTGCCCGGTGAGTTCGGGACCATGCCGCGGTTGTTGGCGATGATCCCGACGTTGATCCCGCCGATGCGCGCGTGGCCGATGATCATCTCCTGCGCGTAATCCGCCTGGAATTCGTCGAAGCTCTCGGCGTCGAGAATGCAATCGAGCATCGCCCGCGCGTCGTAGGTACCGCGATGATCGGCGGGCAGGATGTCGTAAAGGTCGGTTGAGGGCCGGGCCGGGTCGCGCGCCTCGCTGATCTTCACTTTCGTGGTCGCTCTGGCCGGAAGTTCTGAAATGATTTCGCGGATTTGCGCGACGCAGGCTTCGTCATTTTTTGCGCGGTAATGTGCGACGCCCGAAATCGCGTTGTGCGTGCGCGCGCCGCCGAGCGTCTCACCGTCAATCTTCTGCCCGGTCGCGCCTTTCACCAGGTTCGGCCCGCCGAGGCCCATAAACGAAGTACCTTCGACCATGATGATGACGTCAGAGAGCGCCGGCAGGTAGGCGCCGCCGGCGATGCACGGCCCCATCACGGCGGCGATCTGCGGGACTTTCAGGTAGCGGCGCATAATCGAGTTGTAATAAAAAATCCGCGCCGCGCCGTACTGACCCGGGAAGACACCACCTTGATAAGGCAGATTCACCCCTGCCGAATCAACCATGTAAATGATCGGCGTGCGACAGCGCATGGCGATCTCCTGCGCGCGCAGCATCTTTTTGATCGTCTCCGGCCACCACGACCCGGCCTTGACCGTCGCGTCGTTGGCGACGACAACTACTTCTCGTCCGGCGACGAGGCCGAAGCCGATCACCACTCCGGCCGAAGGCGCCTGGCCGTCGTATTCATCGTAAGCGACGAGCAGGCCGATTTCCTGAAAGCGCGAACCCTCGTCGAGCAGCAGCGCGATGCGCTCGCGCGCCGTCAGCTTCTTCTGCTGGTGCTGGCGCTCGATCTTGTCCGGCCCCCCGCCCTGCCGCAGCTTCTCTTCAAGCTCGCGGAACTCGCGGACGAGCGATTCAAAATGTGTTCGATTGGGAGAAAGTGGAGCCCTGTTGATTTTCATGCGGAGGCAGGAAGCAGCGAGTTCAGGGTCTCGCAGGCGAAGTTACTCGTCGTAAAGACCGGGATAAAGCAATCCTTCGTAGCGGACCAGACCGGCTCGGACGCGATTGAGCCAGCCATTGCGCCCGAGGTAATTGCGCCGGCCTTCGTGCGCAGTGAAGTAAACCAGACAATCAAACGGGGCCAGTCCGCCTGCGCTCAGTGTCACATTGTGACCATAAGCGGTAAAGCTGCCGGACAGAGTTCTGAAGGCGCGCGAAATCCCATCTTCTATTTCCAGCCCGAGAGCCTCGCCGACGTAGCGGGCGAAAATGCAGTCCGTCGCCCCGGTATCTAATGAAGCGATTGTTTCGACCGTGGCGTCCGCCAGACTGAGCGTGACGGGAACAACAATCCCTTCGCCGCTGCCGGGATCATAAACCTGTACCACAGGGTATCTGATGAGATGTTCCGTCACTGCCATCCGATCAACGTCCCTGTTTCTTCAGAAAGCGGTTCCACCCAGGCGATGAAGAGCGGATGCAGACCAGCCGCCTTTGCTGCGGCAATGACCTGGCGAGAGTCCGTTCCGTGCGCCACCAGTTCGCCGCCGCGCAACGCCACATACTGGCCGCCATACATTTCCCGGTTCGCCTTTTCCGTCAGCCACCTGAGTTGAGGCGAGAACCGTTGCTGTGACTGCGGGTTTGTCTTTACTGCTTCAGACTCGGCCATCTCCCTGAGCAGCCTTTTTCGCTCCTCATCCGTGAGCTGAAGCAGTTGCTGGCGGACATCCTCATAATTTACCGACGTGTTCATCCCGACTATACCTTCCTCTTTTTGAAAACACGGCTGTTTGCCGAATTCTACACTCCAGACCTTCAGGCAGGAAGGACATTTCCCTGATCACAAGCAGCCTGAAAAAGCAGGCGCGAGAATGATTATGGTTCGCGTTGTAAATCTCTGATTCGATCCGTGTAGAGTCGCTGATGTCTGGCCTGTGCATCGGCCCATGTTTTCGGGAAGGTGTATTTTTCCAGCACGACCTCTTCAATTGCGGCACGAAACTGGCGGGCGCAGGTGTTCGGCCCGACCTGCCCGACCCCGGTCCCGAGTCCGGGGAAGGCGAGGCTCTGAACCGCGTTTGCTATCGGCTCCCCTGAATAAATTCCGCCCTGAAATATCCCGTACTTGACCAGCAGCAAAGCGGCTCGCGCCGCCAGATATGGATTGACCGAATCGCGCAGGATCATCGGCACACGCATCGTCGGGGCCGCAATCAGGAAGGGGATGCCGGCGTTGTCAGTCTCAACAATTTCCGCCGCGCCGACCAGAAGTTCCCCGTGATGCTTTTCCACGATCAGTGTTTGCAGCCGCTCCTGCACGTGCCACCCGAAGCGGTGGCTGTAAATGTGATCAATCCCGCCGTCCATAAAGCCAAAGCTGTTGGCCGGACTGACGACAGCATCACAGGAAGCATCAAGAATTGATCCGCGATGAAGCTCAACGCATTCGAGGTCTCCGCAGAAACGCTCCCACGCATCAGCTAAAGGCTCCTCAACGGCGGCAAGAATAATCTTCATAATCAGATGAAATTGATCAGCGTCTGCACAACACCAACAACAAAACCGATGCCTGCGCCGAACCAGACAATCGCGCGGATTTCGCGCCCGGCGGTCTCCATTACAAGTTGCTCGATGTCTTCGTTCGAGAGCGCGCTCAGGCGGTTGATCAGGATGGCGCGGAAATCCAGACGCTGGCTGAGCGTCATGACGAAGTTGTTGATGGTCGAGGTCTGGACGACCGGCCCGCGACTCAGCACCGTTTCGGGGATCTGCGCCATCGCCTGCGCGATGGTCGTGCGCACGTACAGGCTGTCGGCGATCTGTTCGGCCAGCTTGTTGATCGAATCGCCGACGATGCGGTAGAGCGCCTCGTCGTCGAGGAAGTAATCGGCGGCCATCCTGCGGAGCAGGCTGAAGCGGCGGCCCATCTCCTCTTCCACGATCTTGCGCAGCGCGCGCGTGATCTCCCAGCGCTTCTCCACCGAATCGCGCAACTGGTAGAGCCGTTCGCGGAGGTGTTCGGCGACGATCTGGATCGTGGACTCGCTCTGTGAATGTTGCAGGTATTCGCGCTGCGCGAGCGTCGTGATTTCGCCGTGCAGGTCGAGTTTCATCAATTCATCGGCGATGGTCTCGATGTCGAGCAGGCGTTCGGCGATGACCGTGGACAAGGCTTCGATGAACCGTCCGCGCTCTTTCGGCAGCATGCCCGGCGTCAACGGCAGCTGCCAGCCGAAGACGTGGATCGGGTGGTGCGGGCGGAACAGCATCTTCACCGCCAGCCACGCCGCGCCATAACCGTGCAGCGTGGCAACCACGAGGGGGCTGAGATTGATGAGCAGCCGAAGATTCATTGAATCTACCGCCTGGTGGTTACTGCCCTTTCGCCTTTTCTGCCGCGCCCCAGAGCGCGCCGGCGATCTTCGACAGCTGTTTGTACTGATCCGCCGGCAGTCCCTCGATCACCACCACCGACTGGTCGCGCAGCTCGATAAAAGTCTCGCCGTCGGGAGTCGAAAGCGAGCGCTGTGTGGCGGGCAGGGCGTCACGTTCTTTCGCGCCGGGATAACGCTTCGCCGTGCGCGCGACGTAAGCCTTGAAGAATTCTTCCGCATCGCCTTTCGTATCCCACACGCTGCGATGAACGACCATCAGATGCCCGTCAGCGGCGTTCTCATACAGCGCCCACTGGTCGCCGCCCCAGCCCGCCGCGGCCTGGCGCGCTTCGGCCTTTGGAATGTACTCGGATAAAAGCACCCCATAACCAAACTCGCCGTTGATGTCTACGTCAAGGCGCTTCCAGTCCTTGCCCAGCGTCGCGGCGATGTCGGTCAGCTGCACTTTCACGGGCGCTTCGCGCGCGAGGTATTTGTCGAAGTGCAGAATCTGTTCGGTGGATTGCGGCAGGTCGGTGAAAGCCTGCGTCAGCCCTTCCCAGCCTTTCTGCTTGAGCATCTCCTGCGCGAAGCCGGCGCCGTAACTGTAGGGGAAAATCAGCGACTCGCGAATTGCGGCGGGGGCCGACTTGATCACCTTCATCTCGTCGCCGCCGGCCATCGCCATCCCGGATTCGGTCAGGGCGCTGATTGACATCGGCAGTTTCGCCACGCTCATGCCCTGCGGCTTGAGGAGGTAGTCGAACATCAGCACTGTCGCGTCGCCTTCGATCAGGGCGTGAATCGCCAGCTCGCGGTCGCTGTCGCCGCGCGGCCAGTCTTCAAACCGGCGCAGGTTGAAATGCTGATCCTGCAGGGCGTGCGTCAGTTCGTGCGCCATCACGGGCTTCTGCGCTTCCAGTTCGTTCCAGTCGGCGAGGAAGAACTCCTTCGTCTTCGGGTCGTAAAAGCCGGCCACCTGCTCGGTCAGCAGTTTGATGATGAATTCGCGGTAGCGGAAATCCTTGGACGCCAGCCCGAAGGCGACGAGCGCCTTGCCCGAGGCTTCGAGTTCGCCGGGTTTGGATTTTTCGTCGAGGTGGCGAATGAGCATCTGCTCGATTTCGGCGCGCGATTTGATGCCGCTTTTGACCGGGCTGAGGATCTTCAGGTGACGCATTTCGCTGGCCTGCTCAAGGATGGCTTTGGTTTCTGCCTCAACGCCCGCCGCGGTGATTGCCGCCTTTTTGACCGGAGCCACGCCGGACTGCGAACCGCCCTGGGCGAACGACTGCTCGGTGAGTGCGGCGCTGAGGGCCATCAGCAGTGCCAGCAGCGCAGTGACCGGTAAAAATCTTTTCTTCATAAGACTCCTGAATTGAAAGCTCGTTTGCCGCAGGGCCGATTCAACTCTATCATCAGCCAGGTTGATTTGAAACCACGAAGAACCACGGCACGGGTTGAAATCCGGGCCGAATGAAATCACGGGTATTGTGCCCGAGTTCAGCCCGGATGACTCAAATGGCTGACGCCGAAAAAATGGACTGGAGCGAGACGAGGTTACGGGTCCGTTATGCGGAAACGGATCAGGCGGGGATCGTCTATCACTCGAATTACCTGATCTGGTTCGAGGTCGGGCGCGTCGAGTTGTGCCGCGACCACGGCTTCAATTACCGTGACATGGAGCGCGAGGCCGACGCGATTATGTCGGTCACCGAAGCGCACGTGACTTATCGCAGGCCGGCGCGCTACGATGATGAACTGATTATCCGCACGCGCATCGCCGAATTGCGCAGCCGCGCGCTCAGGTTTGCGTACGAAGTCCGGCGCGCGTCGGACGGCGAACTGCTGGCCGAAGGCGAAACCGCACACATCGTAATCACTTCCGCGGGCCGGGCCCGCTCAATCCCGCCGGAATACGCGGCGAGGCTGCGGGCGCCAAAGAGCGGGAACCCTGTCGCCCCAGCGGTCGTAGATTGAACTTGCTATCAGACAACTCTTTACTCAGAATGTTCCCCACGGATGAACCAAACGGAATTCCAGACACGGAGATAAATCAATGAAGAAGCACTCGATTCTTACTTCACTGCTGATCCTCTGCCTTGTGGCACTCGCCGGCTATGCGCAGGAAAAGCCCGCGACCAAAGCTGCAGAATCAAAGCCTGCCGCGGGCGCGACGGGTGATGACAAGGCCCGCGCAAAACAAATCATTGAAGCCGCCCAGAAAGCCAAAGGCCCGCTCGACAAGCTCAAAGCCGTCAAAGACGTGGTCTCAAAGGCCGACGCCACCGCCAACATCCAGGGGCAGAGCATGGATCTGGCGATGACCAGATACCTCGTGGCCCCCGACAAGAGCCGCCAGGAGATCAACATTGCGGCTTTCGGCGTTTCAATAGTTCAGGTGGTCAACGGCACGACCGGCTGGATGGATTCACCCCAGGGGTCAGGGGACATGCCTGAAGCGCTGGTGACGGAAACGCGGAACGGCATTCTTCGCGACTGGTTCGTGAATTTTCTGGTCCCACCTGAGGGGAAGTCGCTCGAAGCAACGGCGCTTCCCGATGCCACAGTCAACGGCAAAGCGGCGGATGTTGTGGCAGTGACAATCGGGGAGACGAAGTTCACCGTTTACTTCGATAAGGAGACGCACCTTATCATCAAGACTGCGGCCGAAGGGATGAATCAGGCCATGGAAAAGGTTCCGACTGAGGCGATCTATGACAATTACAAGGAGGTCGGCGGGATCAAGATCGCTCACAAGGCGACAATCTATCAGGCCGGCGAGAAATTCATCGACCTGATGGTCAGCGATGTCAAGATCAACGGCGGAGTTGACGAGGCCAAATTCAAGAAGCAATGAGGAGGAATGATCAGTGGCTGACGGGCGGCAGATGAACTCTTCGTCTGCCGCCCGTCACTCATCACTTCCTGTTCCCGCCTTCGCCCAGCTCGCCGAAGACTTCCCTGAAAGCCCCGATGCTCGACATCACGCCGCTCGTCTCAACGGGCATGAAAACGACCTTCGCGTTCTGACTGCGTGACATCTCCCTGAGCGACTCGATGTATTTCATCATAATCAGGTACTGTGCGGGATTGCCCTGCCCGGCGGTGATGCCTTCGGCGATGCGGCGGATGGATTCGGCCTCGGCCTGAGCCGCCGTCAGCCGGGCCTGCGCCGCGCCTTCGGCCTGCAAAATCGCCGCCTGCTTCTCGCCTTCTGCACGCGTGACGGCGGCCTGTTTCTCACCTTCGGCGCGCGTCACGGCGGCCTGCTTCTCGCCTTCGGCCTGCAACACCAGGGCGCGGCGGTTGCGCTCGGCGGTCATCTGTTTTTCCATCGTGATGCGCACGTCTTCGGGCGGGTTGATGTTGCGTAATTCAACGCGCGTGACCTTGACGCCCCACTTGTGCGTGGCGTCGTCAAGCACGACGCGCAGCTTGGTGTTGATCGTGTCGCGCGAGGTCAGCGCGTGATCGAGATCGAGTTCGCCGATCACATTGCGCATCGCCGTAATCGTGATCTGGATGATGCCGCCTGTCAGATCGTTGATTTCGTAGAGGGCCTTCGTCGGGTCGGTGATCTGCCAGTAAATGATCGAATCAACCATGATCGTCACGTTGTCGCGCGTGATCACAGGCTGCGGCATCAGTTCGGTGAACTGCTCGCGCAAATCAATCTGCGTCGTGCCGGGGCGCAGCCCCGTCCAGTTGACCCCGCGCGGCTGATCCAGAAACGGCGTGACGATGTTCAGCCCGCCCTGGGCCAGCCGGTCATATTTGCCGAGCCGCTCGATCACCAGCACCGTCGCCTGCGGTACGATGCGGATGGTCTTGCCGGCCACGTACAACACCAGAAACGCGATGACGACGAGTGCGATCAGATATTCCATGTTGGGGCCCCTTCAATCAGTTTGAGTTGTCTTGCCGAAGAGCGGAGCGGGGTGTGAGGCGCGCTCCACGTAAATCGCATTGCCTTCGAGCCGCTCGACCCGGACCGATTCGCCCGCCTCAAGTGGCGACTGACCTGAGGCGGGGTAAGCTGTCCAGACTGAACCGTAGACCCTGACGGCGCCTTCATTGAGCGCGCCGCGGCTGGGTTCGACCACTATCCCGATCTGACCGATCATCGTGTCAACCCCCGTCTTCAATTCCCCTTTCGGGGACGCCGGTTTGAGGAAGCGGTCAAAGATCGTGCGCGAAGCGATCACCAGCAGGACTGAAACGATCAGAAACACAGTCATCTGCACGGCGATGCTGCTGACGCCGACGAGCGCCAGCGCCGCCGCGGCCAGCGCGCCCACGCCGAACCAGAGCAGCACAAAGCCCGTGGTCATCACTTCCGCCGCGATCAGCACCGCGGCGATGACCACCCAGATGAGCCAGACGTATGACATAAGCAGCCGGGAAAGTTGAAAGATACCAGTTCGTTCGTGTGATGCTATGACAAGCGCGCAATGATGGCAATGCGATTCTGATCGGCGGCGGCGAGTGTTTCCGCGCGGTCGAAGATCAGCGTCTTGTCGGCGGTGAGCGACATCGCCGTGACGTTGCAGGCTTTGAGCGTTTCAATCGTCTGAAGCCCGACGACCGGCACGTCGAATCGCATGTCCTGATCCGGTTTGGCCACCTTGACGACTGTGAGCGGTCGCCCGCGCACGAGTTCGGAGGCGCGGCGGATCGTCGCGTCGGTTCCTTCCATCGCTTCGAGCGCGACGACCGCCTGATTTTTGACGACGATGGTCTGCCCGAGGTCGAGCCGCGCGAGTTCATTCGCCACGTGCAGGCCGTATTCGATGTCGGCGAGTTCGTGCTTATTCGGCGGGCGTTTCGTCAGCACGCCTTCGCGCGCCACGAGCGGCTGCAGGAAGGTGGTCGAATCAACGAGCGTGATGCCTTCGCCGGCGAGTTCATCGGCGACCGCCCCGATCAGCGCGTCGGTGTTGCGCCGCTTGAGCCTTGCCAGCATCTTCGCCATCCGCAGGTCGGGCAGCGCGTTGAGTTTGAAGATCTGCACGTGTTTGACCTGCCCGGCCATAATCGCGTGCGTCACGCCTTCGCGCTTCAGAAATTTGATGAGCTTGCCGAGGTGACCGACGCTGACCCATTCGACCGTGCGGGCGAGCGATTCGATTCGCTGATCTGTCTCTTCTTTGATTGCGGCAACGGCCATCTCGACGCCCTCCGCGCGCGCGCCTTCAAGCACGAGGAAGGGGAAGCGGCCATTACCTGCAATTAGCCCGTATTTCACAATAAAGTGCGCCCGGCGTTACTGATCAAACGAAGAAGCCCTGCTCCATTCTGAGAATCTCGTATTCGTATTGCCTGACAAGTCTGTTGTACCCCAGGAACTCTACTCTTTCCTTTATGGCATCAAGTGCGCTGAGCCGGATTTTATGCTCGAACTCAGTACGTCTTGCTTCATCAGCAACAATAACCATCTGCGCATGGAAGTCCTGCAATTCATAAAATTTGAGAAGGGAGTTCTGAATGTCAGTTGAATGCTCAACCTCAAAGAAACTGTGGGGCATTTGTCTTTGATTGAACCAGGTAACATCTATAGTTCCGCTTCTATTCACAAGATTATCGTAGCTGAAGGCGGGAAGCTTCTGAAGCGTGCGTACATCTCTGAGCTTCTGATTGATGAATGGCTTATTCTTGTCCTGATTCGGCACAAAGGTCGAAAAGTTGCGCAGGTTGCCAATCACCACCAGCAGCCCCTGATAATAAGAATGCCCCTGCTCGACAGCCTCGGCAGATGGCTGCTTTCTGCCCTTCTGTTCAACCAGCCCCAGCTTTGATTGATGTGAACGTAATGCCCATAAGCCGGGGCGTACCCTGAAAATCTCCGGTCGGACCTGGACTATTCGGCGAATGGAGGCAAAAGGCGTTTTCGTTTGCCAGTTACATTCCCCAATCTTCAAAACCTCTCGATAGAGTTCCGCAAGCGTTGCCTGCCCGCCGAGTTTTTCGAGAGTTTGAATGACGGCTTCATATTGTTTCATTCACTTATCAGGCCATGTTTCAGATTTGATCCCGGTTAGAGCATCAAACCTGAAACACGACTTTCGGCCGCGCAAGCTGACCTGCCATTACCTTACTGACCTTTCGCAGTTTCCTTTGAATCCGAAGCCGTCTTGTACTTCTCCTTCTCCTTCTCGCGTTCAAGGTAAGGAATTCCCTTCTCCATCCACTCCGGCTTCGGCGCGCCCTTCAGGAAGTGGTCGAAGAACTGCTGCAACCGCATGGTGTAGTCCTTCTGATTCGGGCGGCGGCGCAGCCCGTGCGGCTCGCCGTTGTAGCTGAAGAAATAGACCTCCTTGCCGAGGCGCCTGAGCGCAAGGTAATACTCGATGCCCTGATACCACGGCACCGCGTCGTCGGCGTCGTTGTGCAGCATGAGGATCGGCGTCTGCACGCGGTCGGCCCTGAAGACGGGAGAATTTTCCAGATAGCGCATCGGGTATTCCCACAGGCTGCCGCCGATGCGGCTCTGCGTGTGTTCGTACTGGAACTGGCGCGGCAGGCCCGTGCCCCAGCGGATGCCGCTATAGGCGCTCGTCATATTTGCAACCAATGCCCCGGGCGCGGCGGCGCGGAAACGATTGGTCTGCGTCACCATGTACGCGATCTGATAGCCACCCCAGCTGTGGCCCTGAATGCCGATGGCATCCTCTTTGACGAATCCCTGATCCACGACGGCCTGAATGCCCGGCAGCACGCATTTGAGCGCGCTCTGGCCCGGATAGCCGATGGTGTAGACGATGTCGGGCATAAACACCAGGTAGCCGTTGCTCGCGTAAAAGGAGGCGTTGATCGAATGGCTGGGGCGCGGGTCAACGAAGCGGTGCAGGCCGTCCGTCAGCTTCTCGTAGATGTAAACGATCATCGGATACTTCTGTTTCGGGTCGAAGTTCTCCGGCTTGATCAGAATGCCGCTCAAGGGGACGCCATCGCTGTTTTTGAAGCGGACGAGTTCGGCGTGGCCCCAGAGCAGGTTCGCCCTCTGCGGGTTGGCGTCGCTCACCTTCTTCAGGTTTTTGAAATCAGAATTGGTGACGAGCAGGTCGGGGTATTCATCGAACCGCGAAGCCGTCACGACCATCACGTCGGCGTCTCTGGCTTTGGCCGGCTGGCCGAAGTTCTTCGCGGCCATCACGAGTTTTTCAGGCATTCCGCCGTCAATGCGGTCGCGCCAGAAGCCCGAATCCTTCGTCCATTCGCTCTCGGCCCGCAGCAGCAGCGGCTTCGCCGGGTCAATCGCGCGCTCCTCGGGGTCAAGCCTGACGTAGCGGAATTCCATCTTCTCCCTGCGGCCAGTGCCGTCGGTCAGGTTCTTCGCGCCGCTGCCGTCGGGCGCGACCTGCCAGATGTCGTACTCGTCGTAAAGCAGCACGTACTTGTCATCCTTCGTCCAGCCCGCGTTGCCGTAAGGCGGCGCGGTACTCGGCGAATCGTGATCTTCCTGCCAGAACCTGGCGGCGAGTTTGCCGGTCAGGTTTGTGACTTTGCCGTCGGGGAGCGAGATGGTGTTCCAGTCCCTGCCGTCGTAAAAGAGCGCGTACTTCCCGTTCGGCGAGAGCGAAACGCCTGACTGCTGTTTCTGCCGCAGCTGCTTGCGTGATCCGTCGGCGGTGTTGACGAGATAGTAGTCCGAGTAATTGCTGTCGTAGCCGATCATCGTTCTGTAGCCGCGATCATCTGAGCCAATCGCCCACTGACCGTTGTTTGACGGATTGATGCCCTCCATCGTCTCGTCGGCCAGCTGGACGTACTTTTTCTCTTTGATGTGAAAGACGGCGCGGTAAGACTGATTGCGCGTCTGCTCGGCGCGCACTTTCTGCATCGGCTGGATGTAATCGTCCTTCCAGTGCCACAGGTCAACGCTCACCTTCTCGTCGCTCGCGGCTTCGGCCTCGGCCTCCTTTTCCGGCTCGGGCGGCGGCGCGATACCGAAGAAGAGGTGGTTGCCGTCGGGCGAGAAACTGAGCGAGGCCCTGTCGCTGATCACTAACCCTGGGCGGAAATTCGGCGTCGCAGTCGAGACGATCTCGGCGGCTTTGGCATCACCGCGCTTCCAGTGATAAAGCCTGAACATTGGCTGCTTCGCTGCGGCATCATCGCGGTCACTGATGAAGGCGAGTTGCGTCTGGTCTTCGCCCCACGTGAGCTTTGTGTACCGGCCCTTGCCCGCGAGCAGTTCGGCGGGGGCGGCATCATTGCCGGGGGTGACGGCGAAAAGGCCGTTGGTCTCTTCTTTCTTTGACGAGACGGCATAAATCAGGCTCTTCGCGTCCTTGCTGAGGCTGTATTCAAGGACATCAATAAAGGTGCGCTCGGCGCCGCTGGTCAGATTTCGCAGCACCAGATCGCTGCCATACTCTTTCTTTCTCGGCCCCTGTCTTTCACCGCCACCTCCTCTGGCCCCCCTTCCCCGCTGCTGTAGGTCATCTGAATCAAAATCCTTTTCCTGCTTGGGGGCGTCCGCCTTCTCTTCAGGCTTTTTCTCTTCCGGCTTCGGCTCCAGTTGGTAGGCGATGAAGCCCGCGCCGTCCTCGGGCACCTGGAAGCCCTTCACCTTTTCAACGCGGGTCACCTGACCATTACTCAGATCCATCAGGCCGAGCGCGTTCTTCGGCATCTCTTCGGGCTTTTTCTTGTCCTTGCGGGCTTTGAGGACGTCGGCCTTGTTCGGCTCAATGGTGAAGGCGACGAAGCGGTTGTCGGCGGTGAAGGATGGGCGCGCCAGTCGCCCTGCCGCCTGAAACACCGTCGCCGCGCCGGGATCCTCAGCGCTCGGGGGAGGTGCCGGGGGTCGCCAGCCGCGCCCGTGCCGCCACTCGGTGCCCGTCGCCAGATTGCGCACGACGATTTCGCCGTCGCCGTCCTGCGGGATCAGCGCGTAAGCCAGAAACTTCCCGTCGCGCGAAAGCTGCTGGCCCTGAATCGAGCGCCAGGAGTCATAATCCTGGTGCGTCAGCGCGCGTTTCGCGGCGGGCTGCTGCGCGAACGCGCGAGTCGGGACGGCCGGGAAAACGAGCGACAGCGAGCAGACGACGAACATTGTCTGCCGCAAGTAAAGGCGAATGGCGCGTGATGACCTGAATTTTGCGGTGATCATGGGGCCTCCTTCCGGGTGGAAGAACAGTCGCTCCTTCCGGGGTCGCGGTGCTGTTCCCTGTGTGATCTGATGTTACTGCTGACCAGCGTGACGTATTTGCGGTGCGGGAATGATGATACAGGAGCCGCCGGGGAGGCAAGGCTTTACTTGGTGACACCGCGCTTTGAGGCTTCGATGAATTCAACCAGGTAATCAACTTCCGGGATGCCGGTCATCTCCGCCCTGATGCGTTCGAGCGCCTGCGTGGTGTTGAGCTTTGAGGTCAGCAGCAGGTGAAAGGCATGCCGGATGTGGCGGATGGCTTCACCGGAAAAGCCCTTGCGACGCAGGCCGAGCGCGTTTGCGCCATAACATTCGGCATGGTTGCCTACGGTACGCGCGTAAGGCAGCGCGTCTTTGACGACGACAGAATAACCGCCGATGAAAGCGTGCCGGCCGACGCGGCAGAACTGATGCACGCCGGCGTATGCGCCAATCGTCGCGTGATCGGCGACTTCGACGTGACCGGCCAGCGTGGCGGCGTTGGCGAAGATGGTCTGGGAGCCGATCTGGCTGTCGTGCCCGACATGCGCCTGGGCCATGAACAGATTGTCATCGCCGACCTTCGTGACACCGCCGCCACCCGCCGTGCCGCGATTCATCGTCACGTATTCGCGGATCACATTGCGCTCGCCGACGATCAGCTTTGTCCGCTCGCCCGCGAACTTCATATCCTGCGGCGGCTGGCCGATTGAAGCGAACGGAAACACTCGCGTACCCCGGCCGATTTCACACGGGCCTTCGATCACGACGTGGCTGCTGATCTCGACATCGGCGTGAATCACGACCTCATCGCCGATGACTGAGTAAGGGCCGACCGAGACGTTCGCCGCAAGCTCGGCCCGGGGACTGATGACGGCTGTGGGATGAATCATAGGGAATGCGGAACGCGGAGTGCGGAGTGCGGAATAAGAATCCGTCACCTCACACCCCGCACTCAGGACTTCTTGTTTCTGTCGGCGAGGGCGGAAGCGATCAGGGCCTCGGTGACGAGCGTGCCATCAACGTAGGCGGCGGCCTTCAGCTTGCAGTAACCGAGCTTGTATTTCAGCACCTCGACTTCGAGGCGGAGCTGATCGCCGGGGACGACGGGCTTGCGGAATCTGGCCTCCTCGATGCTCGTGAAGTAAAGCAGCTTGCTGTCGCGGTCGGGGACCTCGCGGAAGAGCAGGACCGCGCCGGCCTGCGCCAGCGCCTCGATGATCAGCACGCCGGGCATGACCGGCGCGCCCGGGAAGTGGCCCCCGAAAAACGGCTCGTTGATCGTCACGTTCTTGGTCGCCACGATGCGCTTGAGCGGCTCGATTTCAATGACCCGGTCAATCAGCAGGAACGGGTAACGGTGAGGGATGATTGATTGAATTTCGTTGATGTCCATAAAAACAGGGGGCCCGGAGTCGGAGGCCAGAGGTTGATGAGTACTCACCTCAGCCCTCTGATCCTTTGCTTCTCTCTTTCTCCAGTTTCTTCAGCCGCTCGAACAGTTCCGGGAGGCGCGCATAGAGTACCTGTGACTTGCGCCATTGCTGATAATCCTGTGCGGGCATCATGCCGCCGACCATCTTTCCGGCTTCGACGCTTTTGGTCACGCCGGTACGGGCGGTGATGATGACGTGGTCGCCGACCGTGATGTGCTGGTTGGTGCCGATCTGGCCGGCGATGATGCAGCTCCGGCCGACTTTCGTGCCGCCGGAAAACCCGGCGAGCGCGGCCACGACCGTGTCTTCGCCGATGTCGCAGTTGTGGCCGATCTGAATCAGGTTGTCGAATTTCGCGCCGCGGCGGATGCGCGTTTCGCCAAAGCCCGCGCGGTCAACGCAGCAGCCGGCCCCGATTTCGACGTCGTCCTCGACGACGACTCGCCCGACCTGTGGCAGCTTGACCTGACGGCCCTGCTCGTCGGGCACGAAGCTGAAGCCGTCGGAGCCGATGACCGTCCCGCTGTGGATGCGACAGCGCGCGCCGATTTCGCAGTCGTCGTAAACCGAAACGTTGGCAAAGATCGTCGTGTCATTGCCGACCTTCACCCGGTCGCCGAGCGCGACCCCGGGATGCAACGTGACGCGGTCGCCGATCACGCAGTCGCGGCCCATCGTCACGCGCGGGTGGATCGAACAGTCTTCGCCAAGGTTCGTGCCTTCGCCGCGGATCAGGTCCGGGCTGACGCCAAGCGGCTCATATGGCTTCCCGTAAAAAGCCTGAATCGCGCGAGCGAAAGCGAGCTTGGCATTTTTTGCGACGAGCAGCGGGCGGGCTTCCAGTTCGGCGGCCTCGGCCAGCTTTTCCGGCACGATCAGCACGACATCAGGCGCTTCGGGAAGGTGTTTCAATCGCGGGGCGTCAGCGACAAAGGCCACCTCGCCGGGTTTCACCAGATCGAGTGAAGCCACGCCTTTGATCTGCATCCCGGCATCGCCGCGCCACCGCGCGCCGATGAGTTGTGCCAGTTCAGTCAGGGTCATGAAAAACGCTGAACGCTGAAAGGTGGATGATGAACCTGCTCGCTCATCATCCACCTTTCAGCGTTCACAGCTTCGGCATGATGATTTCAGCTACGGCCTCCTGGCGGCAGAGCCCGCCGCGCCGGCCGGGTTGGTCCGATTATACTCCTTCATAAAATCATCAGTGATGTCGCTCGCCGGGAGCCGGTAAATCAGCGCCTGCCCCTGTGACAGGGCGTTGACCTCGAAGATCACCGTGATCCCGTGCTGCTTGGCGTACTGTTCGAGCGCCGTACCGATCTTTTCATAGACCGGGCCGGAGACTTCTTCGTAGCGCTTCTTGGCCAGGGTGTTCAGGTCTTCCTCAAAGCGTTTGTAGGCGACCTGCTTCTGATTCAATTCGTCGGCCCACTGGTTGCGGACGGCGGGCGTGACCGTTGACCCCTGGGTTTGAATCTTATTGTTCAGATTTGTGATCTCCTCCTGTTTGGCCTGAATCTCCTTGTTCCTCGGCTCGAACTCAGTATTGAGCGTATCGAGTTTGACTTTCAGCTCCTGGATGCCCGTGCGGAAGGCGGCAGTGTCAACGAATGCGACCTTACCTTCGGCGCCGGTCCCACCGGTCACGGCGGCGGGCGCGGAGGCCCCACCCGCAGGGCGGCTCGGCGGAGTCGGAGTCTGTGCGAATGTGGCGAGCGTCATCAGAACGCACAGCGCGATGGCGGACGGAAAAAGTTTTTTCATTGGTGTTCGTACTCCCTGAATCGTTGGGTTAAGGATAGCTGTGATGATGTAGCGAATGATCGCCGGTGTTATTGACCGCAGGGCTCCGCTTACCGGGGCCCCGGCTTTCTTCCGGTAGTGGGCCTCGCGGCGCCCGTCCCGGCCGGCTTGGGCGCCGGATTGGTCGGCGCCGGGGTATTGGCCGCGGCCGTGACCGGGTTGGCCTTGTTGTACTCCCGCATGAAGTCGTCGGTGATGTTGGCTTCGGGCGTGAAGTAAAGCAGGGCTTGCCCGATGGCGCCACCTTCGAGGATCAGCGTCAAGCCGTGCTGCTGCGAATACTTCACCATAAACTGATTGATCTTGTCGAAGACCGGGCTGGTCTCCTGCTCCTCGCGCTTGCTCGCCTGCACGCGGGCGTCTTCGTCCTTGCGCTTGAGCTGCCGCTTCAGATCTTCGATGTCATCGGACAGCTTTTTCACCTGCTGCGGCGTCATCGTCGGCCCATTCTTCTCCAGCACCTGCTGCTGGGTGGCGATTTTGGTCTGCATTGATTCGAGTTCATTGCCGACTGGCGCGAATTCAGCCTGGAGCTTTTCGTAACGCTGGCGCATCTCCCCGATGCCCTCCCTGAAGGCGGCCACAAAGATGATGCCGATCTTCATTTTCGGGACATCAACGGCCGAAGTTGCGGGCGCGGTCGTATTGGCGGGCGGGGTCGGGGTCTGCGCCGGCGCGATCGCGGCCAGACCCGATAAAAGGATCAGGACTAATAAGGGCTTGATGTTCATAACAAATAAATCTCCCGTCTGGAATTGATGTAAATCAGGTTTCAGTTTTCAGCGGTCGGAAGTCCGCGAGGGTCTCGCCCCGTGACCCCCGGGCTTCTGGCGGCTGCCCCCGGTTCTCAGAATGTACGGCCCACGCTGAAGCGAACGACCGTCTTGCGTTCAAGGCCGAAGATGAAAATACCGGGATTGGTATTCGGGTCAATGCTGGTCTTCGCATTCGGATTGTACGCGAAAATCAGGCGGAATGGCACGTTGACGACCGGCAATTGCACGCGAATTTCCGCGCCCAGCGACGAGCGCAGGTCGGAGAAGACCCGGCTCGTCCCCTCAGACAGCCGCACGATGTCGTAACGGCGCGTGTCCCCCACCGCGACCACGTTGCGGAAGATTGATGAAGGGCTGTTCGCCACCTCATCCGGGGTCGCAATACGCCCGCTCGGCGCCACGGAAACCTGGGTGGTAGTGAGTACCTGGTCTTTGATAAATGGCGTCTTCACGATCTGATTGCTGTACTTGCGGGCATTGAACGCGGTGCCGACATCAGCGAAAGCAACGGCTTGGAGTTTCTGGGTGAAGAGCGGGACGCGGTATTCGATGTTGTAAACGAACTGCGTGTCACCGCCGACCGGCGTGAAATAAGACGGCGCGGTGCCGATGTTGCACAGCCTGCCGTTGACGAAGGTCGGCTTGGTCAACCCCGCGCAGGCGCCTTCCGGCGCGTCGAAGGTGAAGGCGCGCGCCACCGACCCGGGGTTCAGCACGATGTTTCCTGACGAATCCTTCTGGATAATATTGCTGTCATCAGGCAGCGCCACCGGATTGCCTGTCGCATCCAGGACTTTCGGCACCACGTTCTGAGTCGAAAGGAACTGGCTGACCGGGACCAGCGGGCCAATCGAGCGGATGTTGTAACCGCGAATGTCGTACTCGCCGCCGAGGAAGAAGCGCTCGTAAATCGGCACCCCGCCAACGAATGAAAACGAATCCGTGGTGAACGGCGTGCCGAAGCTGCGCACGTGCCCGGCAAGGAAGCGCATGCCCAGGACTTGTGGCAGCTCAGTCCTCTTCCGTAAAACCGGGATGAAGTATTTGTACTCGAGCGACGGGGCGAAAGTGTGAACGTCGCCGCCCAGGCCCGCGAGCGAGAAGCCGAGGAAGAGGCTCTGACCGCGCGTCGGGTCGAGCGACGAATTCAGCGTGTTGTAAGAGAGCGAGGGGACGATGCGGCTGGTCAGGACGCGCGGCTGCGTGAAGGTGACCGGGATGTCATTCTTCGGGTCGGCGTCGCGGTTGACCTTGGGGTCCTGGAGGCTCGTGGCGGAGAGCGAGTACGACAGGCCGATGCGCGTGAACTGCGAATAACGCCTGAACCGGTTGGTGAAAATCGCGAGCGGGGCCGAAGCGCTGATCGTGCCCCCGGCGGTGCGCTGCGTGAAGAGCGTGTCGGCGTCAATGCTCGAGAGCCCGAACAGGCTGGCCTGCAGAATCTGGTTGCTGGTGTTGAAATTGAAACCCTGCCCGATGAACTGGTACTCCTGCACGAACAACTGAACCCCGACCTGAATCGGGCGGCCCAGGAAGTACGGCTCGGTGACGCCGACGAGGAAATATTTCTGACGGTTGCCCGCCGAGACGTTGAATTCCAGCGACTCGCCGTAACCGAGCAGGTTATTGGTCGAGTAGCTGATCCCGAAGAAGCTGCCGCCGATGCCCGAGACGCCGCCGTTGAGCTGAATCTGCTGCCGCCCGCGCTCCTTCACCTGCAGGTCAATTTCCACCGTCTGATCACGCGGGTTGGTGCGCGTGGCCGCATCTTTCTCCTTGATCTCCTCAAAGAGGCCGAGCTGATTGAGGCGCAGGATCGAGAGGTCCCAGTACCGCTTGTTGTACGGGTCGCCTTCGTTGATCAGCACCTCGCGCCGCATCACCACGTCGCGCGTGTTGGTGTTGCCGATGAATTCGAGGCGGCGCAGCGTGAACTGCTTGCCCTCGTCCACTTCGAGCGTGACTTCGACCTCGCCCTCCTCGTCGGTCTTATCAATGAATTTCGGGATGAATTCCGCGCTGGCCTCGATGTAGCCGAGTTCGCCGTAAAGATTCTTGATGTTCTTGTAAACGCCTTCCTGAATCGCCTTGGCCGTCGCGTACTCGCCGACCTTGAGGCCCGAGACGGCCGTGATGATGCCGGGCTGGAAGCGCGTCACACCTTTCTCATCGACCTTGGCCACCTTGTAGCGACGGCCGACTTCGATGGGGATGGTGATGCGCAGGCCGGGCCCGCTGCGGCGCAGGAAGGGGACCGGGAGGCCGCCGCTCACCGTGCCCGCGCGCTCGACCTTCGGCTCACCGATGATCGCCTGGAGGTAGCCCTTGTTGCCGAGGAAGAGGCGCAACTGCCCCTGCAAGTCGGCTTCGAGTTTATCCTTGAAGTAGATGTCCTTGGAGGTGAGGCTCGAGAGCAGCCCGGCCTCCTTGATGTATTTCATCGCGTGGCGCAACTGGCGCTGCGAGAATCTGGTCTGGCCCGTAAAGACGATCTCCTTGACGCGGACGCGCTGGCCTTCACTGATGTTGTAAATCAGCGCGACGGCGGTGGCCGAGATGTCTTCGATCTCGACGTCAACGGTGGAGTCGGGGTGGCCCTTTTCGGCCAGCAGTTCGCGCAGCACGTTGCGGGCGGCATTGACCTTCGCCGGGTCGAGTTGGGAATCCTTGCCGACCCCGACGCGGCGCTCCTTGAAGCGCGTCAGGATGTCGCTCTCGGTCGCCGATTTGAGCCCGCGATACTGGATGTCGCGAATGATCGGATACTCGCTGACCTGAAAGGTGACGATTTTGCCCCCGCGCGGGCCGTCCTCCACGAGCAGCCTGGTTTTGAGCGGGTCGAACCAGCCGGTGCCGAGGACCGCCTCCAGATCGCGGCGCAACTGGGCCTCGCTGTATACGTCTCCCTGCTTGCTCTGCACGTAATAGAGAATTGATTCGCGCGGGATGCGACGATTCCCGCGAGTCTGAACATCTTCGATGAGGACCTGCTGTGCGGCCTGTGGCTGTTGCTGTTGAAAAGCGACGGGGGTGGCGCGGAGATTGAATGAAAGCGCGGACAAAGCTTCCTGCTGACTCGGCGCTTTCTGAAGAGCCTGTTGAGCAAGGGCGGTCAGTGAAAGGAGGATCAGAGCGAATGTCGTGGAAAGCGTGTGACTCAACAAACCCTGTCTTTGGGCAACAGACGAGGTAGAGCGTTTGATCATGCAAAGTCTCCAGCAAATAGTGTGTCACCACCGCGGCTCCCGGCCCGACACAGACAGACAGCCACTCAAGCCCCCTTGATTGAAACGCTGACAGCAGGGATGCTGCACGAGGAGCGACGGCTGTAATCTGGCCATTGACAAGTGACCGCAGGATGACTGCATTACAAACAAGTCCGGCATTATACGCGAAGAGCCTTGGAATGAATAGTCACCCGCAACGCCGGATTTTTCTCTCATGGAAATCATGGAAAGCCGGGATTACTGTCAGAAGAATCTGAAGCCGGCACCTTGCGGACCTATTCACCTTCCCTGTCCTTCTGAAGCCTTGTTTCCCACCCCGGAACTCAGTCTCTGTTGGCAGCAGAACGTTCCCGAGGGGGCGGCTTGCAGACTTTCACCGGTTTTCCTGATCTCTGAGCCGGAATTAACGCGGGAGCAAAGGGGTGGGTAATGAAAGGGGTCTGAGGGGGCAGGCGTCTTCATCCCTGGGACGCCTGCCCCCTGTATTTTAGTCCTGATGGACCAGCACTTCGTCCGGATTGTTGAGTTCATCCACGATCAGCGGGTGATAACTGAGCGCGTCACCCTCCAGCACCACTTCAACCAGCGGGGACTGCCCGACGCGCCCCTGAATGATGGCTTCGGAGATCGGGTCTTCAACATACTTCTGCAGGGCGCGGCGCAACGGACGCGCGCCGTATGACCGGTCCGTGCAGGTCTTGTCCACGATCCACTGCGCGGCCTCGGGGGTCAGACGAATCTCCAGATGCCGCTGCGTCAGGGTGCGGTTGATCTGCTTGACGAGCAGCCCGACGATCCGCAGCAGGTCATCGTCATTGAGCGGCTCGAAGACGATGATCTCATCCAGCCGGTTGATGAACTCGGGGTTGAACGTGTCGCGCACCGCAGTCATGACGCGGTCTTCGGTCTTCGAGAGCGCCGCATCTTCCGACGACTGGAAGCCGAGGTAACCGCGCTTGTAGATGAACCGCGCGCCGATGTTCGAGGTCATAATCACGATGACGTTCTTGAAATCCACCGTGTTGCCCAGGGCGTCGGTCAGAATCCCGTCCTCAAAAACCTGGAGCAGGATGTTGAAGATGTCGGGGTGGGCTTTCTCGATTTCGTCGAGCAGCAGCACCGAGTAAGGATTGCGCCGCACCCGTTCGGTCAGCTGCCCGCCCTCTTCGTGGCCGACGTAACCGGGCGGCGAGCCGATCAGCTTCGAGACGGAGTGCTTCTCCATAAACTCCGACATGTCGAAGCGAATCATCGCCCGCTCGGAGCCGAAGAGAAATTCGGCGAGCGAGCGCGCCACTTCGGTCTTGCCGACGCCCGTGGGCCCCAGGAACAGGAATGACCCGACCGGGCGCTGCGGATTTTTCAGGCCGGCGCGCGAGCGGCGGATTGCGCGGGCGAGCGCCGAAATCGCCGACTCCTGGCTGATGATGCGCTGGTGCAATTCCTCCTCGATCCGCAGCAGCTTGGTCAGTTCCTCTTCCTGCAGCGACGAGACCGGTATCCCGGTCCAGCGCGCGATCACGTCGTCAATGTCCTGTTTGGAGACGAGCGCGGCGGGCTCGTCGTAATTCAAATCGAGCGGCTCAGGGTAGCTGGGGCGGCGACTGCTGCCGTAAGGATACCCGGAACGCTCGCGCGGGTCGGGCCGAAAACGCGGCGGCACGTACCCGCTTTCGCGCTGCACGCGCAGCTTCACCCGCGCCCCGGCCTCATCAATCACGTCAATCGCCTTGTCCGGCAGGAAACGATCCGGCAGGTAGCGGTTCGATTGATACACCGCGGCCTCAATCGCGTCCTCCGAATAGCGCACGTTGTGGAATGATTCGTAGCGGTCGCGAATCCCTTCGAGGATGCGGACGGCTTCGGCCTCGTTCGGCGACGGAACTTTGACCGACTGGAAGCGGCGTTCGAGCGAGCGGTCTTTTTCGATTGACTTGCGGAACTCGGCGGGAGTTGTCGCGCCAATACATTGAATTTCACCGCGCGACAGAGCGGGTTTGAGAATGTTCGCGGCATCAAGGCTGCCTTCGGCCGACCCCGCGCCAACGAGCGTGTGCAGTTCGTCAATGAAGATGACGTACTGCGGGTTATCAATCAGCTCGCGCATGATCGTTTTCATGCGCTCCTCAAACTGGCCGCGATATTTCGTGCCGGCGACCACGAGACTCAGGTCGAGAGCGAGGATGCGTTTGTCCATCAGAAATGACGGCACCTCGCCGTTGATGATGCGCTGCGCCAGGCCTTCGACAATCGCGGTCTTGCCGACGCCCGGCTCGCCGATCAGCACTGGATTATTCTTGGTGCGGCGGCAGAGGATCTGCACCACCCGGTCAATCTCATTCTCACGGCCGACGAGCGGATCGAGCTTGCCTTCGAGCGCGGCTTCGGTCAGGTCGCGGCTGAATTCGACCAGATGCGGCGTCTCCTTCTTCGCGTGCGCGTTGCGTTCGAGCCCCGCCTGGCGCATCAACTCCTGGCGGATGTCTGAAAGACGCAGGCCACGTTCGTAGAGGATTTCAGCCGCAATCGAATTCTCCTCGCGCAGCAGCCCGAGCAGCAGATGCTCGGTCCCGATGTGGCGGTGATTGAGGCGCTCGGACTCTTCCGCCGCGAAGGCCAGCACGCGCTTGGCCTCGACCGACAGCGGCAAATCAACCGAAGTCGAGATGCGTTCGCGCAGGATGGTGCGCCCTTCGATCTCCTTGCGGATGGCCTCGATGCTGGATTGTGTGCGACTGAAGAAGCGCGTGGCGAGATTCTTGTCTTCGCGCATCAGGCCGAGCAGGATGTGTTCGGCTTCGATCTGCGACGCGCCAAACTGGCTCGCCTCGTAGCGGGCGAAGAAGATGACGCGGCGGGCTTTCTCTGTATAACGTTCGAACATCTGGTTTTCAGCTTCCAGTTCAGGGGGTCAGAATTTTGAGTAACGGAATTGAAAAGTAAGCAACTGCATTCGGGGAGATCGCTGCCGGGGCCCGCGTCAGACGAGTTCGCCGGTCCTGAGATGCAGCACACGGTCACACGTCACGGCCAGCCGTTCGTTGTGCGTCACGATGACCGAAGTCAGACGTTCGGTCTCGTGGAGGTGGCGGATCAGAAGATAAACTTCATCGCCCGTGCGCTGATCCAGATTGCCCGTCGGCTCGTCGGCCAGCAGCAGGACCGGTGATTTCACCAGCGCGCGGGCCAGCGCCACGCGCTGCCGCTCGCCGCCGGAAAGCTCACCGGGCCGGTGCGCGGCGCGCGCCTCCAACCCGACACGTTGTAAAAGATCCTCGGCGCGCGAGCGCGCTGCCTGCTTTGCCGCGCCTCCGATCAGCAAAGGCATCATGACGTTTTCAAGCGCCGAAAATTCCGGCAACAAATGATGGAATTGAAAGACAAATCCGATCTTTTCGTTGCGGAGGCGCGCCAAGTCTAGCTCAGTAAATTTAGCGATGTCAAACCGGTCTAAAATCACGCTCCCGGCGGTCGGCAGGTCCAGTCCGCCGAGAAGATGGAGCAACGTGGATTTGCCCGCCCCCGACGCGCCGACGACCGCCACCCGCTCCCCGCGCCTGACCTCCAGATTAAGATTACGAAAGACCAGCACCTCCTCGACCCGCCCGCTGTAAACCTTCGTCAGGTTGACGGCGCGCAGCAGGACATCAGCCGGGGCCCCAGCTCCGGCCTCAGACGGGATATCCGCTTGTGGCATAATTTCCGACACGGCTGAAGAACCGAAAGATGACAGTCAGACAGCTGCTCAAATTTTATCGTTACGCCTTCGCGCTCGAAAATTACCTGCTGCTCGCCCGCGTGACCCGAGCGGCCTGGCTCGTGCGACGAAGCCTGCGCCGGGTGGCCGGAACCAGCGACATCACGCCCCAGCTGAAAGCCGCACTGCCCCTCATCCCCGGACTTTATCTGCCCCCACAATCGCGGTGGCGGATTTCAGAGGCGGAAAAGATCGCCCGCTTTGCGAGCCTCGCAGTCACCGTCCCCGTCCGCTGGGGCCGCTGTCTGCAACAATCGCTGATCACCTGGCGACTGCTCAACGGTTACGGCATCCCTTCACGCCTCTACATCGGCATCAATCGGAACGACCCCGATCAGGGCCATGTCTGGGTGGCGCGGACGGGCGTGAGTGAACGAGCATTTGCCGAAGCGGGCGACCCGCGTGAACGGTTCACGACGATTTATGCCTCACCCCTGCCCGAATAGTCCCCGGGTTTCGCTACATTACCCGCAGCACCACGCACTTCAGGTAGTAAGTCTCCGGCACGGTCAGGAGGATCGGGTGATCGCGCCCCTGCGTGCGTTTCTCAACGACCTGCACTGCCCGCCCGGCGTCGCGCGCCGCGTCAGCGAGCATCTCCAGAAACAGTTCCTCGCCGACATGATACGAACACGAACACGTCATCAGAATCCCGCCCCGCGCGAGCAGCCGCAGCGCGCGCAGGTTGATCTCCTTGTACCCGCGCAGTGCCGCCGCCACTGCGCCGCGATTTTTGGCGAACGCCGGCGGGTCAAGCACGATGGTGTCAAAACGTTCGCCCTCGACGTCGTAATCGTGCAGTTTGTCGAAGACGTTCGCCTCAATGAATTCGGCATTCGTGATGCCGTTGAGTTCGGCGTTACGCCGGGCGCGTTCAATCGCCGCGGCTGAAATATCGAGCCCCGTGACGTGTTCACAGGCCCGCGCCAGATGCAGCGCGAATGAGCCGTGAAAGCTGAAGCAGTCGAGCGCGCGACCGCTACCGTAACGCATCGCCGCCGCCCGGTTCTCGCGCTGGTCGAGGAAGGCCCCGGTCTTCTGCCCGCCCGCCAGATCAACCCCAAACCTGATGCCGTTTTCGGTGATGAAAAACTCTTCCGCTGAAAGCCCTGTTTCCCCATCCGTCGCGCCCGTCTTCCGCGCCTCATACACTACGCGGCTGATCATTGGCAGCCCTTCCAGCTGGCGCACCTTCGCGTCGTTGCGTTCGACGATCAGGCGCGGGTTAAATTCCTCAACCAGCAGTTCGACCCAGGCCTGCCTGAGCGCATCCATCCCGCGCGTCAGCGTCTGAATCACGAAACAGTCGCCGTAACGATCAACGACGAGCCCGGGCAGCAGATCGCCTTCGGCGTGAACCAGCCGGTAAGCGTCCGTGTCGCTCACCACGCGCCCGCGCCAACGGGCGGCGGCGCGCAACCGCTCGCGCCAGAAATCACGGTTGACCTCTGTTTCCTCAAAGGCGAGCAGGCGCAGCGTGATTTCCGATTCCGCGCCGTAATGCGCCACCGCGATGAACCGCCCGCGCTTGTCAACGACGCGCACGACTGTTCCGCTTTCGGCCGTCGGCCTGCCAGTCACATCGCTGCGATAAATCCACAGATGCCCGGCGCGCGCGCGCTCAATCCCTTTCGGGGAAATTACCGCTTCCGGCAGTTCCGACATTGCTGTCCCTTGACTGTGATTCATAAAATGTGAACGATGAACGGCGAACAAATAAATGACGCGGTCATTCATACTTCATCGGTCAGAACTATTCAACTTCCCGGTCAATGCACGCCCCGTTGCATACAGCTTACCTTCGCCTCGAATCGAATTCCGGCGACCGCGCGGCCAGCCTGCTGCGCGCGGTGACGGCCCTGATCGCCGGTGACCTGCGCATTGTTGCAGCTTCCTCGGTTTACGAAACTGCCCGGCCGGAAGCGAGCGATCAGCCCGGATCGCTCGGCCTGGTGGTCGCGGTCACGGCCCGAAGGCTCGAACCTTTTTCACTCTTCAATTTCTGCCTCGCCACGGAAACGCGCCTCGGGCGCCAGCGCATGCTCGAAAACGGCGCGCGCCCGGTGAGCATCGAACTGCTGCTGTTGGGCAATCACATCGCCGACGAGACGCGCGACGGTCTCGCACTCGTGCTGCCGCACCCGCAACTGCACCTGCGCAGATCCGTGCTGACGCCGCTCGCCGAAATCGCGCCGCACCTCAAACACCCGGTACTCGGCGAAACGATGTCGCACCTGCTCGGCGCAGTCCGCGATCCGGCGAAGGTATTGATTTATCGCCCATGACTGCCCCGCCTGATTGCAATGAAGCCTGCCGGGGCTATAATCGCCATGGACTTTCACAGCAGGCAGGCTCCCGATGAGTCACATTCCCCAACAACCTGACCCTCAACCATCCGACGCGAACAAGCCACCGGCCGAAAAAGTGACGGTGCCGCTCCTGCACAGTCTCAAGCAGAGCGGGCGCAAGATCGTCATGCTGACGGCTTACGATTACCCGACGGCGCGGCTGGCCGACGAAGCCGGGGTGGACATCATTCTGGTCGGCGACAGCCTCGCCAACACCGCGCTCGGTTACGACAACACGCTGCCCGTCACGATTGATGAAATGCTGATGGCCACGCGCGCCGTCAGACGCGGAGTGAAGCGCGCCATGATCGTCGGCGACCTGCCCTTCGGGACTTTTCAGGCCGGCCACGACGACGCGATGCGCGCCGCCCTGCGCTTCATCAAGGAAGGCGGAACCGAAGCGGTCAAGGTCGAAGGCGGGCGCAACCGGCTGGCGCTCGTGCGGCAGATGGTCGAGAACGGCATCCCGGTGATGGGCCACATCGGGCTGACGCCGCAATCGGTGCTGCAGATGGGCGGCTATAAATTGCAGGGCAAGACGCTCGCCGCGGCGCGCGCAATCGTTGACGACGCGCTCTCGCTCGAAGCCGCCGGGGCCTTCGCCGTCGTCCTCGAAGTCATCCCGTCGTCGCTCGCCCGCACCATCACGCGGCAGTTGAAAATCCCGACCATCGGCATCGGCGCCGGCCCCGACACTGACGCGCAGGTGCTGGTGATCAATGACCTGCTCGGGCTGATTTTCGGGAAGAGCGCGAAGTTCGTCCGCCGCTACGCCGACCTGCGCGCGACGATCAGCGAAGCGATCAAAAGCTATGCCGATGACGTCCGCAACGCGAATTACCCGACGGCGCAGGAAGCCTACGACGTTTCGCGCGAAGTCGCCGGGCAGTTGGAACGAATGACCACCAGGTCAGACGAAGGCGAGGACGGCTATGTGCTTTTCGCCGAGTGAGGGAATGTACAGCAGGCTTCCGAGAGGATTGTGGCATTAACGCGGGCAGGCTCGGGGGCTTGCCGGACACCGGAGTTGTTTTATGGAAATCGTCACCCGCGCCGCGCGCATGCATTCGATAGTCGAGAAGCTGGCCGCCGAAGTGAAGCCCGTCGGCTATGTCCCGACCATGGGCTCGCTGCACGAAGGCCACCTTGCTCTGGTGCGGACGGCGCGGCGGATGACTGACGTTGTAGTCGTTTCGATCTTCGTCAACCCGACCCAGTTCGGCAGGGGGGAAGACTTTGACCGTTACCCGCGCGACCTGGCCCGCGACGCCGACCTGCTCACTCCCCTTGGCGTTGATTACATCTTCGCACCCGGGGTTGAAGAGATTTACCCGCGTAATTTTTCCACCTTCGTTACGGTCGAAGAACTCAGCGAAAAGCTCGAAGGCGCGTCGCGGCCCGGCCACTTCCGCGGCGTCGCGACGGTGCTGGCAGTCCTTTGTAACATTGTCCGCCCGAAATTCGTGTTCATGGGCCAGAAGGACGCGCAGCAGACCGTCATCGTCAAAAAGATGGTGCGCGACCTGCACCTGCCGGTTGAGGTCGTCGTCGTCCCGACGGTCCGCGAAGCCGATGGGCTGGCCCTGTCCTCGCGCAACAAATACCTCTCCCCCGAAGAGCGCCGCGCCGCGCCCGTGCTGTACCGCTCACTCACCCGCGCAGAAGACCTCTTTGAGAACGGCGAACGCAGCGCCAGACGGATCATCCGCGCGATGGAAAAAGAGATTCAGCGCGAGCCTCTGGCGAAGGTTGATTACATCGCTATTACTGACACCGAACGCCTCGACCCAATTGACGACCTCAGCCACCGCACTGCGCTCGTCTCGCTCGCCGTCAGATTCGGCACGACGCGGCTGATTGACAACGTGATCCTGAACGGCGAGGACTTCAAATCGAAGAGCGGCAGATTGAAGCTCGGATAGTCACCACGCTTTCAGACTAATGACCACCAGCCACGTTGAGGCCATCGAACAGAACGGCTTCGCCATCATTGCCGGCGTCATCACACCTGAAACCGTCACCGATCTGATTCGGGAACTCGCCTCTGTCCATTCCGGTAGAGCAGTCATCCGCCGCAGGCAAAGCAACTACGGCATCAGAAACCTGCTCGCTGTCGTCCCGGCAGTCCGCGCGCTCGCCGAAAGCGCCGCGATCCGCTCACTGGTTGAGCCGGTTCTTGGCAAAGAGGCTATCGTGGCCCGCGGCATCTTCTTCGACAAAACACCGGAAACGAACTGGAGCGTGGCGTGGCATCAGGATCTGGCCGTCGCGGTGAAAAAGAGAATTGAAGTCGTGGGTTTCGGCCCGTGGTCGGTGAAGGCGGGCGTGCCGCACGCGCTCGCTCCGGCCGACGTGCTTGAACGGATG
This sequence comes from Blastocatellia bacterium, assembly GCA_035652435.1. Lineage (GTDB taxonomy): Bacteria > Acidobacteriota > Blastocatellia > RBC074 > RBC074 > DASRDU01. The sequence goes on from DASRDU010000173.1 coordinate 37,075, forward strand.
CTCGCCGTCCGAATCCACCTTGATGACACCGATGAAACCAACGGCGCGTTACGCGTGTTTCTTGGCTCGCACCGGTTCGGACGCCTGAATGACGAAGAGGTCGAGCGGTGGGAACACGAGGGAACTTCCGTCACCTGCGCGGTGTCAAAGGGGGCAGTGCTGGCGATGCGCCCGCTGCTGCTTCACTCTTCCCATTCATCGCAGCGTCCTGCGCATCGCCGTGTTATTCATCTGGAGTTCGCTTCAGGGGAGTTGCCCGCCGGACTGGAGTGGCATGGGGCTGAGAAATGATAAAGTCTGGCTGCAACTATGCTGCCTGATCTGGCTGTTTGTGGGATGCCGCAGTCTTCATCAGCCCCCTTCAAATCAACCGGCCACTCCGGCTCGATCCAACAATGAGCAAACTCCTCAGACGGACAAACCGGAATGTGACTTTTCGGGTGACAAGCCGCTGAGGATTTCAGATCACTCTCCCAAAGTGATCACGAAGGTGCTGCCGGAATATCCGCGAACCGCACGGGATGCGCATATTCAGGGCAGAGTGATCGTACAGATCCTGATTGATCCTGACGGTAATGTGGTCAAGGCGTGCGCGACAGAAGGGCATCCTTTTCTCAAGGAAGCCGCGATAGAAGCCATCCTCCAGTGGAAATTCGAGAAAAACTTTGGCTTCCCTTCAATCCTGAAAAGCGCGCAACTGAAATCAGGCGCAAGGCCTCCGCTTTTGATTCATTTTCAGATTTTCAATTTCGCGTTGTGAACAGAGCAACACACCAAGACTCTTCATGCAATCAGACTGCGCCTTAAATTTCAGATTGCAATTTTCGTCCTTCCATTTCATGCTTCACGCGCCTCCTGCCAGAAGCTCTCAGCGAGAGCAGTAACTGAAAGAAAATTCGCCCTCTGATTTTCGTTCACAGGAAAACGGGAGAACTATCAGATGGAGAGTGAAGCAAAGAGACGGGCTGTCGGCTTCATGCTGCCGTCCGCGCTGTGCTGGTTTCTGATTATTCTGGCAACGCCCGCCGCGCAGGCCCAGAATACGGAACAGCAAAACGTGACGCGCCCGCGAACCGTCGAATCATCCGGAAGGACTGGCAAAGGCAAAAAAGGCTTTCCGGTGTCAGCGGCTGATTCGCCTGATGAATCAGTCGCCATCGAACCGGCCAGCGCGCCTCACGCTGAATCCTCACCCAAAACTTCCGCGACGACCCACAGGGAGATTCTTCCCGAACGTCAGTCCGCCGCCCTGCGCTCGCTCTTTCCCGCCCCTCTGACCGCGCGATTGCTGGAGGCGATGGAAAGCAGGATCGGAATTCCTTACCGCTTCAACGGCACGGACGATTCCGGCTATGACTGTTCCGGTTTTGTCTGGCGGGTGTTTCAGGATGCCGGACTGAACTTCGCGAGGGCGTCAACGAGCGACCTCTGGGCGAGCCTGCCGGAAGCGACTGAGGAAGAAGCCGGGCAATTCGGGACGCTGGTCTTTTTCAATGGCCTCAGTCACGTCGGCATCGTGCGGGATGCCCATTCGTTTTATCACGCTTCGAGTTCGCAGGGGGTGATCCTCTCTTCACTTGACGGTTACTGGGGCAGCCGCATCAGCGGCTATCGCCGACTACCACCTGACCTTCAGTCAAACGGCAATTCGGCAAAGGCCGAACGGGAAGAGCCAAAGAAAAAGGATTGACGGAACCGTTCGCCCTGGACGCGAGCATTTTGGTCAATCCGGTGAAATCTCTGAGAGCATTTCAGAAGACGAGCTGAGGCTGCAAAGAGGACACCTGATCCCGATCAGAACGGGATATCAGCATCGTCCGGCGCCGGCGGCGGGCCAGCCTGCACTTTCGGCCCGGCCTTCGCGACAGCCTTCGCTGCCATACTTTGTCCTTCGCTCTGGTCGGCAGATTTGTTGCTGTCGAGGAAGTGCAGCTCCGTCGCGTTCACTTCCAGCGCCGTGCGTTTGTTGCCTTCGCGGTCGGTATATTCCTCCTGCCGGAGTCGTCCTTCGACGTAAACCTGCCTGCCCTTGTGCAGGTACTGACCGGCAACTTCGGCCTGTTGTCCCCAGAGAGTCACCCTGAACCAGGTCGTCTGCTCCTGCGCCTCGCCGGTCTTGTCCTTTCGCTTTTCAGTTGTCGCCACCGAGAAGGAGCAGACCGCCGTGCCCTGCGGCGTGTAGCGCAATTCGGGGTCGCGGCCGAGATAACCGACAATCGTGATCTTGTTGAATGAGGCCATTACGAGCGTTCCTTTCTCCCGTCGGCAAGGTGTCATCCGCACCGGCCAACCGGCGCGGGTGATCATTCTTTGCATTCATCTGTGGCGCCGGGAAGTGCCTTTCGTCAGCCTGAAGGGCTGACACCTTCTGAACGGATTCCCCCAGCCCACATACTTACGGCCAGTGCCCCTGATTGTGTGATTACTCCCGCCAGAATTAATAATCCTGCCGATCGCGTTCCGGCGCGTCGATTGTCACCGATAGCCGATCACTGGCAGAGGGAAGTGCAACTCAGACAGGTTGCCCTTCGGACGGAGGGAGAACTGTAGCGTTTCATCAAGGTGTTCGGCATTGATCGGATCAGCGAACATTGAAAGGACCTGTCTGATGACCTGATCCTGCCACCGGACCGGGCGGGGGTCCGCCTGTGGCCTTATGACGAAGGGGCAGCAGAACAGGCTGATGTTCGCCCCCTGCTCTTCTCACGACGGTCTCAGGAGGCGTTTCGCGGTCTGGCAGACCGCCAGCTATTAGGAAAGCCGGTTGCGGCTGGCGGCGGGGCGTCATCATTCAGACTGACACAATGGGCCGTCAGGATGACTGATTGAATGATTTATTCCGGCCCCCTGCCACCTCGCCCCTCCGTCACAGAATCAGCCCGAAGAGGCACTTACATCTTCCAGATTGAAAGGCACGCCAGTTGATAAACAGTGCTGTGGCGCGCCAGCTCCGGCTGGGGGCCGGAAGCCTCACGCTTCGATCAGATGGACAACGGCAGTCAATTCAGAAATGAAGACAATCAACACACGACCCTTAATGAAGGCACTGGCGCTGGGACTGTCACTCCTGCTCGCCCTGCCTGACGTGTCGGCAGTCGCCCCCCGCAGGCCGAAGCGCAAGAACGTGGCAAACACGGCTTCAGCTGAAAGGGAAAGCGATGGTCAGCGGAAAGCCTCATCAGGGAGGGCCGGAGTCGCGACGGACGACGAACATCCTGACGGCGATGAGACGCCGCCGGTCGCGCCACCCGTGCCTTCAGCCTCAGGCGTGCTTTTCACTCGTCACGCCCTGGTCCCCCGGTTCGGCTCCGTCAGTCTGGTCAATAACGAGAGCGGCCCGGCCCGAACGCCCGGGCTCGGCCGGCCAGCGCGCGGCGCATCAAGGCCGGCAGGCAGGGCCAAATTCTCGGCTGACCTTGGCGCCCTGCTTCGCAAGGGGCGCCCTGAGGACGGCGCCGAGGTCATCATTCAGTTGAAGGGCGAGCCGACGGCCAGACTACTTGACCTGCTCAGCAGCGCCGGCGTCACGCTCAAACACGACTTCAAAAAATTCAAGGCTCAGACCCTCAGGGTTCCCATCGCCCTGGTCGAGGAACTGGCGTCACTTGATGAGATCGAGCGTGTCTGCCCGGACCGGGAGGTCCGGCAGACGGGTCACGTCACAACGACGATTGGGGCCGACCTCGTCCGCAGCCTGGCGTCCGGGGGGAGTGACAATCTGCTCGACGGCGCGGGCGTCGGCATAGCCGTACTCGACTCGGGCATCCAGGCCAGCCACAAATCATTTAAGCCTGATACCCCGGGCTATATCAGTCTGCGGGAGGACGGGCAGGACAACCGTTCTTCGCGAGTCATCCTGACGAAGGATTTCACGGGCGAAAGCCGTCCCGGCGACGCTTATGGCCATGGCACGCACGTAGCTGCCGCCGCCGCTGGCAGCGGCAGATTTTCCGACGGTAAAGACACGTATTCAGGAGTCGCACCCGGCGCCAGCCTGATCAGCCTGCGCGTGATCAATGCCGAAGGCGTGGGCAAAGTGTCCTGGGTACTCGACGCGCTGGATTGGCTGCTGGAGAACGGCAGGCAATATAACATCCGCGTGGTCAATCTCAGTCTGGGCGCACCGGCCATAGATTCCTATACCGTCGACCCGCTCTGCCGGGCCGTGCGACGGCTGGTGGACGCGGGCTTTGTGGTCGTGTGTGCGGCCGGTAACGACGGCAAGGACGCGCAGGGGCAGAAGGTCTTCGGCCGCGTCCACTCGCCGGGCAGCGAACCATCGGCGATCACCGTCGGCGCGACCAATACCTTCGGGACTGATGACCGTTCGGACGACGTGATAGCGACCTACAGTTCGCGCGGGCCGACCAGAGGTTATTACGACGACGGGCAGGGCGTCCGCCACTACGACAACCTGATCAAGCCTGACCTCGTCGCCCCCGGCAACCGGCTCATCTTTGCGGAGGCCGACGGTAACGAGCTTGTCACGGCGCACCCCGCACTGCACGCGGCCGGTGACAGCGCCAACAGGCGGCTGATGTACCTGAGCGGCACCTCGGTGGCCGCGCCGGTCGTGGCCGGTGCGGTGGCCCTGTTGCTGCAGGCCAACCCGGAACTCACACCCAACCTCATCAAAGCGATCCTGATGTACACGTCACAGCCGCTCAAGGGGTACAACATGTTCGAGCAGGGTGCCGGGGAACTCAACGTTGAGGGAGCAGTGCGGCTCGCCCGGCTCGTCGCGCCGGGCGCAACATCACAGCAGGTCGGCGCACCGCTGCTGGCGGGCGACGCCCCGGCGCCCTGGACAACAGTGGCCGGTCAGACTTTCACCTGGTCGCGGGGGATGATCCTCGGACGCACCTTCGCATACGGGGATGAACTGATCAGGAAAAATCAGAAGGTTTATGGCCTGGGGCTTCTGCTGGCCGACGGGGTACTCTTCAGTGACGGGCTCTTGGCGGCCGACGCGACACTCCTGTCAAATGGCATACTGCTGGGTGACAGCATCCTGCAGAGCAATGGGCTCGCGATGGCCGAAGGGGTGCCGCTTCTTCCCGCGGGTGTACTCTTCTCAGACGGGCTTCTGCTGGCCGACGGGCTGATTCTGACCGACGGGGTACTATTCAGCGATGGGCTGATTCTGGCCGACGGCGCGGTGGCGGCCAACGCCCTGGCGCCATTCTCGGTCCTGACTGGCGGGGATGATACTGTCTCGATGAAGTGAAGAACCAGACTGATCCGGCATGGAAAGTGTTCGCGCAGGGTGCAGCTGCCGGGCTCGGCATCCACAATTCACATTGTGTGACAGCAGGCACCTCACCGTAGCGAATCAGCCGGGCACTTCTGAGTGTTCAGACGTTGAACCTGAATAGCATGACGTCACCGTCCTTCACGACATACTCTTTCCCTTCCAGCTTCATCAGACCTTTCTCCTTCGCTGCCACCGCTGACCCCGATTTGATCAGGTCGTCGTAAGCGGTCACTTCGGCGCGGATGAAGCCGCGTTCGAGGTCGGAGTGGATGGCGCCGGCCGCTTCCGGGGCCTTCGCGCCATTGCGGATCGTCCAGGCGCGGGCTTCCTTTTCGCCGGCGGTGAAGTACGAGATCAGGCCGAGCGTGTGGTACGCGCTGCGGATCAGCTTGCCCAAGCCCGTCTCAGTCACGCCGAGGCTTTCGAGGTACTGCGGGCGCTCTTCGGGTTCGAGGTCAACCAGATCAGCTTCGAGCTGCGCGCTGATGATGACGTAGTCCGCGCCTTCGCCCTCGGCATGCTCGCGCACCTGCCGGATGAAATCGGTTTCGGGTTTGTTGAGGTCTGATTCAGCGACGTTGGCGACGTAAATCATCGGCTTCATCGTCAGCAGGAAGAGGTGATATGCCTTCGCCCGCTCGTCATCAGTCAGCCCGGCCAGCCGCGCCGGCCGGCCTTCGTCGAAAGTCGCCTGCAATTTGTCGAGGATGGCGATCTCCTCTTTGGCCGCCTTCTCACCCGCCTTGACCTGTTTGGTCACGCGCTCGCGCCGCTTCTCGACCGTCCCGAGGTCGGCGAGGATCAGCTCAAGGTTGAGCGTCTCAATGTCGCGCCGCGGGTTGATCGTCTCCTCAACGTGGACGACGTTCTCATCCTCGAAGCAGCGCACGACGTGGATGATCACTTCGGTTTCGCGGATGTGATGCAGGAACTGATTGCCCAAGCCCTCGCCCTGACTCGCGCCGCGCGCGAGGCCTGCGATGTCCACGAACTCGACCGTCGCATAAACGATCTTATTCGTTTTAGCGATCTTCGCCAGCGGCTCCAGCCGCGCGTCCGGCACGTTGACCACGCCGACATTCGTGCCCGTGGTGCTGAAGGGATAATTGGCGCTCTCGGCCCCGCGCGTCACGGTGAGCGCGTTGAATAAGGTGGATTTGCCCACGTTCGGCAACCCGACGATGCCTGCGCGTAACACTTGATGATGCCCCCCTGTAATGTTATCGGGTGTGAAGTAAGCAGCAATTTAGTTGATGCATGAGCGTCTTGTCCAGCGCCCCGCGTGAGAGCGGAATCACACAAATGTCTTCCTCCCGCCTCACCGTCATCATCAAATTATCATAATTTTGTGACTTGATTTAGCCGGCACTGGCTGTTCCAATAGCCCGTCACTCCGGGCGGCCCTCCCTGGGTTCACGCTGATTCCACTTCGATAAATTAAAGGCAGCCAGACTGCCGCAAATTACAGGAAAACCCTGAAAACCAACGATTGAAGCTCCGTGCTTTATGCGCGGCTTCCCTGTCTCACGAGAAGTATGACTATGTTCCAGAAAATTCCATCCCTTTTGACGACATTACTATTCCTGTTGATAACCACGGCCATCGCCTTTGGCCAGGCCACAGGCGGTCGCGTCAGCGGCACCGTGACGGATGCCGCCGGGGCTGCCATTCCCAGCGCAAACGTCACGATCACCAATAAGGCCACCGGGCAGGTCCTGACTACACAGACCACTGCTACCGGCTCATGGCATTTTCCCAACCTTGCCGTTGGCAGCTACACAGTGACCATTTCCGCGAGCGGCTTCAAGACGTCAATGCGCGAAGCCGTTGTCGCGCTCAATCAGGAATCAACGGTGGGAGTCATGCTTCAGACCGGTGATGTGACCGGGTCTGCTGATGTCACTGCCTCCAGCGAAGCGCTGCTTCAGACCGACAGCTCACAGACGGGGCGCAGCTACAACGAGCGCCAGATTTTTGAGCTGCCCATCCTCGGCAACCAGTACGCGCTCGCGCTGCTCTCGCCCAATGCGGTGGCGACATCCACCGGCGTGCAGGGTGCCGGCGGCACCATCGGCGGCACGCGCCCGCGCGGCAACAGCTTCAACATAGACGGCGTGGACAACAACGACCCAAGCGTCACCGGCCCGTCATCAAAACTGATCCAGGACGCCGTCCAGGAATTCACGCTGCTCAATAATAATTTCAACGCGGAGTTCGGCGCGGCAGCCGGCGGGCAACTCAATACGATCACCCGCTCGGGCACGAATGACCTGCACGGTTCAGCCTTCGGCTATTTCCAGAACGAAGCATTCAATGCTTCTCCGAACCCGTATTTCCGCGACCACCGCTTCGGCGGGACAGTCGGCGGGGCAATGATCAAAAACAAGCTCTTCTACTTCGGCGCTTATCAGTACGAGCGGATCAGGCGGGATGCCCTGACTTCGACTTACCTGGCGCCGACTGCCGCGGGGCTCGATCAGATCGCGGCCATCCCGGGTGCTAGTCCGTTCGTGGTTGATCTGCTCCGCAACAACCTGACTCTGGCCCCGTCGGCGACGGCTACGCAAACCGTACTCGGCACACCTGACGTTCCGTTCGGCAACGTCACACTCGGAGTCCCTGCCGGTTCCGGCGAACATCTTTTCCAGACCAACATTGATCACCTGCCGAACGACCGGGATCAGTTCCGCTATCGCTTCAGCTTCCAGCGCAATCGCGCCGAGCAGCCGGGCGGCGGCAATCCGAACTTCAATAACCTCGCGTCCTACGACAGCCGGTTGTTCTCGGCCACGTGGGTGCGCTCATTCACTCCGACGCTGGTCAACGACGCGCGCGTGGCTTACCGGCGAATCACCGAAACCTATCCGCTCAAGGATTCAAGCGTCAGCAATTTCCCCAACCTCGTGGTGACGTCGCTCGCGCTCAACCTCGGGCCGAACACGGTCCTGCCGCAGGGCGCTCCTGCCAATAACAGCTATCAGCTGGCCGACGCGGTGAGCTGGCTGCACGGCTCGCACACTGTCAAGTTCGGCGCCGAAATGCGCCGGCAGATTTTCACCCAGCGGTTCCTGCAATTCTCGCGCGGGTATTACGACTACTCGAGCTTCGACCAGCTGCTGCTCGACCAGGCGCCGGGCAACCCGACCTCGTTCCGTGGCGTCGGCAGCGACGGGTTCACCGGCAATCAGTTCAAGTACGGCTTCTTCGGCCAGGACGACTGGAAGGTGACGCCGCACCTGACGGTGAATGCCGGCCTGCGTTACGAATACTCGACGCTGCCGCGCGATCTGGCGACACAGGCGCTCAACGCCGCCGCCAGCGTGCCGGGCGTGATTGATTTCAGGGAGCCGCGCACGGACAAAAACAACTTTGCGCCGCGCATCGGTTTCGCCTGGTCGCCCACGGTCGGCGGCAAGGTCGGCAGGTGGTTTTTCGGCGAGTCCAATCAGAGTGTGATTCGTGCCAACTTCAGCATGAGTTACTACGAAAACTTCTACAACCTCTACGTGACCTCGCTGCCGCCACAGTTCCAGCAGACGCTCGATCTGGCCACGTCGGCGGCAGCACTCGGCTACGATCCGGCCCGCCCCTTCCTGCAGAACGGCGGCATCCCGAATCAACTGATCCCGCTCGTTGACACGGCCGCCGCGCGGGCCGCAACGAATGCTTTCATTCCTGATCAGGTCTCGCCGTATTCGATGTCGTGGGTACTGTCGTATCAGCGCGAGCTGTCGCGCAGCACTGTTCTTGAGCTGCGTTACCTTGGCACACACGGGCGTCGCCTGCCGGTGCAACTTCGCCTGAACGCCGCGCCGGTCAACGAAAGCAATCTGCTGATCCCGACTTTCCTGAGCGACCCGACCGCGGAGCAGCTTGCCGGATTGCCGACTCTGGCCGACGTGAAGGCACTGCCGGGCGTGGCCGTCAGGCAACTCGCGAGCGAAGGCTTCTCGAGCAACCTGACTTCGTATCAGTTCGCCGGGACCTCGCGGTACGACGCGGCCTCGATCAGCCTGACGCGCCAGTTCAATCGCGGACTCGGTTTCACGGGCGCGTACACCTGGAGTACGACGCTTGATGATTCGACCGTCGAATTCGGCAGCAGCGCGGTCAATCCGCGCCGCCCGCAGGATTTCTTCAACCTGCGCAACGAGCGCGCGCGTTCGGCGCTGGACATCCCGCACCGCTTCGCAGCTTCGTTCAGCTACGACGTGCCGTTCTTCGACAAGCTCGGTAACAAGTTCCTGAGGACGGCGTTCGGCGGGTTCCAGATTCACGGCATCTTCCAGGCGCAGTCGGGCCAGCCGATCACCGTGCTCTCGGGCCGTGACAGCAACCTCAACTTCGATTCGGCGGGCGACCGCACAATCCTCAACCTGAGCGGCGCTTCCGACACGAGCAGCGGCGTCCGCGCGATTGACGCCGCGGGACAGACCGTGCCGCTTGGCTTCAAGGATACTGTTGCTTACGTGGCGCTCAATCCGAGCGCGCAGTACATCGTGGCCGGGCCGGGCGCGCGCTCGACCGCGGGCCGCAATACGCTGCGCACGAACAGCTTCAACCGCACCGACGCGAACATCATCAAGACGTTCCGCCTGGGCGAACGCGGTCAGCAGTTCCAGCTCGGCGCCGAATTCTACGATCTGTTCAATCAGCAGCCGAGAACGCTCTCGGGCGTCGGCGCAACGACCGCCGCCTTCGCCACGGCCGGTAATCCGTTCTTCAATGACTACAGCATTGGGAACTATACGGGCCGGGCGATTCAGCTGCGGGCGAAGATCGTTTTCTAAACCCCGTCGTTACCGCGACAAAAACAAAGCCACAGAGATCACGTCTCCGATCTCTGTGGCTTTCTGTTTTACGCGGATGGCCGGTCAGCCCTGCCCCAGGAAACGGCGCAACTCGTCTTCCCTCGGCAACCCCGCGCGCGCGCCCAGCTCACGGCACTTAAGCGCCGCCACGGCATTCGCCGTCCGCATCGTCTCTTCAATGCTCAGCCCTTTGACCAGACCGTAAATGAATCCCGCGCGGAAAGCGTCTCCGGCGCCCGTGGTGTCACGAATTACGGGTGGGCGAAAGCCGGGCGAAGCGATGTATTCGCTTTCGACGTAAGCCAGCGCGCCGCGTGCGCCCTGCGTCATTGAGACCAGATAGCAGCCGTAACGCTCCTGCAATTTTTTGAGCGCCGCCTGTTCGGCCTCCGCCCCCGGCGGCACGCCTGACAATCTTCCGGCCAGATCCTGCGACATAATCAGGCAATCAATCAGCGGCAGCAGATCGTCCAGCCCCTCGTAGATGTTGTCGAGGTCGGCGGTCACCGGCATCCCCGCCTCGTGCGCCCACTGCGCGGCCTGAATCGCGGCCCGCGTATCGTAACCGTCCACGTGCAGCACGCGGGCGCGGGTGATCTGTTCGCGCCTCAGTTCGGCGGGCGCGATGCGTGTTTTATCGTCGTGGTGCCAGAGGATCGTGCGTTCGCCCGAGAACTGCTCGATGATGATGACGGCGCTCTGCGTGCGCGCGCCGTTGATGATCATCACGCCGCCGCATTCGACGCCCTCGTCGCGCAGCGAATCAATCAGGATGCGGCCCTCGTTGTCATAGCCGACCTTGCCGATGTAAGTCGCTTTCAATCCCAGCCGCTTGACGCCGACCATCGCCGAGGAGACCTGACCGCCGGCCAGTTGCCGGTGTTCAGTCATCGGCGTCTTGGTATTGAATGACGGGTAGCGTGGCACCGTCACCAGGTGATCCACGGCGTTGAGGCCGAAGCCGACGACATCGAACTCGCGATCAGTCGGGAGAATGAATTTGAAGTTCATTGAGTACCTTTTTCACCGAGTGTTACCAGATGTTACAGCCTCGCAAAATTAGCCTTTCAGGCGACGAGTTGCAACCCGGTAACACTCGGGTGACAGCACATACTCCCTGCAAAATTCCCCGGAGTCTTATGAAGCGGACAACAATTTCACCCGCTGTAGGACAGACACCGACAACGGGGGGAGCGGATTCCTACAGCAGAATCAGAGTGCGTCTGATTCCCTCCGGCGGGTTGAAATCGTATGATCCCAACTGCATCTGAGCCGCCAGCCTTCACTGGCAATCGTCAAAGACCTGCCCTTTCTTCAGCCCCTACATCCCGAGAGGAAAAACAATGTCACGAGAAAGCACCGTCTCGCATCAGCCCGATCCGGATCTGCAGGAACTCGCCCAAAGCGTCATTGATCAGACAGACCTGAACTGGAAAGTCCTGCTCGCGAGTTGCGCTCATCCGGGCGGGCGGACTGATCAGAAGATGATCTGCCACCTGCTCGTTGAGGTCAGGCCGGGGACAGCGGCGAGTCTCTTCATTCTTGGGCCGGATCCGAAAAAGGATGTAGGAACCGGGTGGGTCGAGGTGATCAGGGACGAGATCCGGGTTAAAGCTGCCAGGTACGGAGCCGACAATCAGGATCCTTACGCAACCGCCCGCTTTGCCCCCGTACAACGTGGCTGAGGGCGTCAACAGTTTTCCTGATTTATTTCCTGCTGAAAAAGCACGACGGGCGGTCACGAGGCCGCCTGTTGTTATCTTGAGAGGCAGCTGGGTGAGGTAACACACCGTCCCGTTGCGCTCTCACGCGACGGCCGGCGTTTCTCTTTATCTGCCCGAGAGCCGTATCCTGACCACCGCGCCGATAATGTGGAGATCACCCGGGCGGCTGTGACCATCATTCTGCCGCATGTAGTAAAGGTCGCCGGTCAGATGCTCATTAAATGTTTTACTGACTCCGACCGCGAAGCGATTACGCGCCCAGCCGT
>DASRDU010000174.1:0-6776 GCA_035652435.1 Blastocatellia bacterium
CTACCAGGCAGTAAACGAAAATGATAAAAGTGTCTCGATCCATTGATGGCCGCCTCCTGTAAGGGTTTGATTTGGTCATCAATCATTTTACAGAAGCCCCATCAATGGATCATCGGTCATAAGAGTTGCACATCAGGTTCAGATTACTATCTCCCGTCCTTCAAAATTTCGAACGGGCATTGGCTCTCGGGTACTGGGGGATGCGAGCTTCGGGGGATACGTTCTTGCTGACGGAGAAGGACTCGAAAGATTTTTTTGCCTGCGAACAAGGGCTTAACGATTCCATTGCCGGTCGGCCTGTGCCGTGTTGTACACTTATCCGCTTCCGCACGAGGACATTTTTTCATATTGCAAAGGGGTGGAGCAGACCAGCCATAACAGGTCTATGTCCCTTTGCGTTGCCCGCTCGTTTCGGGAAAGGTCAACCCCATGAAAGCCCTTTATTGCCTGATCATCGCATTCGTCGTGCTGACAACCGCGCCGTCCACATTCGCCCAGCAGCTTCCCGCCCCCATTCTGCTCTGGCCGGGCGGCGCGCCGGGGGCGACGGGCACTTCGGATGAAGACAAGCCCGCCATCACCCCCGTCCTGCCGGCCGAGGCCGACAACACCGGCGTGGCAGTCCTCGTCTGCCCGGGCGGCGGTTTCACGACGCGTGCCGTGGATCATGAGGGCGTACTCGTCTCGCAGTGGTTCAGGAAGCGCGGCATCGCCAGCTTCATCCTGCGTTACCGCATCCGCCCGCTTTACACGCGCAGGGAGTGGCTGATGGACGCGCAGCGTGCGATGCAGCACATCCGCGCCCACGCCGGAGAGTTTCGCGTCTCGTCCGATCGCATCGGCATCGTCGGGTTTTCGGCGGGCGCGGACCTGGCCTGGGACGCGGCGTTGAACCCGCTGCCCGGACTGCCCGAATCCGCCGACGCGGTTGAGCGCGTGACGAGCCGCCCCGATTTTCAGGTCCTGGTCTACGGAGCTTCGCCACAGCGGGGCGGGGGGGAAGTTGCGGCGAAGGTGGCGGCGGCGCCGCCCGCGTTTATGTTCTGCACGACCGAAGACGCCAGTCACGTCAGGGGGATGGCCAGCCTTTACGGCGAGCTGGTGCAGGCGAAAGTCCCCGTCGAGGCGCACTTCTTTCAGAACGGCGAACACGGCGTGGGCTTTGCGCTCGGCGACCCGGTCCTCGGCGAATACCCGAACCTCCTGATGAAGTGGATGGTCGGGAATGGCTTCCTGACCGATAAGCCGCGAGGCGCGGTCACGGGCGTGGTCAGGCTGGACGGCGCGCCGCTAGTCCGCGGCATCGTCATCCTGACGTCAGTGGACCAGCCGACCGCACCCCCGCTCGTCGCTTACATCACCAACACCGGCACGGGCGAACTCGGGCGGTTCTCGGTCGGCCGGAAACAGGGGCTGGTCGCGGGGCGTTACCGCGTCGAAGTGCGCCAGGACGCGACGCGCTGGCTGAGCAATTCGCGCGACCCGGTGATGATCAGGATGACGGAGAAGATGCACAGTGGGACGCTCACGGACGAAGACCGCCGCGAATGGGGCGAGTACGTGCGCAAACGCGACCTCTCGCCGAGCATCGAAGACCAGCGCGTCTACCGCCGCCGCCGCCCGCATGACCAGACCGACTACATCGTGGAGATCAAGGCCGGCGAAAATATCCTCAACCTCGAAGTCTTCAGCCGCTGACAACTCAGGCCGGGCGGCGTATGATTTCGCGAGCATCAGGCCGGGTTCAAAGACGCCCTCGTCTGCCGACGGGGAATGCAAAGCTGACTGACAGGTTGCGGCCCGTGCGTGACTGAATTCCCCGATCTGATGGAGATCAACCGGATGTACGGGCGGCGCGATTTCGAACTCATCATTGTGGCCGCGCAATTCCAGGACGAGGCGGCGGCGGGGCTCGCCTTCCTGAAGAAACAGAAGGCGTCGAATAAGAACCAGATCTTCGGCGACACCGACAAATACAAACTGATCGAAGCCTTCCGGGCCGGGCTGGGACGGCGTCCTGCCGTTCACCATCCGGATTGACCCGACCGGCGATGTCTTTTCGAATCGCAGGGCCTTTCGACGCTCTGGAATTGAATCGGCGCATCGTCAAATTCCTCAACGAACGCAAGCCGTGGTGAGCGCCGCGGCCGGCACGATGGTCGGAAACTCACCGGTCACCGGGTGACCGGTAACCACATCCTGAACCCCGCGCCGGGTACCGGGGAGAATCGCCGCGAGTTTAAGATCCGGCCCGGCGGCAGGGCGGGTCCGAATCGGAGGCATCTATGTCATTCAAACACTGGTATGCAATCGCGTCGCTGACTTCCGCATTCGCGCTGTCTGCCTGCGTCGCACAGGGCCAGACTCAGAATGCGCCGCGCACCGAAGTCGCGGGCATTCCGGTCAATTACGATGAGTCGCGCGTCGGCAGTTACACTCTGCCGGACGCGCTCGTGTTCGCCGACGGAAAGCCGGTGCGTGACGCGCAAACGTGGTTCCGGAAACGGCGGCCCGAAATTGTCCGTCTGTTCGAGCAGAATCAGTTCGGCCGCAGCCCGGGGCGTCCCGCCGGGATGAGCTTCGACGTCTTTGACCGGGGGACGCCCGCGCTGGGCGGGCAGGCCATTCGCCGGCAGGTGACGGTCTGGTTCTCGCGGGACAAGGCCGGGCCGAAGATGGATCTGCTCATCTATCTGCCTGCCGCCGCACGCAAGCCGGTCCCGCTGCTGCTGAATCTGAGTTTCACCGCCAACTCGAGTGTGGTGGATGACCCGGGCGTCAAACCCGGCGAGGTCTGGAACCGGGAGAAGAAGAGGGTGCCTGCGCCGAAAAACACGAACTTCGGCAGGCTGAACGTCACCCCCTTCCTCGCCCAGGGGATCGGCGTGGCTACGATTTATTACGGCGATATTGACCCGGACTTCCAGGGCGGCATCCCGTATGGCGTGCGGGCGCCGTATCTTAAACCCGGTCAGACCGAGCCCGCGCCGGATGAATGGGGCGCGATTGCGGCATGGGCCTGGGGCCTGAGCCGCACGATGGATTACCTGGAAACCGACGCGGGCGTCGATGCGAAGCGCGTCGCCATCCTGGGCGTGTCGCGCCTCGGCAAGACCGTACTCTGGGCGGGCGCTCACGACCCGCGTTTCACGATGGTGATCGCCAGTTGTTCGGGCGAAGGCGGCGCGGCTTTGAGCCGCCGCAATTACGGCGAGACCATCAAACATCTGACCGCGCCGTCGAGATACGCTTATCAGTTCTGCGCCAATTACCAGAAATACGGTGACCATGTGGATCAGTTTCCGGTGGACTCGCACCTGCTGCTCGCCCTCCTTGCCCCCAGACCGGTGTTGCTGCAAACCGGCGATAAGGATTTCTGGTCGGATCCGAAGGGTGAATTTCTGGCCGCCGTCGCGGCGGGTCCGGTGTATAAGCTGGCTGGGAAGCAGGGCCTCGACACGGACCGGATGCCGGCGGCCGGGGAGGCGATCCTGCACACGATCGGCTATTTCATGCACGATGGCGGGCACGGGACAGTCCCATCGGACTGGGATCTGTTCCTGAAGTTTATGCAGATGCACCTGCAGCAGGGGACGTAATGGGGTGCAGGCACGGCCCCATGAAAGGCATCCCCGGAAGTGTCAGCACCGCATGACTCTCTCTTCACGCTTTTGAAGCCGGACTTTATCGGCTCGTCTAATCACTCAGAGGAGTACAGCAATGCCCCGGATCAGAGGACTCCGTTGGTGGATGATCGGACTGATCATGCTCGGTTCAATCATCAACTATCTGACGCGCAGCACGCTCTCGGTTGCCGCCCCGACCATGCTGAAAGATCTGCACATCACCACGCAGGAATATTCGTGGGTAGTCGGGGCCTTCCAGGGCGCCATCATGCTCCAGCCCATCTGCGGCTACATTCTGGACGTGATCGGCCTGAAGCGGGGGTACGCCATCTTCGCGGTCGCGTGGTCGTTTATCAGCATGGCGCATGGCCTGGCCCGCAACTGGCCGGTCCTGGCCGCGCTGCGGGGGCTGCTCGGATTCAGCGAGGGCTCGGCCAACCCTGCCGGCATGAAGGCGACTTCGGAGTGGTTTCCGGCTAAGGAGCGGGGGCTCGCCGGCGGCGTCTACAACATCGGCGCCTCGTTCGGCTCGATGCTCGCGCCGCCGCTCGTCGCGTGGGCCATCCTGCGCTACGACTGGCAGTCGGCGTTCGTCATCACCGGCGGGCTGGGACTCGCCTGGGCCCTTCTGTGGTTGCTGTTCTATCATCCGCCCGAAGCGCACCCCGCGCTTTCGGCCGGGGAGCGTGAGTACATCTCATCGGGGCAGGAGAAATTTCTGCGGGGCGACGGCACCCGCCCGTCCGTCCGGCAGATTCTCGGGCAGCGCAACTTCTGGGGAATCGCGCTGCCGCGTTTTCTGGCTGACCCGACGTGGGGCACGCTCACCTTCTGGCTGCCGCTCTACCTGAGTACTGTTCGTCACATGGACCTGAAGCAGATCGCGCTGTTCGCCTGGCTGCCATTCCTGGCCGCCGACTTCGGGTGCGTCTTCGGCGGTATGATCAGCATATGGTTGCAGAGATACTGGGGGATCAGCCTGATCAACGCCCGCCGCGGCGCCTTCACTCTGGGCGCCTGCCTGATGCTGGGCGTCGGTTTCGTCGGTTTCGTGGAGAGCCCTTACGCGGCGATTGCGCTCCTCAGTCTGGCCGGTTTCGCGCACCAGACGCTGTCGGTCACGGTGATCACCATGTCGTCCGACCTGTTCCGGAAGAACGAAGTCGCCACGGTCGCCGGGATGGCCGGCACGTTCGGCAATGCGGGGCTGCTCATTTTCTCCCTGCTCATCGGCTCTATGGTGACGAGGATCGGCTACACGCCGTTCTTCATCTGCCTCGGTCTGCTTGATCTGGTCGGGGCGCTGGTCCTCTGGACAGTAGTCAGAGAGCGGGGACGTGAGGCCGAAGGCGGGCAGGTCGAAGCCGCGGTGGCCTGAACTACTGAAGGCCCCTGCCTTTCAATTTCCGGGAGATCGCGCGATGTCAGAGTGTGTGCGGAAAATCCATAACCCGATTCTGCGGGGATTCAATCCCGACCCGTCCATCGTCCGCGTCGGCGACGATTATTACATTGCCACCTCGACCTTCGAGTGGTATCCGGGAGTCCGGATTCATCACTCGCGCGACCTCGTCCACTGGCGGCTGCTCGCGCGACCGCTCGCGCGGGTCAGCCAGCTCAATATGCTCGGCGACCCGGATTCGTGCGGCGTCTGGGCGCCCTGTCTCAGCTTCGACGGCGGCCTGTTTTATCTGATCTACACCGACGTCAAACGTTACGGCCGCACGACGCAGGCGGGGAGTTCAGGCGCGTCGCTCAGGGACCTGCACAACTATCTGGTGACCAGCCCGCGCGTTGACGGCGAGTGGTCTGACCCGGTCTACCTGAACAGCAGCGGCTTCGACCCTTCACTGTTCCATAGCCCCACACCTCTACAAGCGCAACGGCTATTACTACCTGCTGTCGGCCGAAGGCGGGACGGGCTGGGGGCACGCCGTGACCGGGCCTTACGAGTTTCACCCTGACAAGTACATCCTGACCGCCCGCCACCGCCCGGACAGCGAACTGCAACGCGCCGGGCACGGCGACCTGGTCGAAACCCGGAGCGGGGAGACTTATCTGGTCTACCTCTGCGGTCGCCCACTGCGTAACCGCGGGCGCTGCACGCCGGGGCGCGAAACGGCGATTCAGCCGATGATCTGGTCGGATGACGGCTGGCTGCGGACCGAAGACGGCGAGGGGCTTCCGCGTTCCGAGGTCAGGGCCCCGGCATTACCGCCTCACCCTTTCCCAGCCCCGCCCACGCGCGAGGATTTCAACAGCCCGCAAGCTCCCGCCGGATTTCCAATGGCTGCGTTCGCCCTGGCCGGACGAACTTTTCAGCCTGAGCGCGCGGCCCGGTCACCTGCGACTGTACGGCCGCGAAGCCGTGGGCAGCCTGTTTCGTCAGGCACTGGTCGCCCGGCGGCAGCAGGCGCACTGCTTCAGCGCCGCCACGGTGGTTGACTTCGAGCCGGAGTACTTCCAGCAGATGGCCGGCCTGATCTGCTATTACAACGGCTCCAAGTCCCATTACCTTTATATCTCGTCTGATGAGACGCTGGGGAAGCACGTGCGCGTCATGTCACCCTGATCAGGCCGTGTCGGACGTCTTCACAGCGCCGGTCGCCATCGCTTCGGGCCTGCCTGTACACCTGCGCGTTGAGGTTGATTACGAGCGGCTCCGTTTTGCGTACCGTGTGGATGGCCGGGATTGGTGCCCGCTGCCTGAACAGTTCGACGCCAGTATTCTGTCAGATGAGGCTGGGCCCCCCGGCCCTCCCAATTTCACCGGCGCTTTTGTCGGGATGTGTTGTCAGGATCTGGCGGGAACATGCCTCGCGGCGGATTTCGATTACTTTGATTACCGCGAGCGAAGCTTTCGCCCCGACCCATTCGCTGACGCGGACTTGTAAGTCACAGGGCGCTGTTCACGCTCGACTTCAGTCAGGTCACCCATGATTGGGGGCAAAGACAGGGGCACCATCGGACCTGCCGCCGAGCCACGTTCGAGCCACGCGAAGGTCAGTTCCTAAGTGCTTCATTTCGCAATTTCGGTGACGTATTTTAGCGAGTTTCCGTGAATTTCTGATCACTCAATTGCCTGGCGATTCTTTCTCAAGCCGGGCAAGTAGCCGAGCTAAATCGTCACGCGTGAACCGCCACTCAAAG
>DASRDU010000175.1:0-122885 GCA_035652435.1 Blastocatellia bacterium
GATCGTTCGCCCGCCGCCCGCTACGGCCCGACTTCCCTCACGCGCTGCCCGCTCGGCTGGACGAGGCGATTGAGCGCCGAGAGGTACGCCCGCGCGCTCGCCTCGATGACGTCCGTGGACGAGCCCTTGCCGGACACCACCGTCCCGTCGAAGTCCACCTTCATCGACACCTCGCCGATGGCGTCCTTCCCCGATGTCGCCGCGCGCAGCGCGTAGTCCTGCAGCCGGCCCTTGAGGCCGGTGATCGCGTCGATGGCGGCCAGCACCGCGTCGACCGGCCCGTCGCCGACGCCCGAGTCCTGGAAGGACTGGCCGTCCTTGGCGAGCTTCACCGTCGCCGAGGGGATGACGCCCGTGCCGCTGATGACGTGCAGGTACTCGAGCCGGTACGCGTGCTCGGTCTGCGTGGCCTCGTCGGCCACGATCGCCATGAGGTCCTCGTCGTAGACCTCCTTCTTGCGGTCCGCGAGGTCCTTGAACGCCTTGAAGGCGCGATCGAGGTCGCCGCCGGCGAGGTCGTAGCCGAGGTCCTTCAGACGCGCGGCCAGCGCGTGGCGGCCGGAGTGCTTGCCGAGCACGAGCTTGTTCGACGGGCGCCCGATGTCCTCGGGCTTCATGATCTCGTACGTCGACTTCTCCTTGAGGACGCCGTCCTGATGGATGCCCGCCTCGTGCGCGAAGGCGTTCTCCCCCACGATGGCCTTGTTCGGCTGCACGTGGATGCCGGTGATGTGCGAGAGCAGGCGCGAGGCCTTGAAGATCTCCTCGGTGCGCACGCGCGTCTCCAGGCCGAAGAAGTCCTTGCGCGTGCGGAGCGCCATCACGACCTCTTCGAGCGAGGCGTTGCCGGCGCGCTCGCCGATGCCGTTGATCGTGCATTCGATCTGCCTCGCCCCGGCGGCCACGGCCGCCAGCGAGTTCGCGACGGCCAGCCCCAGATCGTTGTGGCAATGCACGCTGATCACGGCGCGGTCAATGTTGCGCACGCGCTGACGGAGCGTGTTGATGATGTGCGAGTATTCGGAGGGGATCGTGTAACCGACCGTGTCCGGGATGTTGACGACCGTCGCGCCTTCGTCAATCACGGCCTCGATGATCTGGCAGAGGTAATCGAGGTCGCTGCGCGTCGCGTCTTCGGCGGAAAACTCCACGTCCTCGGTGAAGCCCTTCGCCAGCCGCACGGCCTTGCAGGCCATTTCGAGAACCTCCTCGCGGCTCTTCTGCAATTTGTACTGGAGATGAATGTCTGAGGTGGCGACGAAGGTGTGAATGCGGGGGTGTTCGGCGTCGGAGAGGGCCGCCCAGGCGCGCTCGATGTCTTCGCGGGTCGTGCGGCAGAGCGCCGCGATGATGGGGCGGCGGCAGACCTGCGCGACTTCGCGGACGGCGGCAAAGTCGTCATCCGAAGCGATCGGGAACCCGGCTTCGATGATGTCCACGCCGAGCGCGTCGAGCTGGCGCGCCATGCGTACCTTCTCTTCCAGATTCATGCTGCAGCCGGGCGACTGCTCGCCGTCGCGCAGCGTCGTATCGAAAATCGCAACTCGCTCAGTACTCATTCGCTGTTCTCTCCTGATCAATGCTGGCGGCTTTTTGTAGCATAGCCCTTGCCAGCGGATTCGCATAGTTTATAATTCTTACCACAACATAAAGTCTATTTATCACAGACTTCGGAAAAAGAGCAAGCAAAGATAACCGGACCCGGGAGGAAAAGTTTTGGATTTATCACAGCTGGAGATTTTCCTGAGCATCGCCCACGAGAAGAGTTTTTCGCGCGCGGCGGAAAAGATGCTGCGCACACAGCCGGCGATCAGCATCGCGATCAAGCGGCTGGAGGAGGAACTCGGCGAAACACTCTTCGACCGCAGCAGCAAATCCGGCACGCTGACCGAGGCGGGGCAGACGCTCTACTCCTACGCCCAGCGGATGATCAACCTGCGCGACGAGGCGTTGCGCGCGATGGGCGAACTCAAAGGGATGTACCGCGGGCGGCTGAGCATTGGCGCGAACGAAAGCACGTCGCTCTACCTCCTGCCGCCGCTGCTGCTCAAGTACCGCGAAGAGCATCCGCACATCAGGATCGAGGTCTACCGCAACGTCTCCGAGCGCATCCCGAGCGAGGTGCTGGAGCGCAATCTGGATTTCGGGTTCCTCTCCTACGACCCGATGCACCCGTCGCTCGAATCATTCGAGGTCTACCACGACGAACTGGTGCTGGTCGTCCCCCCGAAACACCCTCTGGCGAAGAACAAACAGGTTTCGGTGCGCGACCTGGGGAAGGAAACTTTCGTGGCGCATAACGTCAAAACGCCCGCGCGCGACCGCATTTTCGAGTTATTCGCGCAGCACCGCACGCCGCTCAATATCTCCATCGAACTCGCGACGCTCGAGACAATCAAGGAGTTCGTCGCCCGCAACGTCGGCATTGCAATTCTCCCCCGCCTCTCTGTGCGCGAAGAACTTGAGGCCTGCAGCCTCGTCGAGGTTCCGGTCAGGGGGATGAAGATCGAAAAGCCGCTGCGCCTGATCTGCCGCCGCGAAAGCTCGCTCTCCACGGCGGCGAAGTCTTTTCTTGAGATGGTGCGGAACCATAAACAGTAAACCCCAGGGTAGATGAAGGTGTTCCGGCGCCGCCCGGCCTCTGCCTGTTTTTTTGTTTACTGTCTCCGGCCATTCTGCATATAATCGGCCCGTCATTTTGACATGGTTGGCAGTCAATCCCGCCCGGAGTTTGATGCCGACTCGTACCTTTTCAGCCCCTCTGGATCATTTCGCCTTCCCCGAACAGCCCGGCTTTGATTTCAACTCTTCACGGTGAAGGAGCGTCCGATGTTCGGAGCAGTTGCGGCCCGCCCTCTTCAGTCCGACTTGTCTGCGAGATTTCGGAAAATCAGTTTCGGCTTGAAGCGCGCCGTCGCGGCACTGGCAGTCTGTGCAGCGGCGATGCTTATGATGGCCTGCCCGGACAAGAAGGAGTCGGCCAGCTACTCCGAAGCCGAACGCGGGCTGCGGCTGGCAATCAACATCAACGAGGTGGCCTACAACAGCTGGAACACGGTCTACGAGAGCATGGGCCGGCTGCACCGCACGGGCAGGATCAGCGAGGCGCGCTGGGCGGCGATCAACGCGATTGACGGCGTGATCGTGCTGTCGGAAGCCGACCTGATCGAAGGCATCGAACGGTCAAAGAGGCTGCTCGCCACCTGGCGTCAGGCTTCGGCCAGAGTCCTCAGCGCTGAAAGCTCGGGAGAAGTCAACGCGCTGCGCGAACGCGAGACCGAAGCGCATCGCAACTTCGACAGCTCGATTGAATTTCTCAACGTCCGCTCGCTCAAGCTGCGCGACTCCTACCAGGAGGCACTGAATATTTCCGTCGCCGTCGCGCGTGAAGGGCATGCGCTCCCGATAGAACAGATGAACGCGATCAGAAGCGTCATTAAAATGGTGGATGACGAAATGAATCGGGTCAGGAAAGGTAATCAGACGGCGCACCGCGTTCAGGAATTGTCGCCCGCGACCTCACAGCCGCCGCAGAAATCCGTGCAGAAGCCTTCGCAGAAACCCGCCCTCAACACCAGAGCCAGATCGGTGAAAGACCTGGCGAAGAAGTAGAGCGGAAGAAAAGAGGAAGGGGAGAAAAGGAGAATAACAAGTTACCGTGTCTCCTTTTCTCCCCTCTTCCGTTTCTATCACTTCACAGATAAACCAGCTTGTGATCCGGTGACTCCACGTCAACCTCCTCATACAGCCGGTCAATCAACTCATAGCCGTAGCGCGCGAGGAAGTAAGTGACGTTGATTTCACGCTCCTGCAGTCCCTTGTTCGGGTAAAGCACTGTGAAGGTGCGCTCGATCTGACTGCGGGTTGTTTCATCGCGCTTGCTCTGGTTGTTGACGAAGCGCAGGCGCAGGCGGCTCAGGTTCGACAGGATGTTTTCCTTCCCACCCTTGAGCGCGTCGGCCAGCGGCGGGTCAACGGCGGCCAGTGAGGCGCGCAGCTTTTCCAGCTGCTCTTCAAACAACTTTTCTGTTTCGTCAAAGATCGCGACGGTCTTCTGATCCAGACTGCGCTCGACGGCTTTGATAATGACTTCCTGCAGGCCCTCAAACAGGTCGGGGAATTCCAGCCCGTGTTTGCTGAGAGTTTTGGCGTGGCGCTTTTCAATCAGCGTCAGGCTCGCGCGCGCGAGGACGACCGGCTCGACGCGGCCGAGCAGCCTGTAATTCGGGATCAGCTGCGCGAAGTAAGCGATCTCCGCCGGGCCGCCGATGTATACAAGCGTCGGCAGCAGGAAATCCTGCACGAGCGGGCGCAGCGTAACGTTCGGGCTGAAACAGGACGGGCAGCGGTTGACGGTCTCGATCAGTTCCTGAGGCTTGAAGCTTTTGGCGGTGCCCTTCAGGTAATAGAGCCCGTCCTCGCGCCGCACCATCGCCGTGCGGCGGCCCTCATCCATCATAAAGAGCGGCACGGATTCCCGGCTCGTGTAAACCTGCGCGTGATAGCCCGCGCCTTCAAGCGCCGCGCTCTGCCTGACCAGGTTGTCGGCGAACTGCGACGTGCTGGCGAGCGCCCGCTCGTAAATCTCCCGCGCCACCTGCTTGAGCCGGTCATTGAGCGGGTTGATCAGCACGACGCCGAATTTACCGAACAGCCGCATCATCATCCTGCCGAACGCCTCGGCAAAGCTGACTCCGGGCCGGTACGAGTCGCGCAAATCCGCCGCGAGTTGCGGAATGAATTCCGATTCCGGCAGCGCGGCCAGCAGCTCGTCAATCTGCTGGTTGATCTCATTGCACAGGATGACGTTGCCGACGGGCTTGCCTTCTTTGGGTGTGCAGGCGCTGTAAGTGACCGTGACCAGATTGCCTTCGCGGTTGACGAGCCGTGTGTGATTGACTTCAGCAAAGTCATGATCTTCAGCCGCGACCCAGAACATCGGCACGGCATTGACACCCTGCTCGCGCAACTTCGCCGCCAGTTTGATTGCGGTCAGCGCCTTGAAGATCGTGTAGAGCGGCCCGGTGAACAATCCGGCCTGCTGACCCGTGATGACGACAACTGAATCTTTCTGCCGCAGCCGCTCGATGTTGGCGAAGGTCGCCTCCCCGGCACCCGCCTCGCGATTCTGTTCGACCAGCACGTCGGCGACGGCGTCGCGGGAAAAATCCTGGGCGATGACTCGCGGCACGCGCGCCGCGAGCGCATTGCCGTTGCGACCTTCATTGCCATAAAAGCCCTCGACCTGTTTGAAGTCGTACAGGAAGTCGCTGAACAGTCGCGAGGTCTTCGGAATTTCACTGAAGCGAATCGCCGTAGTCATTGATAAAAATCTCCGGGTCAATGAGGTTCCCGACACGTCATAGATTGTCGGGGTCGTAGTCGCGGTAAGCGTTTTGGTCTCCCAAAGTCATTTCTCTTCGTTCATAAGCAATCGGCACGGCAAAATCAATCAGCCATGCCCGAAACTTCTCCTTTATCCCAAGCGGCGACTGGTCAAAAGCCATATCAGCTCCGGACAATGCGCACGCTGCTTTAATCGGGTCAGCACTGGCAGCGTATTGAACGCAGTATGCCGCCGCACCGGAAGCGCAGGAAGTGTCGCATTCACGACAGTCTGTAATGAGAACGCCTCCCCAACTCGGCACAGCGGGCTTACTGAGCCGTTCAAGGTCAGCAAGCGCATACCCGTTTACCAGAAAAGCACGAACGGACTCGACAGCTTCCTGCGGCTGTCTGCCGTCGCAGTAAAGCTCCCAACAGGGTAATGCCCGCCTTGCTGCAAACATCGTGAGCCAGCTCAGCCTGCGATGAGCTTCGCTTCCCTTCCGGCTGTCACCAAAGGCAACGACCAGCTCTCCTAGGGGAGAACTCCACAGCCTGTCCGGTTTCGTTGTCTCGTCCACATCCCATGAGGACCCGATTTGAGCCAGAAGAAACTCAAGAGTACGCTCCAATGATTCGGGCAAACGCATAAACCACCCGGGGGCAAAACTGACTTTCACTCAATTTCAGTTTTTTCAACCCAACCCTGTCCATCCTCGCGCGGCGAGAAGAACCCGCTGTCTTCAATCGCCTTTCTGATCTGTTCGCGCTCTTCGTCAGTGGGAACCGGCAGCGGCGAGCGCGGCAGGAAGCCGTACAGGCCGACTTCATCCATGGCAGCTTTCAGGTGTCCGACGCCCGGCGAAGCTATTGTACGAGCGAGCGCGGCCAGACGTTCCTGCAATTGTTTCGCGCGCTCGGCGTCGCCCCACTTGTAAGCCTTCTCCAGTTCCACGCAGGCGCGCGGGGCCGCCGAAGCCGCGGCCAGAATCGCGCCGGTCGCGCCCGCCGAATAAGCCTGGTGCATGATCACCGGCGAGCCGACCATGACGCTGAATTCCGTCGGTCCGAGTTCGCGGAACAGGTCGCTCAGCGCCTGCATGTCGCCGGAACTCTCTTTGAGCCCGATGATGTTCTGATGCTGAGCCAGCGCGGCGATGGTCTCGGGCATCAGGTACACGCCCGCGAACTGCGGGATCAGGTAGATCAGGATCGGGATCGGCGAAGCGTCGGCCACGCGCTGGTAATGCAAAGAGAGTTGCTCCTCAGTCAGCAGCTTCTTGTAATAGAACGGCGTGACGACGAGCGCCGCATCCGCGCCTTGGTCCGCGGCCCTCTTCGTCATCTCGATTGTCTGACGGGTCGAAAGCTCGCTCGCCCCCATCAGCAGCAGCTTTTCCGGCGGCATCACGCCGCGCACGGTCTCCATCACCTTCAGCTTCTCTTCGGTCGTCAGGTGCGGGAATTCACCAGTCGAGCCGAGAATCAGGATCCCGTGCAGGTCGGTCCCGTTCCAGTATCGCAGATTATCGGTCAGTTTTTCGTAAGCCACCTCACCATCGTAGCCAAAGGGGGTGGGGACGGCAGCAATGACGCCATTGAGGTTGAGTGACATAAGCAGTATTCAGTGGTCAGTGATCAGTTACGACCTCAAATCCCGGATTTGAGATCAGGAGTATTCAGCCCTGTTTTACTTCAGTATCTCCGTCAATTCTTTTGGATCATCAATCAGGTAATCAGGATTCGCCGCCGCCAGGTCTTTGCGCCTGCCGGCGCCCCACGTCACGGCTATGGTGGCGGCGCCCGCGGCGCGGCCGGCCATCACGTCGCTCACCATGTCGCCGATGTAAACCGTTTCCTGCGGGCAAGCGCGGAAATGTTCGATCAGCCTGACGACGCCTTCGGGATCGGGTTTGTATCTGGCGACCTGATCCCCGCCGAGGATTTCATCGAACAGGTCGAGCAACCCCGCGTGTCCGATGCGGATGCGCGCGGCTTCCGCGCTGGCTCCCGTATAGACGGCGAGGTGGCGATTATCGGCGCGTAAGTCCGTGAGCAGTTCGCGCGCGCCATCGAACGCTTTGATGTCGTGCCCGTCATCACGCAACTGCTGGTAAAACTCTTCCACCACTGCCCGGTGTTCGGCGTCCTCGGGGAAGAGGCCCTTGAAAGCCACTGTTTCCGGCGGCCCGAAGTAAGGGGCCATTTCTGCCAGCGAGAAGATGCGACCGAGACGCGAGGCGGTGATCCGATTGAAGATGCGAATCACCGCCGGAAAAGTGTGCGCCAGCGTCCCGTCCAGATCGAAGATGATCGCGCTGAATTTACGCCCGCCTGCCGATTGATTCATAAACCGAGCCGGCATTATAGCGGCGCGTCCGTAGCGCGGGCAAACATAAGTTTCCGACGGATGCCGATACCGGAGCTTTGTGCTACGATGCCGGGGCAACAGGAAATAAAGAAGTCATCGCGACGAAATATGGAATTACCCGTTTTCGCCAACAACCTGCGTTCATCAGCTTCGTGGAAGGAGATTCTGGACGCGGCGCACGAACAATGGAAGGAGGCCACGGCATCAGCACTCAACCGCGAACGGCTCGAATCGCGCGTGCGCCTGCTGCAACTGCTGCACACGCTCGGGCGCGCCGGAAAATTCGTTGACGAACGCGAGGCCGCGCTGCTCGCCCTGCAACCACCTGATTCCCTCAATCAGAGTGAACCGGCCGGATTCATCCGCGCGGCAAAACTGGTCTCATCGTCAGCAACTGACGCCGAAGCAAAGCTGACACTCGAGCTGCTGACCGACATCTACCGCACGCTCGCCGGGACGGCGCCCGACGCGGATGTCATTCGCAAAACCGAATCGCTCGCGCTCAACCCGGCGCACAGCCCCGCTCCGGCAATCCTGCTGCCGCAGCTGATTGACAACGCGCTCGACTGGTTCACGACCGGCGGGTTCGGCGAATTGCACGTCGTCGAGAAGGCGGCACTCGTTTACCTGCGCCTGCTCGACCTGCAGCCGTTCCCGACGCATCACGAGCAGGTCGCGCTGCTCGCCGCCAGCTTTTATGTGGAGCGCGCCGGCCTGCCGCCGCTCGTCATCTTCGCCGATGAGCCCGGCGCCTCACGTTACCCGGCAGTGATTGAATCGGCATTCCGCCTGCTCACACAGCCGCTGGTCGAGTTCATGGCCGAAAACCTGACACGCACAATTCAGACAGTTGTACAGTGAGCTGCCAGCTCACTGATGTTTACGCTAAAGACTTGCTATTGCCCAGAACGCCATTCAGGAAAATCATCAGCGGGCTGGCAGCCCGCTGTACATCAAGGCAATGATCGAAGGATTCGAAATCAGAAATGCCACGGCCGAAGACGTTCCGCTGATCGTCAGCTTCATCCGCAAGCTGGCCGAGTACGAACGCCTGCTCCACGAAGTCACCGTCACCGAAGAAGGGCTGCGCGCAGTGCTGTTCGGCGAGCGCCGCTACGCCGAAGTGGTGATCGGTTATTACCACAACCAGCCGGTCGGCTTCGCGCTCTTTTTCCACAACTTTTCCACGTTCCTCGGGAAACCCGGCATCTACCTCGAAGACCTGTTTGTTGACCCGGAGCATCGCGGCAAAGGCTTCGGCAAAGCCCTGCTCGCGCATCTGGCCCGGCTGACGAAGGGGCGGGACTGCGGCAGGCTTGAATGGTCGGTACTCGACTGGAACGAGCCTTCGATCAGGTTTTACAAGAGCCTTGGCGCAGTCCCGATGGACGAATGGACGATCTTTCGCGTGACCGGGGAAGCCCTGGAGAAATTAGCCAGTGAATGATCTGCTGGAAATCAAGCCTGACTCGGCGCGATTCGCGAAGGCATTCTGCGCTCACACATGATCACCCGGGGAAGCCGCATTCGTGACAGCGTGCTGTTCAGCATCACGGCGGCGGAAGGGCCGGGAGTGAAAATCGGATCACTCAGAAGACTGGAATCAGAGGGATGAACAAAGAGCTTATTTCCGCCGTCCTGCCCGAGAGCCTCGCGCGTCTCAGCCAATGGCAATCGCGCTGGCACGAGTACGAGACGGACGAAACGCTGCGCCTCTCTGAAGGCAAAGCCCGCGCAGTGCTGAACGAACTGGTCGAGCGTCTGGCCGACAATTATCCGTTCTGGCACCCGAGCTATGCCGGGCAGATGCTCAAGCCGCCGCACGAGATTGCGACGATGGCCTACTTCATCGCACAGCAGATCAACCCGAACAATCACGCGCTCGACGGCGGCCCGGCGACGGCGGAGATGGAGACCGAGGTCGTCGCCGAACTCGCCGCCATGTTCGGGTACGACCAGTACCTTGGCCACCTGACTTCGAGCGGGACGATTGCCAACCTTGAGGCGCTGTGGGTGGCGCGCGAGCTTCACCCTGACAAGGCTATCGCCTTTTCGAGCGAGGCCCATTACACACACAGCCGGATGTGCGAAGTCATCGGCGCGCGCGCCGTCGAGATTGCGGCTGACGGCGCCGGCCGGATGGATCTGGATGACCTGCGGGAAAAGCTGAAGACGGGCGCCATCGGCACCGTCGTCATGACCACCGGGACGACACCGCTCGGCGCGGTGGATGCGATTGACGAGGCGCTGCAGTTGCAGAATGACCACTCATTCCGCATTCACGTGGACGGGGCTTACGGCGGATTCTTCAAGCTGCTCGCCGAAACGGATGCGCTGGATGAAAAAGTCGCCGCCGCTTACCGCGCCATCCCCCGCTGCGACAGCGTCGTAGTTGACCCGCACAAACACGGGTTGCAGCCTTATGGCTGCGGCTCGGTGTTGTTCCGCGACCCGGCGGTCGGGCGATTTTACCAACACGATTCGCCCTACACGTATTTCACCTCCGACGAACTGCACCTCGGCGAAATCAGCCTCGAATGCTCGCGCGCGGGCGCGGCGGCGGCGGCGTTGTGGGCGACGCTGAAATGCTTCCCGCTGAAAAGCGACGAAGGCTTGGGCGCAGTGCTGTGGAAGACCAGACAGGCGGCGCTCGAATGGGCGAAGCTGATCCGGCAGAGCGACGAGCTGGAGCTGGCCATCAACCCGTCACTCGACATCGTCGCTTATTTCCCGAAGCTCGCGGACAAGCGAGTGTCAGCCATCAGCCAAGCCGTCAACCTGACGTTTGCTGATCTGATGAATGCCGACAGCCACCCGCTTTATCTCGCCAAGCTGCACATGAAGCCGCAGCTGCTGAAGCAGTTTCATGAACTTGAATGGGACGCGCCAACGATGACAGTGTTTCGCAGCGTCCTGATGAAGCCGGAGCAGTTACGCTATGTACCATTGCTCCACGAGCGTGTCAGGATCAGCATCCGAACTGAAAAGTATGACGGAGAAGATGAAAACTGACCCCCCGATCAATGAAGCGCAGGAATACCAGCACTGGGGCCGCGTCTACGTCGCCGTCCTGATCACCACAGCCGTAGTCATTTCGGCGTTATGGCTCTTCTCAAAGGCGTTTCAATAGAAGTTATCAACTCCCGGCTCCTGCTTTTCGGCTGACCGCTGAGAGCTGAAAGCTGACCGCCCCTTATGAAACTACTCGACTGGCTGGTCGTCGCCGCTTACCTCATCTACATCGTCTACGACGGCCTGAGGCTGACGAAGAAGAGCAACGAAGTCGAAGGCTACTTTCTGGCCAACCGCAGCCTGCCCTGGTGGGCGGTCGGGCTGTCGGTGATGGCGACGCAGCTTTCCGCCATCACGCTCGTCGGCACGACGGGGCAGGCGTATGCGGACGGGATGCGGTTCATCCAGTTTTACTTCGGCCTGCCGCTCGCGATGGTCGTGCTGTGCGTGACGACGGTCCCCTTCTTTTACCGCGCGAAGGTTTATACGGCTTACGAATATCTGGAACGGCGCTTTGACGCGAAGACGCGCGCGCTGGCGAGCTTCTGCTTTCTGATCTCGCGCGGGCTCTCGTGCGGGGTGATCATCGCCGCGCCGTCGGTGATTCTGTCAATCGTGCTGGGGTGGAATGAACTGACGACGATTCTGGTGATGGGGCTTTCGACGACGCTCTACACGATGTTCGGCGGCGTGCAGGCGGTGACGTGGACGGACGTCAAGCAGATGATCGTCATCTTCGCCGGGATGTTCGTCTGCCTGTTCATCATCATCGGCCAGTTCCCGGCTGAAGTTTCAATCGGCGATGCGCTGAAAGTGGCGGGCGCGGCAGGGCGACTAAAAACAGTAGACACGAGCTTCAATGTGAACGAGACCTACACGCTCTGGTCGGGGCTGATCGGCGGGATGTTTCTGGCGATGTCTTACTTCGGCTGCGATCAGAGTCAGGTGCAGCGCTTCCTGACGGCGCGCTCGGTCAGCCAGGGCCGCACCTCGCTGCTCATGAGCGCGTTCGTCAAAATCCCGATGCAGTTCGTGATCCTGTTCATCGGCATCATGGTCTTTGTGTTTTACCAGTTCCAGAAGCCGCCGATGATCTTCAATCAGGTCGCGGCGGCGCAGATCGAGCGGAGCGCGTACAAAGCCGACTACGAGGTGTTACAGGCCGAATACGATCTGGCTTTCGGCGCCCGGGAGCGCGCAGCGATTGAGCTATCCAGGGTCAGCAGCGACAGCAACTCGGCAATCCTCCTGCGGCAGAACTACGTTGCGGCCAACAACGCACTCAATGACGTCCGCAAACGCGGAATCGAGCTGGTGAAAAAAGCCACCGGCAGCGCGAATTTCACCGACGTCAATTACGTCTTCCCGACTTTCGTGACGAAGTATATGCCCGCCGGGGTGGTCGGGCTGATCATCGCCGCGATCTTTGCCGCCGCGATGTCTTCGATCTCGGCCGAGCTGAGCGCGCTCTCGACGGCGACGGTGATTGATTTTTACCGCCGCCACATTCGCCCCGAAGCCCCGGACAGCAACTACCTGATGGTCGCGAAATTCGCGACGGGCTTCTGGGGCCTCTTCGCCTGCGCGGTGGCGACTTATGCCGCGCAGCTCGGCTCACTGATCGAAGTCGTCAACCGGTTCGGCTCATTTTTTTACGGGTCGCTGCTCGGCGTCTTCGTGCTGGCCATCGGGACCAGGCGCGCGACCGGGCGCGGGGCGTTCTGGGGGCTGCTCGCCGGGCTGGCCTCAGTGTGGCTGGTCAGCTTCCGTTATCCGAAAGTCAGCTTCCTCTGGTACAACCTGCTCGGCTGCGTGATCGCGGTCATGGTCGGGATGCTGCTGAGCCTGACGGACAAGCCGCGCGCCTGAGGTTTGCGAATTTGCTCGGAAACGGCGAAAATCTCCCACTCTGAATCAACCACACACTCGGGAGACATTAGAAGCCTGATGAAACAGACTGCCATTCTCGCGCTGGAAGACGGACGGACATTTCGCGGGCGCGCCTGGGGCGCTCGCGGCGAAAGCACGGGCGAGATCGTTTTCAACACCTCGATGACCGGTTATCAGGAGATCCTGACTGACCCGTCTTACGCCGGGCAGATCGTGACGATGACTTACCCGGAGATCGGCAATTACGGCGTCAACCCGGAAGACGTCGAATCGCGCCGCCCGTTCGTCGAAGGCTTCGTCGTGCGCGAGTATTCAGAGATCAGCTCGAACTGGCGCGCCTCAATGACGCTTGATGAATACCTCAAGCGCTACGGCATCGTCGGCATTTCTGAAATTGATACGCGCGCGCTCGTGCGCCACATCCGCGAAAAGGGCGCGATGCGGGCGTGCATTTCCTCGATTGATCTGGATGAACAGAGCGTGATCGCCAAAGCCAAAGCCGCGCCGGAGATGATCGGGCGCAATCTGGTGGATGAAGTCACCTGCGGCGACAGTTACGAGTGGTCGGAAAGGATTGACCGCCAGGCCGGTGAAAGAATCCAGCGCCCCGCTCCCGGCGACGTACCTGACACGATCCGACCCGTGGCGGCGCTCGGCTCGCCTGACCCGGACGAACTCAATGAGGGTGAGCCCTTCCACGTCGTCGCTTACGATTTCGGCATCAAGCATTACATCCTGCGTTATCTGGCGGCGCTCGGCTGTCGCATCACCGTCGTCCCGGCGCGGACTTCGGCCGATGACGTGCTGGCGATGGCCCCTGACGGCATCTTTCTCTCGAACGGCCCCGGCGACCCGGCGGCCTTGGAACCTATCGTCAACGAGGTGAAAAAGCTGATCGGGGCCGCGCCGATGTTTGGCATCTGCCTTGGCCACCAGATCGTCGGGCACGCCTTCGGCGGCCGGACCTTCAAGCTGAAATTCGGCCACCGCGGCGGCAACCAGCCGATCAAAAATGTGCGCACCGGCAGGATCGAGATCGCCTCGCATAACCACGGCTTCGCGGTTGACCCGCAGAGCCTTAATGAGAACGAGATTGAGTTCACGCACTGGAATATTAATGATGACACGCTCGCCGGGCTGCGTCATCGCACTTTGCCCGTCTTTTCAGTACAATATCACCCCGAAGCGGGCCCCGGGCCGCACGACGCGACTTACCTCTTCCACGAGTTCATCGCGCAGATGCGTGAACACCGGGCCAACCTGAAACGGATTGTTCAGGTCAAAAGCTGATCGCCGGTAATAGATACGCCCCCCGGATTGCTAGGTCATAGTGGGAGCAAAAATGGTTCCGGGTGCCAGTCTGTGTCCTCAGACAGTCTGCATTCCAAAGTACCTGACCCAATCAGGGGATTCGCGAGTTGTATGCAGACACAGAAGCATTCTCAACGGTCGGCATCTCCGAATGGAATGATCAAGCCATTCGCCCACTCCATCGGCCCGTCAGCTGATAACCGGGCTTCGGGAAGGATCAAAACTGAAGTAATCAGACTCTTCCCGGCTGAAGTATCTGAAGTTTCCGCC
Organism: Blastocatellia bacterium; assembly: GCA_035652435.1. GTDB lineage: Bacteria > Acidobacteriota > Blastocatellia > RBC074 > RBC074 > DASRDU01. The sequence continues at coordinate 14,180 of DASRDU010000175.1, forward strand.
GCGCCACGCCCTCCCGCCCGGCGCACCCGGTTCAAATCCCTGACCATTCTTCCGCTCACCGCCCTGATGGTACTCGTCGTCGGGATGCCGGGCGTCAAAGAGAGCGTGATGGCCCCCGCGACAGACGCAACGAGCCTGACGGTGGCGAATTCCCAACTGGAAGCCGCACCTTCGATCCCGCCGCTCAAACGATGGTCACGGATGGCGGCGGATGAGCAGACTGCTTTCGTGACTGAGCAGGCGCAGCGCATTTCGGCGATGCTCGGGGAAAACCCTCACCCGTTCAGCCGCGCTGCCGTGCAGGCGATCAGAGATTATGTTGATTCTTACGCCCGGCGCTCGGGCAGTGCTTCTGAAGCCCCTTGGGAAGAAGGGCTGCGCCGGGTCTTCGACCGTGCCGGCAGGCACGCGCCGACAATCGTCCGCGCCTTCAGGGATCGGCGCGTCCCCGCGATCATTGGTCTTTACCTGCCGATGATCGAATCCGAGTACCGGACCTGTCTGGAAAGCCCGTACGGGGCCAAGGGCCTGTTCCAGTTCATGCCGGGCAGCGCGCGGATTTACGGGGTGGCGGCGAAGGATTTGTGCGACATCGAAAAGATGGCCCCGGCGGCAGCGCAATATGTCGCGGATCGGATGACAGAGTTCGGCTCGGATTCAAAAAGCATGACGCTCGTGCTGCTCAGCTTCAACCGCAGCCCCGCCGCCGTCCGGCGCGACCTGATCCAATTGCGCCAGCAGAACCCCGATCTTGAGCGCAGCTTCTGGATGCTCTTTGACCACGCCGACAAGCTGGACAGCTATTTCAAACAGGAGAGCCGCAATTACGTGCCGAAGTTTTTCGCGGCGGTAATAGTGGGAGAAAACCCGGAGACGTTTGATCTGCGAATGATGCCACTCTCGGCCCAGGGGGAGTGAGGTTTATTGAATTGCGCTGACCGAATCTGCGTTACCGAAAAGCGCCGCGCACGAAATCAGCCACCGAATCGAAGTAAGCTTTGCCCCCCACGCCATTCACCCAGTGCCCGCCGTTGGGAACGATGATCAGTTTTTTGGGCTCGCGGGCGGCGGCGTAAAGTTTATGGCCCTGCTCAATCGGGATGACCTCATCATTCGTGCCGTGCGTCACCAGCACCGGGCAATTCACCTTCGCCAGCTTGCGCGCCGATTCAAAGCGATTTTTCCCGAGCCAGTGCAACCAGCGCGGCAGCCATGGGACGGTTACGTCGGCCATCTCGCTGGCCGAACTGAGTCCTGATTCCACGACGAGCGCCGCGCACTGCCGCCGCGAGGCCACATCAACCGCGACGGTCGTCCCCAGCGACTGGCCGTAAATCGTCAGTCGCTCCGGGTTCACGCCGCGCGTCTTCGTCAGGTAGTCGTAAGCCGCATCGCCGTCGGCATAAAGCCCCCACTCATCCGACAGTTCGCCTTCACTGCGCCCGTAGCCGCGATAATCGAAGATCAGCACCTCGAGCCCGCGCTCGGCCAGTCGCCCGGCCAGACTACTCACGTTTGTCAGGTTGCCGCCGTTGCCGTGACAGAACATCACTGTGCCAATGGTCGGCTGATTCTGCGGACGGATCAACCAGCCGTTCAGCTTCGCGCCATTCTTCCCGTCGAACCAGACATCTTCCGCGCCTGCCGGCAGTTTCCACTCCGGCCCCGGGGCGTAGTTCACCGGATGATAGGTCACTGCTGTCTCAACCTGGCGCAGGCTGAAAAAGAAGAGCGCGCAGAAGACCGGCAGGTAAATGCCAAAGCGTGCGGTGCGCGGTAGTCCGAAGAAACCGTTTTTTTTCTCGTCGGGGTTGTTAAGATTGATCATCTCTCAAACAGGTCTGCAATCATCGGCTGACAGGCGCCACATAATCGGCCAGGTACTGGCACAGCTTGTCGCGATGCTCTTTGCGGTACGCTTCATAATCCTGCGCGATTCCGGCATCGGGCATGGCGATCAGGACGTAGGCTTCAATCAACCCGGCCCGGTGCAATTTTAGCAGATTGGCGAGCGAAACGGTGAGCGCCTGCTCTTTTACTTCACCATCCTTCATCCTGTCGAGCAGCGTCTGGGCAGCCAGCCGCAGCGACTCGGCCTCTTCGCGCAGGCTGTGCCGGTACGCTTTCTCATTCGGATAGGCTTCCCTGAATTTCTTTTCGCCCATCCACACGGCGCGGCTCAGGCTGTAGCTCAGCCAGGCGAACGAGCCGTCTTTCTTGTCATTATCCCCGGCAATGACGTTGAGGTTGATCGTGGTTTTATCCTTCTCGCCGCGCTTGACTGAAGCGGGAATTTCGATGCGCGGGTTGGCAAGCTGGACCTTGCTGACCTGCCCCCACTGAATCAGGCCCATCCACGAGCGGCGGTCATAGGGCTCCGCAATCACCGCGTCCATGAACTTGCCCCGCGCCTCGTCCGGCTTCCCGGCCTTCATCAGACAATCTCCCCAGTAACGATAAGCCGTCTCGCGGTCGGGGTTGATGGCGATGGCCCTGGCAAACCACGCGCCGGCCAGATCGTATTTACCCTGCTTGTAATAAACGTTGCCGGTGAAGAGCGCCGCTTCATAACTCTTCGGGTCGAGTTTCAGCGCCTTTTCATAAAGCTCCAGCGCCCTCGCGAAATTGCCGTTGACGAAAGCGGCTTCGGCTTCATGAAGCGCTTCATTAACTTCCTTGCGTTCGGAAAAGCCGGGCGGGTCCTCGCCACTCGGCGGGAGGGATTCGAGAATCGTCTGGATGAGGTCGCTGTCAATCCCCTGCTCCTTCGCCCGCAGTGCCAGTTCGCGTGCCCGCAGTCGCGCCTGTTTGCGCGCCGTCGCATCATCCAGAGTCTGCACGTTCATGAGGGTCGCCGCCGCCAGCGCCTCCAGCACAATCAGATCCTTCGGATTGACCGTATGCAGCTTATCCAGCAGCGGTAAAGCTTCGATCATTTTGTCCTGCTGGACGAGCGACATCGCGCGGGCGCGCCGGCTCATGTAATTTTCCATCTCCTGCGCTGGCGCCGGCAGGGACAGGCCGAGCAGCAGCCCGCAAATCAGCCCCATTCTTACGCAAAGACCATCTGCAACTTTCATCTCATTACCTCCCGAAGCAGAATCCGGGCCGAACACTCCGCGGACTGCGCGGAATCATTTGCTGCCGGCCGTGACGAACTCCACCAGATACTGTCGCAGTTTGTCGCGATGATCCCGGCGGTAAGCTTCATAATCCCGCACGACCCCCGCGTCAGGCTTCGCCAGCAGCACGAACGCTTCGAGCAATCCGGCCTTGTTCAGTTTGAGCAGGTTGGCCAGCGAAACGTCCAGTGACTTTTCCTTCAGCTTGCCGTCCTTCAGGCTTGCCGACGCAAGGTCGGCGACGGTTTTCAGGGCTTCGACTTCTTCGCGCAGGCTGTGACGATACTTCTTCTCGTTCGGATATTCCTTCGCGAACTTCTCATTAATCCAGAGCGCGCGGGTGATCCCGTAACCCAGCCAGGCATCCGAGCCGTCGTTTTTGCCCAGCATGTTGATGTCGAGAGTGAGGGTCGTCTTGTCCTTATCGGCGCTGACCGAGCTGGCCGTTTCGACGCGCGGATGAGAGAGCTGGACTTTGTATTTCTGGCCCCACTTGATCAGGCCCGACCAGGGCAGACGGCTGTAAGGTTCGGCCACCACGGCCTCGATAAATTTCGCGCGCGCTTCTTCCCTTTTGTCTTTTTCCAGCAGCGCGTCGCCCCAGTAACGGTAAGCCGTCTCGCGATCCGGGTCTATTTCAACGGCCTTCGCAAACCACTCGCCGGCCTTGTCCATCTTCCCGTCCTTGAAATAAACGTCGCCGGAAAAGAGCGCGGCTTCATACTGCTTCGGATTAAGCTCCAGCGCTTTCGCGTAGGCGGCCAGAGCTTTCTTCGCGTCTCCGCTGGCAAAAGCCGCTTCGCCATCGCGCATGGCCTCTTCAACGGCCTTGTTAGTGGAAAACTTTCCATCGTCTCCGCCGTCGGGCGGGATCGAATCGAGGATAAAATCAATCGTGTTGTTCTTCCCGCCCATCTCCTTCATTTTCTCGGCCAGCCCGCGGGCGCGCAGCCGCGCCTGTTTTCTCGCTTCAGGGTCCTTAACTCCGGCTGAAAAGTAGAAGCTGCCAATCATCAGGCGCGCCATCACTTCAACATCGGACGGATTCGCGGCGTACAACTTTTCCAGAATCGGCAACGACTCGCCGAGCTTTTTCTGCTCAAGCAGATCAAAGGCGCGCTTGCGTTCAGCGTCATAATCAAACTTGTCCTGCGCGAAAGTGCCGGGCAGGGCGCCCAGTGCCAGCGCGCACACCACGGCAACGCTCAAAACCGTGCGGCGCAGGCGTGATGAAAGACGGGCAGACGAAAACAGATTGCGGGGAGTGAAGGCAAAGCGGTCAGCAGTGTGCATGATTTTCCTCCGGCTGAAGAACGGGTGTGATGAAATTCTTTGCGGAAAAATTCGAGGTATTCTCCGGCTGCGCCGGCAGCATAACACAAAAAGGGCGCAGAGCCCTGAAAAACCCCGCGCCCTTTGACCACGACCTGATCCGAAATGTTCCCGCCGCTGGCTCAAAATCGTCTGTGCCCCGGCGTCAGCTATGGATCCTGCCTCCAGGGGCGATTTGCAACACTGCTACCAGAGCCGCGTCACCGGGTAATCATCAAATGCGGCATCAGCGCTGACGACTGGAATCTGCTCGACCATCCCCTGTGCGATGATCAGCCGGTCGAAAGGGTCGCGGTGATGAAACGGCAATGACGTTAACGGCGCGACGTGCCGGGGTTCGATTGAGAGAATGTGAAACTGATTGGTCGCAACCTCCCGTTCAATGAAGTCCGCCAGCGGTTCTGCCAATGAATACTTGCCGATGCTGATTTTGATGGCTATTTCCCAGTAGCTGGCCGGACTGATTTCGATTTCGTTGTTCGGATCGGCGATCAGGCCTCTGGCCGTTGCACTCAGTTGCTGGTCGTTCAGGATGAACCACAGGAAGGCGTGCGTGTCCAGCAGCAGCCTCATGGCATGTACTCCCTGAAGTCCGCAAGGTGTTCATCGTCCTCGGCGTGAATGACAAGCCTGCCCTGAGCGCTGCCTGGCCGACGTGGATGACGGGCAGGCAGGTGCTGACCAATCAGCTTCGCCACCGGCTGTTCGTTTTGCACAATCAGCACTTCCTGGCCGGGAACCAGTCCCGCAATCAGTTCGGGCAGGTGGGCCTGCGCTTCTTCAATCGTGATCGTTTCAGACATAGCTCGCTCCCTCCATTTCTGGCCCAAACATATTTGGAACACAATGACATCGGATCAGGGATTGGAGTCATCATCAAAACCATCGTGTGAGGGATGAGAGCCGTACCTTCCCTGCTCTCTATACGCATGAGCATATGGTCTTGTGTAATCCAGCTTTCTTTCGGCCCTATCTGGATAAGGGTCTCTCTCATATTCCAGGTTCTTATCATCAAATGCAACTTTTTCATGGGCTATGACCATGTGTTCTTTGAAATGCTTACCGTTAACCAGCGAGCGGCACTGTGGGCATAGCACTTTATCAGCGCGAGTTTTTTGATTATTGACCTTTGCTTTTTTCCGTTTCTTCAGCCCTTGTTGTGACGGATGAGGATGGGAGGCAGACTGAACTTTCGGCGCATTGCATTTTCGACAATAAAAATCCCAGTCGTGCGAACGATTGAGTCCTTTGAAATAATCATTGATGGCTAAGACAAAACTATAATCCTCAACCCCACATTCCAAGTGATGTTTGGCCGGGCAGGTAAATCTTATGATAGTTGGCTTGTCTGCGGTCTTAGGCTGAAAGCTGATTTGCATAACATGCATTGAGTACAGAGTGTCATTACAGCTCGGCGGCAGCTTTATCTCAGGCACATTGATCGGGCAAAGTTTGGCTGGCAAATCCTTTTTTACCTTCCGCGACCGCGCTTCATTTTGCTTATTTCGCCACACTATTAGCTGCACATCCATCTCTGTCTGTGACAGCCCAGTTTGTTGCCACTCCCTTATCTGCTCTTGCTCCTCTCGCTGCATCTGCTCATTTAGCTGCTGGATGTAAGGCCTTCTCCATTCTCGCAATGCAGCTTGACGCTCAAACTCGAATCGAGCCCGCTCGGCCTTCAGTGCTGCCTGCGTTCTCTTGTGGCTGCGAATGACACCTTCCTTCTCCAAGAAGGCAATAAACATGTGAAGCTTTTGACGCTTTTCTTCTAACTCACGCTTGATCTCACTGTCTCTCTCAGAGGAGATTGAAAATGGCTGATGCAATTCCCTTTGAATTTGTATCTCTTCCTTGAGAGGTTCCACTGTGCCATTAGGATGATGAATCCATGCCATAGTTATCACCTCCTGAAAATACGCGCCGTAAAAATAACAGGCCATACACGCGGTTGAAAACTACTCTAACGAACCGCCGTCTGCCCGTTCGGCTTCAGCCACTGATCAAACCAGTCCAGCACTGTCCTGTGCCACAGTTCGCTGTTCTGCGGTTTCAGCACCCAGTGGCCTTCGTCGGGGAAGTAGAGCAGCTTTGACGGGACGCCGCGGCGCTGCAAGGTCGAGAACAGTTGCAGCCCTTCGCCCACCGGCACGCGGTAATCAAGCTCGCCGTGGACGACGAGCGTCGGCGTCTTGAAGTTCTTTGCATAAACGTGCGGAGAGAACTTCTCATACGTCCCCGGGTTGTCCCAGGGCGTGCCTTTCCAGTCCCACTCCTGGAACCAAAGTTCTTCGGTGGCATACATGCTGACCGCGTTGTAGACGCTCGCGTGCGCGACCAGCGCCTTGAAGCGATCCGTGTGCCCGTTGATCCAGTTGATCATGTAACCTCCGTACGAGCCGCCCGCCGCGCCGAGACGGTTCGGGTCAACATAACCCTGCCCGAGCATGTAATCCACGCCCTTCATCAGGTCTTCGTAAACCGCGCCGCCCCAGTCGCCACTGATCTGTTCGGTGAAGGCCTGACCGTATCCGGTCGAGCCGTGCGGGTTGATCATCACCGCGACGTAACCGCGCGCCGCGAACATTTGCGGATTCCAGCGGTAGCTCCACGCGTCGAGCCACGCGCTCTGCGGGCCGCCGTGAATGAGCAGGATCATTGGATATTTTTTCGATTTGTCGAAGTTCGGCGGCTTGACGATGAAGCCGTGAATCATCGAAGGCCGGCCGCGACCGATGTCTGTTGAGGCTTTAATCGGCCCCATCCTGGCCGTCCGAACGACGGGCGTTCTGGCTCCCGCAAACTCGAAATCTTCGGGCGGGCTGAGGTCGAGTTGCGCGAGCAGGTCCGCATTCGTCTTCGTCAACTGTGTGGCGCCGGAACCATCCGGGTTTGCCTTGAAGACTTCATTGGGCGCAGTCAGGCTGGTGCGCGTGAAAGCAATCACTTTGCCGTCGGCTGAAACCGTCACTCCGGTATTCGAGCCGTCATTGATCAGGCGTTTGAATTTGTCGCCGTTCAGGTAAGCCGCCCACAACGCATCGCGCCCGCGATCCTGCCCCGTCAGGATCAGGGCGCTGCTGTCGGGCAGCCAGACGAGGTCCTCGACCCAGCGGTCAAAGCCGGCGGAAAGTTCCCGCGACGTTCCGGCCCTGCGGTCATAAAGCATCAGCCGGAAGCGGTCAGATTCATAACCGTTACGCGCCTGTGAGCGATAAGCGATCCACTTTCCGTCAGGTGAGTAGCGCGGAGTGGTGTCGGAACCCGGATTGCCGCCAGTGATGCGCTTCGGTTCGCCGCCGTCAACCGGGACGATGAACAGGTCGTTGTTGGTGCTGGTGGCTTCGACCTTGTCGGTGTTGCGCGTGAAGACGATCTCTTTTGAATCGGGAGAGAAATCAAAGGCCGTCGGGTCGCCGAGCGAAAACGGCGGCACGTCGTAATCGCCCGGCGTCAGGTCGCGCGGCTCGCCGCCGTCAACCGGGATTACGAACAGGTGCGAACGTTTGCCGCGTTTGAATTCAGTCCAGTGGCGAAAGAGCAGGCGGTCGGCGATCACGGCTTTGACTTTGCTCTTTTCGGCGGCGGCGCTTTTTTCGGCGACGCATTTCAGGTCTCTGCATTCGGGATAGACGTCGGTGACGAAGGCCAGCATCTTTCCGTCACGCGACCAGATGAATTCGCTGACGCCTTCGGGGACGTCGGTGACTTTGCGCGCGTTCGTGCCGTCGGCCTGAGCGACGTAAATCTGCGGCGCGCCGCCGCGTGACGAGAGAAAGGCGATGCGGCTGCCGTCAGGAGACCAGCGCGGCGTGTCGTCGTTTTTGTCTGAAGCGATTAACTGCTGCGGCGCACCGCCGGCAGTCGGAACGACGTGGATGCTGCGCTTGCCTTTGTTCTCTTCCTTGTTGATGACGTTGACGACGTAGGCGACCTGCCTAGCGTCGGGCGAAATCTGCGCGTCGGCCACGCGCTTCATCCCGATCAGATCATCGAAAGCCATCGGGCGGCGTGATTGTGCCTGCGACACTGAAACGGTGGCGACGATGACCAGCAGACATGATAATTTTTTGAAATACAGCTTCATAAACCCTCCTCAGTAAATGTAACGCGATTTACCGGATCGCGCCACACCCCCTTCATTTCTGCGTGCTGCCGGCTGCGGCTTTGGCCGCCTCTCCGGGCTGACGCTTGTGCGCGTCGAACCAGTCGAATATGTCTTTCATCGCGGGCACGGCGACGTCGGTGTGATTGCCGCCCGGCACTTCGATGTATTTGATTTTGATCCCCAGTTCCTGCCCCGCCTTCACCATCTCGCGGGACCGCTGGACGGGCACAGTCGGATCCTTATCGCCATGCACCACGATTTCGGGAACGTGTGTGATCTGACCAAGGGCCTTCGGATTCCCGCCGCCAGCAATCGGGGCAATCGCGGCAAAGAGTTCAGGGTGCTTGATAGCGATAGACCACGTGCCGTAACCGCCCATTGAATGCCCGGTCAGGTAAATGCGGTCCTCGTCAATTTTGTAATCGCGCCGCATCGCGGCAATGACGTCAAGGACATCGCGCTCGGCATCGCCCTGGTACATCGAAGCCGGGCCGCGCCCTTTCGGACAGACGACGATGTAGCCGCGCGCTTCGGCCTCGCGTTTGATGACGCCGTTGTCATAGCCTGTGAAATACGAATTCTCATCGCCGCCCATCCCGTGCAACGCCACGACGAGCGGGGCCGGCTTTGCCGCGTCGTATTTCGACGGCACGTAAACGCGGTAAGGCTCAAGCTGCTGATCAACCGTCGAGCGATACGCCCAGCGGAAATCACCACGCAGGGCACGCAGCGGATTTTCGCCCTTCGCAATCTGCTCAAGCAGGGAGGAGGCAAAGCTCAGCTCCTTTCTGAAGTCCTGTCGTTCGATGGCGAGTTGCCCGGCGTTGGCCAGATCAATCATCCCGGCCTGATACTCGACCGCCGCCAGCGCCCGCAGCAGTTCAGGCTGATTGCGTTTCTCAAGCCCGGCGGCCAGTCCGGCGGCACGCGCTTTGATGGCCTGCTGATCCTTGACGAGCCCGCGGGCAAGGCGGATCAATGACGTTTTGATGATCGGCTCGCCTTCGGCGGGCAGGAGATTGAGTGCGAGTTGATAGTCGCCGTCTTCAAGCCCGGGCAGCGCAGCCTCAATGGCGAGCGGCTGGCCGGTGAAATCGCCGGCGACTTCGCCGAGGCGTCTGAGTTCTTTCGCGGCCCGCGGGTCTTTGCTCTTCGCCGGCGCAATCGTGACCGTAGGGGTGAGTTTGCCGGCGAGCGGCTCTTCGAGCGCGAACAACTGAGTCACTTTGAGATGAATGACATCGCCGGGGTCGAGAATTACGCGATCAGATTTCAATTGCAGCGCCGTCCCCAGCGCGCGCGCGGGCGTCCAGGGCTGATTCCGCATCACCGCCATCGCGTGATACATGTGGCCCATCGCTTCGCCATATCTGCCGGCCTGATTGGCTGCCCTCGCCAGGTTTTCCAGACGCGCGACTTCCTTCTTCTGGTCGTCGCTCAAAGTGACGCTGTTTTTCAGCGTATTGAAGCCGACCGAAAGGCGCAGCACCTGACTGGCATCCTGAGCGAATGCCTGAATGGAAATGACCGCAAAAAGAGTGAGCAGTGTCGCGACGAGGCGATGAAGCATCGGTTTTCGCATGGGCGTTTTCCTCTGGATGTGTGGTTGATGACCGGGGTCGTGGTTACATAACTTTTCCCCGGACCATTTTGTGAGACTGACGGCGCAGTGTAAAGGAAGGAAAGACCGTGGCCCCGGCCTATTGCCCGGTCGAGCCGAAGCCGCCGGCGCCGCGCGGGGTGCCGCTCAACTCCTCGGACCAGGCGTAATCGCAGAGCGCGATGCGTTCGATGATCAGCTGGGCAATGCGCGTGCCGGCATCAAAACTGACTGGCTTGTGGCCCAGGTTGACGAGCAGAACCTGCAACTCCCCGCGGTATGAACTGTCAACGACGCCCGCCATCGTGTGAATGCCGAGGCGCACGGCGAGGCCCGAACGCGGGGCCACGCGCCCGTAATACCCCGGCGGGATTTCCAGCGCGAGCCCCGTCGGCACGAGCCGGCGCTCGCCCGGCGCGAGGGTGAACTGATCAAGGCAGAACAAATCCGCTCCGGCGTCAAAGTCGGAAGCCCGCACCGGCAGCCGCGCGCCTTCGTGCAACTTCTTCACTCTGACAGTGGCGATCTGCATTTCCTGTTCACTGTTCATAAATTCGGGCCGGCGATTGATGTCACGTTTTCGCTGACTGAAGGCAACTGATCACTGACTGCTGTATTCCTGTTCGGAAGCCTGATGACGAACTCGCAGCCCTGACCGACTTCGCTCGTGACGTAAGCTTCGCCGCCGTGCGCGCGCGCGAGGTGCTTGACGATGGCGAGGCCGAGTCCCGTGCCGCCCAGGTCGCGTGACCGCGCCTTGTCCACGCGGTAGAAGCGCTCGAAGACGCGCGGCAGGTGTTCGGGCGGGATCCCCGGGCCGGTGTCGCGGACGCGCACCACGGTCTGGGTCTGGCCGTCGGCTTCACTTTCGGCGTCGGCGCTGACGGTGACCTCCCCCCCGGGCCGGTTGAATTTGATCGCGTTGTCCACCAGGTTGGTCAGGATTTGTTCGAGGCGGCGATGGTCGGCGGTGACCAGGCAGGATTCGGGGACCTGATTGCGGAGCGCAACCCGATGTTTTTCGCTGCGCGGACGTAAGCCGCTGAAGACCTCGTCAACCACTTCGCGCAACGGCAGCCGCTCGAAATTCAACCGCACTGCCCCGGATTCAATCGTCGAGAGTTCCGAAATGTCGTTGACGAGATTGCGCATGCGCTCGGCGTTGCGCTGAATGGTCGTCAGGAAGCGCAGCGAGTTTTCGGCATCATCAATCCCGCCGTCAATCAGCGTCTCGGTGTAGGCCGCAATCGAAGCCAGCGGCGTGCGCAGTTCGTGCGAGACGTTGGTCAGGAATTCCTGGCGGATGCGCTCCAGTTTTTCCAGTTGCGTGATGTCAATGAAGGCCCCGACCACGCCGTCCACCCGGGCGCCGTCAAACCGCAGCGGGGCCGTGTGCAGGCGCAGGACGCGGCGGCCGAGTCCGAACTGCAATTCGACGCGGGCTTCGGCGCGATCCGCCGTCAGGAGTACTCTGGTGAAGGCGTCATTGATCTGCGGATTAAAGCTGATGTCCGTCAGCAGTCTGGCTGCGCGATGGCCGATGCCCAGCAGCCGGCGCGCCGCGTCGTTGATCAGCAGCACGCGCTCCTCGCGGTCAATGATCACGAGGCCCTCGTCAACCGAGGCGAGGACTGATTGCAGCAGCTTGCTCCCGCGCTCGGCTGAGCCGAGGGCTTCGCGCAATCTTTCGTTGCCGCTCCGCTGCTCGCTCAGCAGCTTTGCCTGCCGCCGGATCACATGGCGGGCGGTCACGGCGGTAATCGCGCCGGCCACCATCGTCGAGACGACGTGCGAAGTGGTGAGGCTCATGCCCGGGAAGAAAAATGTCTTCGCCCATTCGTACAGGGCGAAGGCCACTACCATCACCATCGTCGCCAGAATGACCTGCCGTGTTTCCCGCATGATTATTTCGGATGCAGCCCCCGGGCGGGCCCGGATCAGACGACATGGCGCAGGGCTGAAATGACGTAGTAAATAAGTGCGGCAATGCCCGCCGCCGCCGGGATCGTAATCACCCAGGCCCAGACGATACGACCCGCGACGCCCCAGCGCACGGCTGAGAGCCGCTGTGTTGAGCCGACCCCGACAATTGCCCCGGTAATCGTGTGCGTGGTCGAGACGGGGATTCCCAGGTAGGTCATTAGCAGAATCGTCAGCCCGCCACCGGTCTCGGCGCAAAACCCCCCGACCGGTTTGAGCTTGGTGATTTTCGACCCCATCGTCCTGACAATGCGCCAGCCGCCGGAAAGCGTCCCCAGACTGATCGCGCTGTAAGCCCCGATTACCACCCACCACGGGATGTCGTTGTTCTTCGGGTCGTGATACCCGCCGATGACCAGCGCCGCCAGAATAATGCCCATGGTCTTCTGCGCGTCGTTGCTGCCATGCGAAAGGCTGAAGAGCGAGGAGGAGAAAAGCTGCCCCCAGCGGAAATATTTATCCACCCGCGACGGGGATGTGCGTCGAAAGATCCAGAAGACCGCCACCATCAGCAGCAGCCCGAGCAGCAGCCCGAGCAGCGGCGACATGACGATTGCCGAAAGCGTCCCGGCCCAGCCTTCAGGCCACTTCTTCCAGATCAGCACGCCGAGGCCGGACTTCGCGACCGCGGCCCCGGCGTAGCCGCCGACGAGCGCATGCGACGAGCTGGTCGGCAGCCCCAGATACCAGGTGATGAGGTTCCAGCTGACGGCGCCCACCAGCCCCGCCAGAATGACCCATTCATTCACCTGGTTGAGGTCAACCAGCCCCTTGCCGACGGTCCTCGCCACCTGAGTCCCCAGCCCGAAAGCGGCGAAGTTGAAGAAGGCGGCCAGCGCGACCGCCTTGCCCGGTGAGAGGACGCGGGTGGAAACGACCGTGGCGATGGAATTGGCGGCGTCATGAAATCCATTGGTGTAATCGAAGACGAGCGCAACGACGACGATCAACAAGGTAAGCGTGAACGGGGTGGACATTATCACCTCTTGAATCAGTGTCGGGGATCAATGGGTGGAGAGGTGGCGGGGCGAAGCGGGTTCCGCCATGTCTCAGGCCGTCTCCGGACTCAGGCATTTTTAAGGACGATCGCCTCCAGCACGTTGGCGACGTCTTCGCATTTATCAATGCTGCGTTCGAGCGTCTCGTAGAGTTCCTTCCATTTGAGCAGCCGGATCGGGTCGGTCTCTTCGCTGAAGAGTTGCTCGACCGCCGCGTGGTGCAACGCGTCGCCCTCATTTTCGAGCGTGTGGATCGCGATGCACTGCTGCAGCACCTTGCCGTCGCCCCGGCCGAGCGAGATCACGGCATTTTCCACCTCAGCCGTCAGCCGCACCACCACGTCGGTCAGCTGGATGACCTGCGGGGTTGACTGCTCGACGCGGTAGAGGACGACCCGGCGCGACGCGTACTCGATGTAATCAATCACGTCGTCGAGCTGGCTGGCGAGTGCGTGAATGTCCTCGCGGTCAATCGGCGTGATGAAAGTCTGGTTGAGTTTGCGGATGATGTCGTGCGTGATCTCGTCGCACTTATGCTCGACCTGCTTGATCTGGTCGGCGTACTTCCCGCGGTTCTCGAAATCCTCAAAGAGTTTTTTGAGCAGCGACGCGCCTTCCCTGATGTGCGCCGCCATCTGGTTGAACAGGGCGAAATATTTCTCTTCTTTCGGCAGAAGACCAAACATCGGAGACTCCTGGTTTTGATGTGGATAAGTCCAGTTTCTGAGGGAGAGGAAGTATAGCTCATCCGGTGAACTAAATGAAAAGCCGGATGAATCAATTCAAATTTCAGACGGGGAGCTTACAACAGGCACGTTAAGTTTATCGGAAATCCGTCTTAATTCCATGTTAAGTCTCAACTCGCCAGCCGGCGCCGCATCCAGCGCAACGCGAGTTCAATCGTCACCACCGAGGCGACGATGAGGTACAGGACTTCCCAGAGCATGCGCCAGCCGACCTGCCCGATCATCAGATCACGCGTGACTTCGACGGCGCTCGTCACCGGGACGACGCGCGCCAGAATCTGCACGGCGTATGGCATGTTTTCCAACGGGAAGTAAGAGCCGGAAATCCAGAGGTAGGAAAAGACGACCGCGAAAAAGAAATTATAGTGGTCAATTTCATGAATCTGCGCCGTGGTGGCCAGCGCCAGCGCCGCCACCCAGAGCGCCCCGAGGGCGAGCGCCAGCGGGATCAGCGCACCGAGCGACGAAGAGACCGCGCCGAACGCCGCCAGCACCGCCAGCACGAACAGCCCATCGAGCGAGGCTTTCGACGCGCCCCACAGAATTTCACCCAAACCCAGGCTCTCCACCTCGACCGGCGTGCAAAGGATCGCGTCGAAGGTTGACTGGTAAATCATCCGGAAGTAGGAGCCGTAGGTGCATTCAAAAATCGCCCGCAGCAGGGCGCTGAAAGCGAGAATGCCCGCGCCGACGAAAGTCAGGTAAGGCACGCCCCGGACCCTGCCCGCGACCAGCGCGCCGACGCCCCAGCCGAACCCGATCACCGTGAAGAAAGGCTCGAACAACGGCGCGACCATTTCCGTGCGCCACAGCCGGACGTACACATCAAAGTTCCGCTGCCAGACGCGCGTCACATCACCAAAGTTGATCCGGGACAGTGCAATCATAAAGGCATCAATCAGACATCACCCCCGGCTCAGCGGATCTGCAACTGCACCCCCGGTGACGGCACACCGCCGGAATAAACCCGCAGCTCAGCCAGGCCGGGTTTCGTGTCTTCAGGCAGTCGGGCATCAACCTGCCACGAGCCGTGGTGCGCGACGAAGCCGACAAAAGCGGGCTCGAAAAAGCGCCCGCCGATCTGTAATCGCACGTTGCCCGTGCCGGCCTTTTCACCCAGCCCTTCGACGGTGATCTTCAGCAGCGATTTCGGCCCCTGGGCATAAATGTCCGTGCCGTAATCATCGCCGTTCCTGACGGTCACGATTCGCGGCCTGCCCGGCGGTGATGACTCCAGTTCGACCACGACCGGCGGCGAAGCTTCGCCCTCGTCCGGCCTGACCCTCACTTGCGCACTTCCGCCTGCTGCGTCTGGCAGAACGCCCGCCTCGATGTAAGTCAGGTGACCGGGCGACGGGCCGAACTGCGCTTTCAGCGCGGCTTCGTAATGCGGCCTCATCCTGCCGACGTAACGTGGCCTGACAGCCTGCCCGTTAAATTCAACGATCAGATTATTGGCATCCGCCTCCTCAGGCGCGAGGCCGGAAACGACCAGCGAAAGCCAGGCGTCATCTCCGCCCGTCGGAATCCGTCTGATCGCCGCATCGTCAGCACGGCCATAAAATTCGATCCGCGGTATGACCAGGGGTTGCCGGACTGCGGCCGGCACCAGTCTCTTGCGAAAGGTCGTCCAGCAGTAGCCCGTTTCGGCGCCGTAAATGCTGACGAGTTGCGCGCCCAGTTCGCGGGCGCACTGGCGAATATCGGCCTCCGCAAACGAAGCCCCGATCCAGGTGTCTTTCTCGACTTCCTCGTAAGCCGGCGCGGTCACGCCGTTGGTGTGAAATTTGATAATGCCGCCGGGTTTGAGGACGCGATAAGCGTCGCGGATGTTCGCGCGGATGACTTCCCTGCTCGGCACGTGCTGGAAGACGTAAACCGAAAAGACGATGTCGAAGTAATCGTCCGGCAGTCCGGCAAAATCCACACCGTTCGTTTCGCGGAAAGAAGTGTTCGGAAGGTTGCCCGACCGCTCCCGCGCCCGCCTGATCATCTCGCCCGAAACGTCGGTCGCGCAGACTTCGCCGAAGAGCGCGGCCAGATGCCTGGTCATCCGCCCGATGCCGCAGCCGACTTCGAGAAGCTTGAGCGTCTTCGGGTCGCGTCCCTGTGTCAGTAGCGTCAGTTCAGGCAGGACCCACTGCCGCATTTCGAACGCGCCCGTCTCATCGAACTCCGCGTCGGACTGCTCCTGCCTGACGGTGTTGATGAACCACTTCGCATTCTGCCGCGCGCGCTCGTCCCAGTCCCGTTTCATCGCGCGGGCGTCATCGTGTAATGCCCGCGGCTTTTCGCCTGTGTCATTCATACCGATATTTCAGGTCAGCCGGTCGCTCCCGGTCAGCCGCAGGAAGACGTCTTCCAGATTCGACGGGCGCAGGAAAGTTTCACAGTCATGATAAGCGTGAATCAGCGGCGCCAGTTGTTCGGCCGAAGGCGCGAAGTAAAAGTGCGTCGAGCCGCGCTTCTCGGCAATCAACTGCCCGACCTCCGGCAGCCGGTACAACTGCCGGCCGTTGCAGCCGCGCGCTTCGAGCGTGAAATGCGAGGCGTAGCGCGCGATCAGTTCGCGCGGCGTGCCGCCGACGAGAATCTTCCCGTCGTTGATGATCAGCAGCCGGTCGCACAATTTCTCCGCCTCGTCCATGTAATGCGTCGAGAGCAGGATCGTGAGGCCCTGCTGCCTGAGTTCGCGCAGCTTTTCCCAGATCGCATGCCGGACGTGCGGGTCGAGCCCGGTCGTCGGCTCATCGAGGATCAGGATCTGCGGCCGGTTGATCAGCCCGCGGGCGATCATCAGGCGGCGCTTCATCCCGCCCGAGAGCGTCTCGATCCTCGCGCCGCGTTTGTCGTCGAGTTCGACAAAGCTGATCAGCGCGTCGGCGCGCCGCTCGGCCTCATGGCGCGGGATGCGGAAGTAGCGGGCGTAAACGAGCAGGTTGTCGCGGACATTGAGGTCGGGGTCGAGGTTATTTTCCTGCGGGACGACGCCGACAATTGATTTGATCTCGCGCGGGTCGAGCGTGACGTCGAGCCCGCCCACCCGCAGCGTCCCCGCGGTCAGCGGCGTGCGGCAGTAAATCATCCGCATGGTGGTGGATTTGCCGGCGCCGTTCGGGCCGAGCATGCCGAACGCCTCGCCCTGAATGACGGCGAAGCTGACGCGGTCAACCGCGACCAGATCGCCATATCGCTTGAACAGATCACGCGCTTCGACGGCCAGCGGAGCGCGCGGCTCGTGACTACTCATAAAAACAGGAACCAGGGCGGGGCGCCCGGATGTGAGACTTCACTCCCGGAACCGGAACTTTTTTCGACTTTCTCCCGCCCCAGTCGCTCTAACCTGCCAGATGTCGGGGCCCCGGCAGATTCGCAACAATCAGTCAGTGATTTCGGGGAGGATTTCTTCATGAAAAGACTCGTACTATACACGATCGCAGTTTTTCTCGCGGCCCTCGCCTCAATGACAGCCTCCGCTCAGACCGCCACTCCCGACACTGCGCCTG
The DNA here is from genome assembly GCA_035652435.1 of Blastocatellia bacterium. Taxonomy (GTDB): domain Bacteria; phylum Acidobacteriota; class Blastocatellia; order RBC074; family RBC074; genus DASRDU01. The sequence continues at coordinate 31,572 of DASRDU010000175.1, forward strand.
CCGCTCAGGGGCGCCGTCATCATAGCCCGGAAAAGATGTTCCGGCGGCTGGATAAGAACAACGACGGCAGAATCTCCCGCGACGAGTGGGCGCGCAGGCCGAAAGCCTTTGCCCGTCTCGACGCCAACAATGACGGATTCATCACGCGCGAAGAGCTGGCGGCACGGGGTCAGCGTCAGGGCGGGCACGACGGACGCGGCAAGCGGGCGCTCGCGGAGATGGACAGGAACAATGACGGTCAGATTTCACGCGACGAATGGGCGCGCAAGCCGAAAGCCTTCGACCGCCTGGATCTGAACCACGACGGCTTCATCACTGCCGACGAGTTGAAGCAGGTCAGACGCCGTCGGTAAAACGGCAGGAGATCTGACGGCAAGGCGACAAAGGGAGGGGGCGACGCGCGCCGGGTCGCAAAAGTCTGCGCGCGTCGCCTCTGTCGCCGTTCGCGCCCGTGCGTCACTTCACGAATTCTTCACCTTCTCCCAGTCCTTCAAAAAGTTCGCCAGCCCGATGTCGGTCAGCGGGTGTTTGAGCAGTTGCTCGATCACCTTGAATGGCATCGTGGCGATGTCCGCGCCGAGCCGCGCCGATTCGATGACGTGCAGCGGGTGGCGGATGCTGGCGGCCAGAATCTGCGTCGAGAACCCGTAGTTGTCGAAGATTTCCCTGATCTCGCCGATCAGCCCCATCCCCTCGTGACCGATGTCGTCGAGCCGTCCGATGAACGGGCTGACGAAGGACGAACCGGCCTTGGCCGACATCAGCGCCTGCGTCGCGTTGAAGATCAGCGTCTGATTGATGCGAATGCCTTCCTTCGAGAGCGTGTGAGTCCCCTGCAACCCGGCTTTGGTCATCGGCAGTTTGACGTACACGTTCGGATGGATCTTCGCCAGTTCGCGGCCCTCCTTCAGCATCCCTTCGTAATCGGTCGAGACGACTTCGGCGCTGACCGAGGCGCCTTCAAAATTGAGAATCTCGCAGATCGCCAGGATGTGCGCCTTGAAATCGCTCACGCCCTCTTTGGCGACGAGGCTCGGGTTGGTCGTCACGCCGTCGAGGACGCCGAGGCTGGCGGCCTCGCGAATTTCGTTGAGATTGGCGGTGTCAATAAAGAATTTCATAGCTTGCCGTCCTTTCTTCCGGCTGCGGGAAATAACTGCGTACGGGGATTGTCTTCGCATTTAATGTAACACAGGCCGCGCGGCAAATTGAACCGGCACAACGGGCAGGCCGCAGGGTGGCCCTGCTCTTTTTTTCTTCCGCCCTCCCTTCTTTATTATTCCGCACGATTTTTTTCTTGCCCTGCCAGGGCGAAATACTTAAGCTCTACCCAACCCGAGCTGCCCCGTGAGGCCCTTCCCGACAAATCTCGTCCCCCGAACTGTTTTCCGCATCACCCGCTATGTTTATTCCGATTGGCCATGATCGTCAGGTCGTGCAGCGCCTGCCTGTAATCACGCTTTCACTGCTCGTTATCAACACGCTCTGCTTCGCGCTGATGCTGACCGTCGGCAGGACGCAGCACCAGCAGTTCCAGAAGTCGCTTGGCGACATGCTCTCTTACGCCGCGCAGCACCCCGGGGTGCTGCCCACCGAGGCGGTCGAAAAACGGCTGGCCGAGCTGCCGCTGCCGGAGAGTGAGCTGGAACGTGCCCGCCGCGATCTGCTCGGGCGCAGGTCAGCGGGGGCCGGCACGAACAATTCCAACCCGGGAGTTTTACTGGAGCAGGTCGAAATGGCCGGGTTGTGCGGGGTCTTTGTCAAAGCTTATGACGAGACCTGGGCTTTCTCTTACGGCTTCATCCCGCGCGAACACAAACGCTCGCCGCCGAATTACCTGTCGGCGATGTTCCTGCACTTCAGCCTGAGCCAGTTCGTCGTCAGCATGTTTTTCCTCTGGCTGGCCGGGATGGCGCTGGAGGATCTGCTGGGGCGCGCCGTCTTCGCCGCGCTTTTCCTGCTCGGCGGCGCGGCGGCGACACTGATCCACGCGACCGTCGATCCGCAAAGCGGGGTGCCGGCTGCGGGCATTTCGGGCGCGACCGCCGGGCTGATGGGGGCCCTGATGGCGCGCCACGCCACGGCGCAGGTGAAATATTTTTACGTCCTGCCCACCCGCCTCGGCACGACCGAGTTCCCGGCTTACGCCGTGATGCCGTTCTGGTGTCTCGGACAATTTCTTTTTGCGATGCTCACGCGGATGACCGGGCTCCGGGCCGGATTCTCCGTCTGGGCGGAAATCGGCTGCTTCGCGTTCGGCGCAGGTCTGGCGCTGCTGCTCGCGAAGGTCGGGCTCGAGCAGTATTACATCGCCTCCGGAAGCAAAAACAAAGCGGGCGCGGTCACCAACCGCATCATCGTCTCGGCACTGGAAAAGCTGGAGAAAGGCGAAGCCAATGCCGCCATGCAGAAACTTCAGCAATACCTGTTTGACCGCCCGGAAGACGTGGATGCGCTGGCGGCGCTGACGCGCGTCTATCAGCAGATGGGCCAGCGCGAGCTGAGGGACGCGACTTATCACCGGCTGATCCGCGCGCACCTCAAAACCAATGACCGCAAGTCGGCGCTCGCCGCCTACGGGGAGATGCTCGACAACTACGCACAGGGCGAACTCCCCTACCCCCTGCCCGCGCGCGAGTGGACGACGCTGTGCGATTACCTGAAGGAACTCGACCGGCTGGAAGAAGCCGCGGGCGAATACGAGAAGCTCGGGCACGCGCATCCGACGCACGAACTGGCCGTCAGGGCCCTGATCCACGCGGCGGAATTGCACCTCCACATCAGGAACGACTGCGCCAGGGCGCTCGATCTTTTCCAGCAGGCGTCGGCCCTCAAGCCGACCAACCCGATGTGGCAGAAGCGGGTCATTGACGGCCTGGCGAGGATTGAGAAGGCCGCGCAGGTGACCACCGGCAGAAGAAGATAATCAGACGAGAGGTCTCGTGCCATGTTCATCCCGGTCGGACACGACCGTCAGGTGGTCAATCGCCTGCCGGTCATCACCATCGGCCTGATCGCCATCAACGCGGTCATCTTCATCGCCACCCTGACCCTCGGCCAGCCGTCAGAAGAGCGCGCCGGGAAGGTGGTCGGCGAACTGGTCATGTATGCGAGGGAGCATGAGGATGTGGCTTTCAGCGCGGAGGCGGAAGACAGGCTGAGGCGCCTCCCGTCGGTGGTGGCAGAGATCGAAAGATTCGGCCATTCGATCGCCGAGCGCCGCCGCAACTCTGCCGCGGCGGCGTGGGAGCAGACCAGCCTCACTGAGGAGCAGAGGGAGATGGACCGCCTCTGCGCGGAGTTTGTCGCGCTCTATGACGCGTACTGGGTCTTCAAATACGGCTTCGTCCCGCGCGATCACAAATTTTCCCCGCTGCATTACCTGACCAGCATGTTTCTGCACGGCGGCTGGGAGCATCTGATCTTCAACATGCTCTTCCTCTGGCTGGCCGGGCTGGCGATTGAGGATTTATGGGGGCGCGGCGTGTTCGCGGCCTTCTATCTGCTCGGCGGGGTGGCCGCCACGCTGCTCAACACCGCGATGATGCCGGACAGTCTGGTCCCGTGCATCGGGGCTTCCGGCGCGATTGCCGGGCTGATGGGCGCGTTCATGGTGCGCCACTTCAAGGCGCGGATCAGGTTCTTTTACTTCTACCTGCTCCTGTTCCGCCCGATTTACGGCACGCGCGAAATCCCGGCTTACGTCGTGCTGCCCTTCTGGCTCGCGCAGCAACTGCTGTTTGGCACGCTCACCAGTGCGCTCGGCGTGCAGGGTGGAGTAGCCTTCTGGGCGCACATCGGCGGCTTCGCATTCGGCGCCGTCGTGGCCGTGATCGTTTACCACTGCGGCATCGAGCAGAAGCTGATCGCGCCGCGCCTCGAAAACAAGATCAGCTTCGGGGCCAGCCGCGCCGTCAACGAGGCGTTTGAAAAACTGGATCAGAAAGACGCCGCCGCCGCGCTCTCGCTGCTCGCCGCCCACCTGCGCGAGCAGCCGGGCGACCCGAAAGCGCTCTTCGCGCTCGCCCGCGCTTACTCCCAGACGGGGCAGCGCAGGGAAGAGATTGCTGCTTACGTCAGCCTGATTCGCGCACACCTGAAAGCCAATGACCGCGAATCGGCGCTCGAAGCTTACAGCTCCCTGCTCGACACTTACCCCGAAGGCGAACAGCCGCAGCCCCTGCCGGCCCGCGAGTGGATGGCGCTGTGCGATTATATGAAGGGGATGAACTGGCCCAACGACACAGCAAACGAATACGAGAAGCTCGCCGCCGCTTACCCCGCCGAACCCTTCACCGCCAGAGCCCTGATCTGCGCCGCCGAAATCCGCCTGACTGATTTACAGGAACACGACAAAGCGCGCGAGCTGTTCCAGCGCGCCGCCGCGCTGTCTCCCGCGGCCCCGGCTCTGCGGTCCCGGATCGAAAAGGGACTGGCAGAGGTCGGAGCGCCGCAGGCAGCAGCAGGGTTCCGGCACGCCCGATAATCACTTCAGTTCTCCGATTAGTAACACATCCCACCCCGTTCTTCGCCCGGCGAAGCCCGGGCGGCACATCGCTCCGACTCTACAAATCACCCGCCGCGTGCCATAATGCCGGCCATAAATCTGTCCGAATCCATCGGAACGCATATGACATTCGAAGAATTCGAAGCTGCCCTGACCAGTGACCAGCCTCCGGCATCGCTCACGCCTTACCTCGTCGCGCTCTGGCATGAAAAGCGCGGCGACTGGACGACGGCCCACAAAATCGTGCAGGACATTGATGACAGTCGGGCGGCGTGGGTTCACGCTTACCTGCACCGCCGCGAAGGCGATGAAGGCAATGCGCAATACTGGTACCGGCGGGCCGGCAAATCTTTTCCTGCGGGTCAGTCTCTCGACGAAGAGTGGGAGAGCCTGACCCGGCAGCTGCTCTGACTGAAGGAGTCTGCTTATGAAAACCAGGCTGTCGCGGCGTCGCTTCCTGTCGGCCACCTGCGCGGGGGCCGCCGTGTCGGGCATCAGCAGTCGGAAAACCATCTCACGCAATTCGCCATCCGTAACCATTCCTGCATCAACAGACGTCAGCGACCAGCTGGCGTTGCTGGGAGGCCGGCCGGTGCGCACTGCGCCGTTCCCCGCGTGGCCGGTGATCGGCGAAAGCGAGGAGCAGCAATTGATGGAAGCCCTGCGCAGCAAACGGTGGAACCGGCACGGCGGCAGCTTCGTGGAGAAGTTTGAAAGCGCCTGGGCCGAGCGGCTCGGCGCGAAGCACTGCCTGGCGACTTCGAGCGGGACGAGCGCGCTGGTGGCCGCGATGCAGGCTCTCGAAATCGGGCCGGGCGATGAAGTGATCGTGCCGCCTTATACGTTTGTCGCGACGATCAACGTCGTGCTGCTCCAGCACGCGCTGCCGGTCTTCGTGGACAGCGACCGCGAAACTTTCCAGATTGACGCGAACAAAATCGAAGCGGCGATCACCAGGCGCACGCGCTGCATTCTGCCCGTGCATCTGGGCGGCGCGGCGGCGAACCTCGACGTCATCCTCTCAGTCGCAAAGAAGCATGGTATTCCCGTCATCGAAGACGCCTGTCAGTCGCATCTGGCCGAGTGGCGGAAGCAGAAGGTCGGCACGTTCGGCGATCTGGGCTGTTTCAGTTTGCAGGCGTCAAAGAACCTCAACTCGGGCGAAGGCGGGGCAGTCGTCAGCAACAACGAAGCGCTGCTCGAAAACTGCCGCAGCTTTCACAATCAGGGGCGCGCGGCGGCGAACACCAACATGACTTACGCGCGCAACGGCGATAACCGGCGGATGACTGAGTTTCAGGGCGCGATCCTGCTCGCGCAGCTCGCGCGGCTCGAAGAGCAATCGAAAATCAGAGAGCAGAACGCGGGGTATCTGACGAGGCAGTTGCGCGAGATCCCCGGCATCGCGCCGGCGCGGATGTACGAAGGCTGCACGCGAAATGCTTATCATCTGTATATGTTCCGCTACAATCAGAACCACTTCAGCGGCCTCGCGCGGGAAAAATTCCTGAAGGCGATGCAGGCTGAAGGCATCCCGTGTTCGGGCGGCTATGCGCCGCTCAACAAGGAGCCATTCCTGAAAAGCACGCTGAATTCGCGGGCGTATCGTTACATCTACCCGGCAAAGGTTCTGGAGGAACTGGCAGAGCGCAACAGCCACTGCCCCGAAAACGACCGGCTCTGTCACGAAGCGGTCTGGCTGACGCAGACGATGCTGCTCGGCAGCAGTCAGGATATGGATCAAATTGCGGAAGCGGTCAGGAAGATTCAGAAACAGGCAACGCTGCTGGCACGCTCTTAAGCCGGAGCCTGCCAGCAGCGTTGTGATTCAATAAACGAATTTCGAGGCTAAGCGCCAAGCACCTCTTTCACCTTCGTGCCAATGTCCGCCGGACTCTTCACGATGTGAATCCCGGCGGCCTCCATCGCGGCGAATTTCTCCGCCGCAGTACCCTTCCCTCCGGCTATGATCGCGCCCGCGTGGCCCATCCTGCGGCCCGGAGGCGCAGTTTGTCCGGCGATGAAACCGACGACGGGTTTCTTCACATGCTGTCTGGCGTACTCGGCGGCTTCCTCTTCGGCGGTGCCGCCGATTTCGCCAATCATCACAATCGCGTCGGTGTCAGGGTCACCGTTGAAAAGTTCGAGCGCGTCACGCTGTGTGGTGCCGATCACCGGGTCGCCGCCGATGCCGATACAGGTTGACTGCCCGAGGCCGAGCGCGGTCAGCTGCCCGACGGCTTCGTAAGTCAGTGTGCCGCTGCGCGAGACCACTCCGACGCGGCCTTCCTTATGAATGCGGGCAGGCATGATCCCAACTTTGCATTTGCCGGGTGAAATTACGCCGGGACAGTTCGGGCCGATCAGGCGCGAGCCGCGCGCTTTGACGTACTGATAAGCTTTGACCATATCCAGCGTCGGGATGCCCTCGGTGATGCAGACGATCAGCGGCAACCCTGCGTCCGCGGCCTCCATAATCGCGTCGGCGGCGAACGGCGGGGGCACGTAGATGACCGTGGCATTCGCGCCGGCCTCTTTCACCGCGTCGGCGACGGTATTGAAAACCGGGATGCCTTCGTGCGTCGTGCCACCTTTGCCGGGCGTGACTCCGCCGACGATGTTGGTCCCGTACTCGCGCATTTGCAGCGCGTGGAAAGTACCTTCCTTGCCGGTCAGGCCCTGAACTATCAAGCGGGTATTCTTATCAACCAGAACGCTCAAGATGTCCTCCCTCGCGACCGCACCGGGACTGCTTCGGCACTGGCGCGGTCAGTTGTGAATTGATCGGAATGATTGCGGGAACCGCGAAAAATTGAGGCGCAGGATAGCACAGGCAGTGCAGGCTTGCCAGCGCCGGATCAGGGGGCCGAACGGATGGCTATGCCAGTCTCGCGGCGAAGAAATCACAGGCCATTCGCGACATCTTTTCCTTTTCCGAAACCAGGCGATGATCGCCCGTCTTGAAAAGCATCAACTCAACTTCTTTTGAAGCGCAGCGCGAAACGAAATCAACGCTGTCAGTGTAGGGCACTATATCGTCGCGCATCCCGTGGAAGACGAGCAGCGGTGAACGGAAGCGCGCAGCCATGTCTTCCAGCCTGTAATTTTTCATCTCGGTCACCAGCCCGTAGCTGATCTCCGCGTCCACGAACTCGTTCTGGTAGCGGTGCTGGCCCGTGCGCTGAAACTCCTTATGCGCGGCCTTGTTCAAGGAACGGAATTCGAGGAAGTGAAAGGCCGGGGCGATGAAGGCGCAAGCCTTCACCCTCGCCGGCTCGCGCGCCGCGAACCACGCCGAAGCCCAGCCGCCCATGCTCGAACCGACCAGAAAGGCGGGCCCGGCAGTGCGGTTCGCGACCAGAGTGATAATCGCGTCGAGGTCTTCGAGCAGGCGCGAGCCGCGCAGTTCCGGCATCGTCCCCCCGGATTCGCCATGCCCGCGAAAATCACATGCGGCAAACGCCCAGTCACGCCGCGAGCATTCGGCTTCGAGCGCGACTGCCTTCTCCCCGCCGCGCGTTGACCCGAAGCCATGCACGAAGATGACCGATGGCGCTCTCGCTTCGGCGCCGGCAAAGCTCAGGGTGCCGCGAATCAGCTGGCCGTCGGGCATCGTCAGTTCGATTGATTCGCTCTGCCGCCCGCGGGCGGCGTGAGTCCCGTGACCTTTACTCATGGCTTCACTCTCCAATCAGGCGCAGGCTACCTGAGCCCCGCGACTACTTCCCGCGCGGCGGCAATCGCCTCATCGAGGTTCGTCACCGCGCCGTCGAGCTGTAATTCGTAGACGGCCTTTGTCACCTGCCCGACGCGCGGGCCGGGCTGCAAGCCGAGCGCGAGGACGTGGCGGCCTTTCAGGATCGGCTCCGGTGGCTTCTCGACCACCGCCAGTTCGCGCGCCCGCGCGATGAACCATTCCATCGCGTCGGGCTTGAAATCACCGGCGCGGCCCAGGCAATCGGCGCGGGCGACTCGGTAAAGCAGGTCAGGTTCGACCTTCTGCGCCAGCCGCCGGAACGCGCCGTCAGAAACCGTCTCGCCTCGCTCGTGGACTTTGTAAAAGTGCCCGGGCGAGAGGTGATACTGGACGAGCGCCTTCACCTGATGGCGCACGTCGTAACCATCGAGCGTGTAAATGTTGAGCCGGTCGAGGAACTCTTCAGTCGGCCTGACTCCGGCTTCTTCATGACCTTTGGAGCGGATGCGCCCATCTTCAAACTGCGTGGTCGGCGGCTTGCCGAAATCGTGGCAGAGTGCGCCGAGCATGACGGTGACCTTCTTCGCATAGGGCAGGTCGTCAATCAGCTTGCGCGCTTCGTCAAGCACCATGCCGGAATGAATCCAGACATCACCCTCGGGATGCCATTCGGGTTCCTGCTGGCAATCAATCAGCGACTGACATTCGGGCCAGAGCTTTTCGACGATGCCGAGCGTCCGCGCCGCCCACCAGCCTATTGACGGCCTGCGCGATTGCAGCAGCCACTTCTCGACCTCGGCCCAGATGCGTTCTGACGGCAGGTCGGAGAGGTCAATTCCGCGGCACAGCCCGACCGTCGCCTCGTCAATCTCGTACTCAAACCGCGAGGCGAACTGCATGGCGCGCAGCACGCGCAGGCTGTCTTCAACGAATGTCTGCGTATCAACCGCGCGAATGATTCGCCGCTCGATGTCTTTCATCCCGCCGAACGGGTCAATGAATTCACCGACGAGCGGGTCGTACATAATCGCGTTGATCGTGAAATCGCGCCGGCGCGCGGCTTCCTCAACGCTCATCTGCGGGTCGCCCGTGACCTCAAAGGCGCGATGGCCGCGGCCCGTCTTCGATTCGCGGCGCGGCAGGCTGACGTCAACCGGCGGAATTTCAATCCGTGAATCAACAGCGCGGTTCAGTTTGATCTTGTAGACCGTGAAAGATTCGCCGACGGCATTGACCATGCCGCGCGCTTCGAGCAGCGATCTCAGCCGCGCCGGTTCGAGGTTGTAAACCTCAATGTCATAATCAACGCTTTTCTCACCCCGAAGCTGATCGCGCACCCAGCCGCCGACCAGCAGCGCACGGCCGCCCGCCCGCCGGATGGCCTGGCACAATTCAAGAATGGGTTCAGTGACGGCAGGAGGATTCATATCTGATTTGATCAGGCGGCGAACCCGGGGCAAAGCTTGACTCCGGGGGCGGAATGATTGAGTCTATCCCGTGCCAAAAACAACTGATTTACCTGAAACCCGAATTTTAGATCAAAAGGGCAATGGCTACTACTATTGATTTCTCCGGCCACGCCGCGCGCGGGCGGGCGGGGATGATTCATTACACCGATGACCGGGGCGAGCATCGTCTGGTTGACCTGAGCAAGGAAGTCTTCACCATCGGGCGCACCCGGGATAACGATCTGGCGATCAATCACCGGCTGGTTTCGCGCCACCACGCGGAAGTCATCTGCGACGGTCGGGACTTCACCTACGTTGACAAGCAGTCGCGGAGCGGCAGCTTTTTTGCCGCGCGGCGGATTTCGGAGAAATCGCTCAGTCACGGCGACGCCATCCGGCTGGGTTCGCATGAGCGCGGCGCGCTGCTGACCTTCTACTTTTCATCCTCCGACGTTCTCTCGGCCCTCAGTCACAGTTCATTCGACGTGGCGCGCGCCGGGGTCGGGGTGCTGACCGCGGATTTACCCGCCGCCAGAATCACCAGAGCCGCGCGCGGGATCAGCCTGAAGCGACTCAACGCGATCGGCGAACAGATCAGGCAGTGCGCGGACCGTGACGGATTGTTTGAGACGTTGCGCCAGTCCCTGCTCGCTGTTTTCCCAGCCGCCGATGTTGCCATCTCCCCCGGTGATCAGCCGCGCGATCAGGTGGCCGGGTCTTATTCATTCGGATTCCCGCTCGCTTCAGGCAACCGCGCGCCCGTCGTCTGTCAGGTCAGCCGGCGCGAGCGGGCCTTCAGCTCGGAGGAGACGGAGTTTCTGAGCGCGCTCGGGCAGCAGGCCGGGATGGCGCTGGAAGTCATCCGCCTGGCCGAAGACCGGCAGCGCACCTTCGACAGCATGATCAAGGCGCTGGCCCTCACGCTCGACGCGCGCGACGAGATGACCGCGGGGCATTCGGCGCGGGTGGCGAATTACTCGGCCGCGACGGCGCGCCATCTCGGACTCTCACCCAAAGAACAGAAACTGACTTATTACGCGGCGCTGTTGCACGATTACGGCAAGATCGGAATCCGCGACGAGGTACTCTGCAAGCCTTCGCCGCTGACGCCGGAAGAGTACGAAAACATCAAGCAGCACCCGGCCTACACTTTCCACATCCTGTCGCGCATCAACTTCGGCGAAGACCTGGCGGCGATCCCGGTGATTGCCGGGAGTCACCACGAGCGGCCCGACGGGCTCGGCTACCCGCGCGGGCTGCGCCGCGATGAGATCCACCTGAGCGCGCGGATCATTGCGGTGACGGACTTCTTCGACGCGCTGACCTTCGTCCGCCATTACCGCCAGCCGCTGCCGCCGGATCAGGTGGTGGCCATGATTGAAGAGGGCCGTGATACGCAGTTTGATGGCCTCGTGATTGACGCTTTCAAGCGGTATTACGAGGAGGAATACCGCCCCCGGTACCTGCGCCGCCAGCAGATCCGGAAAGCGGCCTCGGATCAGTCATGAAACTTTTCACGGTCGAGGAAGCCAACGCGCTGCTGCCGGAGTTGCGCCACCTGCTTGAAAAAATTCAGGAAGAGCGCAACGTGCTGCGCCGGCTCGAGCCGGAGATCAAAATGGCCGGCGAGCGCGCTTCCGAAGGCGGCGGCACTTCCTCGGGCGTCCGCTACGTCACCGCGCTCAGCCGCATCACCGATTACGCGCAAACCATCCTCAGTCTGGGAGTGCAGATCAAGGATTTCGACCGCGGCCTGTGCGACTTCCCCCACCTGCGCGAGGACCGCGTCGTTTTTCTCTGCTGGCAATACGGCGAAGACCATATCGAGTGGTGGCACGACGTTGACGCGGGCTTCGCCGGGAGACAGCGGCTGTAAAACGGCGGCGGCCCTCTTTTCTCCCTTTCTCTTCCCCCTTGCGCCCTGACCTCTTTCGTCGTGGTATACTGCCGGTTCTATACACCTCTCTGAATTACGGTATGACGGTTGTTTTATGAATGGTCTTGTAATTCGTCTGGCTGGCGTCGAACAGCCCGAAACCAAAATTTTTCACGAAGATTCCATCACCATCGGGACTTCACCGGCCTGTGACCTCAGCTTTCGCCCCGAAGAGCATCACACGGATGAGTTACCGCATTCGGCGGAACTGCTCGAGCTGCATTCGACCGCGGGCACTTATCGCATTGCCAGCATGGATGAGTCGGTGGCGCTCACGCGCGACGGCGAACTGGTTGCGGTCGGCGATTCGATCCGTGACGGCGACACGCTCTATTTCGGGAAGACCGGCGTCCGGCTGCGCTTCTTTTTCCTGACGCCGACGGTCGAGCTGGCCGAGTCGCTGCAACTCGGCACGGCGGTGCTGGCGCGCGTGCGCGCCGAAGACAAGGCCCTCGCCGCCAGCGAAAGTGCGGACGGCGCGGTCGCTAAGCCCGGGAAGAACCTCCAGCCCGTCACGCCGCGCACCGACGTCGCGCTGGTCTTCGTCAAGCAGCTGCTGCGCGAACTGGTCGCGGAAATCCCGCGCCGGAAGCTGTACGCCGCGCTCGCGGTGATCGGTCTGATTATCGGGACGATCCTGTACATCAACGCGCTGAGCTTTTTCGAAAGCCGTCGCAACATCAAAGCCATCGAAGAGCTGAAGGCCAAGGTCGGTGAGGTGCAGGCCGGGCTGTCGAAGGCCCACGACGAGATTCGGAAAAACAACGACGAGACCGCGAGCGTGCGACGCTCGCTCTCTTTCGCGGCGAACGTCGTCGAAAATTACGGGCGCGGGGTCTGCCTGATTTACGGCGTCTACACGTGGACCGACCCGCGCTCGGGCCGCGAGGCGCGCTTCAAGGAGCCGACCGAAACGAACACGCTGATCAGCCCCGGCGGCGGCATCAACCTGAGCGTTGACGGCAGCGGCCCGGTCTGTGAAATGGAGTTCATCGGCACGGGCTTCCTCGCCGCGCCCGGACTCGTGCTGACCAACCGCCACGTGGCGCAGCCATGGTACGGCGACATAGTGGCGACGGCCATCCGCGGGCAGGGTCTGCGCCCGAAAGTGAAGGAACTCTACGCCTACTTCCCGAGGACGCCGCAGCCGTTCAAGCTCCAGGTGCTGGAAGCTGCCCGGACGAGCGACGTGGCGATCTGTAATTTCGATCAGGGTCATGCGGCCCTGCCCGTGCTGCCGGTTGACGAAAAAGGCGAGGGCTCGGTCAGCGGGCAATCAGTCGTGCTGATGGGTTATCCGGCGGGGATCGAGGGGTTGCTGGCCAAAACCGACGAAGGCGATCCGGCGGCGCTCAACCGCCGCGCCTCGCTGCGGTCGCTTCTCAACGACCTTTCGATCCGCTCTCAGATTCGCCCGTATTCGACCCAGGGGCACATCGGCGACGTGACTGCCACGCGGATCGTCTACGACGCGGCGACGAGCGAGGGCGGCTCGGGCGGCCCGGTCTTCGGCTCCAACGGCAAAGTCATCGGGATCAACCAGGCCATCCTGCCCGGGTCGCCGGCCAACTTTGGCGTGCCGATCCGCTACGGGATAGAGTTGCTCAAAAAGTATCAGGCTGGTCAGGAAGGGCCAGACCAGAAAGCGGACGCCAGCAAGGAGTAAGCAGGAAGGCAAAAGTGAAAAGTGAAAAGGTAAAAGGCGGAGATCAGAGTGTCTGCCTGAGCCCGGGAGATCAGCACAGATCTGCTTTCGTACTTTTTACTTTCACCTTTTGCCTTTTTACTTTTGCCCTGGTTGCGGCCTGCCAATCTTTCGCAACCTGACCAGCCGCCGCACGGTCCTGGGGTGCAGGCTCTGCCAGTCGAATTTCCGCAACAGATCGAACGCGCGGCGCGGGTAATAAAACCGAGCCCGCCCTGAACGCGTCCCGCCGTCATCACCGGCCAGAGGCTTTCCGGAAGTGAAAGCGATAGCCGCCAGGCGCCCGAGGCCCCCTGCGAGCGACGGCCCGACATCGAAATACTCAAACAACGCCGCGGCCGTCTTCATTGCGCCCGGCTCATCCTGCATCGCCCCGTCCAGTAAAGCCGCCAGCCTGTCATCGCGCCTCGCTTCGTCCAGTTCCTCAAGCGTCCCTTCGCGAATCACGCTCAGCAGGTCAATAGCCGTCCGTGCCGCCCCGGTGAGGCCAGTCTCCGAGGCCCGTTGTTTCAGGCCCCCCAGCGCGCCCGGCTGCTGCTGCTCGATGAAATACAAATCCGCCAGCGTCCGCAGAATCAGATGTGTGCTGCGCAAATCCACCAGCGTGTGATGCACCAGATGCAGGCACAGGTCTTCAGCCGCGGGCAGCAGTATCTCGCCCGCTGCGTGCCGTTGCGGCGCTGCCCGCGAACGCATTTCGGCAAAACCAAAGTCGCGCCCGGCACGGGTGTAATGAAACGCCCGGTGGTGGATTTCGAGCATCAGGCCGCCGGGGCCATATCTGGCCACAGTGTGATTGAGTTCGGCGGGCAGGAGGTGTTCGCTGTGTGGCGGAAAGAGAATCGTTCCGGGAGCGGCTTCAGGGTATTTTTCGGCGAGGTAGCCGCATTCGTGCGCGACGCGTTCAGCCTGCTCAAGCTGCTGCGGGCTGACCAGCAGGTCAATATCCGAAACTGCCCGCAACCCGGCCTGCGGGTAATAGCCGCCCAGCATCAGGGCCACCCCCTTGAGCGGAATGGCCGTGACCCCGGCGTCAGCCAGCTTCCGCGTCAGCCGCGTTGCCTCACTGACGCAGGCCAGATGCCGCGCCGCCTGGAAGCGGCTGGTTTCATCAAGGGTCTGGCGCAGCAGCGGGGGGACATTTGCCAGCAGACCGGCGCGCGCCAGATTGAAGCGCAGCAATGGCACAAAGCTGCGCACTCTGGCGCGGCGCACCACAGCTTCCCATTCAGTATCCGCACTCTGCCGAGCGATCAGACGGCGCAGCCGCAGACCGCTCGCCTCGCTCGGCAGCAATGCACTCAGTAAAAGTTTGTCGGTGGTGGTCAGGTTCACAGACAGTTTCGGTGTCAGGGGGTTGAATTTCAGATTCTGCCGCAGTCACTCCGAAACTCAAAACCCTGAGACCCAAAACTGATTCGGACTGCCCTATGGGCGTGCAGGAGGACCTGCGGCCGGACGGCGAAATTCGTCAAGCAATTCACGGAATTTGAGCGCCTGTTCGGGCGTCATGATCTGACGAATCTGCGAGAGGATTCTCGACTGTAATTTGATGATCTCGGTCGTCGTGGCGGCCAGATCGGCGGCCTTCTGCTCGACGACTTTCGGATCGAACTCTGAACCATACAGCGCTTCTTCCAGAGCTTCATTCTGCACCTGGCGGAGTCTGTTCAGCACGCCCAGGCGGTTGCCCGTTTCGCGCCTGAGTTGCATCAGCTTTGTGCGCTGGTCGCCGGTCAGGTTGAGCTGGTTGAAAACGCGCAGCAACGCCATCCGCTGTTTCGGCCCGATCCCGTTCGGGATCAGACGATCTTCGGGCGAAGGCTGCAGCTGCCCGCCACCGGTCTGGCCGGATTCGGGCTGCTGATCCGGGGTCAGTTCGTTCGCCGGCTGCTGCCGCCCCTTCTTCTGCTGCGGGAAACCCGTCCGCCGCGGGTTATTTCGCGCCCCGGCCTGCGCGTACACCGGGCCAGAGTCCCACGCGAGCATTCCGGCGGCGATGAGGAGAGCGAGGCCGGCCATGATGAAGCGTGCGCGCAATCCCGTTTTCAGCCGAGTCTCAAACCGTGCGGCCCCACAATCAATTGCTCTTTTCATTTGCTTTCACCTCGGCGTCCGACTCTTCATTGGAGGCGAAGAGCCATTCGCGGAGCGATGGCGTCTGTTTGCGCTCCTGTCTGATCAGGTTCTCCACCACCATCCGGTGGTCATTACTCAGCTTCTGCACGACGGCCGTCAGTTTCGCCTGGTGCGCGGCATTGAGGCGCTGTTCCAGACTGGCAAGCTGCGCCTGCGCCTCACTCTGAGACCGCGCCTGAGCCTGCGCGACGGCCTGCTCAATCAACGCTTCGGCGTCGCGGCGAGTGATCATCTCATTGACGTTGATAGCTGGCGGCTCCTTAACAGGAGACGGCTGAACCACAGGGGTCGGCTTCCCGCCAAAAGCCAGCGAAACGCCATTTGAATTGACGCTCAGGCTCGTCCCGATGAGCGAGAAAAATACCAGCGCGGCCGCCGCCGCCATCGCGCCGGCCGCCGCCACACGCGCCCAGGCCGGGAACAGACTGATCAGTTCACGAAAAGTCTGCCACCTGTTATTCGCGAGCGCAATCTCGACGCGCGGCGCAAAAGGGACCTGCCACAGGCCGAGTTCGTGGCGCACGCCCTCGAACGCCCGCAGTTCGTCGCCGCACGCGGCGCACTCCTTCAGGTGCTGCTCGAAGCCGGCGCGTTCATTGCCGTCCGCTTCGTTGTACAGATAGGCGACCAGTTCATCTTGGCGTCCGCAGATTACAGGGGTGTGAGAATTCGGTGTCTTGTTCATTGTCTTACCTCTCGGGTCAGGGCCCGGAGATTTCGGCCCTCCGGTTTCTGACCCTTAAATCGCCTCGCGCAGGTGCGAGAGTTTGGCGCGCATCAGCTGCAATCCCGTGTAGAGCCGCGATTTGACTGTGCTGACGGGAATGCCCAGCACTTCGGCAATCTCCGCGAAGGTCAGTTCCTCATACTCTTTCATGACGATGACCTGACGCATTTCGGAGGGCAGTGCCTGGAGCGCCCGGCGCACGATATTGACGCGCTGGTCGCGGTGCAGCCGGTCGGTGATTTTTTCGACCGAGTCATCGGCGATCTCGACGCGGCGCCCCGATTCATCCTCATGATCGAGCGACTGCCCGGCCACGAGGCCGCCGCGGCGCAGGCGGGAATGGCAGGCGTTGAGCGCGATCCGGTAAATCCACGAGGAGAATTTGGCCTCGCCGCGGAACTTGTTCAGGTTGCGGTAAGCGGCCAGAAAAGTCTCCTGGCAGACGTCGCGCGCGTCCTCGTCGCGGCCCAGCATCCGCAGCGACAGCCCGTAAATCTGCCGCTCCCACCTGCGGACGAGGACGTTGAAGACGTCCGTATCCCCGGCCAGCGTCCGTTCGATCAGTTGATCGTCGCTCAATTCCGTCTCCGGATCCGGGCCGAATTCCACGAGTCTTCCGATCATAATTCAGTCTCTACGGGTCGCTCTCTGCTTCCGGGACTCTCAATTCCCGCCATCCTGACGCGGACCACACCATCTCTGACGCGCCGGGCGCGCGAAAAGTCGGGAAAAATCTCCGCTTGTTTCGCGCAATCCATCTTTGTTAGTATGCCCTGGCCCGCAAGCGAGTCCGTCCCGCCCGAAGGTTCCCTGCCCCAAAACCCGCTGCCCGGACCGAAACAGCCCGCCCGAAAATTATGAGCTTTAGCTTGAAGCGCGTCAAAAATCTGTACCTGATCCTGGCCGTGCTGCTGATGATCGGGGTCGTCCCGATCATCTTCATCGGCTCGCAGCTGACGGCGATCAACAGTCAGACGCTCGAAGCGAAGGAGAAGGTTTATCAGGTCCAGACCGTGCGTGACAAGGCGCAGCAGATCGAGTTGTACGTGCAGGGTTACATCGCCCAGGTCAGATCCTACGCCCACGCCTTCGAGATCGGCGGCGACCTGCGCCGCGCCGGCAGCAGCAACGGGCAGGAGCAGCTCGTCAAGACGCTCAAGGAAGACACCAACCTGATCGCGCTGATTCTCGCCCCGCGCGACGCGCCGAATGATTCCAGCTACGTCATCAATCAGGGCAAGATCAGCAGCGAAGAGGTCACCCGCGCGCTGAACGAGGCCACCCAGATCGTCTTCGACAGACAGTCGTGGATCGGCCCGCCCCACATCATCCGCTCGAGCCTCGAGCCGGCCCTCGTCATCGCGCAGCCGGTCACGCGCAACGGCGAGGTCGAAGGCGTGGTCATGGCGATTGTCAGCCTGCAGAAAGTCTTCTCGCTCGTGGCGCAGGACAGCAACCTTGATGAAAAGCAGCTGCTGCGCGGCGAGCAGACGGTCTTTTTCGTCGTGGACAGCGAGGGGCTGGCCGTCGCGCACCCCGATCAGAAACTGGCCTTCAAGCGCCAGGATATGAGCTACCTGAAGGTCGTGCAGGACTGGCTCGAAAGCAATGAGAAAGTCGCCGTCACGCGGTCCTTCACGCTCAGGCGTGACAATGAAGAACTGCCAATGCTCGGCAGCTACGCGACCTCACAGCTGGCGCCCGGCAGGCGCCTGGGGGTGATCGGCGTGGTCAATCAGAAGGCGGCTTACCTGTCGGTCGGGCTGATGCGGCAGCGGACTCTGATCGTCACCCTGATCGCCGCGCTCGTGGCCGTCGCCGCCGGGATCTTTTTCGCCCACGGCTTCAGCGCCCCGATCCAGTCGCTCGCGACCACGGCGCGCGCCATCGCCGGGGGCGACTTCACCAAACGGATCGAGGTCAGCACCGCCAGCCGCGAGCTGGGGCAGCTGGCCGAGGATTTCAATCACATGAGCGGGCAGTTACAGACCTACATCAACGACCTGACGCAACTGGCCTCGCGCAACAAGAGCTTGTTCATCGGCTCGGTGCGCTCGCTCGCCGCCGCGATTGACGGCAAGGACCCCTACACCCGCGGCCATTCCGAGCGCGTGATGATATACTCCAGCGTCATCGCCGAGGGCATCGGGTTGCCGGAGGACGAGGTTGAAAAGATCCGCATCTCGGCGTTGCTGCACGACGTCGGCAAGATCGGCATCGAAGACCGCATCCTCCGCAAGCCCGCCGCGCTGACCGATCAGGAATTCACGATTATGAAGAGCCACCCGGCCAAGGGTGCCTACATCATGTCCGAGAACCCGGAGATGGCCGAGTACCTGCCGGGGATGCATTTTCATCACGAAACGATGGACGGGAAAGGCTACCCGCTGGGGCTGAGGGGCGACGAAATTCCGATGATGGCGCGCATCGTCAGCGTGGCCGACTGCTTTGACGCCATGACGACCAACCGCCCGTACCAGCGCGCCATGACCTTTGAAGTCGCCATCGAGCGCATCAACTCCTTCATCGGCACGCGCTACGACGAGCGCGTCGTGCGCGCCCTCGAAGACGCGATCAGAACACAGAAGATCAAGCCCGACCCGGCGATCAATAACGTCCCGGAAACTCAGGCGGCGGTGCAGTCCTGAATCCCGGGGCCGCCCGCCGGCATCACATCACTTTGACCCACGCCCTGTCTTCACAGCTATGGACCTGAACCAGCCACTCGTTGATCTCGTCAACAAAGTTGACGGCGCATTCGGCGCCATCCTCGCCGACAAGGAAGGCGAGGAAATCACCTCCCACACGCTGCCGGCGAAGGCCGCCTGGACAGACTCGTCGCCGGAAGAGAGGATGAAGCTGATCGGCGCCTATCAGGTGATCAATCTGAGCGCCTGCAGGCAGATGATGCGGCAGCTGCAGATGGGTAACGTCAGGCAGCTCACCCTCCGCTATGATGCGGCCACGATCCTGATCAAAGCCCTCAAGGAAAATTTCGCGCTGATTCTGGCGATTGAGGAAGGCGGGAACATCGGGAAGGGGCTGTTTTATCTGGATCGGGCGGCGGAGATCATCAATCAGGATCTGTAAGGGAGTTGCCGGGAGCCGTCATTTGAACCCCACCTGACTGATCTGCTTCACCTCCACCTGCGGCGCGTATTTCCTGACCGCCTCTTTGATCTCCCCGGCCTTGCCGATCAGCACGAAAACCAGGTTCTCTTTCGGGAAGTATTGCCTGATGATGCGGCGCGTGTCTTCAACCGTCAGCGCATCAATCCGGGCGAAGTAGTCGTTGATCTCTCGCTCATCGAGGCCGAAAAAATCCAGCTCGGCCAGCAGCTGTGCCAGCTGATCCGTCGTCTCGATGTGCGGCGCGAACTGGCCCTTGATGTAAGCCTTCGCCGATTTCAACTGCTCTTCGGTCAGGCCCTCGTCGTGCAGTTTGTCCAGTATTTCGAGCGCCAGATCAATCGCCTGCACGGTCGTTTTGTTCTGCGTGTAGGTTGAGATCACGAACTTCCCGGCAACCTTGTTCTCATCAAAACCCGACCTCGCGCCATAAGTCAGACCCGAATTCACTCGCAGCGCCTCGTTGAGCAGCGAGGTGAATCGCCCGCCGAAAACCGTATTCACGACTTCGATTCCGACGCGATCAGGGCTGGTGCGCGAGACGCCGACGTTGCCGATCAGAAAGAAAGTCTGCGTCGAATCGGGCTTGTCCACGAGCAGCAGCTTGCGCCCATTGAATGGCTTCGGGTCAGTGAGCGTCAGCGCCGGGGGCACGCCGCGCTGCTTCCACGCGCCGAATTTTTCGATGATCGCGCGCTCCATCCCGGCCGCGCCGAAATCACCGGCCACCGCAATAGTCGCCGTCTGCGGCCCGTAGTTGCCCTCGTAAAATCTGACCACGTCGGCCCGCGTGATTGCAGCCAGCGTTCGCTCATCGCCGTTTTCGGGCCTCGCGTAAGGATGCTCGCCGAACAGAAAGGCGTCGAAGTAATTGCCGATGACAAGCTGCGCCTGATCCTTCTGCTGCCGGAGTCCGTCAATGCGCTGGCGGAGCAGCTTGGTCACTTCCGCCTGCGGGAAGACCGGCGACTGCACCACGTCACTCAGCAGGTCGAGCCCCGTCGCCACGTCCTTTTTCAGCACCTCGGCTTCGCCGGCCACGAAATCCACGCCGGCATTGAAATCCATCGTGCCGCCGATGAAATCAAGTTCCGCGGCGATCTGCTCCGCCGTCCGCGCCCGCGTCCCCTTCCGCAGCAGCTCGGCCGTGACTGACGACAGCCCCTCTTTGCCCTTCGGATCGGCGACTGACCCGGCCCGCACCAGCACGCTGAAGCTGATGATCGGCACTTCGTGCTGCTCCATCAGTATCACCGTCAGCCCGTTGGCCAGTCTGATTTTTTTGTGCGGCGGCAGTTTCAGCGATTGCTGGGCAAAGCCCGCGCAGATAAACGTCAGGAGTAAAACGCTGATCAGTGAAATGCGAATCAGAATGTTTTTCATAAACGCCGTGCGACAGTCCATCTCAACTGCTTACTGCTTCCTCTCCTTCCGCTTCCCTCCCGACGCTTTCCGTTTTCCACCCTCCGCTTTCGGCTTTGCGTCAGACGCCGTCTGTGCCTCTTCTTTCTCAGGCACGAGCGTCGCGACGGTGCGGTTCTTTTCCGTGAAGTACTCCAGGGCGACGCGCCTCACGTCCGCGGCCGTGACTTTCGCGTATTCGTCGGCGACGCCGAACAGTTTGCGGAAATCGCCGAAAAAGACCTCGTAATTGCCGAGCGCCCGCGCCTTGCCGTTGATCGTCTTCATCTGGCGGTAGAAATTCGCGACGAGCGCATTCTTCGCCTTCTGCAATTCGCGCTCGCTCACGCCGGCTTTGACGCGGTCGAGTTCCTCGACGAGCGCTTTTTCAACCGCCGCGACGGCCACGCCCTCCTTCGGCTGGACGACGATGGAAAAGAGCGTCGGGTCGAAGGCCAGATTCATCCCGCCGCCCACTTCGATCGCCAGCTGATCCCTGTCCACGAGCCGCTGATAGAGTCGCGAGCTTTCGCCGAAGAGCAGGATGTTCTGTAACACCTGAAGTGGGTAATAATCCTTGTGCGCCGATTCGACGACGTGATGACCGACCATCAGCATCGGGAGTTGCGCGAACTTGTTCACCCTGACGCGCCGCTCGCCCAGCTGCTCGGGCTCTCTCGTCGTCACGGGCGGCGGCGGGGCGTGTGACGAGATCGGCTCTATGTATCTCGTCGCCAGCTTTATGATTTCATCAAAGTTCACGTCGCCGGCCACGACCATCGTCGCATTCGACGGCGAATAGCCCATCTCGAAATGGCGCCTGAGGTCTTCCATCTTCCAGTTCTGGATGTCCACCATCCAGCCGATGACCGGCCACTGGTACGGGTGCGCCATGAAAGCCGCGGCCCAGAGCTGTTCCTCGAGCAGGCCGGCGTTGTTTGCCTCGACCGAGGTGCGCCGCTCGGAAGCCACCACGCCGCGCTCCGATTCGATGATCTGCGGGTCGAAGGCCAGATGCTCTATCCGGTCGGCTTCGAGGTCGAAGATCAGCTCCAGGGCCGGCGTCGGGAACCAGTCCTGATAGACCGTCACGTCGTAATCGGTGTAAGCGTTGTTGCTCCCGCCCGCCGCCTCCATCACCACGTCGAACTGCTTCGGCCCGTACTTCTTCGCGCCGTTGAACATCATGTGTTCGAAGAAGTGTGAGATCCCGGTCGTGCCGGGCCGCTCGTTGCGCGAGCCGACGCGGTAAAAAATGTAGAGGGCCACGCTCGGGATCGAATGATCCTCGTGAACCAGAATCTTCATCCCGTTCTTCAGGGTGTGCGTCTTCACGTCCAGACTCTGGGCGCGCGCGGCGGCGGGGCAGGCGAGCAGCGCTGCCAGCAGGCCGGCGGCGATATATTTCGACTTCATAATCCTCATGAGTTGATGAGTGTTTCTCCGGATCAGGGTGGGCCTATGCTGGGGCAGAAGCAAGCGGCGTGTCAACCGGGCGTTTGAAGGCGACATTACGCGCCCGCCGGCCGCCGACTCCTAATTTTTTAGTTGACACGGGCGGCGGGCCGGGTGCATGCTACGAAAAAATTAGGAGGCAGGAGACATGGCCCGCAAAAAAAGTGCCGAACATCTGACTCGCCTTGAAATGGAGATCATGAACGTCCTCTGGGAGACGGGCCCGGCCACGGTGCAGGCCGTGCAGCAGCGGCTCGGGCGCGAACTCGCTTACACGACCGTCCAGACGATGCTCAACGTGCTGCACCGCAAGAAAAAGGTCAGGCGGACGCTCCGGGATCGCGCCTACTACTACCGCCCGGCGGTCAGCCGCGACAAGGTGGCCGGCCACGCCACCAGGGATCTGATTGACCGGCTGTTCGGCGGCTCGGCCGAGAGCCTGGTGATGAGTCTGATCGAGGCCCGCCACCTGACGCCGGAAAAGCTGGCGAAGTTGCACCGGCTCATCGAGGAGTCGGAGGAGAAGCGCGATGGGAACGATTAACCGCCTGCTGCTCTCATTCCTGCTGAACGCGGCTTGGCAGATCGTTGCCATCACACTGGTGGCTTCGCTGTGTGACCGGCTGCTGCGCAACGCCGCGGCGCGCTGTCGTCACTGGTTATGGGTGATGACGCTCGCGCTCTCGCTGCTGCTGCCTTTGTCGAGCCTGATGAGCTTTCAGGAAGTTTATTCATCGGGGTTGTCAGCCGGGAACGTGGCGCAGGCCGGGTCAGTGACCGCCGACACAGCGGCGTCTCCCGAAAGCAGCGCCGCGTGGCTCGTACGTTTTTTCAATCACCGGCCCGCGCCATTCACTCCGCCACAGACTCTGGCCTTCATCATCATCGGTTGTTATCTGTTTTCGCTGCTCTCTCACGCAGGCAGGTTCCACCGCGCGTGGCAGAGGACGAACGAGATTCGCTGTTCAGCTCACGCGCGCGAATTCACTAACCCGCTGACCCTGGCGGCGGCGCGCTGTCGCGAGGCTTTCGGATTGCGACACGCCGTGATTCTCTGCTCGCCGGCCGTCACCGGGCCGGTGACGGCCGGCTTGCGCCACCCGGTCATCATCCTGCCGGAAAGCCTCTTCGACACAGAATCAGCAGAGACGCTGACTTCGGCAATCGGGCACGAGATGGTTCACATTCGGCGGCGCGATTTTGCGCTCAACCTGATTTACGAAGTGCTTTACCTGCCGATTGCATTTCATCCGGCGGCGGCGCTGGTGAAACGACAGGTCAGCCGGACACGCGAACTGGCCTGCGACGAGGCGGTGGCCGGACGACTGGTGTCGGCGACTGTCTACGCCCGGTCGCTGGTCAGGCTGGCTGATTCGATCAGCAACGCCGGGCGCCCGGCTTACACAGTCGGCGTTTTTGACGCCGACATTCTGGAGGAACGAATTATGAAACTGACTGACGGGAAACCACGCATCGGCACACGGGCGGGAATAATTCTGCTGGCTGGCGCCTCGCTTGTTCTGACGGCGACGGGAATTGCGGCCTCATCGCTCTCGCTGAAAATAGCGCAGGATCAACAGGCCTCCGCGGGCAGCGATTTCATGGTCGGCGACTGGGATCTCATCGCCATCAATGATCAGAACCCCGACGAGGCGCTTTCAAAGTTTCCATTCACCATCACGCTGAAGGCGGAGGGCGGCAAGCTGACCGGTAAAGTCATATTCCCCGTGGTGACGGCGAGCGATGACGGGCCGAAGGTCACGGGCCACAGCGAGCGGGCACTGACCGACCCGAAGTTTGACGGCAGGACCTTCACCTTCAAAGTGGACAACGGCCAGGAATTCCTGATCGGCGAGCTGAAACTAACCGATGGTAAGTTTGAGGGGAGATGGAAGGCCTCGAAATCCGAGGAGAGCGGGACTTTGAAGATGAGCCGGAAGAAATAGCCCCGGGACAACGATTCAAATGAAAAAGCTCCCTGTCCTGCTGCTGCTGTTGCTGCCCCTCGCGACCATCGGGCAGCAGCAACCTTCAGCTCCCGCCCCGCTCGCCTTCACTCACGTCACAGTCATTGATCTGACCGGCATGCCTGCCAGGAGTGAGATGACGGTCGTCATCACCGGCAATCGCATCACTGCCGTCGGCCGGACCGGAAAGGTTCGCCTGCCCAAAGGCACGCAGGTGGTTGACGCAACCGGCAAATTCCTGATCCCCGGTCTGTGGGACATGCACGTCCACATCGGAGAGGCAGAACGATCTCTGCCGCTGTTTATTGCCAACGGTGTCACCGGCGTTCGCAACATGGGCGGCAGGCCGGAGCAGCTTTTCAAGTGGCGCGAAGAAGCGGCTTCGGGCAACCGCCCGGGGCCGCGCATCGTCGCCTGCGGCCCGGTAGTTGACGGCCCGCAGCCAGCGAATCCCGATCACGCAGTTCCGGTCAAAACTGCTGAAGAAGGTCGCCGGGCTGTCACCTCACTCAAACAACGCGGTGCCGATTTCATCAAGGTCTATGACGGCATTCCGCGCGACGCTTACTTTGCCATCGCGGACGAGGCGAAGAAGCAGGGCATCCCGTTTGTCGGACACGTGCCCATTGCCATCACGACGATGGAAGCATCAGCCGCCGGGCAGAAGAGCATCGAGCATCTGGGCACCATTCTGGAAGGCAGTTCTTCCGTCGAAACCGAATTGCGGAACTGGGCGGATGAACCGATAAAGGAAGGCGACTTTTCTGCCTTCCCGCGCCGGATCGCCGCTCGCGGTACGCGGATGCTTGATACGTGGAATGAACAGAAGGCTACGCAGATTTACCGGCAGCTCGCGCGGCACAACACGTGGCAGGTTCCGACGCTCGTGGTCAAGTACGTTCAGACATTCATTGACGACATCCATCGCGCCGGAGATGAGCGGGTGAAATTCATTCCGCCCTCCGTCCGCGAATGGTGGTCGCCTGACAAGGGTTTCTTCTTCCGCTATCGCACGCCCGAATACATCGTCTTCAGGAAGCGGCTGTTTCAGAAGGAGCTGGAAATCACCGGAGCGATGCGGCGCGCGGGCGTGCAGTTTCTGGCCGGCTCTGACCTCGGCGGCGCATACACTTTTCCGGGTTTCAGTCTGCACGACGAGCTGGCGCTGCTCGTGCAGGCCGGCTTCACGCCGCTCGAAGCGTTGCAGGCGGCGACCATCAACCCGGCAAAGTTTCTCGGTGAACTGGATTCGTCAGGGACGGTGGAGAAAGGAAAGATCGCCAGTCTGGTGCTGCTCGATGCCGACCCGCTCTCCGACATTCGCAACACCCGGCGCATCAGTACGGTCGTGGTGAACGGACGGTATCTGCCGAAGGAGTCACTGCAAAAGCTGCTTGCAGACGCCGAAGCCGCGGCAGCCGGGAAGTAAAACGTGGCGACCCGGCCTCACCGGCGGCTTTGCATCATCGGATATTTGACGAAAGCAATGCTCGCATCCCGGCCGTGAATGGCTTGGGCCTGCCTGACGGCATTTTCCACCGTGTCACTCGATTTGAATCCGAGGTGGTGAGCGAGGCCGGGGTCTTTCGCGCCTGCGATGATCACCGAGCCGGCGTGGCGCAATCGTTTGAGCGGATAAGTCGCCATCACCGCATGCACCGGGTGGAAGCCGTAACAGAAGCGGTATTTGTAGATGTATTCGGGCCGGTGAGCGAAATCATCTTCGGCCTGATCGCGAATCACGTAAGGATCATTCGTCCGACTCAGCCACTGATCCCACACTTCGCGGTAAGACGGGAAGTGAACGTCATTCCACTCGTTCGGGCAGGGCGTCGCCATAATGACCATGCAGCCGGGCTTGCCGGCGGCCTCGATCATTCCGCCCAGATACCCGAGCCCCGATGATACGAGCGTCAGCAGCGGGTTCAGCGAAGAGTAAGCCGCGTAAGGGCTCCAGTCAGGCAGGCCGTAAAGGATGATGTCGGCTTTCTCTTCGAGCAGCGCGCGGCGCGGCGGCGACTTTGAGCGGAGCAATTCCAGAGCGGCGTGGCGGGTGGCGCTGACACTGCCCGCCCACATTTTTGAGACGTGATATGGATCACTCAGCACGGTTTCGATTTTGTAAATGCGCCGCCCGGTCGCGGCCTCCAGATGCGCGCCCATCTCGTTGAGCATCTCGTGCATCGGGTTGCGCACGAGCGACGTGGACATGTCATCCGGGTTGTGGTGCCAGCGGATCGCGCGGAACGTGGAGAGGCCGACGCAGACCGACTTCCAGCCGCCGGTGAACCCGCGAAAACAGGTCGTGTTGAGGTAAATCGTCAGGTCGGAATCAACCACCAGACGATTCACTTCCACGTCATAGCCGGAGGCGGTGCGACCGAGGTGAACCAGATTCTCCGCGTCCTCGGCGTCGTGGCAGAGCAGGCGAAAGCCGAATTCTTTGACCAGCCGCTCTCCGATCAGCTTCGCCAGCTCCATCCGCGTGGATTTGCGGTGCAGCGCGTTCGCGCAGACGAGCGTGATGTCGCGCCGGGCGACGCCCGCCTTATCGAGTTCATCGAGGATCAGGTTGATGGCGACTTCCCAGACCGGGGCGTAACACGAGACCGTCGGGTCATCAAAAGCAATCGTGACGCGGTGGCCCGGCCTCGCCAGTTCGCTGACCGGCGGCAGTTCGAGCGAAGCCCTGAGCGCCTCGCGCACCGTCTCTTCGAGATTCTCAACCGGAGGCAGGCCGGCATCGAAGCTGCCCGGAATGACTCTGGTGTGATCCGGCAACTCAACCGCGATTTCTTCACTGCCGAAGACGATGCGTTCCTGCATGGATTTGCCTCCTCAGCGGCGCTGCATCGCGCACGCAATCTCGCCCGCAATCCGCGCGTTGTTTTGCAGCAATGCAATATTTGCCTTGAGCGAGCGCCCGCCGCTGCGTTCGGCGATGCGCGAAAGTAAAAAGGGTGTGACCGCTTTGCCGCTGATGTTATGTCGCGCGGCTTCGGCCAGTGCTTCTTTAATAAATTCGCCGATCTCGCCGGCCGGGACTTCATCTTCGACGGGAACGGGCGCGACGACCAGCACGGCGCCGGTGCAACCAAGCTCCCAGTGCTTCCGCGCCAGTGACGCGACCTGCCCGGGCTCGTCGGCGCGCAGATCGAGTCTGATTCCGCTCGACCGCGAATAAAAAGCCGGCAGTTCATCAGTGCCGTAACCGACGACCGGCACGCCGAGCGTTTCCAGCACCTCCATCGTCTTCGGCAGGTCGAGAATCGCCTTCGCCCCGGCGCAGACCACGACGAGCGGATAACGCGCGAGCGCAGTCAGGTCAGCCGAAACGTCAAAGCTGTCGCCCGCGCCACGATGCACTCCGCCGATGCCCCCTGTCGCAAAGACGTGGATGCCCGCCCTGCGCGCCAGGTGCAATGTGGCCGCAACCGTTGTCGCGCCCCAGCGCCCTTCGCTCGCTACGCTCGCCAGATTCGCGAGGTTCACTTTGGCGACGTCGCTGCGCCGGGCGACGGCCTGCATCTGTTCTTCACTCAGGCCGACGACCGGCTGCCCTTCGATGATGGCGATGGTGGCGGGCCGGGCGCCGGTCGCGCGGACGGCCGTCTCGCAGGCGCGCGCCGTGTCGAGGTTGTGCGGCGCGGGCAGGCCGTGCGCGATGACGGTGGATTCGAGAGCGACCACGGGGAGCGGAGAGTTCATGCGTTTCCTGCCGATGAAAAGAAAAGCGGCGGAGCCCGCGCGGAAGCAGACATCCGCACTTGAAAATGCCCGGTAGCTTACTTATCCTCACGGGCGCGTGACAGATTAGCTCACCTGCGGTCGTTGAGCCAGGCTGTCATCCCGCGCCGTTCGAAGCATCTCCCTTGAAAAACTGATGACAGCAATTAAGCACGAGCGAGATTGTGATGAAAAAAGAGACTCTTGCCCTTATCCTCGGCGGCGGTCAGGGGACGCGGTTGTTCCCTCTGACCTGGCATCGTTCCAAACCGGCAGTCCCGCTCGGCGGCAAATACCGCCTGATTGACATCACACTCTCCAACTGCATCAACTCCGACATCAGCAAGGTCTACGTGCTGACGCAGTTCAATTCCGCCTCGCTCAACCGGCACATTGCGCGGACGTACCGCTTCAGCCCGTTTTCAGACGGCTTCGTGGACATCCTCGCCGCCGAGCAGACGCCGACGAACAAGGACTGGTTCCAGGGGACTGCCGACGCCGTCCGCCAGGTGATGGTGCATATCGAAGACATCAACCCAGACAACGTGCTGATCCTTTCCGGCGACCATCTTTACCGGATGGATTACCGCGAATTTCTGAAGCACCACGACGAAAGCAATGCCGACGTGACCGTCTCGGTCATCCCCAGCGACGAAGCACATGCGTCCAGCTTCGGCCTGCTCAAAACGAATGACGAAAGCCACATCATTGAATTTCGCGAAAAGCCGCCGAAGGATCAACTCGACGCGATGCGCGTGGACACGAGCCTCCTCGGGCTGACGCGCGAGGACGCCGAGCGGCGCCCGTTCCTCGCCTCGATGGGCGTCTACGTTTTCAAATTCGACGCGCTGCGTGAGTTGCTGAAGGACGAGAAGAACGCGGATTTCGGCAGCGAAGTGATCCCGGCGGCGATCAACAAGTACGACGTCCAGGCTTTTCTCTTCGACGGCTACTGGGAAGACATCGGAACGATCAGCTCGTTCTATCACGCGAATCTGGACATGGCCAGCATCCTGCCGAAGTTTAACCTCTTCGACGTGGACGCGCCGATTTACACGCGCGCGCGCTTCCTGCCCGGCTCGAAGCTGATTGACTGCCAGGTGCGTGATTCGATCATTTCAGAAGGCTGCATCCTCAACCGCGTCTGGATTGACCACTCGGTCATCGGCATCCGCTCGCGCATCGAGAACTACTCGCGCATCGAGCATTCGCTGATTATGGGCGCGGATTACTACCAGACGCTCGACGAACTGGAAATGGAGCGCCGTCACGGCATCCCCTGGATGGGCATCGGCGAGAACACGATCATCCGCAAGGCGCTCGTTGACAAGAACGTCCGCATCGGCTCCAACGTGCGAATCCTGAACGAAGCCGGGCGCGAAAATTCCGACAGCGAGAACGGGACTTACTATATTCGCGACGGCATCGTGATCATCCCGAAGAACGTGACCATCACG
The DNA here is from genome assembly GCA_035652435.1 of Blastocatellia bacterium. Classification (GTDB taxonomy): domain Bacteria; phylum Acidobacteriota; class Blastocatellia; order RBC074; family RBC074; genus DASRDU01. Next base: position 60,866 of record DASRDU010000175.1, read on the forward strand.
GACGGCACCATCATCTGATTCGACGAAACAATCCACGAAGCAACACGAAGGCCCACGAAGAATGGTAAAACTTCGTGGGCCTTCGTGTTTGTGAATGAGGTTCCGGAGTTCACCGCAATGAATTGAAAACCAGCCTGAACGTCCCCCACGTTTGCGCCCGGTGCTGCGGCCTGAATCCGAACAGGATCACGTGCCCCTTGCCCAGGGCAGCTTCGGCAATCGCCGTCTTCCCGGCCAGATATTTTTCACCAAGCAGCCAGCCCGAACGCAACACCCCCTTGTCGGCATACTGCGCAACTTCCTGCACCTGAGTTTTATCGAGAATTTCAAATGCGCTGCTGTTGGTAAAGTAAGCGTCAGCCGCCGCGGGCATCCCCTTTGACAGCGGGTGCCGTGTGTTGAGTTCCACCCTGAGCAGCGAGCCGGGGCAGTAAAAATCCGAGGTCTTCAATCCCGCGAGCGCATTTTTGACCGGCAGGCTGAAGGCTTCAATCGCGAAGCGCGCGGCGTTGTCGAAGCAGACGAGCGTGCCCCCGGCTTCGACGAATTCGCGCAGTTCCTTCACGCCGGCCTGTCCGATACCGCCGCTGAATTCCGCCGGGTAAGTTTTCGCGCTGTTGCCGCCCGTGATCTCACGCCCGCGCTGGTCGGGCAGCACGATGACGTCGTACTTCGCGCGCAGGTTGCCGGCTCTCATTTCGGCGTCGCGCAGCGCTGAGTATTTCACCTGCCACTCGTCGAAGACGTACCGCGTCCAGCCTTCATCCATCGAAGGCGACCAGCTCTGGTATAACGCGACTCTGGCAGTCACGCCGGCGCGCGGCTGGTGCTGCCGTGCGTAATCGCGCAATGAAGCGTCTGAGAGCAGGCCCAATTGCGCATCGAATTTATCTTTCACTTCGACGCAGTTCACGCCCATCTGCATCGGCAGCGTCCAGCCCGCCACGTCGTAAGGCCGTTCAGCCGGGCCGCCGGGGTAGAGACGGCGTTCGGGATACTGTTGCACTTCGAGCAATGCTTTCGCACAGGCGCGGTAGGGTTGCCGCATCAGCACGACGCGCGAGCTTGGCCCATAGCTCACGCCGTCAGCCGTGAAGGATGATTTCGCCTCGTGAACTTCGACCCCCTGCGCGGCAAGGATGCTCACCATCTTCGCCGCCGCGAATTCATCGTGCTGCCCCTTGGGGATCACGTAAGCGTAAGGCGCTTCGCGTTCGCCGGCTTCGAGGGCGCGGCGCCCGGCCTGATAAAAATTGCGGACGAACTCTTCGCGATACTGCGCCGCGAGGCCGAGCAGCGAGCGCGTGGCGAGGATTTCCATATTCAGAATGTCACGCGGGTGCCATTCGCCGCCGGGCCATGGGTCGGGGAAGTTCGTCGCCCGTTCGAGCGGGTCGGCCAAGCCCCGCACGCCGCGCGGCTCTTCGGTTTCGCGGCCCGGTCGCGCTTCGGTCGTTTCGCGTCTGCGGCCCGCACGCAGTTCTTCCGCCGTGATCGTGATCGGCGTGGCCAGATCGGCGCTCGCGGCTTCGCTCAGGATGCCGACCGAGTTGTGATAGTAGGGCGCCGTCCGCAGCCCGCCGTGCCACCACGTGTCGTAAGCCATGTTCGTGCCGATGCCCTTGAACCCGGCGGCCTGCAGGTCGGTCGCCATCTTCGTGCCGACGAGCGCCACTTCGCGCAGGATCGTCGGGTCAATGTTCGGGTTCGGCGGGTCGAGGAAGGGCGGCACGAAGAGCCGCGACGAATTCTGCCCCTGCTGATGCACGTCGTAGACGATGTGGGGGAACCACTCCTTGTAAAAGAGGTCGGTCACGAGTTGCGTCTCGCGGAGGTTGAGCATGTACCAGTCGCGGTTGTTGTCGTGCCCGGCGTAGTGGTGGTAGAGTTCCGGCGGCGACGTTCCTTCCGCCGGAGTTCCCAGCGTTTTGCGGTACCAGTTCGTCACAATATCCACGCCGTCAGGGTTGGTTGAGGGCATCAGCAGGATGATCGTGTTCTCCAGCACGGAGCGCATCCCGGCGCTCTCCTCACTCGCCAGTGTGTAAGCCAGCGTCATGGACATCTGCGAAGCGACGATCTCGGTCGAGTGGATCGAACACGAAATGGCAATCACGGCCCTGGCCCGGTGAATCAGATTATCCGCTTCGGTGAGTGAGCCGACGAGGCGCGGGTCGGCCAGCCGGCGCTGCAAGTCCTGATGGCTTTTCAGGTCGCGCAGGTTTTCCGGCGAACTGATCGTCGCCAGCAGAAAAGGGCGCCCCTGCGTCGTTTTGCCGAGTTCGCGCAACGTGACGCGATCAGACGCCGCGTCGAGTTTTTTGAAGTAATCGGTGATCTGCGACCAGTCGGCGAGTTTGCGGTCATCGCCCGGCTCAAAACCCAGCACGGAACGCGGCGAGGGCACGGGCTTGTGATCGGCCCGTGCCAGAGCGGCGCCGAAGCCCGAGGTCAGCAGCACGAGCAGCACGAGCCGCGAAGCAGATGAAGCGCGCGAAGAAAAACGCGGGGCAGAGTTTCGTTTCATCCTGAAGTCCCTCTGGTGGAGTTAAAATTGAAGATGCCGTCAACCGAAGAAATCGGCAAAGGAGGCACGCAGTTTAGCACGGCAGCGGCGCCCGGCGCAGTGCGCCCCGGCCCGGTCGCGCGGTTGCGGTATTACCTGACTTTCGTCGTGGCCGCGCTCTGCTTTCTGATCCTCGGCGTGCCGGTGATTCCGCTCGGGTACCTGCTGCGCCGCTTTTTCGGCGTGAAGGATTTCATCTGCCCGTTCGGCAGATTCGGGGCGCGGCTCTATATGCGCACGGCAGGCATGCGGATTCATGTCATCGGACGTGAACGTCTTGATCCGCAGCAGCCGTACGTCTTCGTCGCCAATCATCAGAGCAACCTCGACCCGCCGCTGATTTTTGCCTGCGTCGGGCGGAATCCGAGTTTTCTGGTCAAGAAAGAACTATTCAGGATTCCCGTCTTCGCCCAGGGCATCCGCCTGATTGACATGGTTCCGGTGGATCGCACCGACCGCGAATCGGCTCTGGCCAGCACGCGGCTGGCGGCAGAGAGACTCAAGGGCGGGCGTTCTTACGCCGGCTTTCCCGAAGGCACGCGCTCGGCTGACGGGCGCGTCAGGGAATTCAAGAAGGGACTTTTTTACATGGCGGTCGGAGCCGGCGTGCCGGTGGTGCCGCTGGTGATCAACGACACGCGGCGGGTGATGCGGAAGGGGGCGAATTACTGCGTGCCCGGTGATGTCTTTATGGAAATCCTGCCGCCGGTCAGCACCGCCGGATATACGCCTGAAAACATTGATGAGCTGGTGACGAAGGTGCGCGAGCAGTTTGTGCCGCGCGTGCTGACCGATTAGAGCCAGCCCTGGTCGCCGGAGCGCTCCGGAATTATTCGATGGAATTATTCAGTCACTCAACTTATAATCCCATTGCGGTTTTTCAGCAGTACCACTTCGGAGTCCCCGAACCCAACAACTTCTAACCGAGAAAACAATCAGGTTGATTTTATGCTGGAGAAAACACCCGCCCCGGTGGAACTTTCCCAGCCTGCCGACCCAGATTTTTCCCCTGCGGGTTTATCCCCCCGGACGCAGGCTAAAGTTCTGACCTTTGCCAACCAGAAAGGTGGTACCGGCAAGACCACCATCGCACAGAATCTGGCCATTTGCCTGGCTCTGCATTACGGCCAGCGCGTGTTATGTGTTGACCTTGACCCGCAGGGCAATCTCAGCCAGGGGTTGTCCGCGGAATCAGTCAGGGCAGCCAGAACCGCTGACCGTCTCATGCTGGTCCCTTCGGCCAGAATTTCCGAATACATCATCCCGATCCGCCCGTCCGTTGATCTCATTCCCAACCGCTACCAGCAGGAATTGAGTACGGCTGTGGAGAGACTGCCTCTTTACGGGAACCCGCTCAGGAAACACCTGAGCGGGGTGATGACCGAGTACGACTACATTCTGATTGACACGCCCGCCGGCCTCTTCAGGGCGACGCAGATCGGAGTTGATGCGGCTGATCAGGTGATGATCGTCATTTCCAGCGGGAGTTATGCGCTCAAGGGGGCGTCGGCGCTGGTCTCGTGGATGGCTGAGATCCACGCGAGGCTCGGCAAACAGCTGCCCCTGGTCAGAATCGTGCTGAACAATTATGACGAGCGGCGGCGCTTTGATCGCGAACTCAGGCAGGAAGTGCGGGACATTTTCGGCAACGATCTTTACGAGACGCAGATTCGCACGAGCGTCAAAATCGTCGAAGCGGCGGCCCGCGCCCAAGCCGTCGTCGAATTGCCGCAGACCAATCCCGGGACCACGGATTTCAAGCGCCTGAGCCGGGAAATCCTCGGCCTGCCAATCAATGTGGGCACGGTGGCAAATGTAACGTTCGCCGCTGACACTCAGTCATCGGACGCGAGGCTTAAACTCGTTTCCTGAATCCGGTGATGACGGGCCGGGATCATCCGCCAGATAACCAGTCAGAAACAACCGGCGTGACCTGTCCGGGCTGGCAGATTTCTGCCCGTCAGTTTTCCACACGGGTCAGGATTATTCCGATTCTCAATCTCCCTGCCTGACCTGCCCGTAAAGCGAGTTGCGGCAGATCAGCAGCATTCCGTCCGGGTCTTCAACAAAGTGCAGCAGCTGCGCTTCAAGCCAGCGGTAGACCGTGCGGGGTGTCACTTTCACGATGGCCGCCGCCTGTTCCGGGGTCAGCATTTCAATTTCAGCGGCGCAGCCCGGACACCACACTCTGACGGGTCGCCGGCCGGATCCAATGACCAGCGTGCGCTCGGTTTCAATAATGATCTCAGTCAGTTTCTTCGTCCCCATACCCACCTTTCTTTTTCTCCTGCCCGGCCTCGTCGGCACTGTTTTCAGGACAAGCCAACACTACCCCCTCACCCGGCGTAAAATCCTTAGAGCGACTTGAGATTTTTTTGAGATTTTTTTCAGTCCCTGCTCCAAGCCACTCCTCTCGCCAGTCAGCCCACCTAACTCCTTGCTTTTCAACACCGGTGGCAGTCGATCCCTGCTCCTCAGGAAAAACTCAAAAGTTCTTCAGGGGTTCTTTATGACTTTCCCCTGACAGCCGGGGTATGACTTCACCCGGGCAATCAGGCTGTCGCCCTTTCCCCGGATGCTGAAAAACCTGAGACCACCGGACAAAAATTATGAACTACGTTATGAAGTCATCGCCGCTTTACGAGTTCGGCCCTTTCCGACTCAATCCTGATGAACGACTGCTGACGCGCGAAGGTCAGCCCGTCCAGTTGACGCCCAAGGCCTTTGAGACCCTGCTGCTGCTCGTCGAGAACAGCGGGCGCGTGATGGGCAAGGACAGGCTGATGCAGGAGATCTGGCCGGACAGTTTTGTCGAGGAGACCAACCTGGCGCAGAACATTTCGCTGCTCAGAAAAGCCCTGGGCGACGGTCAGAACGGGGTGAAGGTCATCGAAACCGTGCCGAAGCTGGGCTACAGATTTCTGATGAGCGTCGAGCAGGTCGAGGAAAGAGGGCAGCCCGGTCTGGTGATCCGCGAGCGCACCCGGTCGCGCATCCTGATCGAGGAAAAAGACGATCAGCCGGAAAGGCCCCTGCTCCGGTCTTTGCACCAGCCCGCCATTGACATCCCGGCGCGCCCGGTCCCGACACTGCCGACCGCGCCGGCTCCCAAAGTCATCAGGCGCACGCTGGAGACCAGATACGCCCGGAGCGGCGACGTCAATATCGCTTATCAGGTGATCGGCGACGGCCCGATTGATCTGGTCTTCGTCATGGGCTGGGTGTCACATCTGGATTATTTCTGGGAAGAGCCTTCGTTCGCTTACTTCCTCAACCGCCTGGCTTCGTTCGCGCGGCTGATCATCTTCGACAAACGGGGCACGGGGCTTTCCGACCGCGTCCCCGTGAACCAGCTGCCGACGCTGGAGCAGCGCATGGACGATGTGCGTGCCGTGATGGAGGCCGTCGGGTCAGAGCGCGCCGTGCTGTGCGGCGTTTCCGAAGGCGGCCCGATGTGCAGTCTTTTCGCCGCAACTTACCCGGAGAAAACCAGCGCCCTTGTGATGATCGGAACTTACGCCAGACGCCTGAAAGACGATGATTACCCCTGGGGGCCGACGGCGGAAGAGCGCGAGCATTTCTTCGCGGAAATTCAGCGGGAATGGGGCGGCCCTGTCGGCATCGAAGACCGCGCGCCGACCCTCGCCCAGGATGAGCGCTTCTGCCAGTGGTGGTCAACTTACCTGCGCATGGGGGCGAGCCCCGGGGCCGCGCTGGCATTGACGCGGATGAATGCAGAAATTGATATTCGCCGCGTGCTGCCGACCGTCCGCGTCCCGACTCTGGTCATCCACCGAACCGGCGACACCTGCCTGCGCGTCGAAGAGGGCCGTTATGTCGCCAGTCAGATTCCGGGGGCGAAATTCGTCGAACTGCCCGGCATAGACCACCTGCCTTTCGTCGGCAATCAGGATGCCATCCTCGACGAGATCGAAGAGTTCCTGACCGGGATGCGCCACGCGCCCGAATACGACCGCGTGCTGGCGACCGTGCTTTGCACGCACATTGCCAGCCTGCCCGCGGAGGCGGCGCACGACAGCCAGTGGCAGCAGACGCTCGACCGGCATTACGCCTACGTCAGAAAAGAGATTGAATTGTTCCGGGGTCGCGAAAGCGAACTCGGCGATGACGGCCTGATTGCCACCTTCGACGGGCCGGCCAGGGCGATCCGCTGCGCCTGCGCGATAAACGAATCGGCGCGGCGCCTGGGGATCCCGGTCCAGTCCGGCGTCCACACCGGCGAATGCGACCTGCTGGGCGACAAAGTCAGCGGCCTCGCCGTCACCATCGGCTCTCAGGTCGCCGCCGAAGCCGCGCCGGGCGAGGTGCTGGTGTCGAGTACGGTCAAGGACCTGGTCGCCGGTTCGGGGATTCGTTTCACTGACCGCAATCTGCACGAGCTTCAGGGCGTTGCCGAAGAGTGGCGCTTGTTTGCCGTTGAGTAAAAGAAGCGGAATGGGGCGCGGATCAGGACAGATCAATCCGTGAAAATCCGTAACACCCGTCTCATCCGCGTTCCATTCCGTGGATGACAGGAAAATCGAAGGAGCATCTCTCACTTCTCCGCCCATCGTGTTACCATTCTCCATTGCTCCGCCGCACAATTTCGCTTCCGAGGTAACCTGATGGGCAGTGATCCCAACGTTCATAAAACAACACTCGATAACGGGCTGGTAGTCATCTCCGAGCAGATGCCGCACGTCCGTTCGGTCAGCTTCGGCGTGTTTTTGCGCACCGGCTCGCGGCACGAGCCGGCCGCGCAGAACGGCATCTCGCATTTCATCGAGCATGCGCTCTTCAAAGGCACACGCAAACGCTCCGCCGCGCAGATCGCCGAAGAATCAGACACGCTCGGCGGGCACCTCGACGCTTTCACCGGCAAGGAGATCGTCGGCTTTTACAACAAAGTCCTCGACGAGCATCTGCCGCGTGCGTTCGAACTGATCGCCGATCTGGTGACCGGCCCGGCCTTCGATTCGACCGAGCTTGAGAAGGAGCGCAACGTCATCCTCGAAGAGATCAAGATGGTCGAAGACACGCCGGACGATCTGGTCTTTGAAATCTTCGCGGAAAATTACTACCCCGACCACCCGCTGGGCCGCCCGATCCTGGGCACGCCGGAGACGCTCGCCACTTTCAAGGGCAGGCGCGTCGAGGAGCATTACCACAGCACCTTCAGCCCCGACAACCTGATCATCGCGGCGGCCGGGAATCTGACACACGAGCAGTTGCTCGAACTCGTGAGCGAACGTTTCGCCGGCCTCGAGCGGTGCGACACGACGCTGACTTCACCGTCGCCGGATCACAATCCGCACATCACGCTGCGCCACAAGAAAGAGCTGGAGCAGGCGCATCTGGTGATCGGCGCGCCGTGCCCGTCGCTCGCGAGCGATGATCGTTACGTGGCTTACCTGATGGCTTCGATCCTCGGCGGCGGGATGAGTTCGCGGCTGTTCCAGTCCGTGCGCGAAGACCGCGGGCTGGTTTACACGGTCTACGCGGCCATGAACGCTTACAACGATTGCGGCTACCTGACGATTTACGCCGGCGCCTCGAAGGGGAACCTGAAGCGGACGATTGCCGCGACGATGGAGGAATTGCGCCGCATCAAAAACGAGCCGGTCAGCCCGGAAGAGCTGCAACGCAACAAGGATCAGCTGAAGGCTGGACTGATCCTCAATAACGAATCAACCTCTTCGCGGATGAGCGCGCTCGCGCAGAACGAAATCACCTTCGGCGAGTTCATCTCGCAGGACGAAATTATCGCGCAGGTCGAAGCGGTGACGAGCGAAGAGGTGCGGCGGATCGCCAGCGAAATTTTTCAGCCCGACGCCCTGGCCGTCACGCTGCTCGGGAACATCAGCCGCTTCAGACTTGAACGCGGCCAGTTGCGGTGCTGACAGAATAAAAACCACGGGGCCACAGCGAACACGGGGGAGTCCATTTCCGTCTCCCCGTGTTCATTGTGGCCCCGTGTATCCTTTCCGACTACTTTGCCGAGAATCTGTAGAGCGTCGTCGTTTTGTAAGTCTCGCCTTTCTTCAAAACCGTCGTCGGGAAGTTCGGCTTGTTCGGCGAGTCGGGGAAATGCTGAGTCTCCAGACAGAATCCGGAACGTTTCTGATACACCTTCCCGCCCTTGCCGGTGAGCGTCCCGTCCAGAAAATTGCCCGTGTAAAACTGCACGCCCGGCTCGGTCGTGAAGACTTCCATCACCCGGCCCGTGGTCGGCTCGTAGACCGTCGCCTGCTGCCGCAGCGTCTTATCCCACCGGCTGAAGACCCAGTTGTGATCGTAGCCCTTGCCGAAGACGATCTGCTCATCCGACGAATCAATCCGCGCGCCGATGGCCGTCATCGCGGTGAAATCGAACGGCGTGCCTTTGACGTCGCGCAGTTCGCCGGTCGGGATCAGGCCGGCGTCAACCGGCGTGAACTTGTCGGCGCTGATCAGCACCTGATGGTTGAGAATGTCCCCGCCCCCGGCCAGGTTGAAGTAAGAATGGTTCGTCAGGTTGACGACCGTATCCTTATCGGTCGTCGCCACGTAATCAATCCGCAGCGAATTATCATTCGTCAGCGTGTAGGTGACGGTGACTGACAATTTGCCGGGGTACCCCTCCTCGCCGTCTTTGCTGACGTAACTCAGTTCGAGCGCGGGCCCGAGCCGGGTAGTCAGCTGTTTCGCCTTCCAGATCTGTTTGTCGAAACCTTTGATCCCGCCGTGCAGGTGGTTCTCGCCGTTGTTCACGGCCAGCTTGTATTCAGTGCCGTTCAGCGTGAACCGGCCTTTGGCGATGCGGTTGCCGTAACGCCCGGTGATGGCGCCGAAGAAGGGGTTCCGCTTGAGATAGTTCTCCAGATCATCAAAGCCCAGCACCACATCGCCCAACTGGCCTTTGTTATCGGGCACCTTGAGCGAAACGACGATGCCGCCGTAATTCATAATGCGCGCTTCGACGCCCTTGTCATTGGTCAGCGTGTAAATCTCAACGTTTTTCCCGTCGGCAGTTTTGCCGAAGGGCTGTTTGCTCATTCCTGTTTTCGTCTGCGCCATAACGTCAAATGAAGTGATCAGTAAAATCAGTATGAGGGTGATTTTGGTTTTGTGCGGACTCATCTTGATGAAGTTCCTCCATCCTGTGGTGGTTTGAAGTTTCTGCCCGGATTCTTGCGCTGGCGGCGGTCACGGTCGGCCGGACAGGCTGACCCTGCTGACACCCGGGCGCGCTTTTCATTCCCCGCGTTTGATTCAGATAAGTTGTGAACCTGCTGGCAGCAGGTAAAGCTACAGCGGTTCGGCGGCAAAGACAACAGCGCGCGCGAGGAACTTTTGAAGCGCTTCCCTTCGTATAAGCACCTGTCGCATCATGACGGGGCAGTTCCAGTAATTGCGGCGATAAGAAACGAATCACAGCCCGGATAGTTACTGAATGGAGGTCGGAGAGATGTTTTGCCCTAACTGTGCCGCGCCGATTGAAGGCGCGAAGTTCTGCCGCTCCTGTGGTGCGAACGTCAGCCTGGTGCCACAGGCGCTGACCGGAGAACTCCCCAAAGAGCGCATCGTCGCAGACGATATGGCACGTGATCAGTATGGCCGTCATGATCATCACGGGCGGCGGATGCGCCATCGTGACCGCCCTCCCAGTCTGCCCGGAGGCATTCAGATGACTTTCATGGGGGTCGGCTTTCTGCTCGTTTCGATGGCGGCCTTCTTCTGGGCGCCGGCGGGCCACTTCTGGTGGTTCTGGCTGCTGATCCCGGCTTTCGGGATGCTCGGAAGCGGCGTCGCCGAAATCGTGCGCGTCAGAGAAGCATCACAGGCTGCGGGACAAGCCACGCCCCTTCAGAATCCGGCAATGCAGGCAGCCCCGAACACAAATGAACTCCCGCCGCGCCAGCCGGCTGAATTTACGCCGGGCAGCATCATCGAAGGCACGACGCGCAACCTTGAGCCGCGGCCCGAAAGAGAGAGAAGGTAAATCCGGAGGTCTGACGAATGTATTGTCCCAAGTGCGCCGCGCCGATTGACGGAGTGAAATTCTGCCGCTCCTGCGGCACGAATGTCAGCCTGGTTCCGCAGGCCATCTCCGGAACATTACCGCCGGCTCAGCCTGCGCCGCTCGCGGAAATTCAATCGCAGCTCCGGATCATTGCCGCCCCCGAGAACAACGGGATCGGACAGCTGATGGGCGGAGTGGGCTTCCTGCTCGCGGCATTTTTCACCCATTTCTACTGGCTGCTGATTCCCGCTTTCATTATGCTCAGCAAAGGATTCGGGAAGATAGTCAGCCTCAGACAGGCGCGCAGGTATGTGGCCGAGTTGACTGCCAGTCAGGTATCCGCCCCCATTCCGGCGCCCCCACCGGCCGCGGCAATTCCCTCCGCGCCTGACACCGATGAATTACCGCCGCGCGAGCCCGCGGCAATCACGCCACCCAGCGTCGTCGAAGGCACAACGCGACATCTGGATCCGACTGCCGGGCGTTCAGAGCAGAAGGTCTGAAGGGGCCGGGCAGGGGACTCATTCCGGCTTCACCGGGTCTTTGAGCTTCTCCTTCTCGGCATTCACATTGAAAATTTTGTAGTCGCTGAACCGGGTCACCGAATTCCCGGTGAAGCCCTTGATCAGGAACACCCGTGCCGCGAAGTTGACCTCCTGATAACTCGGCATCCAGACCTCGTTGTTGATGCGCTCCTGCTCGAAGACCATCCCCGAACCCGGCTTGAGTGAAACGAACATCCCGCCGGCTATCTTGAATGTATCGGAGAGCCGGAGTTCCAGCCGCGCCACCTGCTTGTCAATCGGGTCAATCCAGAATGCGCCGATCAGTTTGAGCCGCTGCGCGAATTTCTCGAAGTTCGTCTTCGGCTTGTATTCCGGATTCGGCTCGAAGTCGAAGACGATCACGTCGCGGTTGCGGAACCGCTCGCGCCGCGGGTTGAGCAGCTTCGAGCAGTGGAGCATGTCGGCAATCGTATTGCGGCCTTCGTTCTCGTCATCGCCCTCGTCTTCATCCTTGCCTTTCGCGGCGGCCTCCTGCTTCTTCTGTTCCTTCTTCGCCTTGTCGGCCTCGCGCTTTTCGATTCTCTTGACGGCCTTTTCGAGGTCGGAGAGCGCCTTCTTCTCCTCGTCGGGCGTCAGCGGTTTGCCGTTCTTCTCGATCAGCTTGTAGAGCCGGTAGCCGTGATAGAAGCTGACGTCGTGCGTGTAACTCTCCTTGTTTTTCATCACGCCCTTGTCGTCGAACTCGCGCTCGATGGTGGTCTGAGTGAATGTGTATTTGTCGCGCAGGCGGACGAGGTTTTCCTGATTCTCCTTCACCTGTTCGAGCAGCGCGGGGATGTCGGGCAGCGGTTCGCCCGAGACTTTCGGGAAATCGAAGCGCGCGCTTTCGACCCGCCGGTTGTGGGTGACCGCGTCCAGCCTGACGGTGAACCGCTCTTCGCCTTCAGTGTAGTTGACCGTGAAAGGCTCCTTCACGCCGTCCACAACGCGGTAGTCGCCGTAATCGAAAGTCTTCGTGACCGCGCCCCGCGGGATTTCCTCCCTCACCAGCATTCCCGATGCGGCGTCGAAATACATCCTGATCTTCACATTCTTTGCGGTCGTCAGGACGACCACGTTGGCCGGTTTGTCATTGACGGTCTTCTGGCCTTCGGCGGCGAGCTTTGCCTTGTCCTTTTTGTAATCGAACCAGCGGCGGTTGCGGTAAACCGCCTCGGCCTGAAAATCATTGCTCTCCTGCCCGGTCAGCGTGCGCAGGCCGTTGCGCGAATCCCGGCTCCATGCCGATTTGCCGTTGTACCCCAGGCTCGCTTCCAGCCCGCCGATTTCGATGCTGAGCGCGTAAAAGTTCGGCGCCATCGCCGCCGACTGGTAACGCCCGGTCGCGCCATCAGCCGGGCGAGTGATGGTCCCGGTCGCCTGACGCGACGTGACACGTTTGATCGCTTTTTCGCCGCCCATCGCTTTGAGGGCCTGACCGAGGATCTTATCTGCGGTTTGTGCCGGGACGGCGGCTGAGAGGCCGGCGAGTAATATGAGACTGGCTGTTGCCGTCGTCAGCCAGCGCGGCATGGCAGGGCGGGGCGATGGCAATGCGGCGGCACTTGCCAGAGACTTTTTCGACATTGATCTCCTCCTGTGAAATTGAACCTGCGACAGCCCGTGGTGAAACGTTAGAACGATTCGCCTGCTGAAAACTTTCCGGTGAACCCTGAGGAAATTGTTTCAGCCTGCAAGCTGTCGTGAAGTGGACGTTCTGGTTTCGGGAGTATCAGCGAAAGGGGAAGCTGTCCCATGCATTGCGCTGGGGTTAACGAAACTCCGGCGACGGTTGTTTCGGATTTTTTCCGGCACTGGCGCAGTGTCGTAAACATCGGGGCGAAACCTGAATGCCCGAATTGCCCGGCCTGGGTCGCTATGCTACGATGCGGAGTCACTGGATAATATCACCGTCAGCATCGGTTCATCACTGATCACCCCGTATCAGGCATGCGAATTTGTATCCTCGGCAGCGGCAGTTCCGGCAACGCGACGCTCATCGTCGCGGGCGAAACGCGCGTGCTGGTGGATTGCGGGCTGAGCCGCCCGGAGCTTGTCCGCCGCCTCCGGGAAGTTGGCGAAGACCCGGCCGCAATCACCGCCATCGTCATCACCCATGAACATGGCGACCATGCGCGCGGGATGTCAATCGTTTCCAAAACCCTGGGGGTGCCCGTTTATATTTCATCTGACGCGCTCTCGGCCTGCCGGCTCGGCGAAAAGGAGAAGTTCGTCAGGCGCGGCGAAGCGATCTCTTCGGCGCAGGATTTTGAAATCGGCGAACTGAAATTCCACCCGTTCACGATCCCCCACGACGCCGCCGATCCGTTCGCCTTCACGGTCGAATCGCGCGGGGTCAAAGTCGGGATGGCAGTTGATCTGGGCTATTACAACGCGCTCGCGGCCGAAAGATTCCGGGGCGCGGACGCGCTCATTCTGGAGGCGAATCACGAGGTGGACATGCTCCGCGCCTGCACGTTCTACCCGTGGTCGCTCAAGCAGCGAATCATGAGCCGGCAGGGGCACGTGTCGAATGACGAGACGGCGCGCTTCCTGCGCGAGGATTTCGACGGCAGGGCACAGCACATCGTGCTGGCGCACCTGTCGCAGAATTCCAACCACCCGGAACTGGCGCGCCTGGCCGCCATGCAGGCCCTCGAAGCCCGCACGCCGCTCTTTGCCAGCCAGTCAGCGCTGCGAGTGAAGGTGGCGAAGTATGACCGCCCGAGTGACTGGATCGAGTTATGAGGTAGTCGGATGAAGACGAAGGGATCAGCTGCAACAGCCTCCGCGCAAACTCCGCGCTCTCTGTGCCTCCGCGGTGAAAGAGCTTTACGAGACCGCATCCTCTGCCCGGCCCTGCTGCTCTGCCTTCTCTCAATCAGTTCCCTCGCCCAATCGGGCCGCAAGGTCACGCCGCCGCCGGGCGTTCAGAACAAATCAGACATCCGGATCGAAACGCGTGAGGTGCATCTGCCGCTGCGCGCCTGGGACCCGATGGGCAAAGACGTCGGTGACCTGAAGCCCGAGGAACTGCTCGTCGTCGAAGACGGCGAAGAGCGCGCAGTCACCTGGCTCAGGCACGAACCCGCCAGCGTGGTCCTCGTGCTTGACCTCAACAACGAGATCGGCACTTTCAAAAACGGGCCGAGCAGGTGGTACGACCCTCCGTCCGAAAAATACGAGAACCCTTACAAGCGCCCGAAGGTTGACGTGATTCCCAACCCCGTCGCGCGCGATCTGGCCGACAACTTCGTCGCGAAGCTCGCGCCGGCCGACCAGCTCGCGATCATTCAGTACTCTGATAAAGTGCAACTGATCCAGGATTGGACGCTCGACCGTCAGGAAGCCATCAATTCACTCAAATCAAAGTTCCGCATCGGAATCAAAGCCAGTTTTCACGACGCGCTCGTCCTGGCGGCTGAGAAGCTGAAGACCCGCGAATCCGGTCGCCGCATCATCGTGCTGGTCAGCGACGGCACCGATTCCAACAGCAAAAAACGCCGTCAGGAAGCCTTCGACGCTGTGACGCGCGCGCAGGCGACGGTCTTCGTCATCAGCTGGACGGCGCTGCTCAGAAATCAGATCACGAATATGCTGCACTGGACGGGCGCGCACGAGCAGCAGAACTCGGCGACATACAAACGCGGCAATGAGCTGGTGAAGCACATCAAGGAACTCGGTCTGACTGAGACGTATCTGACAGAGTTGGCCGAAATGAGTGGTGGAGAGATTCTATTGCCGGAATATTTCGACGACTTTCTGAAAACGCCTGACCGAGTCATCAACGACATCGGCGCACAATACACGATGGCGTACCTGACCGAACGCGGGCCGGGTCTGGAGAACCGGCGCTATGTGGAAGTTTATTCGCGCCGCCCCGGCCTGACGCTGCGCACGCGGCGGCGATACGAATTCGGCGATGAGCCGCAAAACCTGCCCGCCAGTCGCAGGCAGTTTCTGGCAGCAAAGTAATAAGGTCTTCAGACAGCCGGACGAGATAACTGATCGGGCACGCAGATTGTAGTGAAAGGAGTGCCAGCGATGAACAGTCGAAGTAGTGAATCGAGACGTGATGACCGCAACGCCAGCCTGCGTTCTCTGTGTGCAGCCTCTTTCGCCCTGATTCTGCTGACGGTCAGTGTGCCCGCACAATCAGGACGACAACCAGCTCAGCAGCCCGGCAACAAACCGACCGATCAGTCAGTCATCAGAGTCGAGACTCGTGAAGTGCGGCTGCCGCTGCGCGCCTGGGGCCCGGCAGGCGAGGAGATCAGCGACCTGCAGCTGAAGGATCTGCTGGTCGTCGAAGAGGGAAAACCCTGTACGATTACGAGTCTCAAACACGAAGTTGCCAGTATTGTGCTGGTGCTGGACCTGAGCAATGAGTTCGGGATTTTCAAAAACGGCAGAGGGGGCTGGTACAGAAACGAAAAGGAACGAATCGAAAAACCTGGCGAGCGCACGAAAGCTGAAGTGCTTTCCCGTCCAGCCGCACTTGAACTCGCTGACAACTTTGTCAGGCGGCTGGCTGATTCTGACCAACTGGCCATCATTCAGTATTCTGACAAAGTTCAGCTGGTGCAGGACTGGACAGGCGACCACAACGAAGCGCTCAGTTCACTGAAATCAAAATTTCGCGCCGGGATCAAATCGAGCTTTTACGATGCGCTGATCATGGCCGCAGAAAAATTGAACACTCGCGAATCAGGTCGCCGTGTCATTGTTCTGGTCAGCGATGGCCTGGATTCCGCCAGCCGGGCGCAACGCGGCGAAGCCCTGAGTGAATTACGCCGGGCGCAGACATCTGTTTTCATCATCGGCTGGGCTGAAGTGCTGCGCGTTGAAGCCCGCAGCCGAATCAACCAGATCAATGCCACGAAAAAAGACGGAATCGAAATCATCGGCCCGGTCAGGCCGCGCCAAGCTGAGTTGCGCCGTTTCCTCAGCCTGCTCGACGGAGCCACAGTGCAATTACGCGAGATCGCCGAAACCAGCGGCGGAGAAATCCTGCTACCCGAAACTTTTGAAGACTTCGTCATCACACCACAAAGAGTCATCAAAGATATTGGCGCGCAATATACGCTCACTTACCTGACCGAATACAAACCGAACCTCGAAACTTTGCGCAACGTGCAGGTCTTTTCCAGAAGGCCGGGCCTGACACTACGCACACGCACGAACTACGAAATCAACGATGCGGCACAAACACCTTCAATCAGGCGCTCTCAGCTCATCGCCAGAAAGTAACAACACACGACGGATGTCACACGAAGAACAAAACAATGAAACTAATCTGACTCGCGCCTACAAACGCGCCGCCATCGGACTGGCCGTCGCGGCAGCAATCTGGTTTCTGGCTTACCTGTACGCCCGCAAAGCGGGATGGGAAGAACAGAGTCTGATCATCCCAATCGCCGCCGCCGCACTGAGCGTACTGTGTTATTCGCTTTATTTGAAATCAAAACAATAGCCGTCAGCTTTCTGTTTCCGGCTGACTGCTGATCGCTGACGGCTGACAGCTTTCCCCGACAACTGATCAATGATTGAACGCTACACGCTGCCCGAAATGGGCGCGCTCTGGACTGAAGAAAACAAGTACCGCAAATGGCTCGAAGTCGAAATCGCCGCCTGCCAGGCCAACGCCGAAGCGGGCCGGGTCCCGATGGAAGCCGTTGAAGTGATCCGGCAGAAAGCGGCCTTCTCCGTCGAGCGCATTCACGAACTGGAAAAGGTTACGGATCACGACGTCATCGCCTTCACCACGAACCTCGCCGAAAATATCGGCCCGGAAGCGCGCTGGGTGCATTACGGCCTGACTTCATCCGACGTGGTTGACACCGCCAACGGACTCCTGCTGCGCGAGGCCGGAGACCTGATCGTCGCCAGACTGCAAACGCTCGCCGACCTGCTCCGCCGCAAGGCATTCGAGTACAAGGACACGCCGATGATCGGGCGCACGCACGGGGTGCATGCGGAGCCGACGACGCTCGGCCTGACCTTCGCGCTCTGGTACGAGGAGACTCGCCGCGACCTTGACCGGATGACGCGCGCGCGCGCCGGAGTCGCTTACGGCAAACTCTCGGGCGCGGTCGGAGCCTTCGCCCACCTCGATCCCGAAATCGAGGAGCGCGTCTGCTTCCTGCTCGGCCTGAAACCCGCAAGCGTCTCGACGCAGGTCATCCAGCGCGACCGTTACGCCGAATTCGTCTGCACGCTCGCGATCATCGCCTCATCGCTCGAAAAGTTCGCGCTCCAGGTGCGCCACTGGCAGCGCACCGAAGTCCGCGAAGCGCACGAATATTTCAAGCCCGGCCAGAAAGGCTCGTCCGCGATGCCGCACAAGCGCAACCCGATCCTGTCCGAGCGCATCTGCGGACTGGCCCGCGTGATTCGCGGCTACGCGGTGACGGCGCTCGAAAACAACGCGCTCTGGCACGAACGCGACATCTCGCATTCGGGGGCCGAGCGGGTGATCCTGCCTGACGCCTGCATCGCAGTTGATTACATGCTGGCGAAGACGACTTCCCTGCTCGACAAGCTGGTCGTCAATCCGCAGCGGATGCTCGACAACCTGAACGCGACGCGCGGGCTGGTGTTTTCAGGGCAACTGCTGCTGGAAATCACCGGCAGCGGAGTTTCGCGCGAGGAGGCTTACGTCTGGGTGCAGCGCAACGCGATGCGGTCGTGGGATGAAGGTCTGGATTTCCGCGAACTGGTCAGCCGTGACCCGGACATTTCGCGGGTGCTGACGCCGGAGCGAATCGCGCAGGCTTTCGACGTCAGGTCGCAACTGAAGAACGTTGACCGGGTTTTCGAGCGGGTTTTCGGAGAGAGGAAGAAATAATTGTTCGGAGTCCCGCCTTCAGGCGGAAGCTCGTGATAAATAATTATTCCGCCTGAAGGCGGGACTCCGAACTTCATTCCGAGGAGAACGATGCTGGCAAAAGTTTACGTCACTTTGAAGAACGGAGTCCTTGACCCGCAGGGCAAGGCCATTCAGCACGCCGCCACGACGATTGGCTACGAGGGCGTGACCGACGTGCGGCAGGGCAAATACTTCGAGATCAGGCTCGACCCCGCGCTCGACGAAACGCAGGCGCGAACTCAGGTTGAAAAGTTCGCGCACGACGTGCTGTCGAACCCGGTGATCGAAGATTACCAGGTTGAAATCACCTCCGGCTGAGCGGGCGGCGCGATGAGAATAGTCACTGATTCAATCCCCCTTTCGACGCGGGGCGATACCGACATCATTGACATCACCGCGCGGGTGTCGGCCCTGGTCAGCAGGCATAATTTCACAGAGGGTCAGGCGCTGATCTTCGTCCCGGGTTCGACGGCGGGCATCACGACGATTGAATATGAACCCGGGCTGCTGAAGGACATCCCGATTGCCTTTGAAAAGATCGCCCCGAAGGGAGCGCGCTATCACCACGAAGAGACGTGGCACGACGGCAACGGCCATTCGCACGTGCGGGCAGCGATGCTCGGCTGTTCGCTGGCCGTGCCATTCAATAAAGGTCAGTTGTTGCTGGGGACGTGGCAGCAGATCGTGCTGATTGATTTCGACAACCGCCCGCGCAGCCGTGAGGTTGTGGTGCAACTGACTGGCGAGTGACTCAGGCCATCACTCCCTGTGAGCAACGACCCGCAATCTCCGGTAATCCGCATACCACTGGCCGTCAACATACTGACGACTCCTCACCTTCTCCACCGCCAGATCGAAAGCCCGCCGCCTGTCTTCGTCGCCCAGGCTCTGCGTCTTGACTGTGCCGAACATCCGCAGCCAGTTGAGCATTCCGTCTTCGCCCTCAAGCTTCGTCGGCCTGTCGAAGAGCCATGCCGCATCAGCCACCAGCCCATGCTTTTCCAGCAGCGGAGTGTATTCGCCGATTGACGGGTAATACCAGGAATTGACAAACGCACCCAGCCCCAGCTCGCGCATCGCCTCGTCAAGCGCGTCGAGGATGTTGGCGACGTTGCCCCTGCCCCCGAATTCAACGACGAACCTGCCGCCGCTGCGCAAAGCTCGCGACATGCAGCGAATCGCGACTTCGGCCCGCGCCACCCAGTGTAAGGTGGCGTTGGAGAAGATGGCGTCGAATGGTTCGGGGAATGAGAAGTCAGTCACATCGCCGGGCAGGAATTGAATGTCGGGATATTCGCGCCGCGCGGTCTCGATCATGTTCGCCGAGCTGTCCATGCCGATGACAGTCGCGCCGGATTCGGCAATCTGTTTTGTCAGATGTCCCGTGCCGCAGCCGGCATCGAGAATGCGCTCGCCGGGTTGTGGGTTGAGTAAGGCGATCAGGTCTTTGCCATACTCGTAAACGAAGGAGTGCCTCTGGTCGTAGAGTTTTGAATTCCAGTTGTCAGCGCTCATCAGGGATGTTTTTCAGAATAAATTTTCCCCTTCATCAAATCAGTGCAGGATATCTCTTCAAATATCCCTGTCATAACTGCGAACGCCGCATCCAGCTGCTCATCCGTGATCACCAGCGGCATCAGCGTGCGGATCACGTTGCCGTAATTACCTGCGGTCAGCGTAATCAGCCCGCGCTCGTAGGCCAGCCGGGTGAACTTGTCGGCGGCCTCCTTGTCCGGCTCGCGACTCTCTCTGTCTTTGACGAGTTCGACGCCGACCATGGCGCCCAAGCCACGCACGTCGCCGATGAATTCATGCCTTTGCTGCTGCTCGCGGAAAAAATCCATCACGCGGGCGCCGATTATTTTTGCTCTCTCGCAGAGGTTTTCGCGTTCGATCAGATCAAGCACGGCCAGAGCCGCACTGCACGCCACAGGATTGCCCCCGAAAGTCGAACCGATGCCGCCCGGGTTCGGGTGATCCATAATCTCCGCGCGCCCGGTGACCGCGGCAAGTGGCAGCCCCGCGCCGAGCGATTTCGCCGAAACGACTATGTCCGGTTCGATGCCGAGTTGTTCGCTCGCAAACATCGTCCCGGTGCGCGCGATGCCGGATTGCACTTCGTCGGCAATTAGCACGATGCCACGAGCGTGGCAGATTTCCTGCAACTGCTGCATGAACTGGCGCGGCGGGGCGATGAAACCACCTTCGCCGATCACCGGTTCGATGATCACTGCGGCGACGTTCTCGGCAGGTACGTAACGCTTGAAGAGATTTTCCACGCCGCCCACGCACGGCAGCTTCGGCGCGGGCCAGTCGTCGGTGTTTTCGCCCTTCAGCCGATGTTCGCCCAGTTCACAGCCGCCGTAGCTGCACCGGTAGCAGTACGCGTAAGGGACGCGATAAACCTCCGACGCGGTCGGGCCGAAGCCGGATTTGTAAGCCGCCTTGCTCGTGAGCGCGACGCCGAGCAGCGTGCGCCCATGAAAGGCATCCTCGAAAGCGATGACCGCCTGCCGTCCGGTGTAATGGCGCGCCAGCTTGATCGCGTTCTCAACTCCTTCGACGCCGCTGTTGACGAGGAAAGTGCGCTTCTCGAAATCGCCCGGCGTCAGTTTGTTCATCCGCTCGGCCAGCGCAACGTAAGGTTCATAGGGCGTCGTGCCGGAAGCGTGAATGAAATCTCCGGCCTGCTGCTGGATCGCGTGAACGACATCCGGCGGCGTCGAGCCGACGTTCAGACAGCCGATGCCGCCCGCGAAATCAATGTAGGTGTTGCCGTCAACGTCTTCGATGATCGCGCCCGAAGCGCGGCGAATAAAAATCGGCGTGAGCTTGCCAAAGCTGCGCGGCACCGCCGAGTCGCGGCGCGCCATCAGCTCGCGCGAACGAGGGCCGGGGATTTCAGTGACCTGACGGATGACGCCGGAAGCGGCGGCTGATGCGGTGGTGGACGATTGCCTGACAGAGTTTTCGTTCATCGGTTCCGTTCGACTCCTGTTGCCCTGGTGACGGAAAAAGAGCGCCCCAAAATCATTGAGGGGGCCGTTAGGCCCCCCCGTTTCAGCAGCGTCCTCAGCCATAAGGGTATAACCGCTGCTAGTTGGTGCAGATTATATTCAGGAGGTCGGGTTTTGCCAAACCGGATTGCAAAAAATTTTGCGGCGCCGAATAAATTTACAAATTCCCGTCGGTAACCCCAATGGATACCGCCACCGGGCCTCACTTCCCGATTTCCAGCAGCCGGGCTTCGTCAATGACCGCGACGCCGAGTTCTCTGGCCTTGTCGAGCTTCGATCCGGCCTCCTCGCCGGCCACGACGAAATCAGTTTTCTTTGTCACTGAAGAAGTTACGCGCCCACCACGGGCTTCGATGAAAGCCTTCGCGTCATCGCGTTTCATCATGGGCAGCGTGCCGGTCAGCACAAATTGTTTGCCCTCAAAAACACGGGCGACCTGTTCACCATGTTCGCGAGCGGCCCCCGTCTTCACGCCCGCCGCTTCCAGTCGCTCAATTAATTTGCGATTGCGCTCCTGATGAAACCATTCATTGACCGAAGCCGCGACGACCGCGCCGATTTCGTGAATCCGCGACAGCTCCTCGACCGAAGCGGCGCCCAGTTTCTCGATGTCGCCGTAATGACCGGCCAGCACCTGCGCCGTGCGCTCGCCGACGTGGCGGATGCCCAAGCCGTAAAGGAGCCGCGCCAACCCCGCCTCTTTGCTCGCCTCGATCTGCCCGAGCAGGTTGTCGGCAGACTTCGCGCCCATCCGTTCGAGCGCGACCAGTTCATCGCGTTTTCCCTCAAGCGAATAAAGATCGGCCACGTCACGCACGAGCGGCGGCAACTTCACCGGCTGACCGCTGACGTCAACGACCGGCTCGCCTTTTTTGTCGCGTTTGATTCGGAATGAAATAAGCTGCTCGACCAGCGCTTCACCGAGCCCTTCAATACGCATCGCCCGCCGCGCGGAAAAATGCAGCAACCCCTCACGCAGTTTCGCCGGGCATTCCTCATTCGGGCAGCGCGTGACGGCTTCACCTTCCGGCCTGACGAGTTTTGTCTCACACCGTGGGCAGTTCGTCGGGAAGGCCAGTCCCTCTTCCTTACCCGTGCGTTTCTCGGTGATGACCTTGACGACCTGCGGGATGATCTCGCCGCTCTTTTCGATAAAGACGTAATCGCCACGCAGCACATCGAGCCGCCGCATCTCGTCCGCGTTGTGCATGCTCGCTCGCGCAACCGTCGTGCCGGCCAGCAGCACCGGTTCCAACACCGCGACAGGAGTGACCGCGCCCGTGCGCCCGACCTGATAAATCACGTCGAGCAGGCGGGTCGAGACCTGCTGCGCCGGGAATTTGTAGGCAATCGCCCAGCGCGGCGATTTGCCCGTCGAGCCGAGTTCCTCGCGCACGGCGACCTGATTGACTTTGACGACGATGCCGTCGGTGTCGTAGCTCAGGTCGAACCGCTTCTGCTCCCACTCGTTGCAGAACGCAATCACGTCTTCAATCGCTCGGCAGTGGCAGTAACTCCGATTGACCCTGATCCCGGCGCGGCTCATCCATTCGAGCGCTTCAACGTGCGTCGGGAAGGCGTCCTCGCCGTCAAAGAATAATTGATAGCAGAAGATGTCCAGCCCGCGTTCGGCGACGATCTTCGGGTCGTGCTGCCGCAGCGTGCCCGAAGCCGCGTTGCGCGGGTTGGCGAAAGTCTGCGCGCCCTCGTCTTCCAGTTCGCGGTTCATCTTCTCGAAAGCCTCCCGCGGCAGAAAAACCTCGCCGCGCACTTCAACCTCCGCAGGCTGTTTTGCGGCCCCGTCAAAGAGCGAACTCTGCTTCTTTTCCGACTTCCGACCCCCGACTTCTGACTTCAACCTCAGTGGCACCGACCGGATCGTGCGCACGTTCTGCGTCACCACGTCACCCTGAAAGCCGTCACCGCGAGTCACGCCGCGCGCGAGCAGCCCGTTTTCGTAAACCAGCGAAATGCTCAGCCCGTCAATCTTCAGTTCCGCCACATAATCAAAAGCCCGCCCGCCGGCCAGCTTTTCACACCGCATCGCCCACTCGCGCAGGTCGTCAAGGCTGTAGCTGTTATCGAGCGACATCATGGGCCGCTTGTGGCGGTACCGCTCGAAGCCTTCAATCGGCTCTCCGGCCACGCGCTGCGTCGGGCTATCGGAAGTGATCAGGTCGGGCCGCTGCTCTTCGAGTTCGCGCAGCCGCCGCATCAGCGCGTCGTATTCGACGTCCGAGACGACCGGCTGGCTGAGGACATAGTAGCGGTAATCGTGATCGAGAATCTCGCGGCGGAGTTCTTCAATCTGCCGCTCGACGGGTCTGGCTTTGGGTAAGCGCTGGGACATCGTTCTCGGGGAAGGTGAATGGAATACGGATTGGGCGGATGCAACAGATCGGCACGGATCAATCCGGCTGAATCCGTCGCATATGCTCAATCCGTGTTCAATTCATTCATTTGACGGTCACGCCTTTCCAGAAGGCGATGTAGTTCTCAATGTGCTTCGCGGCCTCCTTCGTGTTCGGGTAATACCACGCGGCATCTTTATTTACTTCGCCGTCCACGACCACGTTGTAATAACTCGCCTCACCCTTCCAGGCACAGATGCTGTGCGCGTTGCTCGGCTGAAGGTACTCCCGCCTGACCGAATCGGGCGGGAAGTAGTCGTATCCTTCGACTTCGATTGTCTTGTCACTTTCGGCGATCACAGTGTCTTTCCAGATAGCCTTCATAGAATCTTTCCTCATTTGATGATTTCGATTAGTGTTATCAACCCTTCAACTTTTTCCTGCCAGATCTTCGCTCAGAGATTTTAGCCCGGTGTGCTTTCTGCTGTCGCAGTTTAATTAGTTCGCCCCCTTTCAGGATATGTTCCCCTCTGGCAAGAACATCTTTCAGTTGCTGATAAGCCGCTGACCATTCAGGAGTATTTTTGAACTCAATGGTATCGGGCAGGGTACGACCATCGCCCCGATCCGACAATTCGATTGATTCCTCGCATTGCTGCAAACATCTGAGCCTTGCGAGGAGCTGTCGTGTTGTGAGCCTTTCAAGCTCAACAAGGGTCATTGATAATATTTTCTTACGCTGCATAGCAAGCCACAGTGACACCTATTTAATCACCTCAGTCCTCACAGTCAGCGCCTCAATCCGTTTCTCATTCACCTCATACCCGATCCCCGGCCCCGTCGGCCTGATGATCGTGCCGCGCGGCGTGACTTCGACCGGCGGGGTGATGATGTCCTCACTCCAGTACCGCTTCGACGCCGACACGTCGCCCGGCAGCGTGAAGCCCGGCAGCATGGACATCGCAATATTATGCGCGCGACCGATCCCGGCTTCGAGCATTCCGCCGCACCAGACGGGCACGTTGCGCTCATGGCAGTAATCATGCACCCGGCGCGCTTCCGCATGCCCGGCCACGCGACCGAGTTTGATGTTGATGATCCGGCACGAGCCGAGCGACAAAGCCTTGCGCGCATCCTCGACGCTCAGGATTGATTCGTCCAGACAGATCGCCGTCCTGACCTGCCGCTGCAACTCAGCGTGGTCAATGATGTCGTCGTAAGCGAGCGGCTGTTCGATCAGGAGCAGGTCGAATTCATCGAGCCGCCTGAGCATCTCCGCATCCGCCAGCGTATAGGCCGAGTTCGCGTCAACGGTCAGTTTAATATTCGGAAACTCACGCCGCACTGTGCGCGTCATTTCGTAATCGCGGCCCGGTTTGATCTTGATCTTGATGCGCTGATAGCCGGCGGCGAGTTCGGTCTCAATCTTTTTGAGCAGCGCCGCGTCGGTCTCCTGCAGGCCGATTGAAACGCCGCAGTTAATTTCTTCCAGCGTGCCGCCGAGCAGTTGCCAGAGGGGACGCTCCTGTCTCCGAGCCTCAAGATCCCAGACGGCCGTTTCGAGCGCGCCGCGGGCCATCTTATTGCCGCGGATGCGGCCGGTCAGCTTCGACACCTGCTGCGGCGACTCGATCTCCTGCCCGATGACGAGCGGCGCGACGTAATCGCGAATGATCATCCACGCGCTGTCGGTTGATTCGTGGTTGTAGAAGGGATTTTCGCCGACCGTGCATTCGCCCCAGCCGTGCAGACCTTCGCTGAAGACTTTGACGATGATGACGCGCCGCTCGGTCGTCTGGCCGAAGCTGGTCTCGAAAGGCGCGACCAGCGGCAGGCGGATTTCACGAAGTTCGATGCGTTCGATTTTCATAAGGGTCAGCTTCAGAGACAGCGCGCCCGCGCCGCCTCGGTCATTTGAACTGGTAAAACTTCCAGCTCGTCGTGTAATCGCGCGTCAGTTTCTGTTTCGTCAGGATGGCGCGCACCATCTCGACGGGCATGCGATTCTCTTTCAGGATCGCGTCGTGAAACGCCCGGTTGGTCATCTTGCCCGAACCGACCAGATCCCTGTGCAGCGAGTAAAACTGCAATCCGCCGAGCATGTAGGCGCACTGATAGAGCGGCCCGTAATTACCCGCGAACGAGCGCCGCACTTCAGCCGCCGCGTTGTCCGGTTCGTGGCCGACGCGGCTGACGAGCAGTTCGATGCACTGCTGCGGCGTCATCTGCTCCAGGTGAAAGCCGAGCGAAAACATGATGCGCGCGCAGCGGTGCATGCGCCAGAAGAGCATCCCGATGCGGTCTTCCGGCGACTTCGGGAATTTCATGTCCCAGAGCAGGAATTCCCAGTAAAGCGACCAGCCTTCGGTCCAGAACGGCGTGCCGAACGGAACCCGGTACGTGCGATACCGCGCGGTCACGAACTGCTGCAACCCATGACCGGGGAACAATTCGTGATGCACCGTGGCGCGAGAGAAGTGGATGTTGTTGCCGCGCATGCTCATCATCTTCGCCTCGTGCGGCATCGAACCGGCGGGGGACGCGATCTGAATGAATTCGCCGCCGAGGAAGAACGGGGCGACCAGCTGCTGTTCGGGCGAGAGCATCTCCATCCGCCACGTGTCGCGGGCCAGCTGCGGCACCGTCACCAGATCGTTCTTATCCAGAAAATCAATCGCTTCGAGCGCCAGCTGTTTTACAAGCTCAATCTGTCTGCCCGGCTCGACGTAGAGCGTCTTGACGTGTTCGAGCGCCTTTTTCCAGTCGTCGCCGTAACCGAGTTCGCGCGAAGCTTTGATCATCTCGGCGTCGCACCACGCCATCTCCTGCTTCGCAATCGCGATCAGTTCTTCCGGCGTGTACGGGATCATCTCGTACTGCAGCTCACTCAGGAGCGCCTCGCGCCCGATGGGGTCACCGATGATGGCCTCCTTGTCATCAAGCCTGACGCCGACGACCTTTTCGCGCAGGAAGGCCACGTAACTCTGGAGCGACTGATCCAGTTGTCTGTACGGCTCGCTCATCCACCACGAAAACAGCGGATCGTAGCCGTTGTAAAAACTGAACCAGCTCCGCATCGTGTCGCGCAATCCGACGAGTTGCGCAGCCGCGCGATTGGCAACGGTCTTTTTGAATTTGCCGGGATCGGCTTTGATGGCGGCTTCGATTGTTTTTTGCGTCTCTCCGATCTGTTTATTCAGCCCGGTGAGCGTCGCGGCAGTCTTCTGCGGGTTGATCGGGTCCATCCGGCGCCGGGCTTCGTGCAGTTCGATGAGCGCGTTGGCGAATGGGATGAGCGGCTCCGTTTCGGCAAGCTGCTTTGTCTGAATCTCAACCTGCCGCAGCTCGTGACCGAGGTGATTTTTGAAAAGCAGGTAATCAGCGCGGCTGTCCTGATTGAGCCTGTCGAAATCGAGTTTGGCGAGTCTGCTGAGCCACTCGTTGTAAAACTGCTTCATCCGGGCCTGCCGCGCCGGAGAGATAGGGATGGCGTAGAAGCGGATCAGGCTGCCGTGGTCGGCGGAGAAACGTTCGATGAGCGGACTCAGTTCGCTGTTCGACAGGTCAGGGTCATCAGACCGGGCAACCGCCACGATCTGACCACTCAGGACCAGAATGACGATCAGACCGGTTGTCAGTAGTGTTCGTCTTTTGTTCATGGGGTTCCTCAGGAAATGGCCGATGAGCTTTACAGTCCGTCAGGGTATTAAGCTCCGGAGGAGCGACACGGGCAACATTCCATCTGTCGCTCCTCCGGAGCTGAAGGACGCTCCTGCGCGATGAGCTATAAACATGCCGCTCCTCCGGAGCTGATTGCGCCTGTGTAGAAACTCGCGCTGGAAAGTTTACCGTACAACTCATCAATACTCCGGCGCCTTCTCCTCGCCCTTATCCCTGAAAAACAGATACCGGCTGTTGCCCCCATCGCGCCCGCGCTCGAACCCGGCGCAGTACAGGCCCTCGGCCAGATGATGATGGAATGAGTCGCGGATTTGCAGCTGCCATCGGCGGGCCTCGCTCAGGTCGCGATCCTTGAGCCGCTGAATGTCGAACGGAACTTCGACGGTGGCGACGGGCTCGTCCGTGCGCCCTTTGCCTTCAAGCGCCCGCGCGACGTGATCCGAGCCGACCCACCACTCGACCATCAGCCGATCCGTATCGAGTCCCGCGTGCAGTGAACTCGTACTCGTGTTGCCGTAGTAGTTGGCGTAATACCTCCGCACCACTGCGCCCAGCTTAACGATGTTCAGGTAAGCGTTGCGCGATTGCAGCGGGTCGAACGTCCAGGTGAACAGCGGGATCTTTCGCTCCAGCGCGTAATCGCGCTGGTCGAGTTTGAGCCGCGCGCCGATCCCGGCGTTCTGCAGCCGCTCGGTCACGGCCAGCATCTGCGAGTAATAATAAGGCCGCCGCTGTCTGTCAAACGCCGCCAGCGCGTGCGCGAACCCGAGCATCGTGTCTTCGCGGTCAAAGGCCCCGAGCGTGAACCCACCGCCGTGCATCGCGATCACAAACGAGCGCAGCGGCGTCACGTCCAGATCTGCAAACTGCCAGACCTCCTTCTGCATTGCCAGACAGGCCGTGAACTCCTCGTGCGTCGTGCATTGGCGGATCGTGTATTCGGGGGGTTGGGGTGATGTCAGAGAAGTCATTTTCAGATTTCGTATTGCTGATACCAGCCTGCGGGGACTGCGTCAATCCGCTCGCCGATTTCATCAACGATGGCGGGGTCAAAGTTGACGAGCAGCAGCCGCGAGGCCGGGCGGTAACGTGATTCCACCTCGCGGCGGAGCCGGGCGATGAAGGGCGCGGCAGTGATGCCGAGCTTGAAAAAAGCGATTCGCCGCGCGCCGCTGTGTTTCGCGAGCCACGCGATCTTGCGCACGCCGACCAGCCCGCACTCGCCCCAGAAATCAATCCGGCCGCGCCGGTCAAACGCGATCAGGTCGGGCGTATAACGCCAGCCGACATCCCGCTCAATTTCGAGCGACGGGTAGGCCGGGTGAAAGAGCGCGAACCCGAGAGCCTTCATCAGCACGTGTTCGTAACTTTCGCCGACGCGCTTGTAGAGCGAAAGTTTCCGTTCACCGATGCGAAAATGGTAAAGCTCAGAGAGCCTGACAGCACTGGCCATTCGTTATTCGTGATGGTGAGTGGTGAATCACTCGCGGCGGGAATATAACAGCGGGTTCCGGGCGGGTCAAACAATCGAATTGCGCCGCAAAACCTGCCGAATCGGTTTCGCCTGCCTCGCCCGTCCGGCAATGAGGACCAGCCGCCCGGTCACTCCGGACTCTGCCCCATCAGCCTGCCTTTTTCTCTTCCAGAGAAATCAGCAATTCGGTCATCCCGCTCATTCTGACCGGTCAGAACAAATGTTAATGCCTCATTTTTACTAAGCTCATAAGAGCGCTCCCTGATCAAAGCATTTGTTTGTCCCACTTGCCGCCCCGATCTTTAACTGGAACGGGAATCGCCTTCCACACAGTTACCAAACCTGCACCTGCGCTCACTGAGCAGCGTCAGGGAATAAGGAACATTCACTATTATCAAAGACAGACAGCTATGAGCAGACGCCCAGAGATGAAAATAAAGAGACTGCTGACAATACTCCTCACTGTGTTGCTCAACACACAGTTTATTCCGGCAACTCCGGCCATGCAGACGTTGCGCGAGTCGCGGAAAACCACAGCTGCCGTGAGGCCGCAGAGAAACAAACTCGCCCCCGATCTGGCCGAACTGATCGAAGATGACGAGCAGGCGAAGGATCAGAAGCACAATCCTTCAGGCGGCACTCTCGCCGAAGCGCGCCAGCGGAGGGTGACGAAGTCTGCACGCAAAGTAATCAACGGAGTGGTTCTCCCTTCACCAGAGGTCGCCGCCGATGAGCGGCAGAGCTTTATCGTGCAGATGAGCGATCTGGCCTCAAACGCCGGGATGCAGGCCAAGCTGGCGCTGCTCGGCGGGCGCGTCAGCCGGAAGCTCGATGGCACGGGGCTGGTCATCGTCGAGTTGCCGCGCGCAGCCGTGCGGCAACTGGCTGCCGACCGCGCCGTCGCTTACATCAGCCCTGACCGCCCGGTCCGTGTGAGCGGGCACCTGACCAGAACGACCGGCGCCGAGCAGGTGCGCTCGCTCGCGGGCGGCGTCACGCTCGACGGCAGCGGCGTCGGCGTGGCGGTGATTGACAGCGCGATGGTGCTGGCTCACGCCCTGCTGGGCACGCCGATGGTGGGCAACGTCCAGGCGCTGCTCGCCTCGGGCAACTTCGTTTACAAATCGTTCGTGTCGAGTGATACCTCCACTTCGCTCGACAAGCATGGGCACGGCACGCACGTCGCCTCGCTCATCGCCGGGCGCCCCGGCTTCGCGAACGGCTATTACACCGGCATCGCGCCAGGCGTGAGGCTGATCGGGCTGCGGGCATTGGACGAGGACGGGGACGGCAACGCCAGCGCCGTCATCGCGGCGATTGACTGGTGCATTGCCAACAAGGCAGCCTACAACATCCGCGTCATCAATCTGAGCCTTGGCACTCCGGCTAAAGACAGTTATAAGAACGACCCGATCTGTCTGGCCGCGCGCCGCGCCTTCAACGCCGGCATCGTCGTCGTGGCCGCCGCCGGGAATGACGGCAAAGACCAGGATGGCAAAAAGCTCTACGGCAGCATCAGCTCGCCGGGCATCGAGCCGTCAGTCATCACCGTCGGCGCGACCAATACTTACGGCACGGATGCGCGTTCTGACGACACCGTCGCCACCTACAGCGCGCACGGCCCGACGCGTGGTTACACGAAGGATGCCAAAGGCGTCCGCCACTACGATAACCTGATCAAGCCCGACCTGGTCGCACCCGGCAACAAGCTGATCGGGGCGCAGTCCATCGGCGACCCCTCGAAAAATTACAAGAACAAGGAGTCCTCTGATTACGGGTCGCTGGTCGTCACCAACAACTCAGTCAGCTACGACTCGGCGACCGGCAATTACAGCGTCAACGGCATCGGCACCATGTACATGAGCGGGACTTCGATGGCAGCGCCGGTGGTGGCCGGGGCGGCGGCGCTGCTGCTGCAGGCGAACCCGAACCTGACGCCGAACCTCGTCAAGGCGATCCTGATGTACACCGCCCAGCCGCTCAAGGGATTTAACACGCTGGAGCAGGGCGCGGGCGAACTCAACATTGACGGCGCTGTCCGGCTGGCCCGGCTCATCAGAACCGATCTCGCGGGGCTGACCAACGGTGCCCCGCTGCTGACCGCAGCACTCCCGACATCTCAGACCAGCAGCATCGCCGGGCAGACGGTGAACTGGAGCCAGGGCGTCGTCACCAGCTACTGCTTCCTTTACGGCAGCAGCCTGATGACGAAGTGGCATGGGATGTACGGGACGAGTGTAGTGCTGGCTGATTCCGTCTTCGTCTCCAGCGCCGTCCTGCGGCAGAACACGACCCTCGTGGCGTCCGGCGTTTCGACCAGCCGCGGGGCAGTCACCAATAACGGCGTGGTGCTGGCAGACGGCGTGGTGCTGGCAGACGGCGTGGTACTGGCTGACGGCGTGGTACTGGCTGACGGCGTAGTGCTGGCTGACGGCGTAGTAATGTCCGACGGAGTAGTGCTGGCTGACGGAAAATCCCGCGCCGACTCCACCCTGGATGCGGCCAGTGGGGGGCCGACGATTTTCGGCGACAACACCTCCGCAATGAGGCCCGCGCCGTAAACCGGGGTCGCGCGATAAAACAAACGGCGAGTGGTTTTCGGAAAATCCCACTCGCCGTTTTTATTGCCCGAAAGAGCAACCTGCCGCTTCGAATCAGTTGCTGCCGCCGGTCGGTTTCGTCGTCGCCATCGTCATCAGTTGCGAGATTCGCTCTGTCACTCCGCCCGCAGCCATCAGATTTCTGAGGACTGGTTCGGCGAACCTTCCGTACCGGCGCACGGTGTTGATCGCGGCGGCGCGAGCGTCCGGAGAATCACCGCCGAATTGCGTGACGGCGGCCTGAATCGCCTTTTCCATTTCGGGCGTGATGATCTCGGCGCGGCCCACCAGAACGCGCGTCAGTTGTGAGGGCGCGGGGCTGATCGTGATCGGAAGAATGGCGTCAGTCGCGCGGCACGGCACGATGTAAAAGACCCGCAGGCCGTCCTCAAACCACGAATCGCGCCACGTCTTCACCATCGCGGCGGCTTCCTTTTCGTAAAGCCCCTGCGCGACCAGAATCCTTTCCAGCTCGCGGTGCAGCGATTCAATCGGCTGATCGGGCACGGGGCGATCAAACGTCGCTTCGCCCTTGAGCTGGCCACCGATGCGCCAGCCGGCTTTCCCTCCGCGGTTTTCAAAAACAATGACCTGTGCGATTTCTTCTGTGCCTGGATTCTTCACCGTCACTTTATCGCCGGCCAGACCGGCCCGCAGCGGCGGATCGAAATTTCCGATGCCACGGTAGAAGAGAAATTTCTCGTACTCGGTCTTTCCTTTATTACTCGTGCGCACCGGGGCGGCGTCGGTTTCGCGCGCCGGGTAATAATGACTCTCGCGCTGCGCCACGGGGAAGCTGACCTGCGCGCCGGGGAGAATATTGAGCCGGCCCCAGTCAATGCCGGAATCAGTATCCCTCGCCTGCGGATACCACTCGCTGATGGTGCCCTTCGGGAAATCAACTTTCACTGAAACGCTGGTTTCGCGGTCAGTGTAAAAGTACAGTACCGGCGTCTCCATACGCACCAGCGCCAGATTGCACTTGACGCATTGCTGATTACTCGCCACGACTTTGCCGCGGTAGACGAAGTCCGGCAGTTCGCTCGGCCCGCTGAGCGGGTTCCAGTACTGCGGCCCTCCGTCACCACGTGCCACCGAAGTGAACGTCCCCCATTCGTGGACTGTGAGGTTGTTTTTTTGTGACGTTTCACTCTGCGCGGCGTGCCGCCCGGTCAATTTTGTTCCGAGTACGGCAAACAGAGTCAGAACGATCAGGAGAGCGACGGCGATGCGTTGGTTGATGTGTATGAACATGGCTTTCCTCCGGTCATTGGGGGATGAATTGAATCCCCCTCGTTGTTTGAGTCAGAATTTACTCCTCCTCCGGTTGAGAAGCGAGCTGAAACAGGTTTCGTCTGAACGCGGTCACAAAGCATCCCGGAACATTTCCCCGCCGGCTTTTCGTATCATGCACGCGGAGGGGAGAGAAAACCTATGAAAGATCCGGGCGTTGCGGCAGTTCTCAGCTTTTTCATTCCGGGCGTCGGCCAGATTTACAACGGCAAAATCCTGCGCGGAGTTTTCTGGCTGATCGTCACGCCCGGCATGTGGATCGGCACAGGCGGCCTGCTCGGCTGGGTGTGCCACGTCATCTCAGCATGGACGGCGTATAATTACGCGAAAAAGCACCAGCAAATGACTGTTCATTTATAGTTCGGGATGTTCATCCCAAGGACGATATCCCGGTGCCCGATCAGAACCCCGCGCTGATCCCGAGCGAGTTTGATAATGCCTGACCCGCCACGATTCTCCTGCTTCGCGCGCTCTGCCTTCACGAGCAGCGGATCATCATCGAACAGGAATTCATCAATGTAATATTCGTTTTTATCAGCCTCCTTGATGATCGGATGAATGTGCGCGGGGATGCTCCTGCCGGGGTACGGCGCCGGTTTGATGGTTCTGAATTTATACCGGCCCTGCCCGTCGGTCTTCATCCAGCCGCGCAATCGCCCGTGTCTTGCGGATTGGCCCGTCGCGCCCGGCGCCGGTTCGTAATAGCCCTTCGCGCTGGTGTGATAGACGTATAAAATCACGTCCGCCGCCGGTGTCCTGCCGTCCGCCCGGTAAACGGTCCCGCTAATTTCGAGCGGCTCTCCCGGTTCGGCCTTGTCCGTGATCGTCGTCTCCCAGCCGAGTTGTGCGGGCATCCCTTCATAAATCGCCTCGCAGCCATCACACCCGCCGCCGACAATTTTCTTCTGACTCTGCGCCGCCGACTGGCAGTTGACCAGTAATGTGAGCAAGACCCAGACAAGAAACAGTTTCATATTTGGCACCCCTTTCAGTCGCAGGCCGTCATCCTGCCCGGGGGAGCAATGAGTGAATTCGCCGGTGCAGGCTTTATCAAGCCTCGTCTGATGCTATGGCTTGATCACCTGCTCGCGGCCGTCTTTTTTGACGATCTTCACGAACGGGTCCCCGCCTCGCGACAGGATCTGCACATAGGTCGGGTTTGACTCGCCGCCCAGAACCATTGCCGATCCGTCCTCGGTCGTCGCGATTTTGACGTTGGGGCGGCCCTGAGAACTGTAAAGCCGCAACATCACCGTCTCCGGGTACCCGGTCGTCCCATCGGGCATTTTGATCTTCGGATCTGCCGGGTAGACCTTGAGGTCGGCGCGCACCCTCCCGCGATCGTCAACGAGTTCAAGTTCGCGGCCACGCAGCACCGGCGCGACACTCTGTGCTTCCGCTTTCCGATTCTGCACCACAAGGAAGACGAGCAGCGCGAGGTTGAGCAGGGTGAGGGCAATGGCGAATCGCTGATTTTTCATGATGTTTCCTCCTTCTTTCTTTTCAGAAGATGAATGTCGGAGTTCAGTCTTCAGGCTGCCACTCTCAAAACCGGGCGGGCCGAAGACTGAACTCCAACCTTCGGCCTCAGTTCTTCGCCATCTTCAGGTCGGCGCGCAGATCAGCAATGCTCTGCCCGCGCTGACCGAGATGGGAGACGATGTTCCTGGCGAGCAACGAACCGTCCGGCGCGCCGGCAACCGCCTTCCGCAGGTGCTGGGTGTGTTCGTCCCGCTTCGGGTAGATTGAGACCATGGCGGCGGCAAATTCCATTTCCGGATCATTTCGGACGAGACTCAGAGCCTTCGAAATCAGGGCGTAGCCGTCAATGTCCCCGCCGGGATTCGTCTTGTCGGAATGAGACGCCGATTGTTTGTAAGCTTCCGCCAGGTAGCCCACATCCAGCAGCGCGAGCGCCTCGGCCCTCCCTTTGCCTCTGGCCTCCTGCGCGCGGGCCTGCAACCGCGCCAGCAGTTCTCTGGCCACCGTCAGGTCGTTCACCCGGTATCCGACCTTCTGGTCAACCCTCGCCCACACCGCATAGATTGTGGCGCGTCGCAGCGTCTCCATCCGCACGATCACAGGCGTGTCGGGAGTGAGCAGGGCGAGCGTGTCATTCACCAGCCGGTTGAGGTCGTAATCGGCTTTGACTGACCGCCACTCAGTCCCGGCCCAAGGTAATGATTTCGCGTTGCCGATCTCATACGGATGGCAGATCAGCGGCGGCCCGGCCTGTGCCGTCTGGTTACTACAGATCAATGAAACGAGGAGTGTGATGCTGAGCAAAACTGCTCGCAGAATCTGGTTAGCCATGATGATTTTCTCCTTTGTTGACTGCCCCCGCAGGCCCCGGCGGGGCCTGCGCGATCGTTTGAAATAACCACAGGTAGCACTCCTCCCTGCCGGAGCATTCACTCACTCCGGATTCAGAGCTGACGATCAGCCTGTGAATAAAATGACGCCCGAGAAAGTATTGAAGCTGATGCCCGATTATTTCGGCATGGGGCCTTTCCACATCCGCCATGCGGCGGCGTTACCGAGATTGAGCCTCTCCCACCAGAGGTCGAGCATCTGCCTGTCACCGCGCAGCACGCCTTCACGAGTCACTTCGGGGGGCGGAGCGATCAGCGCGGCCAGCCTGTCGTAAACCAGACGGCGCTCGGCGGCACTGATCCGCGTGAGCAGATGCCAGAGCGTCAGCCCGTCACGCTCGCGCGCCTGTGTCAGCACCACATCGAGCGCCGCCGCACGCGCATCCGTGTCAGATTTCGTCACGTCAAATTTCGCCAGCGCGGCTTTGAGTTCATCCGAAGCGTCGCCGAAGTAAGGCGTGCCCGGGCCGAAGCCGGGCCGGGTCACGCACATCCCCCCGGCAGGCACGAACGATTCACGCCCTTCCCACTCGAAAGCCACCCAGCCGGTAGTCACGGCGAGCAACCCCTGCCCGTCATCATTCACTTCCAGCGTGTAAGCGCAGCCCAGATCAACCGCGACTGCCGATGGCGTGTCAACGTAAAACTTTCGCGGCGGCGCCCAGATGAAGGCATGCATTTTGCCGCGCTTGAGCGACAGGCGGTGGTCATCCTCGCGCGCCTGCACGAGCTTCACCTGCGAATTCGGCTCCACCTCGACCTGGCCGATCTCACCCACGCTGATCTTCGCGCGCGATGAGTTATCCGTCACCAGCCATTCGCCCAGCCCCAGCCGCCCGCCGGCGGTAATGGGCCACCAGCCCACCCGTACCTTCCCTTCGGTCTGCGTCACTTCCCACGAAGGCCGCGAGAGCCGCGAGTAATACCAGGCTACCCCCAGTCCGATGACCAGCATCATCGCCGCGCCCGCGAGGGCCATTTGGAAAGGCGGCAGGATGAAGAATCTCTTTCTCCGCGCCGCCTCCGGTTCCTCTGCGCCTCTGCGGCGAGAAGGTGCCGCAGCCCCGGTCGCCTCCGCCTGATCAAGCATGATCTCCAGCTCCGCCCACAACGAGGCCGGTGCCTGTTCGCGCGTGAGCTGCGAGGCCAGCTGCACGCCGAGTTTGATCTCTTCGTATTCCTTCCGGCAGCGCGGGCAGTGGAGCAGATGCTCCGCCACCCGGCGCGTCTCTTCCTGCGACAGCTCATCGTGACAGTACGCAGAAAGCCTGTTTGTTACGTGATTCCAGAACATCGTTATTTACTCACACCCTCCTGCATTCAGGGCATTGCGCAGGTGTCCCAGTCTGCGGGCCAGTTCCTTGTGCCCGCGGTTGAGCCGCGACGCGACCGTCCCCCTCGAACAACCCAGCACCTGCGCCATCTCTTCGTATGAAAGCTCCTCGAAATATTTCAGCAGAATCGCCATTCTCAGCTTCGGCTTCAACTGCGCGACGGCGGCTTTGACCGCGCCCGAAATTTCGAGACGCGTGAACAGCTCTTCCTGAGAAAGCTGCTCGTGTTTCCAGTCCGGAATATTCATCTCGCCATCGTCCTCGTCGCTGCCGTCGCCCGAGCGGAAAAAGTCGAGCGGAATAAAGCGCCGCCGCCCGCGCCGTTCGTCGAGGCACATATTCACCACCAGCCGGTAAAGCCACGTCGCAAAGTTCGCCTCGTGGCGGAACTGCGCGAGGCTCGTGAAGAGCTTCAGGAAGACCTGCTGCGTGATGTCGCGCGCCGCCGTCTCGTCGCCGGTGAAATGCAGCGCCACCGACCAGACGCGATCCTTGTGAGCCTCAAATAACTGCCGGAAGGCTTCGCGGTCACCCTGCTGGCAGGCTTCAATCAAGCGCCTCTCGCCCGTTGATTCACTCATTCTGGCGCCCCACTCCATAAATGCACCATACTGCGCGGTTACCACTTCAACTCCCTCCGTCAAACTTCGCTCACACCCATTAGACGGAGGCGGCAGGCCTTTTCTTCCATTTTTTCCGTGAGAAATTTTCCGGCGTGATTTTCAACCTTTAGCCATCGGGCGACAAGCGCTACAATCCCCACCATCACTGCAACCGGGGTAAGCCACTTTCACTTTCAACAGGAGACACTTATGCGAATCGCCGCCCTGATTCTTCTCGTCGCCGCCCTTTCCTGCGCGCCACTCATCAACCAGAGCGCTTTCAGCCAGAAGCCCGAGCCTCTCGCTGAAACAGTTCTTAAGAACGGCAACATCTATACGGTTGATGAAAAACAACCGCACGCCGAAGCCATCGCCATCAAGTATGGGAAGATTGTTTTCGTCGGCTCGAACGCCGACGTGAAAAAGTACGAAGCCAAAGGCGTGCGCGTGATTGACCTGAAAGGCCGAACCGTCCTGCCCGGACTGACTGACGCGCATTACCACCTGTCAGGAGTCGGCTTGCGCGAAATGACCCTCAACCTCGAAGGCACGACCGGCCTCGAAGACTTCCTCGCCAAGGTCAAAGCCCGCGTTGACAAAGCCAAACCCGGCGAATGGGTCACCGGCCGCGGCTGGATCGAGACCTTCTGGAAGCCGCAGGCCTTTCCCACCCGCGCCGACCTCGACCGCATCTCGCCGAATAACCCGGTCTACCTCGTCCGCGCCGACGGCCACGGCGCAGTCGTGAACAGCGCGGCGATCAAAATCGCGGGCATCACCCGTGACACCGAAAACCCCTTCGGCGGCGAGATTATGAAAGACAAGCAGACCGGCGAGGCGAACGGGATGCTGCTCGATAACGCACAGGGGATAGTCACCAGACACATCCCGCCCGCCGGCGAAGGCAATCAGGAGCAGGCGTTCATCATCGGCTCAAAGCGCAGCGTCGAACTCGGCTGGACGCAGGTTCAGAATGCGGGCAGCTCATGGAACGACGTCGAACTGCTCAAGAAACTTTTCGTCGACGGCAAAATCAAGCTGCGCGTGTACAACGCCGTCTCCGGCCCCGGCCCCGCTTCAATGCGGCTGCTGAAGGAAGGGGCAATTGTCGGCCTGTTTGACAGCCGCCTCACCGTCCGCACGATCAAAGTCCACTTCGACGGCGCGCTCGGCTCGAAAGGCGCGGCGCTGCTCGAACCGTACTCCGATTACGACACCGCCGGCTTTCTCAAATACAAGGAAGAAGACCTGCTGCCGATGTTCAAGGAGGCCCTGCGCAAGGGCATTCAGATCGAGACGCACGCCATCGGCGACCGCGCCAACCGCGTGATCCTCGATCTCTATGAAAGGGCTTTCAATGAAGTGCCGCCGCTCGAACGCTCGGATCGCAGCGACCCGCGCTGGCGCGTCGAACACGCCCAGATCGTCCACCCCGACGACATCCCGCGCTTCGCGAAACTGAATATCATCCCCTCGATGCAGCCCTCGCACGCCATCGGCGATCTGCACTTTGCGCCGAGCCGGCTGGGCCTCAAGCGGCTCGAAGGCGCGTACGCGTGGCAGAGCTTCATCAAACAGGGGAGCATTATCGCCGGCGGCTCCGACGCTCCCGTGGAGCGCGGCGAACCGATGATCGAATTTTACGCCGCCGTCGCCCGCAAGGATCAGAAAGGCTTTTCCGGCGAAGGCTGGCACCCCGAACAGAAGGTGACGCGCGAACAGGCGCTCAAGATGTTCACGATCTGGGCCGCGTTTGCGGCGTTTGAAGAGAAGGCGAGAGGCTCAATCGAAGTCGGCAAGCTCGCCGACCTGACCGTGCTGTCGGCGGACATTATGAAGATACCCGAAGCGGAGATTCTGAAGACGAAGTGTGCGATGACGGTCATCAACGGTGAAGTGGTGTTTGAAGGCGCGAAGTAGTGTCGAGGGCAGCCCCGCGCCTGACTGTGATTGCCTGGGGTAGTTGAAATAGAACACGGATCAAACGGATGCGACTGATGGGCACAGATCAATCTGCTCTTATTAGTCGCATCCGTTTGATCCGTGTTCTATTCCGACTTGGACCACGGTTGATTGCAGAGCCACCGCTGACACTGCCGCCTGAATTATTTGTTGCCCTGCCCACCCCGGTTGTTTATAATCCGCGCCGTCACCAGCAACTGGTAACCTCAGACAATTGCCCAAAACACCTCACTTCTGCCCAGTCTCATTGAAGCAGCTCCGGGATCGTGGGAAGCAGTGTCGGCGTCCGCCGTTGTGCCTTGTCCCGGCAAAGCTCCAGCCAGCCGGGTTTCGGCCCCCAGGCTGGCAGTGGCGGCTCAAATTCCTCTTTCCAAAGGTGAAGATGATCAGATGAGCATCACGAGACTAGTCAGTTTGACCGCGGCCCGCTTTTATCGCGTCGAGTTGAAACGCCTGACAATCCGGGCTGTTGTTTCAGCACTGGCAATCGTCACCACGCTTTTCGCGAGTGGCGCGGCTCAGGCGCAGAACAAGGTCGCCATCGTTTCAGCCGCCAACTACAACGGCTCAACGCTCGCGGCAGAAGAGATTGTGGCGGGCTTCGGCAGCGGTCTTGCTACGGCCACCTCATTTGCGACGGCGATGCCGCTACCGACCTCGCTCGGCGGCACGAGCGTCAAAGTGCGTGACAGCGCGGGGGCCGAAAGACTCGCCTCACTATTTTTTGTCTCTCCGACTCAGATCAACTTCCAGATTCCCGCCGGCACTGCAAACGGCGCGGCAACAGTGACTGTCGTCAAAGACGGCAGCACGGTCGCCACAGGAACGATTCAGATTGCGGCAGTGGCTCCGAGCGTCTTTTCCGCGGACGCGAGCGGCGGTGGGCTCGCGGCAGGGAATGTGCTGAGGCAGAAGCCCGACAACTCCCAGGTCTGGGACACGGTCGGGCGCTACGATTCGCAGCAGAATAAATTCGTCGCCGTGCCGATTGACCTCAGCTCAGCCACAGACCAGCTCTTTCTGATTCTCTACGGCACCGGGGTTCGCAAAAACAGCGGCCTCAGCAACGTCAAGGCCACGATTGGTGGGGTGAGCGCCGAAGTGATGTACGCCGGGGTGCAGGGCATTTTCGACGGACTCGATCAGATCAACGTGCGCATCCCGGGCAATGCGGGCAACGGCGAGGTGGATGTCATGCTGACTGTTGACGGGCAGGCGACCAACCCGGTGCGCATCTCCGTGAAGGCGGCGGCGACTGCGACGACTTATCTGGCGACGCTGCGGCCCGAAGGCGGCGCGGTGTCTCCGGCGTCGGGTTACTCGACGCTGCTGCTCGCTCCCGACGAAAAATCGGCGGTCATCAAATCCAGCTACGCCAACCTGACGACGCCTGAAACGAGCGCGCACATTCACGGCCCGGCTGATCCGGGGGCGACCGGCCCGGTGCTGTTCGACCTCGACGACGCGCCGAAACAGGCCGACGGCTCTTACCTCTGGAACTTCACGAACGTCGGGGCGACGACCGCGGCGCAGATCGTACAGGCGCTCAAATCGGGCCGGCTTTACATCAACATCCACACTTCAAGATACCCGGCGGGCGAAATCCGCGGGCATTACGGAATCATCAACGGCACTCAGGCTTTCACCCCGCCGCCCGACCCTCCCGCGTTGCCGGGCGGGCCGCCGACGGCGAGGGACGCGGCGCGCTTTCTCGCACAGGCCACTTTCGGCCCGAAGATGTCGGAGATCACGGCCCTGCAAAGCAAGGGCTTCGACGCGTGGATGAATGAACAATTCGCGCTGCCGGTGACTGCGCACGTCCCTTACCTCGAAGCCGTTGAAGCCGCGGCGGGCGACAATTTCTATCAGACGCAGATGATGGAGTCTTTCTGGAAGCAGTCGGTCACGGGACAGGATCAGTTGCGCCAGCGCGTCAGCTTCGCGCTGATCGAAATTCTGGTCGTCTCCTTCAACTCCAACCTCGACAGCGACCAGTACGCAATTGCGAGTTATGTGGACACGCTCAACAAAGATGCCTTCGGAAATTTCCGGCAACTGCTTGAAGATGTCACGCTGCATCCGGCGATGGGCCGCTACCTTGATCACCTGCAGAATGACAAGGAAGACCCGGCGACCGGCAGAAACCCGAATGAAAATTACGCGCGTGAAATCCTGCAACTCTTCACCATCGGGCTCTACAAGCTGCACCCCGACGGCAGTCTGATGCTGGATGCGAATGGGTTACCGATCCCGACTTACGATCAGACCGTGGTCGAGGGTTTCGCGCACGTTTTTACCGGGTGGAGTTACGGCTGGTTCCCGGTGACCGAAAACAACTGGAAGTGGCCGAGCGTCTGGAAAAACGGGCACGCCTTCTGGGTGGTGCCAATGCAGCTCTGGCCGGATCATCATTCGACTTCAACGAAGAAACTCCTGAACGGCGTCACGCTGCCCGCCGGGCAGACGGCGCAGAAAGATCTGAAGGATGCGCTCGACAACATTTTCAATCACCCGAACGTCGGGCCTTTCATTGCACGACAACTGATCCAGCGGCTGGTGACGAGCAACCCGAGTCCGGGTTATGTTTATCGTGTCGCGCAGAAATTCAACAACAACGGCGGCGGCGTGCGCGGCGATATGAAGGCCGTCATCAAAGCCGTCCTGACCGATTACGAGGCGCGCAGCATTGACGTGATCGGCAACCAAGGCTACGGCAAGATGCGTGAACCGATTGTGCGGATGGCGCACCTGCTGCGGGCATTCAATTATTCGTGCGCCTGCGGGGTGATCCCGCTCTACTGGATGGACAGCCCGGAATATGCGCTCGGACAGAACCCGCTGCGCGCGCCGTCGGTCTTCAATTTCTTCGAGCCGAATTACAGCCACCCCGGCCAGATTGCTTCAGCCGGCCTGCGCTCGCCCGAATTCCAGATCACCAATGAGACTTCGGTCATCGGCATTTCGGATTTCCTGCGCGACGTGGTCTTCAATGGCTTCACGTGGGACCAGACAAAGCCGTTGCTCCCGGATTATTCGGCAGTGCTGCCGCTCGCCTTAAACCCGGCGCAGCTGGTTGATCAGCTCAACCTGATGATGATGTCTGGCGGGATGTCGAGCGCGTTCAGGACCACACTCATCAATGAAATCTCAAAGATCCCTTCCAGCAACCCGCAGGAGCGAGTGAAGGAAGCAGTCCATCTGGTCATCACGTCGCCGGAGTATGTGATTCAGAAGTGAAGAAGCAGAGCTGACAGGATTGACAGGGTTCACAAGATGGAAGACTCATTCGGTGAATCCTGTACGGACGTCAACGGAGAAAAACGTAATGTCGCAATCACGCAGAGGATTTCTGAAGAACTCGTTCTGTGCGGCGCTGGGCACAACCGCCGCCTCAAACCTGATCGGCGATCTCGGCCTGGTTGCCGCCGCCACCCCGCAAAGCGCCGATTACAAGGCGCTGGTGTGTGTCTTTCTGTTCGGCGGCAACGACGGCGATAACACGCTCGTCCCTTACAGCCAGAGCGATTATAACGCTTACGCGACGGCGCGCGGCGTTCTCGCGCTTCCGCGTTCCGGGTTGCTGCCGATCACGCCCGCCACGCGCGACGGTCGCGATTTCGCCCTGCACCCGAACGTGCCGGAATTGCAATCGCTCTTCATGCAAAAGAAGCTGGCGATTGTGGCGAATGTCGGCCCGCTCGTCGTGCCCGTCACGCGCCAGCAGTTTCTCGACGGGTCGGTGCCGCTGCCGCCGCAGCTCTTTTCCCACAACGACCAGCAGACGCACTGGCAGACCGGGCTGCCCGGTGAAGTTCCCCGAACCGGCTGGGGCGGGCGGCTCGCGGACGCGATCAATCTGCTCAACCCCAACGGGCAGGTTTCGATGTCAATTTCTCTGACCGGCAGCAACATCTTTCAGGTCGGCAGCCAGGTTTTTCCCTACATGGTTTCGAGCGAGGGCACGATCAAACTGTGGTATTACAACGAAGCCTGGGGCAACGCGGGGACGAACGTCACCAAAGCGATGCTCGACGCGGGCTACACCAATCTCTTCGAGAAGAGCTACAGCGAAATCTTCAAACGGGCGATTGATAATGAACGACGATTGAGCGGCGCTCTGGATAAAGCGCCCGCGATCAAAACCGTCTTCCCGGCAGATAACGATCTGGCAAAGCAGTTGAAGATGGTGGCGAAGCTGATTTCGGTGCGCAACGAGCTGGGGTTGCGGCGGCAGATATTTTTCTGCTCGGCTGACGGTTTCGACACGCACGGCGGGCAGCTTGACACACAGGTGAAACTCCTGACCCAGCTCAGCCAGGCAATGAATGCTTTCTACCAGACGACAGTCGAGCTGGGCGTGGCCGGTCAGGTGACGACTTTCACGAGTTCAGATTTCGGCAGGACGTACAAGAGCAACGGCAAGGGCTCGGATCACGGCTGGGGCAACCACCAGTTCGTGCTGGGCGGCGCGGTCAGGGGCGGCGACATTTACGGCCAGGTTCCGATCCAGCGCATCGGCGGGCCCGACGACAGCAGCGACGGGCGCTGGATTCCGAAGCTTTCGGTGGATGAATATTCGGCGACGCTCGCGCAATGGTTCGGGGTCACGGGCAGCGACCTGAATCTGGTGCTGCCCAACCTCAACCGATTCGCCAGACCGAACCTAGGCTTTATGGCCTGAGCGAATGGTTGATGCTGGTATGTCTTCACTTCAGTTGCGTGGTGATGCGGCGCATCGTGGCGACAAGTGACGTCAATTTGTGGTCGTCAATCTCGCCCCCGGCGAGCGCCCGCTCACTTTCAATCATCGTTCGCCTCACTTCACCGGGTGAAACTTTCAGGCGGCGGCGATGGAGGCTCGCGGCGACCTCTTCAGGTCCCGCTTTGACTGACAGGCCGAGCGTGCGGCACAGGCGCGCCTTGAAACGCGGGTAGATGTTTTCGAGCGCCAGATCGCGCGCGTGCGCGACCTGCTGCAGGTTCGCCATCGAGCCGACGAATTCCAGTGGCGAGTGACGATCAACCTGCGGCAGCGGCAGCGGGCGCGCGAACCGCCGACCGAAGCTGTACGCGATCAGCAGGGCGATCAGCACTCCCTGGCCGAAAACCCACAGCACCGGGGTGCCGCGGAAATAGGTCAGCAGCGGATTGCTCACGTCCTCGTAACCGTGCAGTGCCTCGTCGAAGAAGATCTTCCGATCATGCCCGCCCAGCGCGTTCACCAGGTTGAGCGCCAGCGTCAGGTTCGCGCCCTGCCCGATGCCGTTGTTGGCGACGACGAACGGGTCGGAGAGGAAAATCACGCGGCCTTTGCCGTAATCGAAATCGGCCAGCACGGCGCCGCTGCTGTCGCCGAGGTGAACAACGGGAGCGCTCAGGTCAGGCTTGTCGGACGATTCCCGGTCAGGCGAAGCCGGCTCCTCACTTTCTTCTTCCTTGTCGTCGCCGCTGTTTTCATCCTTGTCTTCACTCGCACCTGCCGACTGATCTTTGTCTGCGGGATGCGTATCGCCCTCCGCCTTTTCAGCTTCACGTCTGCTGTCACGTGTCGGGGCCGGTCCGGCAGGAGAAGAGACC
Source organism: Blastocatellia bacterium (assembly GCA_035652435.1). Taxonomy (GTDB): domain Bacteria; phylum Acidobacteriota; class Blastocatellia; order RBC074; family RBC074; genus DASRDU01. The sequence goes on from DASRDU010000175.1 coordinate 105,110, forward strand.
GGAGACGGCGTGGGCAGGGCCACTACTTTAAGATTGAATTTCAACCGGGCGGCGAGTCGCGAGACTGCCAAGCCGCGGACGTTGCGCGTCAGTTCAGTCGGCTGCGCAATCAGTGCGTCGCTGTTTTTATCAATCACCCGATCGAGCGCCGGGTCGGCCGCAACCTCTGTCACGGCTGTCGGGTCAACCTGCGCGGCAATCGTCCAGTCACTGAATTCAATCTGCGGCCGGCGGCTGATGATCAGGAGACGGCCGCCACTGCGCACCCATGATTTCAACTGTCCGGCTTCCTTGCCCGAGACAAACCCGCCGGCCGCGGCGGGGGGGCCGATCATCACGAGCGCCGCGTCTCTGGCGTCGGTGTGCAGCTCGCCGTAATCGTTCCGCCAGCGCGCCACCTGGTAGCCGGACTCTTCGAGCAGTTGATAAAACGCCCGCGTCCCGGTCGCCCCCGTGTTGTAACTCGACCGGTTCGGGGCCTCCTCACTCTCCGGCGGGCGATCCAGTCTGAGCAGACTGACCGCGTTCAGCCCGAGCAGGACGAGCAGGACGATCACAGCCGTAATCATGATTCCAAGGTAACGACGCATAAATGGAGGGATGAAGTATGAATGATGAACGATGAAGTAAAGAACGAAATGAACCGCCTTAAAATCTCACTTCATCGTTCATCATTCATACTTCATCCTTTACCTGACGCTGACTACTTCGCGGTATTTTTCGACAAAGCCTGAATAATCTTCCATCCCGGTTTCAGCCTGACCGTACCAGGCGCGCTCGAAGCTGCGGGTCATGGCTTCGACCGGCGAATAAATGTATTTTTCCGAACTCAGCTCGCGCAGGTAATCGCGGTTGGTTTTCGAGCGGTGAAGCTGCAGCTTGCCGCGCAGTTCCAGTTCATAGAGGAGCGCGACGTAAGCGCGGCGGATCGCCATCCGGTAATTACCGTGCCGCGCCAGTTCGGCGGCGTTGCGGAAGAGATCCTCGCTGGTCGTCCCTTCCTCGATCACCTCGCCGAGGATTTCGCGCTTCTCAGCGGGCGCGTCTTCCTGCACCCGCTGGCGTAGTTGCCGCAGCAGCCTGAATGAGCCGAAGACGACCGCCGCGACAATCGCGGCGAGCAGCAGGACGCGGAAAAGATTGAGCGTGCCGGCGCTCGGCTGCGCCGGTTTTTTCCCGCCGCCCGAGGAAAATAACCGGCTCAGGAATTCAATGATCTTCTCAGTGACCTTTCTGAACCACCGTTCGATGGCCGATTCCTTTTGCAACTCGTCTTTGTATTCCGACTGGGCGAGGATGCGTTCCAGCCGGTCGCGCTCCGCCGATGATTCCCTTGTCGGATTCGCCGCGGCCTTCAACCGGCGTTCGAGCGCGCCCAGGCGGGCGGCGACGATTTTCACTTCCTCCCCCGATCTGCCCTGCTGATTCGCCCTGTCACCAGCCTGATGCAGCCAGGAGTTGTCAACGTGGATGACGGCGCGATTGAACTCGATGTCTTCGGTCGCGGGCAGCATCTGGCGGACGGTTTTGAGCGCCTGTCTGGTCTCTTCCCGTGCCTGGTAATCGGAGAGTGATCCGCCGTCGAGCCTGCCCTGCAACTCTTCGGTCATCCGCGCCGCCTGGCCGACGCGACTCAGGTACTCACTGAAGGGCGTCGCCGCGCGAATTGCGGGGGACACGAGCAGAAGCGCACAGACGGACAGCGCGACGGCCGCGAGTAAATCAGCGCGGTGACCCCGGTGATTCATCAGCACGTGCTTCATACAAGGTTGGGAGATTCGGTTTCTTCGGCCACTTCCCTGGCTGCACCAGAGACGCCGGCTTCACCCGCTTCGTTCCCGTTCTTTTCACCGAACGGCGTCCCGCAAATCTGGCAGAACCGGTCATAGTCACTAACGAAGCTGGTATTCCCGCACTCCTGACAGGCGCGTGTTCCGGCGCCCGCGCCGATGCTCGTTCCCGCGCCCGTCTCAATCAACGGTGGAGTCACGGCGGCAGGGGGGATGATTCCCGGCGGGTCGGGCGAACGGGGCCGGTAATCGTCCAGACCGAGAATTGAATGAGCAGGCTTGCCGGGGGGCTCTGGCCTGACGACCGGCAACTGGACAGTCTGCGGGATCGGGGGGGCGGGAGCAAGCTGGCGACTGGCCAGCAACTCTATGTCGAAGCCTTCCCGCCGGACGCGGCTGTCAATGTACAGCAACGTGAAGCCCAGCATCGCAATCGGCGCGAGCAGAATTTCACTGACCTGACTGAGCGTCTGATAGGCGATCTCATACCAGATCGGCTTGTCTGCCCCGAACAGGCTGACGCCCCTGACCCACGCATACCAGCCCAGCGGGGCCGCCAGCAGAAACAGCAGTGAAAACGTCAGCCACGAATCGAACAGCACGATCGCACCGATCTGCCGCACGTCGCGACCGGCGAGCGCGAAGCTGCGGCTGATGGCGCTGAACACGCCCTTCCCTTCGACCATCAGCGCCTGCGGGATGAAAACGATCCGCTTGAAAATCAGCAGCCCCAGCAGGAGCAGCCCGCCCGCGACCACCAGGCCGAAGACGGAGTGAACGACCACCTGCAACCAGAACGGCAGGCCGCTCACGAGCCACGCCGCGCCGAGCATGTAAACCACCACAGCTATCGCCAGAACCATGTACAGAAAGAAGATGGCCGCGACCATAATCAGCGCGACCATCAGGGTGGCGCCGACCAGCGACCAGAACCTTTCGCGCACGGCTCGGTAGACTTCGCGCGGGCGCAGGGGCGTCCCGTCCAGAAAGTAATTCACGAGCGACCGCGACGTGCCGCCGAGGACGACATAAAAAGCCACTTTGCCTGTCACCATGACCAGGAACCCGCCGGCAATCAGCCCGACGCTCAGGGCGATCCGCGCATCACCGCGGGTGAGCGAGAGATTCTGCACCCCGAAGGTGTAGGCAATGACTCCGCTGTAAGCGATCAGGCTCGGCCACACCACGATCTGCAGGAGCGCCAGAAACTGCCGGCGGTAAATCCGCACGGCGCGGTCAATGATGTCGCCCGCCGAAAGTGGCGCCAGCGTGAAGGAGTCGAAGCGATCCATGCCGTCATCTTACAATGCCGGATGCGAAATGCGGAGTGATTTGATCACCCGCCCCCGCCCGGGCGATTTCGCCCTGCTCTTCACACCGGCTTGAAAATCCGCTGCTTTCAGGTTAGAACTGGCCATGACATCGCACGAATGAGCTGGCAGGTACGTTCGTCGAGCAGCACCCCCTTTCATGCAATCAGTGCCCTGCGGCTTTCACTATCAACCTGACTAACTGAGGAAGAAGGAGAACTCGATGAAACGACTCATCGTCACCAGCCTCGCCCTGGCTGTGGGGCTCGCGCTCGGCGCCCGGACGGCAGGGGCTGGAGAGAAGGAAGAGAGGGAGCGGGCGCAGAAGGCATCAGATGCTTTCAGCGAGATGATGAAGGCGCCTGACGCTCAGGCGGTGCCGCAGGAACTGATTGACCGCTGCGAGTGCATCGCCGTTTTCCCATCGGTCAAGAAAGGCGGCTTCGTCGTCGGCGGGCAGTATGGCAAGGGCCTGATCAGCTGCCGGCGCGCGAACGGCGCGTGGGGGTCGCCGTCTTACTTCACGATCGGCGGCGGCAGCTTTGGCCTGCAGATCGGCGCTCAGGCGGTTGACTTGCTGCTGCTGATTATGAACAAGGAAGGCTTGGAGAGTCTGCTCAAAGGCAAGGTTGAACTCGGCGCCGGAGCCAGCGCTTCGGCCGGCCCGGTCGGGCGCAACGCGGCGGCCTCGACCGATGTCCTGATGAAAGCAGAAATCCTCTCCTACTCACGCAGCCGCGGCCTCTTCGCCGGGCTCGAACTCAAGGGCTCGGTGATCACCGAAGACAAGGACGCCAACAAGGACATTTACGGCCGGGAGCTTTCGGCGCGTGACATCATCCTTGACGGTAAGGCTCGGACTCCGGCGGCCATCAACATCTATCCGCGCACGCTGATGAAATACTCACCGAGGCGCATGGCAAATAAGAAGTAAGTTTTCCGGTAATTCGCAGCCAGTGGTCGGCAACGATTCCCGACTGACTGCTGACTGTTTCCTCCAGGTTCGGGAATTTGTTTGAGAAGTTCAGAAATGATGTACTCCCCTGCACCGCTTATCCCGGTCTCTCGCCCTTCGATCCGGCAATGGCTGTTCCTGCTGGCGGCTCTTGCCTCCCTTTCAATCAACGCTTCCGGCAAGGCGGCGCGAGCGAAATGCTGTCGCATGGCCAGTCGGAATCATCTGACGGCGCTGCATCCCGTCGCGCGCAGGGACTTGGATGCCGCGATGCATGAAATGAAGCGGCGCGGCATCCGCCCGAGACTGACCACTTCGTTCCGCTCGCGCGCCGAACAGAGCCGCATCTACCACTGCTCCCACAAGCGACGCTGTCGGCAACGGCGTGGCATTTACGCGGCCGCACGACCGGGCGCTTCAATGCATGAAGCCGGTCTGGCCGTTGATCTGGGTGGCGTGGCAACCGGAAGTCGTCGTCATCGGCGACTGACGCGCCACGGCCGACAGGTCGTGCAGATTATGCGCAGGCACGGCTTCAACTGGCGCTACGGCATGAAAGACCCCGTCCATTTCGAGATCAATCCGCACCGGGCCGGGTACCGCAGCGAGCGTGTCGCGATCCGGGCCGGGCAGCAGCGGTGGATTGCCCAAAGCCATTTGGCCAGGCGTCACAGGGGCCGGAGGTCAGAGGTCAGCAACCGCAGGGTCGGGAGCAGAAGCCGCCTGCAGAAAGTATCCAACCTTCGACCACTTCACAGAGCCTGACCACGGGCGGTCCGCCCTGATTACAATTCTTCCGCCCAGTATCCGCGGTGAGAATCGGCAAGACTCGATGACATTGTCGGAGTGCGCGTCGGAAGCGGTTCGTACGCAGTTTCGTTGAGGGAGGCCATAAAGATCGTGTCGGTGGCAGCAGTCTTCAGGCTGACCGGGGTCCCGAGGCGGCGGGAGGCTTCGATGTGCGTGGTCAGCATATCCACTGCCAGTTTGCGCTGCCCGTCGGTGAAGTGACGGCAACGGCAGTTCGGCGTGCATCCGGACATGTCCGCCGGGAGGAACTGTCTGTGAGTACTCAGGAGCTGTGTGGCAAGAGTGCGTGCTGGAACATTTACTTTCACGGTAATAACCTCGTCGTGGTTGTGAGCTGTGCGTCGTGGAACTCTCTCGGGGGGCCGCCTCTGCATTTGATGGGCGGACTTTACCATCCGGACTTTGCCGGAGTCGTGATACACAATTAGCAAATTGTTTTCAGCGGGTGTCAGCCGCCATGGCGACTTACGACGATCTGATTCTGACTCATCGGCTCTTTATGAAGGGCTATCCGTTTTCGCGCTACGCGATCAGGCCCTCCCCTCACGCGCAGCTCGGGAAGCCAGTGAGCGACGCGCGGGTCGCGCTGGTCACGACCGCCGGATTGCACACGCCGGAACAGAGGGGGTTCGATCATTCGATCAAAATGGGCGATTCTTCGTTTCGCGAGATCCCGAACACGGTTGAGACGGCCACGCTCGTCGAATCACACCGCAGCTCGGGCTTTGATCACTCCGGGGTTGAAGCGGATCGTAATCTGGTCTTCCCGCTCGACCGTTTTCGCGAACTGGCAGAAGTAGGCATGATCGGTGAACTCAATCGTCGCCACTTCAGCTTCATGGGTTCGATTGTCGGGCCGCGCAGGTTGATCGAAGGGACGGCGCCGCAGGTTGCGCGAATGCTGCGCGAGGACAGCGTTGATGCGGCGTTTCTCACCCCCGTCTGACCGATGTGCAATCAGACCGTCGGTCTGATCCAGGCGGCAATCGAGCGGGCGGGAATCACGACTGTTTCAATCTCGCTGCTGCGCGAAGTGACGGATGTGATCCGCCCGCCACGAGCGCTGTCCGTGCCTTACCCGATGGGCTTTCCACTCGGTGAACCGAACAATCCTCCCTTGCAGCATCGCGTCATTGCCGCGGCGCTGGCGTTGCTGAAAAGAGACGATGTCCCGATAATTGAAGACTTCATGGAGTAAAGCTCCCGCGTCAACAAGGCATCCGCGATGGCAGGGCATCGGAACGGGTTTTCGAGTAGATGAAGTGAAGTAATGCTGTCACATGAAACTCAACTGGTCAGCGATCAGGGGGCGCTGGGGGCGCTGATCACGCAAATCAATTCGGCCCCGGCGCTGGCGCTCGACATCGAAACCATCAACTGGTGGGATCGCGAAAGCGAGCGCATTGCGCTCGTGCAGGTGGCTTTCCGCGACGAAGACCCGGATGATGACCGGCTGCGCGTCGCCGTGATTGATGCGCTTTCCATCCCTGACCTGGAGCCGTTGCGCGAGCCGCTCGAACTGAGCGGCAGCACCAAGGCGATTCACAACGCCAGCTATGACGCGGTGCGGTTGTCGCGTCACCTGCGCATTCACACCTCGCCGATTCATGACACGATGCTGGCGGCGCGGCGCAGCGGTGAACGCAAATGCTCATTGCAGGCGCAGGCGGAAGCGCACCTCGGGTTGAGGCTCGACAAGACAGAGCAGCGTGGCGACTGGGGCCGCCGACCGCTCGGCCGGGAGCAGTTGCACTATGCCGCAATGGATGCCGCCTGCACGCTGCTCCTGTATGAACAGCAGGTCGGGCGCGGGTTGCGCGGCGATTACGAGTTGCGGGAGCGGGCGGCAAAGCGGCAGGAGAGATTGCCACTGGAGGCAGTGCCGGATCGGGTAAGTCTGCCGGTTGTCGCTGAACCGCGCGCAATTACGTTTGGACAGACCGAATTGAGCAACGTGGCGCTGGCGCTGCTCGGCATCGTGAATGAATTAAGTGGGCGTTACAGCCCCGAGCAGCTGGCCGCATCCATCGGCAGTGAGCGCGTCGGACTGGCGGGATGGATTATTGATCGGATGATCGGCACGGAAGCCGATATTGACGAGGGCAGCGCGCGGCTGGAGATTGCTTCACTCTGCGAGCGCGGGCTGGTCAGCCTTACTCTCACTCGCCGCCTTGAAGCAACCTCATGCGGGATCAAACTCTGGGGAGAGGTGAAACAATGACGCGTCGCTGACAGATGATCTGATACCGGCAATCGTTCACCGCCGACCGTTCGTGGTTCTCAGATATTTATCCACTGAATATGCGAGCCACAAATCCTGCAATATAAACCGCTGCCCGGTGACTGCTGAAATCGCCATGCCGATTCTGCGGCAAAGTTCAAAGCTCACCTGTTCGCCGCCCCCCTGCTCCAGTTCCAGCAACATTGCTACCGGAAGTCCTACGAGCAGAGCGAACTGCTGCAATGACAGTCCTGCGTCTTCACGCTTGTGCCGCACAATCTGGCCGAGTCGGATGAACATAGTATTCTGAGGGTAAGGGGGCTGTAAGTTCTATCCGGGGTCTGAGGGGCAGTAGCTTGAGAGGGATTCAGGCAGCCTCTCTTGATCTCTTCGCGGGGACGAGCGAACAGCCGTATTTTGCCGCGGTCTGATTCAATTCGTCCCACCTGTTCGCCGGGACCAGCAGAAACCCCTGCTGGTCAATCAGCAGGTCTTCGCGGGTGTTGAGCAACTGGTTGATGAGATGAGCGCAGTTCTGAGCATTGCCGTCGATCTCCACATGCAGATATGAATTCATGGCAGACTCCGTCAGGGCAAGGATGTTATCAACGGGGGCCGGTCTTCAGGGTTCCTCTGGCTTGGGCTGTTCAGCAGTAACGGAAGATAATTCTCAAGCGCGGGGAACTGTCGTGGAGGTGGGCAGAATATAGCACCCGCTTGGGCAGGCGACAACAAAAAAATCCGGCAGTCTGATGGAAGTTTGATGGCGCTGAAACTGTGAATCAGTGCTGCGGATTTATTGACGAATTAACTTGCGCTGGGGTGGTGACGAGGATAGTATTCGGGTCGGGTTTATCCGGCTATTAGTAACATTCGACCAGTTCGGTCGGCTAACGTTTGAGGAGACGGTTATGAAGCATCCACACGCCATCTCTCTCGCCACAAGGCTGATTGAGTCGCGCCTGAAACAGCACAAGACTGCTGCTGCCGAATCACTCCACCCCGAGGATCCCGATAAAATCAATGCCGAACAGCGGGCGTGGGCGATTGAAATTCTGTCCACACACCTCGACGCCTGCATGCGCCAGGGCATTACGACCGACCTCAGCGAAGCGGTCGCCGACGCACTCGATTTTGCCTCGCGCCATGAAACCGCCTACGAACCAATTCCTGAACGCGCCCGCTGGCATTCAGCCCTCGTCATCCTCGAAGAGCAGGATGCTGACTGAAGGTGGTCAGCAAAGTTCCTGACGACTGATCAACGATTAACGTCTGTCAGACCACTTTCCAGACTTTCTTCACTACCGACCACGTCACATCAGAAACCGTGTGTGCCGCCGCGCCAAGCCACAGCCCGGCGAAGGCGGCCCGGAAGTACTGCTTGTCGGTGCGATTCCAGAACGCGCCGAGGTCGAGACTGACACGCTCGAACTCTGCGCCCCAGGTGGTGTGTTCTCCGTACAGATAACGGTGTCGCGCGTACAGCACGACACTCGCCAGCACAGCGAACACGGCGATAAAGTAGAGAATCCTGAAGACCGTACTCAGCAGCAGCCCATGCGACAGCCGCGACCGGTGACTGATTGAATACATGTACGGAAACCAGATAAACCGGAGTGGCCCCCAGCGCTTGTACTGCTTGCTGTGCAGATCCAGATCCGGCCCGAACATCAGCCCGGCGAAAACCATCGCGGCGGTAGCGACGACGGAAATCAGCCAGTCCCCCCAGTACAGTTGTGCGCCAATAAAAGTCGGCGGGGCCAGCGCGTAAGTAATGATGTCGTGTGTACGTCCTGATGGCATAAGGGGCCTGCTTCTCCTCTTCCGGACAGATACGGGGTTGGGATAAATCTTCCGCGCCGATCATATGCCACAAATCTCTTCGGCAGGGCAAGCGGACACACAATCGCCGGCTTCGGCTCAGAGGATTGATAGTACCTGCATCAGTTCCGGCTTTCTTGTGCGACGGGAAAAAAATGAGGTCGCTGAAGGCTTGTTTGGAAGGAGGGTTTCAGCGACCTCTAGCAGAGTCCACGAGATTGTTAGTGCAGTTCTGAAACTCGCAATCGCGCCTGACTTCCAGATTATCGCTGAAATACGAAGAGGCGATGAAAGTGCCCCGTTTCTTTCATCGCCTCTTCGCTCCACCAATTGGAGACTTTCAATTGACACGCGGATAATAGTCAGGCGGGCGAATTCAATCAAGTTGATTGTTTTTTGGCCTTACCTAAGCCCAAGGTTATCCATAACTTATACAGCAGCTGTCTTTCAACACAATTAAACACAATTTTTCAACTGCTAAATAAACCTTTCTACAACAATCACTTCGGTCTTAACCTTGGTTTTCCAGACTGCGCCACAAAAACCACGCTGCGACGGAGCAGTAAGGATGCCATTGACGACTTTTGGCAATCGCTTCGATTTCAGCAGCACCGGGCAGCCCGGCAAGACCGTATCCACGCTCAATCGCCCGTCTGACGCCGAGATCACCGACCGGAAGCACATTAAGTCTGCCGAGTGAAAAGATCATGAACATGTGTGCCGTCCAGACGCCGATGCCTTTCACCTGAACCAGCATATTGATGATCTCCTCATCACTCATCCGCGAAGTGCCCGAAAGCCTCAGTTTGCCTTCTTCAGTTTTTGCCGAAAGGTCTTTGATGTAGCTGATCTTTTGTCCGGAGATGCCGACACTGCGCAACTTTTCATCCGGGGTCGCCAGTATCTGCGCAGCCTTCGGGAAGCGCGCGGGGGCGTAAAGTGCCTTGAAGCGATTCAGGATTGTTTCCGCGGCTCTGGTAGAAAGCTGCTGGGAAATAATCGCGTCAACCAGTGTGTCGAAGTAACGTGTGTGCGGTTTGAGCTGACACGGGCCGTATTTTTTGATGTACTGCCGCATCATCGCATCGCGTCTCGACAGATGCCGCTCTGCCGCACGCAGTGAATCGCCGAATGATATGCTGTGATCTGGTGTCTTCATTTCGAGTGGTGGACAGGGATATTTCAATCGAATATTGCAGTTCCGATAAGTAGCCGTACATCACACGCTTTGACAATGGCAAGTTATCAGGGTGATGATTCGGCTTTCATTGTCGACAACCGGTTTTCATCAATTTCAGCTCTGAACCCTATGAAAGTACACCTGCAATACGGCGTGGAAGGCCTTGATGTGAACGTCACATCATCGAACATCACGACCCTCACGCCCAGATTCATCGAAGGACTGTCCAACGAAGCCGCGGCCTTTCGTCAGGCGGTGCGCGCGCCGATTGACGCGCAGCCATTAAGCGAAATCATCGAGTCGGCCGACCGCGTGGCTGTAGTCATCCCCGACATCACCCGGCCTTTGCCGACCGACCGGCTGCTGCCGTGGCTGTTCACTGAACTCTCTCACGTACCCGCCGAAAACTTCACTATCATTAACGGCACCGGTTCGCACCGCCTCAACACTCCGCAGGAACTGGAGAAGATGGTCGGCAAAGAGATCGCCGCGAAATACCGGATCGTGAATCATAACTCACATGACCCGGCGACGCTCGAGTCCGCGGGCACGACCGCCGACGGGCGCGAGGTGCTGATGAACCGGGCGTATGTCGAGGCCGACAAGCGTATCGTGCTGGGTTTCATCGAGCCGCATTTCATGGCCGGTTTCTCCGGCGGCTACAAAGGCATCTTTCCGGCGGTCGCGGATATTGATTCGATTATGCACTATCACCGCGCCTCAGTGATCGGCCACCCGCGCAGCACCTGGGGCATCCTCAAAGGCAACCCGACGCAGGAGCAGATCCGCGCCAATGGTTCGCTGCTGCCGGTCCATTTTTGCATCAACGTGACCTTGAATCGAAAGCGCGAGATCACGAATTTTTTCTGCGGCGACCCGCTGGCCGCGCACGAACGAGGCTGTGAATTTGCCAGGGCCACCGCGATGGTCGCCTGCGAAAAACCTTTCCCGATTGTCATCACCACCAACGGCGGGTATCCGCTCGATCAGAACCTTTACCAGGCAGTCAAGGGAATGTCAGCCGCGGCACAAGTCGTCAGTCAGGGCGGGTTGATCGTTGCGGCATCCCGTTGCAACGACGGTTTCCCGGCACATGGCAACTTTCGCAAGCTGCTCTGCTCACACGACTCGCCACAGGCGCTCCTCGACACAATCCTCGCGCCCGGATTCTCGATGTACGACCAGTGGGAGGCGCAGTTACTGGCGATGGTCGAACTCAAGGCCCGCGTCGCACTCTACAGCGAGATTCCGGCTGATGAGGCGCGGCGCGCTCATCTGGAACCCGTGACTGACATTGCGGCGCGAGTCGCTGAGGAGTTGAAGCGGATTGGCGAAGATGCGCCGATTGCCGTGCTGCCCGAAGGCCCGATGACGATTCCATATCTGAAGTAGAAAGTGAAAAGTAGAAAGCAGAAAGAAGCCGTGACTAACGAGTGCTTTTCACCTTCTATTTTTCACTTTCTACTCAACTGTACCTCAGCCATTTCGCCAGCTCCGGCAGCGTCGGGCGTTTGCCGTACATCAGCACACCGACGCGATAGATCTTTGCCGCCAGCCAGACCACGCCGAAAATCGTCGCGAGCATCAGCCCGATTGAAAGGGCGATCTGCCACCACGGGGGCGGCTGGATCGTGATGCGCAGGAACATCAGCACGGGGCCGAAGAACGGGATCAGCGAAAGCACCGTCGAAAGCACGCTGTCCGGGTTCCGGATAATGACGGACATGAGCGCAAACCCGCCGGCAATGCTCATTGTCACCGGCAGCTGTAACTGCTGGCCGTCTTCCTCACTCGAAACGATTGCGCCGACGATCATGTAAAGCGACGCGTACAGGAAATATCCCAGCAGAAAGTAGACGACGAAGAAAACCATCAGCGACACTGAAATCTTCGGCATCCTGAACGACGAGACGAAGGCCAGCGCCGGCATGGCGGCCAGCGCACTCAGCAGAATGCCGCAAACGGCCCAGATAATGTACTGTGTCAGCCCCACCAGCCCGATGCCGAACAGCTTGCCCATCATCAGGTCATACGGTCTGGCCGACGAGAGCAGCACCTCAATGATGCGCGACTGTTTCTCTTCGATCACGCCGCGCATCACCATCATTCCGTAAACCAGCACCGTGATGTAAATGATGATCAGCAGCACGAACGCCAGGGCGAAAGACTGCCCGCTTTCTTTCTCCCCGCGTTCATTGATGGCTTCCATGTCAATATCCTTACTCAGCCTCCCGGCGAGCTCCGGGCTGATGCCCTGGTGTTTCATGCGCTGCGCAATGACCGCCGTATTGAAAGCGCCTTCGATGCGCCCCCTGCTGATAAAGTCGCTGACGTTCTTCGCGTGATATTCGATCTTCCCACTATCCAGCACATCCTCAGGCACCACCAGATAAGCTGCCAGCCTGCCCTCACCCATCTCCCTGTTCAATTCCTGCTTGCGCGTTTCAATCTGTGTGGCGCTTACGGCCTCGCGCCGCAAATCAAAGCGATCCGGCTTATCACCCTCATCCGGATTATTCTTATCCTCTGCGCCCTTATCTTTCTTTTCTTTGCCCGCCAGGGTGGCCCTCACGCTTTCATAGAGAGTTGCGTCCGATGTCTGATCCAGCACCACGATGCGGCGGCTGGCGCCGCCCTGCTTTCCGGCAATCAGCGCCGGGACGATCACAAAAGCCGCCATCAGCAGCGGGCTGAGAATCGTCCCGAGAATGAAGCCCTTCGACCGTACCCGCGTCAGATATTCGCGCTTGAGAATTGTCCGCACTTTGTCCATAGAATCTTTCCGGGCACTGCCGTCGGCTTACTTCAGTGATTTCAGCAGGCGGCGTGTAAATCGTGCTGCTTCTTTGTTCACTCCAAGCTCGCGTTTGAGGTGTTCGAGTTCTTCCGGCGTGTCAACGTCGTACCATTCCGGAAGCAATACGACGCTGAGGCCGGCGGCGTTCGCGCGTTTCCGCGTTTCAGCCAGCACCCCGTCCGTACTCCAGGGGATGCCCTCGAAAAGCCCCGCGTGCAGCCGCCGCATTCCGATCAGGTAATACCCCCCGTCTTTTGTCGGCCCCAGCACGACGGCGTTCTCGTCATCAAGCCCATCGAAAGCCTCCATCAGATATTCACCCGGCAGCGTCGGGCTGTCTGCGCCGATTATGACGACTGAAGCAAAGCCTGCCTCAAACAGATCAGCAAAGCAGTTGTGCAACCGTTCGCCCAGGTCGTCTCCGCGCTGGGCGATCATCAGCGACCCTTCGCGCTCGACCCGCTCAAAGGCCTCCTCTTCGCCTTCCGGCGTGTAATTCAGCACGATGGAAAAAGTGTAGTCTTCATCGGTCTCCTCCGCCTCAGCCTCGCGCTCATCACGCACCTCTTCCATCACTGCGAAAGTGTCGCTCAGGAAGGCGACGTAAAGTTCCGCGGCGGTCGCGGCATTGAGCGCCCCGATCAGACGGGTTTTCACCCGGCCTTCGACTGGCGCCTTCGCCATCACAACCAGGGCTTCTTTCATGATGTCTGTTCCTGAGTCAGATCGTGAGGTTGATTCGGCCAGGTTGATAAACCCGGCCACAGCGCTGCGATCAGGGGAGCCGAACGGCAGTTGCTCCATGCTCACTCCGCAGGCTGCTTGTCGCGCTGCCTGATTTCGTCCCAGTAAGCATCCATCTCCTCAAGCGAGGCTTCAGAACAGGATTTGCCCTGCTCTTCCAGCCGCGCTTCGACGTAGCTGAAACGGCGGCGGAATTTGCGATTGGCGGCCTTGAGTGCCATCTCCGGTTCGACCCCGAGCTGGCGCGCGATGTTCGCAGCCACGAACAAAAGATCACCGACCTCTTCGGCAACCGCCTGCTGATTGCGTTCCGGTCGCGCAATTTCCGCGCGCAGTTCCTGCAGCTCTTCTTCCAGCTTGTCGAAAACGTCTTCGATCCGCGGCCAGTCAAACCCGACGCGCGCGGCCTTAGTCGTCAGTTGATGCGCTTCAAGCAGGGCCGGGATCTTCTTTGAGACCCCGTCGAGCAATGACTTTTTCTCTTCTTCGGCTTTGCCCGCGGCGCGGCGCTCTTCGGCCTTGATTGCCTCCCAGTTGACCAGAACTTCGGCGGCGTTCTCGACCTTGCTTTCGCCGAAGACATGCGGGTGGCGGCGCGTCATCTTTTCGTGAACGCGGGTGATGGACTCGGGCAGATCGAAATGGCCACTTTCGGCGGCGACCTGTCCGTAAAAAACGATTTGAAAAATCAGATCGCCGAGTTCGTCGCGCAACTCGGCCCAGTCTTCAGCTTCGGCGGCCTCAACGACCTCGTAAGCCTCCTCAATCAGCATCGGCGCGAGCGTCGCGTAATTCTGCTCGCGATCCCAGGGGCAGCCGTCGGGCGCGCGCAAACGCGCCATCATTTCCATCAGATCCTGCAGGGTTTTCTGGTGCTTCATGCGCGATAACAAGGACAGACGCCACACGACAATTGCCGCGCGGCAACGGTAAAATGTCGGGGATGATTCAGGTGACGATTCCCGGCTGCGACTATAACAAAGCGATCAGAACGCAACAAGCAGCGCCCCTGACGGAGTTCCCTGACACTGATCCGATGAGTGGGTGTTACTGACGGGTCAGAGGCTCCGGACTTTTTCACGGCGAAAAGGCATTTCGGTCACATTTACCGTTGACAAAAAATCCGGCTGGTGGGATTCTTGCCGAGCCCTAAATACCTTATTTTATACCGCCCCAGGTTCCCCCGGCCGGACAGGCTGAGCCGTGATTGAGCGAATGGCTTTTGTCACGTGATGTCGGATTGTCGGCACTTCATCGCCCCCGTTCACCCTTTACCGATCCTTGAAGTGCCCAGCAAATCAGCTTTGTTGGGAATATTTCTGCCACCCGATCAGATTTATCAGGGTGAGCAACAAAGATTGTAAACAGGGATGGACGAAGCCTGCGACCACAGGCCGTTCCCAGATCCTTATCGAGTGTCCAGCTAAGAACAATCAGGATTTCGGCTATGATGACTCCGGCAATAACACCAGGCAGTTTTCAAATCAAACAACCCCAGCTCGGCAGCCCGATCCGCAGACCAAAACTGCTGATTGTGACTGACTCCATTGAGCGCGCCGCCGACCTGCGCGCCTCGCTTGATACCGGCAACATCGAAGTGACCTGCATCACCCCACCCGCCGACCTGGGCCTTGCCTGCCGCTGCGGCCACGATCTGGCCGTGATTGATGTCGGCGCGGCAGACATCGTCGAAGTCCTCAAAAACCTGAGGGCCAGCGCGGGCTGCAAGGAAATTTCCGTGCTGGTCGCAGCCAGCCGCCTCGCTTCCGATCCCAAGCTGACCGGAGTCCTCCCGGCCTATCGCGCCATGCCCTGCAGCCAGTCCGACCTGATCACCCTCGCCCGCCGCCGCCTGGCCTCAACCGGCCGGAATTATCGCGCCGCCAGAAAGATGCTGTAACGGAGGAAACGCCGTCAGAATCCTGTTTGCCGAAAAGTCCGGCAATTCCTGATCGGCCCATCGGCCTTCAGTATTCAGAAGCGTTTATTCGCCACATCCCTCTTCCCTGAGTCGGCGGCCTCGATCTTCTCTTTTGCCGTCTTCATCTCTTCGCTGCGCGGGTACTTCCTGAGCAGCTCACGGTAAGCCTCCCCAGCGTAAGTGAGCTTGTCTCCCGCGGCGTCGTACTCAAACGTAATGCCGGCGCGGTTCCAGCGGTCGAGGCCGGGGTAGTTGAGCAGGTATTCGCGGCGGCCGAGGTGCGCGCCGACCCGGGGGTCGGGTTCGCCGTTATTCGCGGTGCGTTTGCGTGCATCGCGAGTCAGGCGTGGGCAGGCGGCCTCGGCGGCTTTACCGAGCAGCAGCAATGCCCGCGGCGCCGACGGCGTCGCGCGGAACTCATCGACGTAGAAGCGGGCAAGGCTGGCGCGGGTGTAATTATCCTTCGTTTCCTCGATCAGTTTCATCAGGCGCGCGGCGTCATCGGCGCGGCCCGAGCGGGCTACAGCTTCGGCGAGAATCCAGCCGCGCGTGTGGCGAGTGACGTAAACCTGATGCCATTGCCGGCCGGGTCTGATGACTCCGACCAGGTGGCCGCGACTCAGGCGTTGTGTGATCGCGGCCCTGACATCGGGCTTCGCGCGCAGGGCGGAGAGCCGGTTGTCAATCACCACGGCGCGCTGGCCCGGCACACGCCGCGCGCGTTTCGTGCGGCTTTGCGCCCTAGCGGTCAGCAGTGAATCGCTCAGGCCCGCGAGCAGCGCCGCGAAAACTGCGAAGTAGAACAACTGGCCGCACAGAAAGCGGGATGAACTTAATCGGAATGAGCCTTGACGGAGCATAAGAATCCTCTCTCGGTAGTTTGTTTTTGTGCCGGCTGTGAGTGAAATTTTTCGGCGGAAGCCTGACGAAAATCACGGCTCCGTTTACTTGTGGGGAAACCGGGCAAAAAGTTTCGCCGATTCGGAAGAAAAATTTTTACCGGGTGTGGAGGTGGGCCTCAGCCGACGGCAAGTTTGCGTGGAGCGCGTGCCCGAGGGCGCGGGGGGCTGAGGGTGAAGCGCAGGTAGTCGCGGCCGTAGCGGCGCTCCTGCTCTTCAACAGCCGAGAGGTAATCGTAAATGAGCAGCCCTTTGCCCGCGGGCGCAGGGATCAGATATTCATCGAAGAAATGGATTGGGAGGCTTTTGCGGGTGCTTTCAGTGCGCCAGATGGTCAGGACCTGAATCGGGAGGAAAAAGACCTGGTGGTATTTGCTGAATTCGACCAGAAATCCGGCGACCGCGCCGACTCTGGACATATGCTCCAGGAAGATCACCTGATGCGCATGAAGGTTGTCGAAATCGAGCGCGTCGCGGCGAGTGGTCTTGGCGTCGAAAAAAATCGCGCGGCCGTCGGGGGCAAGCGCGCCGCCGTAATCCGGCTCGGCCTTTGATTCGGGGATGAACTGCCGCCAGTCGCCGAGCTTGTGATCCCTGACCGCCTCCCTGAGCGAGCCGGAAGAGAGCCGGGGTTGTGACTGGCCGGACGGCAGGTCGAGCGCGGGCAGAGCGAGCCCGCGCCTTGAGTTGTCGCGTTCGAGGAGGAATTTGCCGGGGATGGCTTTGCGCGTGATGACGGCGCGCCCGAGCTTGCGGTAGGCTTCGTTGGTGCGGTTGATCGCCTCCTGAAAGCCGCTCCCGGTTTCCGCGCCGCGCTTCATCATAGTGGTGATCGGTGGTCGGTGATCGGCTGATTGCGATGACTCACCGACAACCGTCCACCGACCGCCGCTTCAGGCATTCTGTTCCATCGTCTGGGCATCAATGTCGAAGTTGGCGAAGACGTTCTGCACGTCGTCGTGATCGTCGAGCGCCTCGGCCAGGTTGAGGGCCACCTGCGCTTCGCGCCCGGCGAGAGGCTTCTTGTTCTTCGGAATGAAAGCGAGGGTGCTCGACTTCGACTTGATGCTCGCCTTGTCGAGGACGTCGGCGATCGCCGCGACGGCCTCGGGCGGCGTGGTGACGACCCACTCTTCACCGACGTCCTGGTAGTCCTCGGCCCCGGCGCCGACGGCGACCTCCATCAGCTGGTCCTCGTTGGCCGCGGCTTTCTCGAGGGTGATGATGCCCTTGCGCTCGAACGCCCACGCCGCCGTTCCCGCCGCGCCGAGGACGCCGTTGTGTTTCTCGAAGATCTTCCGGATCTCGGCGACGGTGCGGTTGCGGTT
>DASRDU010000176.1:0-10393 GCA_035652435.1 Blastocatellia bacterium
TTAGCGGCTGAGCAGTCTCCTTTACGTGGTCACGAGCCACATTCAGACATTCAACCTCTAACCTACCTACTCCAGCGACTCATTGCTTCGTCGCCAGAGTTTACCGCCGCTTCACCTCTTCATCATGCCGTCTCCTTTCAACTGATCAGGCTGGCACAGGCCTGATCGGAGATTTAAATTCAACTGTAACGTGTGCCTCGTTTTGCGCGTCCCTCTCTGGATAGAGCAAGGATCGGGCCATAGCAGCACGTCAATGAGAAACGGCTTGTTGTCGGCTCTTTACGCAGGGGGGGCGCAACTCGGGAGGATCAGAATCGGAGAATCGTACCGAGCCAGTACATAAGGCGAGGCGGAGGAGTGTACTTTCAGAATTCAGTATGAGCGGGTTCCGGTGAGGAACCTGCGCCAAAAAACAGTGAGCCTGCCGCAAGGGGTTCCTGTGGCAGGCTCAAGGCCGGGCGTATTCGGGGAGATTTCAGTTGATGCGCACAAGCCTGAAATTATCCACCGTCGCCCACGTACGAAGTGACGAGGTGGCAACGGCCTTGAAATAGACGCCGACCTGATTCGTGCCGCTCGGCACAGTGAAGCGGACAATCATCGTGTGATCGCTGGAGAAATTGACGAAATCGAGCGCCGGCCCTTCAGCGTAGTTTTCCCACTTCACGCCGAGCGTCGCTCTGGCGCGACCGTCAGTAAAGACGTCGGCATAAAGATCATAGGTCGCCCCGGGCGTCAGCCTGACCCACTGGAAGACCGATGGCGTCAGCGTACTCCAGGCCGTCAGTTTCGCCGAGTAGTTGCCATTCGTGACGCCGTTGCCGCTGACGTAGCTGACCGGCCCGCTCACGATCCAGTTGATCCCGGCGATCTCGAAACCCGGATTCAGAATCTCGCCATCAGTTGACGGGGCCGGCGTTGGCGTGGGGGTGGGAGTCGGTGTTGGTTCAGGTGTCGGCGTCGGAGTGGGTGTCGGCTCAGGCGTCGGCGTTGGCGTCGGAGTCGGCGTTGCTATTGGTTCAGGTGTCGGCGTCGGCGTCGGGGTTGGCACGATAACCGGCGTCGGTTCAGGTGTTGGCGTCGGTGTGGGCGTGACGACCGGCGTTGGCGTCGGTGACGGGTCGCCGATAGTCTGATCCACATAACCGCCGAAATCGGTCGTCCAGTACCACCGGTAGGTTGCGACGCCGTTGTAAAACCGCCCGATGCCGATGGCGTGGAAATTCGGGTTGAGCATGTTGGCGTTGTGCGGCGGCGAATTCTTCCACTGCGCGAAGGTATCCGCCGCGCTCGCGTAACCGGCCGCGATGTTTTCGCCCCACCACGTGTTGTAGCCGTAGCCGAATGCGGCGAGCCGGGAACCGGGGCCGCGACCGAGGCTGTCCGTATGGCTGAAGTAATTGAGGCTCGCCATGTCGCTGCTCATCCACTTCGAGGCGGCAGTCAGCGTGGCGGAAGCCTGCAGCGGGCCGAGGCCGTTCTGCTGGCGGTAGTCGTTGATGAGGGCGAGGAATGCCTGCTCTTCGCCGTCGAGGGCCGGCAGCGACTGTGCCCGTTTCGCCGGGGGGAAGGCAAAACAGATCAGCAGGGAGATTGAGATCAGCAGGGCGAGTGCCTGCAGACTGCGTGAAGACACACGGATATTGTGGGGTGTCAGTTGAGGGCCAATTCTCATGGACTTGCTTACTCCTTACTTCTTTGATGATCAGATTGCACGGGCTGCGGACGGTTAGGTCGCAGCCGGACAGAGTTCGAGCCTGTCTGGTTCGACACATAAAAGTGCGGGCCGAAAGACAATCTGCCGGCTTAAGGCGTCAGGCTATGGACGACTTCCGTGAGGACGAGTGAGGCAGAGCCTGCCTGAACTTTTCGGTAACGGATATTATTTTGAAGATGGGCGATCTTCTTTTGTTTGTGATTGTCCGTGACGTGTCTGCGGCTCGGTTTTTAGCATGGCTGAAATGAATTTGTAAATCGGTTCGCTGCCGCGTCGCGGTTTTTCCCGCGATTATAATCTGGCGAAGGCTTTCCGCGCCGCCGCAATCGTCTGCGCAATGATCTCATCCGTGTGGGCGGTCGAGACGAAGGCGGCCTCGAATTGTGACGGCGGCAGGTAAATGCCTTCGTCGAGCATCGCGTGGAAGAAGCGCGCAAAGGCCTGGCGGTCGCTGCGGCTCGCGCTCGTCCAGTCGGTCACCGGCTGGTCGTTAAAGAAGATCGTGAACATCGAGCCGACGCGATTGGCCGTGACTTTGACGCCCGCCTCCCCGGCAGCCTCGGTGAGACCGGCGACAACGCTGGCCGCGGCTCGTTCGAGCCGCTCATAGACGTCGCCCTGTTTGAGCAGGCGCAACTGCGTCAGCCCGGCGGTCACTGCGAGCGGGTTGCCCGATAGAGTGCCCGCCTGATAGACCGGGCCGACCGGGGCGACGACATCCATAATTTCGCGGCGCCCGCCGAACGCGCCGACGGGCAGACCGCCGCCGATGATCTTGCCGAGCGTCGTCATGTCGGCTTTGATCCCGTATAGCTCCTGCGCGCCGCCGGGTGCGAGGCGGAACCCCGTCATCACTTCATCGAAGATCAGCACCGAGCCGTGCTTTTCGGTGACGGCCCGCAGTGCCTGCAGATAACCTTCCTGCGGCGCCACGCAGCCCATGTTGCCGACGACCGGCTCGATGATCACGGCGGCGATGTCCGACCCGACCTCATCGAACACCCGTTCGAGCGCGGCCACGTCATTGAAGGGAACCGTGATCGTCGCCTGCGCGACTTCGGGCAGCACGCCCGGCGAATCGGGCAGGCCGAGCGTCGCCACGCCCGAGCCCGCGCGCACGAGCAGGCTGTCGCCGTGGCCGTGGTAGCAGCCTTCAAATTTGACGATCTTCGCGCGGCCGGTGAAGCCGCGCGCCACGCGCAGCGCGGCCATCGTCGCTTCGGTCCCGCTCGACGTCAGCCGCAGCTTTTCAATCGAGGGGAAGAAGCTGATGACGGTTTCGGCGAGTTCAATTTCCAACTCGGTCGGCGCGCCGTAACTCGTCCCGCGATCCAGCGCCTCGCGGATCGCGCTGATCACTTCCGGGTGCGCATGCCCGAGAATCATCGGCCCCCACGAGCCGACGTAATCAACGTAGCTGTGCCCGTCGGCGTCGTTGAGCGTCGCCCCACGGGCCGAGCGGATGAAGAGCGGCGTGCCGCCGACGCCGCGGAAGGCGCGGACGGGCGAGTTGACGCCGCCCGGGATGACCTGCTGCGCCCTTTCAAAAAGCCGTGATGATTGCGGGTATTTGTCGTCTTTAGTCTGCTCGACCTGCATAATTCGCTTTTCCCGTGGTTAGCGCGGGCATTCGCCCGCGGTTGAAAACTTGCGCCGACGTGGCAGCTTGTGTGATGATTTGTTTCCGTCAGTTAATTCCGATGGCCAGGGTATCTTCACTTCCCGTTCGCCGATTTGACAGGAGGCCGCATTGAATTCCGAACTAAGCCAGCTGCTGGCGCTGCAGGAAACCGACAATGAAATCAAACGTCTGAATCAGGAGATCATTTCGCTTCCCGCGCGTCAGCAGGAGATTGAACGACAGTTTTCCGAATCAGTCAAAGAATACCTCGGCCTCAAACAGGAATTCGACCACGCGCAGAGTGAAAAATCCCGCCTCGAAAGCGAAGTCGCCGCCGAACAGACAAAGCACCAGAAGTTCAAGGACGACCTCATGAAGGCGACCAACCAGCGCGAGTACGAGACGGCGGTGCGGGAAATTGACGCCACCAAGAAAGCCATCAGCTCGCTCGAAACCGAGATCCTCAAGCTGATGGAGAAGGTCGAAAAACTCGAAGCCCAGGTCAGTGAGCGTTCGCCCGAGATCGAGGCGCGCCGCGTCGAAGTTGATCGCCAGATCGCCGAGACCGCCGCCAGCGTCGCCGGCCATAAGGAGGCGCTGGCGGCACTCGCCGCCGAACGCGAGCGGAGGCTCGGCACGCTCGGGCCCGCGACGCGCAGCACTTACGAGCGCGTCTCGAAGATGCGCAACGGCCTCGCCCTCGCCGAAGCCCGCGACAGCATGTGTACGGCCTGCCGCATGAAGATCCGCCCGCAGGTTTACAACGACATCCGCCGCGGCGATCAGATCTTCATCTGCGAAAACTGCGGGCGCATTCTGTATTACAAGACACAAGCGACCGTCAGCACCTGAACCATTTCAAATTTCAAGTCTCAAATCTCAGATTTGAGGCTTCCCTGCCCCCTCTGCCTCAGCGCCTCAAACAGCACCACGCCCGTCGCCACACTGACATTCAATGAATTCACCCGCCCGCGCATCGGGATTGAAATGATCGCGTCACACTTTTCGCGCACCAGCCTTCTGATCCCCTTCCCCTCGCTGCCCATCACGAGCGCGACCGGGACGTTGAAATCAAAATCCGTGTAGCTCGCCCTGGCGTCGCCCTCGACCCCGACGACCCATATGCCGCGGCGCTTCAACTCATCAATCAGCGGGACCAGATTCGTGACGCGTGCGATGCGCATGTACTCGACCGCCCCGGCGGAAGTCTTCGTCACGGTTTCGGTCAGGCCAGCGGCGCGGTGTTCCGGGATGAACACGCCGTCCACGCCCGCGCATTCGCAGGAGCGGATGATCGCGCCGAGGTTGTGCGGGTCTTCGATGCCGTCGAGCAGCACGAGCAGCGGCAACGGCCCCGGCGAATCCAGAATCTCTTCGGCGTCGGTGTACGAGGCTGTCTTCCCCGCCGATTCCGCCGCAACCAGAGCCACCACGCCCTGATGGTTCGCCCGCCGCGTCATCTCATCGAGCAGGCGGCGCTCACGCCGTTCGACCGGAATCCCGGCGCGGCGCGCCAGATCGGCAAGCTCATTCAACCGCGCGGGGTGTGCCCCTTCGGCGATCAGAATCCGCTCGATCCGCCGGCGCCCGGCGCGCAAAGCCTCCAGCACAGGCGACAGCCCGTAAATGTGATGGTGCGTTTTCATCGGTCAGCCACCCGTCAGCAGTTGTTCGTCGCAAGTGAGCAGGGATTATAGCCCGAACGGAAGACGCGCGGCAGGAGTTGGCGCGGACAAATTCGCCAGGCTAAGATGCGGCTATGAGTAAACCAGTGCCAAAACTCCGCCAGACTCTTGACGTGTTCCCGTCCCCGGTCGAAGAGCATCCGGGCATATTGCTGCGCGACCCGTTCCGCTACTCCGAAGAGATATTGATCATCCCGCCCGCGCTCGTCGGCTGCCTGAGGATGATGGATGGCGGGCACACGGAGCTTGAGCTGCAGGACTATCTTTCGAAACTCGTCGGGCAGGAATTCCCGCTCGCCCACATCCGCGGATTCATCGAGGAGTTGCAGTCGTGCGGATTCCTTGAGACCGCGGAGTTCGAGCAGCGGCGCGCGCACCGCCACGCCGAATTCGCCGCCGCCCCGTTCCGCGCGCCCGCCCACGCCGGCGCGGCCTATCCGGACGACGCCGCGAGCCTGCGCGAGACGCTCGAAGGCTGGATGCTCAGCCTCATCCCGCCGCGCACCGAACCGATTATCGGCATCGCGGCGCCGCACGTCAGTCCCGATGGCGGGTGGGAATGTTACGCCGCCGCTTACAACCGGCTCGCCGGCATGCGCGACGAGTTGCGCGGCAAAACCATCGTCATCCTCGGCACGTCGCATTACGGCGAGCCGGAAAAGTTCGGCCTGACGCGCAAGCCTTTCAAAACGCCATTCGGCACGATCGAGACCGACACGGAACTGGTTGACCGGCTTGCCGCGCGCGCCACCGATGCGGTCACGATGGAAGACTACTGCCACGTCTTCGAGCATTCCATCGAGTTCCAGGGCATCTTCCTGCAGCAGATGCTCGGCAACGATTTCAAAATCCTGCCCGTCCTCTGCGGCGCTTTCGTGAGGAGCTTTCTCACGGGCCGGGCGCCAGAAAAAGAAGACGGCCTGCGGAGATTCTTTGAATCGCTCGGCGAGGTGGCCGAATCGCATCGCGACCGCCTGTTCTGGGTACTCGGGATTGACCTCGCGCACATCGGGCGTCGGTACGGCGACCCGATGGACGTGGCGGCCGAGACCGGCGTCATGCTCGAAGTGCGCGAAGCCGACCACCGGCGCCTGGCGCACGTCTGCCGGAACCAGAGCGCGGAGTTTTTCGAGTCAGTCCACCCCGAACACGACCCGCTCAAGTGGTGCGGCTTCACGCCGCTCTACACGTTCATGCAGTCGGTCAAAGGCGCGCGCGGCAACGTGCTGAAATACGACCAGTGGAACATTGATGAGCAGTCGGTGGTGAGTTTTGCGGCGATGGAGTTCAGCGAGCAGTAAACAAAGGATCATGCCGGTACCATCGCTGCCGCATCCCTTATTCGGGTCAGGTGAATCAACTTATTATTGATGGAGGGGAAAATGGTCACACTTGATGACGCACGCCGGGTCATTGCCGCGGCGGAAAAGAAGGCCGCCGAGATCGGCCAGCCGATGAACATTGCCGTCGCCGATTCGGGCGGCAATCTGGTCGCGCACGTCCGGATGGACGGCGCCTGGATCGGCAGCATTGATATCTCGATCAAGAAGGCATACACCTCGCGCGCCTTCGACATCGCCACCAGGGATCTGGCCGCGCACAGCCAGTCGGGGGGGCAGTTCTTCGGGATCCATGCGTCCAATGACGGGCGCATCATGATCTTTGCCGGGGGGATTCCGCTCAGGCGTGACGGGAAAGTGGTTGGGGCAATCGGGGTGAGCGGAGGGTCGGGGGATCAGGACCATGCGGTGGCGGAGGCTGGGGCCGCCGCATTCTGAACCTGATGCCATTGCCCCGGGCGCGAGGCCCGGCCCTGTTCAGAGGAACTAATGCCCGAGACACTGACGGAAGAAAAACTGATTGAACTCTGCACCGCCGTCCCGTCTGAGGCGGGCGAGATACTCGGAGACCCGGATCGGTTGAGGAGGGAAGCCGGGATGGACGAGGAGGGCACCCTGCTGAGGGCGCTGCTCGTCCGCATTCGCACCGCCCTCGGCTGGGATGACCCGTGCGAAGGCTCACAACCCGCCCAAGGCAGCGAGAGGTATGCCTTCGTCTGCTTCGTTGAGATCCGCAATGCCCTTACCCGGGGAGGGAACAACTTCCCTATGACTGGTCACGGATCCTCAAAGAGGAGTTGCTCGACAGAGTACTGACACCAGCAGGGCGACGGAATCGGCTGGAGGGGGACAATGTATGATGAAGCGCAACCAAGCGGCAGTTCTATTTGTGCCCTTTGTTATGCTCACCTGTGTGTGGCTGGGCGAACGCCCAGCTCAGGGGCAGGGGCCTGGTATCAAGTCTGAGATCGTACTGATCGGTACTGTCCACGCCCCGACGTCCAACTTTCAGGAAGAGACGTTAGTCAGGATCCTGAACAGGGTCAGGCCCGACCTGATACTGCTCGAACTCGACCCTTCCTTTTTCGACAGTTCTTTCAACCTGCCCGAGAAGTACCAGGGAATCTCTCTGGAAAGTAAGGCCGCGACCTCCTACGCGAAGACCGTGGGCGCCAGGCTGCGTCCATTCGACATCGAAGGCAGGAATAAATTCTATGAGGTACACGATTACTTTAATCGCGAGTTGAAGCTCAACCAGGAGGCCGGCAGGCTGTACGCCGGCGGGCAACTCTCACCGGAGGCAAAAGTACTCTTCGAGGCGCTGCTGTCACTGTCCGCGGTCAGGGACGCGTGCGGGGCTGAGAGGCCCGAGGTCATCAACTCTTCCGCCTGTGATACCGCCGTCGAGAAGAAGCAGTACTATGCTTTCAAGGGCCTCGGAAGGATCATCGAGCTGACTCCAGCCCTGAAAGAGATGGGCCCGTTCTGGGCTTTGGCGGACGAATTCTGGGTCCGCCGGAACGGCGAAATGGTCAGGAATATAGTCAGGCACTCGAAAGAGCTGCGGCCCGGCAGGGCGGTCGTCCTGTCGGGGTATGAACACCGCTATTACCTGAGGAAACAACTCGCCGGGCAGGCGGCCAGGGAAGGCTTCATCCTGCGAGAGTATTGGGACTATTAAAGCCCGTGACCACCGCGCTTCAGCGATATTGATCGGATGGAAGTGCAGAGGCACTCAGCTGAGATCAAGGTGGCCATTCTCTCTTTCTGCGGCTTTATCAGTCTGTGTCTGTCAGTATTCCTGCTCATTGCGAGCGGTCGGATTGTGCATTTTATTCTCAGGCTGATAGGCCTGAATGACGCGCCTTGAATTCGCCTGCCGTTGATCTTTAAGTCCGCGAAGAGCGGGAAGGCCGCGAGATGACCGCGGATGGGTTAACGATTGAAAAAATCTGCAAAGGAGAAAACCACGATGAACCGCTACTCCACGATCATCTTCACTGTCGCATTGATGCTCGTCGCCGGCCTCGCGGGGCCGGCCCTGTACGCGCAAACCGCCAACCCGCTCAGCGCCGAAGTCAAGGGGGCTTACACCGGCATTAAGAACAACGTGCTGAAGGCCGCCGACAAGATGCCGGAGGAGAGCTACGGCTTCAAGGCCACGCCCGAGGTGCAATCCTTCGGCCAGCGCATTGCCCACATCGCCGACTCAAACATGCGCACCTGCGCCGCGATCAAAGGCGAACAGAAAAGCGTGAATGCGTCCGCCAAAACCACCAAGGCCGAGCTGGTGGCCGCGCTCAGGGAATCGTTCGCTTACTGCGACACCATCTACGACTCACTGACGGACGCCGAAGCCGTCAAGCTGGTCAGCACGCCGCGCGGACAGCGCTCGAAACTGGCGGCGCTGTGGGGCATCGTGGCGCACGATAACGAGGTGTACGGCGCGACCGGGGTGTATATGCGCCTGAAGGGCATCGTCCCGCCGTCGAGCGAAGGCCGGTAGAGGCTTTCAATCGCTCTTCTTCGGAGGGGGTAACAATGAAGCTGAAAGTGGCCATCACTGCGCTCCTGCTGCTGACATTAGGGGTCGCCGTGCTGGCCGGGATGAGACTCCGGGCGCGGGCAAAACAGCCGCGCCTGGCGGTGGAAACGTTCGAGCATGACTTCGGGACGCTCAGGCCTGGCGCGGTGATGAGCCACACTTTCCCGGTGAGGAACGAGGGCAAAACGGACCTCGAAATCCGGAGCGTCTGGTCCCACTGCGGCTGCACGGCGAGCAGCTTTGATAAGGTCATCGCCCCCGGCCGGGTGGGCGGGATCACGCTGACGGTCAGGGATACCGAATCCTATCAGGGCAGAGTAATGAAATTCGCCGACGTGCTGACCAACGACCCCGACCACGCGCGATTTTCGCTCGCGCTGCGCGCCACGTTCGCTGAGCAGTGATCAGGGCGCAGACCTCAGATCCCGGCGCCGAAGATGCCCGACCTGCGGGCAACTTTCCCATGTAAGCCCCGGCATCCCTCTGGATGAATGGTATGCGAAATTCGCGCCGGGTAAATTGATCGGGGATGAAGTGTTTCACCTCTGCCTTGAATGCCGGAAGGCGGAGAGATCGGAAGAGAGTCCGCCTGATGAAAAGGACACGCCGGGGCCGGAGACCTGAGGACTGAATCATTTTGCCTCTTCAGGCTATGGCCCTGCCTCGCCTTCTGTCAGAAGGTGAGCAACGATTATTGACACCTGAAACACCATTGCAGTGATTTATCACAGGGAATGTGCGCCGGTCCGCGGGAGTGCTGCCTGTCTTCTGACCGTTCCCCTTCCCTTTCGATGCGTGCGCCGCGTCTGAGATCGGCAGCATTCCCGCGCAAGGCGGAGTGATTTGACAGCAAGCCTGACAGCAAAGCGGGCGTCACGCAGTGGACAAATCAGCACGACACGGACACACTGATGATGGAGTATGGGCAGGGCAGCACGTCTTATCACGGCAGGGATTGCTCAGGTGTGAATGGAATATTGATGAACAGCCGGTGGTGAGTTTTGCTGCGATGGATTTCGGCAGGCCGTAAAGGCAGTCTTCATTCAGGCAAAAGGACAGGGAAAGGGAACCAACCCCCTGGAGAAAACTGCTGTCGCGAGTGTAATTCGATGAACGACCGCAACCGGATCATTTTTCCGAATGGGGGTAGCGGTCAGGCCTGCCACCGGGTGAAAGTATCAGACGATGACGACGTGCCCTTCTGCGTGCGCCTGACCAGATCGAAACCCTCCACCGGTTCCGGCCTGAGGTGGAGCTTGATTTCATCGCCTGCCGGCAGGCCGGTCAGAAGGGGCAGGCGCAACCAGGATGCGAAGAAGAAAGCAGAGAGCAGAGGGAGGGCGCGCGATGGATAAAAACGGCGATCATTCCGGCGAGAGGTTGATCAAGTACATGATGACAGTCAAGCTCCTGACCGACGACCCCGACAACCCGACCGCCGAGCTTTCCCGCCACGCCTCGTCTTCGCCCTTCCCGCCCTTCCAG
>DASRDU010000177.1:0-49246 GCA_035652435.1 Blastocatellia bacterium
GCTGCAACCTCTCCGGCAAACTCTTTTTTCTCTCCTGCCGCACGTTTTCAGCCATGATTTTTCCGCCTCCCGGGTAGTTTCCCGGCGAGATTACCTCAAACGGTCCCGCCAGTTCACTGAGTCGCACTTTTAATCACACCCGCCGCTGACCGCTGATTAATCGCAGTTTGCTGTTTGCAGGGTGGGATGCTATATTGCGTGCCGTTTCCGTCAATACAACAGCTATATTTCTCAATCCGTTTTTCGAGGGAGGATCGTGTCATGTCTGAGGATCGTGGCAATGCCAGTAACAGTTTACTTTTCTTTCTGATCGGGGCCGGAATCGGCGCAGTCACGGCGCTGCTGTTTGCGCCCAAGGCGGGCAGCGAGTTGCGCTCCGAGCTTGCCGACGCGACGCGGCGCGGTCTGGATCAGGCCCGCGATACGGGGCGTCAGATCGGCGAGCGCGCGACTGATTATTACCAGACCGGGGTCGAAAAGGCCGCTGATCTCGCGGCGCGCGGCAGGGAGGGCGTCAGCGACCTGACCGAGCGCGGCAAGGAGGCTGTCACCCGCCAGAAAGCTTCCATCGCGGCGGCTATCGAGGCCGGCAAGCAGGGATACCGCGAAGCTAAAGAGGCAGACCAGGGGAAGGCCGGTGCGGCTTTTGAGGAGAGCTGAAAACAGACAAGTGGGAAGGGACAGGAGAGACGGACGGAAGACGACCGACCTCCTGTCCTCCTCTTCGTCCCTTCACTGCATCACGGCGTCGGTACTCCGATGGACACTTATCTGATCATCATTCTGGTTATCGTCACGCTGCTGCTCGTCGTTCAGGCGGCGGTCTTCGTCGGGCTCTATTTCCTGGCGCGCCGCGCGATGGCCCTGGCGGAGAGGGTCGGCCAGTTGCAGACCCGCGCCGAATACCTGATCAACAACACGGAACCCGTGCTGAGGATGGCCCAGGGGATGATGACCGAACTCAAGGAGGCTTCCGGCTACATCACGCAGGGCGCGCAGCATCTCACCGCGATCACCGAAATGGCGAAGGACGAGGCCGCGTCCATCCGCAACCTGCTGGGTGATTCCACCGCAATCGCCCGCCGCGAAGTCGAGCGCGCCCGCGAGAAGGCTGACAAGGTCCAAGCGACGCTGGCGCAGGTCACCGATCAGTTTCAACTCACCACCGAGTTGGTCCAGCGCAGCGTCCTCGAACCGGCCCGCGAGTTCTCCTACATCATGTTCGGCGTCCGGCGTGCGCTCGAAGTGCTGATGGCGGGCAATCGTCTGCCGGTCAATCGCGCGTATCAGGACGAAGAGATGTTTATCTGACCCGCCCGGTATCCTCTTTCCCGGGGTCTTCGGCTGAAGACTCTCAGCATGATTTCGGCGCCTGCCGCCCCGGGGCGGGCAGGATAAAGTCATGGCCCCATCAATGGTGAATATCGCTGCCGTGCAGGCGGCCCCGGTTTACCTGAACCTGGAGCGCAGTCTGGCGAAGGCGCTCAACCTGATCTCCGAAGCCGCGATGAAGCGCGCCCAGCTGGTGGCGTTCCCCGAAACGTGGCTGCCCGGCTACCCGGCGTGGCTCGATTACTGCCGCGACGTGGCCCTGTGGGATCACCCTCCAGTCAAGAAACTTTACGCGAGGCTGGTTGAAAACAGCGTGGTGATTCCGGGGCCGGTGACCGAAACGATTGCGGCGGCGGCACGCGAACACCAGACGACCGTCGTCATCGGGGTCAACGAGCGCGTCACCGAAGGGCCGGGGCGCGGCACACTTTACAACACGCTGCTCACCTTCGGGCCGACCGGCCTGATCCTCAACCGCCATCGCAAAATGATGCCGACTTTCAGCGAACGCCTGATCTGGGGTCAGGGAGACGGCACCGGCTTGCGCGCGGCCGAAACGCCCGCGGGTCGCGTCGGCGGTCTGATCTGCTGGGAACACTGGATGCCGCTCCCGCGCCAGGTGATGCACAACGCGGGCGAAGACATACACGTCGCGGCCTGGCCCGCGGTGAAGGAGATGCACCAGGTCGCCAGCCGCCATTACGCTTTTGAAGGGCGCTGTTTCGTCCTTGCGGTCGGCGGGATTATGCGGGCGCGCGACCTGCCTGGGGAACTTGAGCCGACGGCGAATCTGGCGGCCAACCCCGATGCCTTCATTTTGAATGGCGGCAGCGCGGTCATCGGCCCCGACGGGCATTACGTCGCAGGGCCCGCGTTCGATTGCGAAGCGCTCGTGATGGCCCGCGTCAACCTCGAACGCATTCGCGAGGAGAGCATGACGCTTGACGTGACGGGCCATTACAGCCGCCCGGACCTTTTCGAGATTCGTACAAAGGGCGACGGCAACCTGGCGCAGACTTCCAACGGGAGCCTGCCACATTCTGAACCGCCCGAGCCTTCATTCCCGCGCCCGTTCAGTTTCGACGTGGAGACTGAAGAGGCGCGCAAGCATTGATCCCGGGGCGATGACGAGTTCAATCAACGAATTTTTCAACTTCCTGTCTTCAGACATATGCAATCCGGAAAGATACTTTCAGCTTTTCTCTGTTTTTCACTCCTTTTCACACTGACTGTCGCGCCGATTTCCGTCGCGCCGCTCTCGCCAGCACAGGCCGCCTCGCGTCCGCCGGTGCGCGGCAAAAACGGGATGGTTTCATCGGTCAGCGAGATCGCTTCGCAAGTCGGCGTGGACGTGATGAAGCGCGGCGGCAATGCGGTTGATGCGGCGGTTGCCGTCGGTCTGGCGCTGGCGGTCGTCTGGCCTTCGGCGGGCAACCTCGGCGGCGGCGGGTTCATGGTGATCCGGCTGGCGAACGGCAAAGCGACCGCGATTGATTATCGCGAGATGGGGCCCGCGGCGGCGCACCGCAACGTCTACCTTGACGATAAGGGCGAATACATCAAAGAGTCTTCAACCTACGGGCACAGGGCGGCGGGCGTGCCGGGAACCGTGGCGGGGCTCGCCCTGGCGCTCGAAAAATACGGCACGATGAAATGGGCCGAGGTGGCCGAACCCGCCCGCAAGCTCGCGGCTGACGGATTCCCGGTCTGGTACCAGCTCGAACAGAGTCTGAGGCATTCTGAAGGCCTCTCGCGTTACCCGGAAACGAAACGCATTTTCCTGCGCGACGGGAAGTTTTATGAGACGGGCGAAATCTTCAGACAGCCCGAACTCGCGGCCACCTTCGCGCGGATGATCAATCAGGGGCCGCGGGAGTTTTATGAAGGCAAAACCGCGCAGCTGATTGAAGCCAGTATGAAGCGCGCGGGCAGCGGCAAACCCTGGATGACGGTTGAAGATCTGAAAAATTACAAGGCCGTCGAGCGCGAACCGTTGCGTGCCACTTACCGCGGGCATGAAATTATCACGATGCCGCCGCCCTCTTCCGGCGGGGTTGCGCTGATCGAGATGCTCAACATCATCGAGAAATACAACCTCAAGGAGATGGGTTTCGGCTCGTCGCAGTCAACGCACCTCAAGGTTGAGGCGATGCGGCGCGCCTTCGCGGATCGCGCACAGTTCCTCGGCGATCCCGACTTCGTCAAAGTCCCGGTCGCCGGGCTGACTTCGCGAACTTACGCGGAAAAGCTGGCGGCGACGATCAATCCTGATCGAGCTTCGACCTCGGAGCAGGTCGGGCATGGCAATCCATCGGCCTACGAATCGGACGAGACGACACACTTCACCGTCGTAGATAAGGACGGCAACGTCGCCTGTAACACCTACACGCTCAATGACAGTTTCGGCAACAAGATCACGGTCGAAGGCGCAGGCTTTGTACTCAACAACGAGATGGACGATTTCGCGCCGAAGCCCGGAGCGCCGAACAGCTACGGGCTGATTCAGGGCGAAGCCAACGCCGTCGCCGCGCGCAAGCGACCGCTCTCTTCCATGACGCCGACCATCGTCCTCAAAGACGGCCGATTGTGGTTCGCCGTGGGCAGTCCCGGCGGGCCGACGATCATCAACACGGTGATGCAGATCATCACCGGCGTGATTGATTACGGCATGAATATTCAACAGGCGATTGACGCGCCGCGCGTGCATCATCAGTGGCTGCCGGATACGATCACTTACGAGCCGTTCGGCCTTGCGCCCGATGTGATGAGAAAGCTTCAGGAAATGGGACACCGGTTCACCGACAAGCCGCGCTACATGGGTGACGCCGAAGCAATCATGATCGAGGATAAGACCGGCGTCAGACTGGGCGGCAGCGACCCGAGGCTGGATGGCAAGTCAGTTGGTTATTAATATCACCAGAGTATAAGCCCGCCGCCACTCCCCGGACTCTTTTCGGTCTGTAAAAATTTCCCGGTACCCCATCAGTCGTGCCGTCAAACACCTGATCGGTTATCTCCTCCGGCAACAGCCTGGCAGACCCGAGCCACAATCCTCAGCAGCTAAGTCAAACAATCGCTTACACTCCCGACCTCCATTAAGGTGCGCGGCGTCTCTCAGGGGAAAGTTAATAAAGAGGAATGCCCGCCTGGCACAATCGTTGCTCTGTTTAGTTTGTTGTTCATGACAACGATGACTTACCGCATCAGGACGCCTCGCCGATGCGACGTAATACAGGAGTAGCACCATGCTGAATGGGAAATTCAAAATACTGGTGGTGGAAGATGAGGAGAACACGCGAATGGCGCTGGAGGAATTGCTCCAGCTCGACGGGTTCGACGTGGTGACGGCCTGCAACGGTGAAGACGGTTATCAGAAGGCGCTCTGGTGCCAGCCCGATATGATCATCACCGACTTGGTCATGCCGGTGCTGGACGGCCTTGAGCTGTCACACCGCATTCGCTGTGAGCAGGGTGAAGTCAGCACCGTGCCGATCCTTGCGCTGAGCGGCAATCTCAATGAGTACCACCTGACCAGTCGGCTCAATTCCGGGATCAATCGCTTCCTGCGAAAGCCGATCAGCGATTATCGCAGTCTGGCCGGCGTCATCAGGTCGCTGCTGGTCTCCAGGAATTCTTCCGTCCCCGTAGTTTGACCTTCAGCCGCGTGAAAACCCCGTTCCTTAGAGCCTTTCACTCGCTGCAAACCCGCGTCAGTAGTGGTTTCCATCAGAGTCAGGTATGATCCATCTTGACGCTCATGCGGTCAGTCACTAGAATGCATCCCACCCCCGGAGATGCATTCGTTGTTCGGCGTCATAAAACCAGGATCCAGGCTTGGCGTTGTGCCCCCATTCTGTTGCGGCCTGGTCAGTTCTGTTGACCCTCCCCCGACGTGTCCCTGATTTTCTGAGGACTTATGTCGAAAGATTCTGCTCGTAAAATTCTGGTGGTTGATGATAACGATGACATTCGCGAGATGCTCGCGGTGTTGCTTGACATGCAGGGCTATAAGGTGGTCGTCGCGTCAGATGGTGAAGAGGCGGTCTCCGTCGCGACGCGCGAAGAGCCGGACGTCATCCTGATGGATGTCATGATGCCGAAGCTCGACGGACTCGAAGCGGCCCGCCGCATCAATCAGAACCCGAAGCTCAACAGGGTGCCGATCATCGGTCTGTCGGCCTTCAGTGACCCGCTCACTGAAAACGGCCAGTCCAATTCCTTCTCATGGACTGCGTACCTGCGCAAACCGATAGACGTGGATGAACTGGAGCGACTGCTCATCAAAACTCTGCGCAACGCCCATGAGTCAGCTCACCACAGGAATTGACCACGCTCCCGGCGCCACCCTCACGATCCGGGCATCCGGCTGATCCGACTCACTGGCGACTCATCGCTCAGGCGAACTCAATCGGGCGATCCGCGCCGCCCCCAGCAATCCGATATTTTTGCCGAGCGTCGCGCTGAGGATGCGACATTGCCGCGCGGCCAGCGGGTGCGCCCACAACCGGGCCTCGCGCCGCACTTCGTTCAGGTATGGCCGCAGTGCGACGCCCAGTTCCCCGCCGATGATCACAATCTCGGGGTTGAACATGGAGATCAGTTCAGCCACCCCGCGCCCCAGCCAGCCGCAGACTTCGGTAATGACCTTGAGCGCCAGCGAATCGCCGCCGCGCGCCGCGCGGATGACCGCCTCCGGGGTGAGGTGTGACGGCTCTTCAGACGCGATCCGGCTGAGCGGCGAGTGAGTGTCGCCGGACCACTCTTCAATCGTCCGCCGCACGAGCGCGGCCGCGGCGGCTTCAGTCTCCAGACATCCGCGCGTGGCGTACTCTTCCCTGAACCCTTCGCTCAAGGCGAACCAGCCGGCCGCCCCCGCCACACCTCCGGCCCCCTGAATGATCCTTCCTTCGGCAATGATCCCGGCATCAATCTTCCGACCGACGTTGACAAAGATCACATGACGTTTCCCTTCAGCCGTGCCGCACCACGTTTCAGCCACCACGCTGGCAATGGCGTCCGAAGTGACCGTGATGTCCGGGTGCGGCGACGCCAGCCGTTCCGCCCGCGCGCGTCTGGCGGAGGTTGCGCGACGGACGTCAAAGCCGGATTCCTCGATGCCCTGCTCGATCATCTCCCGCAAGGCAAGGCGATCCCACTTCAGGCCGGGCGCGGAAACGCGTCCGGCTTTCTGATCAACGTTCCCAGGCACGCAGATACCGACCGCGTTGATTTCATTCTCCCCCCGTTCGGCAACAGTAGAGATCTCAAGCAGCGCTTTGGTGATTGCCTGAACCACCGCTTTGCCTCCGGTCACAGGCAATTCAGTCTGACGGCTGGTCACGATTCGCGCCCGCTCGTCCACCAGCCCCGCCAGAATCCCGCCCCGGCATAAATCTATGGCACAGGTCAGCTGACTATTTTTTGACCTGTTCGGCTGGTCGGCATTTTCACTCATCATCAGGCCTTCCTTTCAGCGATTCTGACTTTGACCGCGGCGCACCGAAGTGGCTATGATACCGCGCACTCACTGCCGGCCCCGCGATCTTAAACCTTCGACATCCTGTAATGGCTGGAGAAATTTATGAAACGAACGCTCTCAATAATCGCGACTCTGCTCGCCCTTTCGCTGTCTCTGATCGGTTGCCTGGATCAATCGGGCAGGTTTGCCAATGAAAACAAGCCTGCGCCATCGCCGTCGGTTTCGCTGACAGGCACCGCGACGACCGTCAGCCCTGCCCCGACAGGCTCTCCGAGCGCCTCACCAGATGCCGCCAGAAACTCCGCTGAAGGGATGAAAACTACGCCATCCGGCCTGCAGTATCAAGACCTCGTCGTGGGCAACGGGGTGAAACCGCTGCTCGGTCAGACTGTCAGAATCATCTACACCGGCTGGCTGAAGAACGGGACGAAATTCGACAGCAATGTGGGCCAGCCTCCCTTCGAACTCAAATACGGAATGGATTCGGTGATTAAGGGCTGGAATCTGGGGATCGCCGGCAGCGAGAAGGAGGGCATCCCGCCGATGCGCGTCGGAGGCAAACGCAAGCTCATCATCCCGCCGGAACTTGGTTACGGGAAGGATGGCCAAGGGATCATTCCGCCGAATGCGACTCTGACGTTTGAAGTTGAAGTGGTCGGGATCAAAAAGGCGTCATTCGGGATGTAGTGATCATTTGCTGAGCGCAGAGCGAAAGGTGATGACGCCCCGCTCTGCGCTAGTCAGTTCATGGTTATCTGATCTGTGAA
Source organism: Blastocatellia bacterium (assembly GCA_035652435.1). Taxonomy (GTDB): domain Bacteria; phylum Acidobacteriota; class Blastocatellia; order RBC074; family RBC074; genus DASRDU01. The sequence continues at coordinate 7,579 of DASRDU010000177.1, forward strand.
AAAGGCGTCGGTCGCAGAAACGCACTGTGGATGTTTGAAACGGCCTCCGCATCGGTCCAGCCCGGCCTGACCTTGATCCGGTTGAAATCCGGGCTGCTGCCAAATTTCGCCCACGCTTTCTCCCGCTCCTCCATACTGTCGAAGCCGACCATGTAGGTCAGCGAAGGCATCCGCGCGCCGGCCACGGTTTCACCGAAAAAGACCGGCGCGAAGCCGCAGTCGCGGAAGATTTTGATCTCCTCCTGATTGAACATCTCGACCTTGTTGCGGAGCGAAAGCGTCGTGCGCGACTCGTAAGTCCTCAGCTCAAACACGCGGAGCTGCGGCTTCCCGTCCTTGTCCGGCAGGGGATTCGGGGCATCAACTTTCGGGTGCCTGTCAAAGGCCCGCAGCACCGTCGTCTCATAGCGCACGTAAGGCAGGTCGCCCGCCCCCTCAAGCTCCTGCAGCGCCTTGCCGTACTCCCTGTCAACGGCCACGCGTTCGTGCGCCGACTGCATCTCCGCGAGCGATTTGTAATCAATGACGACCAGCAGCCCCGGCCTCGTGAAGCCCGCAATCGCGGTGAAGCAGCCGACGGGGCCCACTCCCTGACGCTTCATTGCGGGCAGAAAGTGATCCCTGAAGAAATCCTGAACGCGATTCGGCTTCAGATCGTTGCGCGTCTCGTAAGCGCGAAGTTCGTAGTAGTGTGCGCCCTCGGCCGCGGCCTGAGCGGTCAGATTTGCCGCGCCTGCGACGCCGGCGGCCAGCCCTGTTTTCAAAACGTGACGACGGTTCAAGGTTCTCTCCTTCCGGTTTGTAGTGCGATCTGCCCAATAGCACCTGTTTTCGCCAAAGCCACATCGAGGCCCCTGCCCGATCCCAAAACTCAGTTCACACGCTTTTCCTTTCCCTTCCAGTAACGGTCGCGCAACTGGTTCTTCTGAATCTTCCCGGTCGCCGTGCGCGGCAGCGCATCGCTGAAGCTGATCATCTTCGGGCATTTGAAATGGGCCATCCGCTCGCGGCTGAATTCGATCAGTTCAGCCTCAGTGGCCGACGCGCCCGGCTTGAGGACGACAATCGCCAGCGGCACTTCGCCCCAGCGCTCGTCGGGGATGGCAATGCAGGCGGCCTCAAGCACCGCCGGATGTTTGTACAGCACGCCTTCGATCTCAATCGAAGAAACATTCTCGCCGCCGGAAATGATCAGGTCTTTCTTGCGATCCACGACTTCGATGTAACCTTCCCGGTCCAGCGTCGCCATGTCGCCCGTGTGGAACCAGCCGTCAACGATCACTGCGTCGGTCGCTTCCGGCTGTCGCCAGTAACCGGCCATCACCACGTTGCTGCGCGCGATCACTTCGCCGACCGCCTCGCCGTCGGGCGCGATGTCACGGCCCTCTTCATCAACGACACGGAGGTCTACGCCCATCATCGGATAGCCGGTGCGCGTCTGCATCCGGTATTTCTCCTCCGCCGGCCAGTCGCGCATGTGCGGTTTGACCTTGGAAACGGTCAGGAACGGAGAGGTTTCAGTCAGCCCGTAAATCTGAATCACCTGCCAGTTTAGCCGCTCCTGCATCGCTTTGATCAGCGCCATCGGCGGTGCGGAGCCAGCCGTGCCGATCCTCATCGCCTTCGGCAGGGCCTCCTTGGCCTGTTCATCCAGTGGATGATTCATCGCCATATTGATCATCGTCGGCGGCATACACGCGAAGGAAACTTTCTCTTTGCCCGCCACGTCGAAGAATGCCGCCGGCTCATATTTCTTCATCACCACGTGCTTCGCGCCGACGCCGGTCACCGAGTAAGGCAGCCCCCAGCCGTTGCAGTGAAACATCGCGAGCGTGTGCAGGTAGACATCCGCATGAGTCAGGCCGAATTCAATCGTCGCGTTGAGCGCGTTGATGTACAGATTACGGTGCGTCAGCATCACGCCCTTCGGCCTGCCCGTCGTCCCCGAAGTGTAGAGCAGGGCCGAGGGTTCGTTTTCATCAATCACCGCCGGCTCTGCGTTCTCTCGTGGCGCGGCGGCAATCAGTGATTCGTAACTCTGCCACCCGTCGGGAACGTTGTCTGGCCGGTCGGCGCCGATCAGGTAATGTGCGACGCTCGTGAGCCGCGGGCGGATTTCATCAATCAGGTGCGTGAGCCCTTCTTCGACGATCACGACCTTCGCCTCGCCATGATTGAGGATGTACTCGAAGTCGGACGGCACGAGGCGGAAGTTGATCGGCATCAGAATCGCGCCGACGAGCGGGGAGCCGAAGAAGGCTTCGAGCATGCGGTGGCAGTTCTGCGAGAGAATCGCCACGCGGTCCCCGTGCCCGACGCCGAGCCCGCGCATCGCGTGCGCCCACGCGTTCACGCGCGCGCCGAACTGCCGGTAAGTGAACCGCTGCTCTCCGCAAACCACCGCTTCCTGATCACCATAAACGGCCAGAGCGCGTTTGAGAAAATCGTATTCATTCAACGGGACGATCACTGTCCATTCCTCCTGAAGATGATGATATTCACTGCACCGGCGGGATGCGCGGCAGTTTAGCACAGTCCGGCAGTTTGGATAATCGGGGAGATATGCAGCGGAGGTGAACAACTACCAGCTGACTGCGGCAATGCGCCGGTCCTGAAATAGCATGTGGCGGAAGCCAGTCAGAGATCGGGGCGAGATACTGCTGGCAGGATTTCGGTTCAACCTAGCCGCCTGATCAGAGATTGAGCTTTTCCGGGTCACGTTCTACAATGCCCGCACTATCTCCCGTTTTCATGAGTTTTTAATCAACCGGCCTCGCGTTCGTCGGGGCCACATTGAGACCCATTTCGGTGGGCCGGGAGGACATGATGGACACTCTCAATTCAATCATCCGCGGGCGCAAAACCTGGACGATCACCCCGGACATGACGGTGCTGGAGGCGGCCGATTTCATGGCCGGCAAGCGGATCGGCGCGGTGCCGGTAGTGGACGGCGACCGGCTGATCGGCATCTTCTCCGAACGCGACCTGATGACGCGCGTCGTCGTCGCCGGGCGCGCGCCGGTCGAGACTCGCGTCTCCGAAGTCATGACGCGCAACGTGGTGATCGGTAACCCCAACGAAAGCTGTGTCGAAGGCATGCGCCGCATGCAGCAGGCCAGGTGCCGCCACCTGCCGATAGTCATGGACGGAAAGCTCCTCGGCCTCGTCTCGCTCCGAGATCTGCTGCAACTCGAGATCGAAGAGAAGAACGAAGAGATCAGGTTCATGAACGAGTACATTCATTCGATGCCCTCGGCCTACGGGCATTAGGGCCGGTTCTCTGATCACAGGGAACACTCAGGGACGAAATCTGTTGCTTTGAATGAAGGCGCAGTGTTACTGGTCCGGCGCGTGTGCGTTTGCCGTATTATTTACTTCCCCAGCCCATCAATCAGAATCAGCGACAGCCGTGACATCAGCAGGTTGCCCGGATTGTCGTTGGTGTAATCAACCTCGGGAATGTCTTCGCAGGTAATCGCCATCGCGATGCGCCCGCGCTTCGTGTAGATGATGCCGACGTCGCTGCGCAGATGGTCGAGTGAGCCGGGCTTGCTGGCAATCTCAACGTCTTTCAGCGTGCGCCCGATGCCCTCGTGATACTGCTGGCGTTTGAGGATGCCGATCATCTCTCTGGACGCTGCGGGCGAAACCACTTCGCCGCGTTCGAGCTTTTCGAGCAGCGTGACCATCTCGCGCGGGGTGCTGCGGCCAATGCCGTAAGTGCTGCCGTCGGCGCGTTTGTTGCCCGGCTCACTGAAGGCCTTACTTTCCCCGCCTCCGCTGATCTTCCGCATCGAGCGAGTGACTTTCAGCCCCAGCCCGTCCAGCCTCTCATTCACCGCATCAGCCGTGACGTGATCAAGCACCAGATTCGTGGCCGTGTTGTCACTCAACACGATCATCAGCGTCACGGCGTCGCGCAACGTGAGGCGCAGGCCGTCGGACAATTCCGCCAGCACGCCTGTGCCCTGGACTTTCTTTTTATCAGTCAGGGTCAGTTCATCGCCCCATTTCACTTTGCCTTCGGCGACGAGCGCGAAAACCGCGGCCATAATCGGCAGCTTGATCGTGCTGGCAGTACGGACGGGTTCGTCCGGGTTGATTTCATAAGTCTGGCCCGTATCCAGATTTTTGGCGAAGAGCGTGACTTTGCCTTTGAACCTCGCGATCTCGGCACGCACCTGAGCGTCGAGCGGCTCAGGCTTTGCCGCCCTGTCGCCCGGTCTGGTGGCGGGTTGTGCGCAGATCACGCCGGTCAGCAGCAATAAGGCGATAAAGGAATGTGGGCAAATTGTTCGGTGCATTTTCATTTCGTTAGATTGACCTGTCTGACAAGAACTCCTTTTCAGACTGATAGGATTGATCTGGTCAAATGACGACATCACTTTAGTAACTCGTAGCGTTCGAGCAGCCCGCGCAGCGCCGGCTCGACTTCATCGCGGATTGCCTGATTCGCGTAACCGACCCACGAGATGTCTGTGGTCGTGACGAGCGGCGCATTGAGCGGCTGCCCCCGCCCGTCGGTGATGATCACTCCGGCTTCCTCGGCAATCAGCACGGTGCAGGCGTCGTAAGGGTGACACGAATGGCCGGCGGGCTTCTCTTCGCGCCGGAACTTTTCATACAGCAGCGAGCGCACGTCGGCAATCATGCGGTCGTGCCCCATCATCAGTTCATACAGCTGCCCGCCGGTCGAAAGATATTGATCGTTGAAGAGCGCGGTTTTGTTTTCCGCCCCGCGCATCAACTCGGTGACGAGTTCTTCTTCGATTGCCGCCAGAATGTTTTTACCCAGGGGGAAGAAAGTCACGAGCATCGCAAAACCGCCGCGGATCGTTTTTGCCTTCGTCGGCTGAGGGCGGAACGCGGCGCGGTGGCCCGTCCTGAGGTTGACGGTTTCGCCGCTCACCCCTTTGCCTCGCACAGCCCAGAGCGTGTCTGCAACGGCTGCGCGCGTCGTTGGGATTTCTACCTGCACGGCCAGCTCAATATCCCTGAGCGTCGTCGCCTCACCGCGATTCGGGGCCACGCCGACGAGTACCCACGCGCTGCGCTTGTTGTACATAATCGGGCGCGTGCCGTCTATCGGGTCAATAATGACGCGGGCGGCGCACTGTTCAATCGGGGTGCCGGCCGGGAACGCGAGCGGCCTTTCATCATTGACGCCTTCGCAGATCAGCGCGAATGACAGCACGGGCTGCAACTCTTCGGCGAGCGCCGGCAGCAGGACGTTTTCGACTGAACGGTCAATCGCATAGATCGTGTCGGCTGCGCTCTCGAATGCGACGGCTGAGAGAGCTTCCGCTGATTGCTGCCGCAATTCGTCCAGCACGTGATCACGCACGCGTTCGGCCACACGCACCAGCCGCTTTCTGACTTCATCGTGATCAATCATTCTTCGCCCTTCGATAGTACACGCTGCCTGCCGAGCGCAGTTCCGCGGCCTTCGCTTCCGGCGAAGTGTCGCTCAGGAAATTGCCGCTACCCAGTTCCGGGCCGGCCAGAAACTTAAGCAGTCCCGGCTGGCGCAGGGGCGCTTGCAGCTCGATGTACAGATGGAATTCGTCGTGGCCGCCGCCGTCGGTCGGGGCCTGATGGATCGCGAGCAGGTACGGGAATAGCAATCGGAAAAGGTTGTCGTATTTGACGAGTACCGTCTGCAAAGTCACCGCCAGATCACGCACGTCTTCAGCCGTCAGATCAAGCAGCGAGCGCCGGTGCAGCTTCGGCATAACGTAAGCTTCGTAAGCGTAACGCGCGAATTGCGGGACGAAGGCAATCGCCCGGCCGCCGCTGCTCCCAGACTGTTCCAGTGATCTCCTCATTATTCATGCGCCAGAGAAGTCAGTTGCTTATTGCAAGCGACTATCAATATAATCCTGTCCGGACTGACTGTTCCATCCGAGGGCACCATGACGAAAAAATTCAATCAGGATTGCGCGGTCGCCAAATCACTCGAAATCATCGGCGACCGCTGGACGCTGCTGATCGTGCGCGACCTGCTGCGGGGTAAAACGAAGTACCGCGAACTGGTCGAGACGCTGCCCGGCATCGCCTCCAACGTCCTTTCCGAACGGCTGAAACTGCTGGAAGCCGAAGGCATCGTCTCGCGGACATTCTACAGCGACCACCCGCCGCGCGCCGAATACGGCCTGACGAAAAAGGGGCTCGAACTCGGCCACGTTCTCGGCGCGCTCGCTTCGTGGGGCTCAAAACATATCTTCAAGGAATCGGCGCTGATTGACGCCGAATGCGGGCACGAAGTGAAAATCGCCTACTACTGCCCGGTCTGTGACCGGCGCACTTCGGGCTCGCAGGTTCGCCTTGCCCGCAGATCATCCGTCAAAAAGAAATAGCGAACAAGCGAGCCTTGGTCCCTTCTCCCTTTTCCTGTTTTTGAAAGCTGATCGGTGGCCCATTTTATTCAAGCCAGCCGAATCACACAGGATGATGCAGATGCCGAGCCACTCCGAAAAACTGCTCACATACTGCTCGCTCTACGAGAGCCCGGTCGTCGGCGTGCGCGACTACTCCTGCCGCGCAGCCTCGGGCGGGCCCGCGGGTGAGGAAAACCCCGGCGTCAACAACATCGTTCTGATGCGCCACGGCGCGTTCTGCAAGCACTTCGGCCGGCGAAGCGTGACCGCCGATGTCAATCAGGCGGTGTTCTTCTCAAAGGAATCGAGCTATCGCGTCAGTCACCCGACCGACTGCGGCGACCGCGGCACCGTTTTCGTCCCCTCGCCCCGCATCCTGGGTGATATCATCCGCGAACTCGATCCCTCCATTGAAGACCACCCGGAAAGGCCTTTTCCCTTCGTCACCGGGCCCTGCGATTCCGGCGTCTTCTGGCGGCACCGCGAACTCGTCCAGCGGCTGGAGGCCGCCCCGTCCGACCCGCTCGAACCGCTCTGGGCCGACGTGACGGCGCTCCAGCTCATCGCCGACGTGCTTGAAGCCGCGTTCGCGCGACACGGGATGCCGCGCAAGCGCCGCCGAAAGGGCACTGAGGCCGATCACGCCGAGCGCGCCGAGGCGGCCAAAACCTGGCTCGCCAGCCGATTTTGCGAACGTATCACACTCGACCAGGTCGCCCGCGCCGTGTACGCGTCGCCCTTTCACCTCGCCCGCGTCTTTCAGCAGCGAACCGGCGTGCCGGTCCACCGTTACCTCACCCTGCTTCGGCTCCGCGCCTCGCTCGAACGACTGGCCGATGGCGCCGACGACCTCACTGCACTCGCCCTCGAACTCGGATTTTCCAGCCACAGCCATTTCACCGACGCCTTCCGCCGCGAGTTCGGTCGCGCGCCCTCCGAAGTGCGCCGCGACGCCAGCCGCCGGACGCTCCGCGAAATGAGCAAGAATCTGGAAGTCTGATTTTCCCCGCCTGACTATCCTGTCTTCACGAGAATCGCCCGCGATTGTCGCAGTGATTGTCAGGGTTCATTTCAATTTCAAAGGAGGGCTTATGAAGACGAAGAAGTGTCCGGTGTGCGACTGGGAGATCAGGGATGGCGGAATCAAAATAACGGTCGGCGGCAGAGAGGTCGTCGTCTGCTGCGACGACTGCGCGGAGAAGGCGAAGGAGAGCCCGGCGAAATACGCTGGCGCAGCCACATAACTTCCAGTTCCTGACATTCCCCGGGCCGCGTCTGGTGGCAACCTCGTCACCGGACGCGGCCCTTTAGCAATTCCCCGATAACAGCAGGAGATCAAATGTCACAAGGAAACATCGGCCTTATCAAACGTATCTACGAAGCGTTCAACCATGGAAATTTCCCCGCAGTCCTCGACCTGTTCGATCAGGCTGTCGAATGGGTAGCGGCTGACAATTCTCCCCTGGCTGATCGCAGCCCCTACTACGGTCTGGATGAGGTGCGCGAGGGAGTGTTTATGCGGATTGCCGCGGGTTTTCCGGGGCTCACAATCAGAGTGGATGAGCTGATAGACGCAGGAGATAAAATTGTCATGCTGGGCGTCTATCAGGGCGTTCGCAAAGCAACAGGGAAACAGATTCAGGCTCAGGTTGCTCACATCTGGACGCCTGCCGCCGGCAAAGTCATCAGGTTCCAGCAATACACGGACACGTGGCAACTGGCTGAATCCGGAAAATAGGCCGCCGGCATCAAAGACCGTCCGATTCAGGCTTCCCCCTCAACCCGGTTTTCCTTGACAAAATGCAAGTGACTTGTAAAATGCAAGTGACTTGCTTTTTACCTTGGGCGCTTCCGCCGCCTTCACAGGCGGGCCATTCAGGGAGGACAGACAGATGCGACGCATGATCACTCGTTCCCTTATCCTCGCCGTCTTTTCCATTGCCTCTGGCGTTTCAATCACAGCGGTGGCACAAGCTCAGGCGCTCCGCTCAGCGCAGGATTATTACTCGCGCGGCAACGCCTGTTTTGCCAGAGGTGAATGGGACGGCGCGATCTCCGATTACGACCGGGTGGTTGAGTTTCTCTCCCGCCCCGCCGCTGGTCACCGTGACACTGACCTGAGCGAATCCCTGACGGCGCGAATCAGGATCATTGATCCGCACCTCGCCGCCGTTTATTTCAAGCGCGGCGCGGCCAGAAAAGCCAAAGGGGAATTTGACGAAGCGATTGCCGACTTTGACCGCGCTCTGGCGGTCAAACCCCGCTTTGTCGAGGCCCTGATCCATCGCGGAAACGCGTGGCATCTCAAAGGCGAGAGTGAAAAAGCCATCGCCGACTTCAGCCGGGCAATCGCCCTGGATTCGCGCCGCGTCGAGGCTTACAACAATCGCGGGATCGCACGGCAGGCGGCGGGCGACATCGCCGGCGCAATCGCCGATTTCGATCACAGCATTGCGCTGGCCCCCGATTCAAGCGAAGCGTGGAACAATCGCGGGGCCGCTCATTGCGTCAGGGGAGAAATTGATGCGGCGATGGCGGATCTTGATCGCGCCATTGCCCTCAACCCGGATTTCGCGCTGGCGCATGCCAATCGGGGAATGACCCTGTTGATGCAGGGTAAGGAAGCCGAGGCGGAGCAGGAATTGAACAGAGGTTTCGCTCTGAACGAGGCTTTGCGGCCTTCATTTGAAAAGCGCATCAGAGAATTGAAGGAATATCTGGCCGCCGGCCAGCAGCCCGGTAACCTGGCGAAAAAGAATTGATCAACCCAGGGGAATGAAACCCCGGGCCGACAGGGCTGTCATTCAAAGGGGAGAAGATGAGCGATACCGCCGCACGCAAACACACAATCAGCTGGCACGATCCGCTGGCGAACGCGGAAAGCAGGCGCCGGCTGAGCGGCCTCGAAGCGATACAGAAGATGCTTGCCGGGGAATTGCCGCCGCCACCCATTGCCGGATTGATGAATATGAATCTGGTCGAAGCGGTTGAAGGCAATGTCGTCTTCACCGCCGAACCGGCGGAGTTTCATTACAACCCGATTGGCAGCGTGCATGGCGGTTTCGCCGCGACCCTGCTCGATTCGGCGATGGGTTGCGCGGTGCAGACGATGCTGCCGGCCGGGGTCGGATGGACGACGCTCGAACTCAAGGTCAATTACATCCGCCCGATGAGTATGCAGACCGGGCTGGTGCGCTGCGAAGGCCGGGTGATTCACTCAGGCGGGCGCGTGGCCACGGCCGAGGGCCGGATCATCGACCGTGAAGGGAAGCTGTACGCGCACGGCACGACGACCTGTCTGATCATCCGGTGAAAAGCTTACCCGCGCATAAACGTTTCGAGCGCCCCTTGCGCAGCCATCTGCCTGCCCATCGCCTCCGAGAGCGCCTGAAGCCCTTTGAACGGGCGCACCATCACTTCGAAGTCTTCGATTCTGCCTTCGGCGTTGAAGCGGATGATGTCCACGCCCTTGAGCGAAAACTCCCCGACGCGCGCGCTGAATTCAAGCACCCACGTCGTGCCGTCGGTCATCTCGCGGTGATAAGCGAAATCCTCAAAGACGCGGGAAGCGGCGCTCAAGGCTATCCCGATCAGTTCCTTCCCCTCCTTCGGCTTCCAGAGAAAGGGGGAGCGGAAGCAGACGTTGTCCGCGAGGATTTCGCCGAGCGTGGTCATGTCCCCGTCGGCGACGCACCGATGAAAGTGCGCGAGCGACGCGGCGATCTGTGGTGATATTTGTGTCATCCGTAATCATGCCTTTCTCAACGGCCGGTGAAAACCGGTTTGCGCTTTTCGGCGAAGGCACGCATCGCATCGGCGTTGTCTTCCGTGCCGAAACACCTGTGGATCGTGGCCAGTTCGGCTTTCAATTGCGTCGTCAGCTCGTTCCGGGTCGCGGCCGTGAGTAACCGCTTCGTCAGCGCGAGCGCGATGGGCGGGCCGGCGGCGAGTTGCGCGGCGTAGACGGCGACCGATTCGGCAAACAAGCCTGCCGGGAACACGTGGCTGACCAGCCCGACCTTTTCCGCCTCACCGGCTTTCACATCGCGCGCGGTCAGGATCAGTTCAGTGGCGCGTGACACGCCGACCAGTCGCGGCAGGAACCAGGTCACTCCGGCGTCCGGCGAAAGCCCTATGCGCGCGTAGCCCGCGGTCAGCGTTGCGGCCTCGCTCATCAGGCGAATGTCGGCGGCGAGCGTCAGGCCGAAACCGGCGCCGGCCGCGGGCCCGTTGATCGCCGCGATCACCGGCTTATCGCAATTCGTGAGCGCGAGCGCCCAGCGCCCGACCCAGCCGAGATCATCGAGCAGGGACTGCCGGGACGCTTTCAGGCCTTCGATAAAGGCTTTCGTCGTCGCCGGATCGAGATCGAGTCCGGCGCAGAACCCCTTGCCGGCGCCGGTAATCACGACCACTCGCACGCCGTCATCCTTCGACGCTTCGTTAACCGCCTGCGGGAGTTCTTCGGCGAGTCGCGGGTTGACGGCGTTGTATTTCTCCGGCCGGTTGAGTGTGATCGTGCGGACGCCTTCGGGCGTCGTGTCAATCAGCAGGTGTTCGTAAGCATTGCTCATCGTCTGTCCTTTCGTCATTGCGCCGTTTTCACGGGGCCGTCGAGTTGCAGCCGGTAATTTTTCAGATCCCTGGGGTAGTTGTAAGTCAGTCGCATCACGACCGGCAGTTCGCGATCCAGCGTGAAGCTCGTGCCCTTCTGCTCGGGCTTATTGCTCGATGTGAGGGAGAAGCTGTTGGCATTATTTTCAAAGAGGATCTTTTTCGCTTCCTTGTCAAAAAGCTCAACTCCCAGCCCCGCGCCATTCCCTTCGACTTCGAGCGTCAGCTTCACCACGCCCGGCCCGGCGGCGAAGGTGTAATAAAGATCCTTCTCGCTGCCGCGCCCGGAGAGTTCCTTCGATTTGAGCGGCTCCGGCTGATCGCGGTCGGCAAAGAGCGGGCTGAGCGCTTCCGCAACTTTGGCCGCCGTGCCCGACGAATCCTGAGCCGTTTCCACCGGGCCTTCAAATCGCAGCCGGTAAGCGCGCACGTCCTTCGGGTAGCTGTTGATGATCCGCATCAGCACAGGCTGCCGGCGGTCGAGCAGCAGCTTTGCGACCTCCTGTTCATTATGCCCGCTTGAGGTGAGCGAAAAAGCTGTCGCGCCATTTTCAAAGCGCAGCTTTTCCGCCTCGCTGCCGAACAATTCGATTGAAGTGGCCGAGCCGTTGGCAATGACGTTGAGCGTGAGTTTGATTTCGCCCGGCCCGGCGGTGAAGCCGTAATACAAATCCTTGTTCGTCCCCTGCCCGCCGAAGATCGGATTCGCGACGAGCGGCTGCGGCCTGTCGCGGTCGGCGAATACTGTGGCGAGCGGCGAGGTCGCGCTATCGCCGCCTTTAGGCAGCTTCACCGCGCCGTCCAGCCGCAGGCGGTAAGCGTTCAGGTCTTTGGGATAGTTGTTGCTGACCTTCATCACCACTGGCTGCTCACGATCCAGCAGTATCCGCGCCGTGTCCTGTTCGTGATGATTACCTGACGTCAGCGAGAATGTTGCCCCCCTCTGGTCAAAGTTGAGTTTGCTGTTCTCGCCGTCAAGCACCTCAACGGAAACGGTCGCGCCGTTCGCGAGGATGTCCAGCGTCATTTTGATTTCACCCGGCCCGGCTGTGAAGCTGTAATAACGATCTTCGGTGTTGCCGCGACTGATCAGTTCCCGCGTCGTGAGCGGCGTGGGCTTTTTCGGATTGCTCGAAGCGGCAGCATTATTTTCACCAGGTGAGGACGGCTGCCTGATGAACCAGAGCGTGATGATCGCAATCAGAATGAGTGCTGCCGCTGCCGCCAGTGCGCCGGGCAACAACCAGCGCCGACCCGATGGTTTTTCCTTCAGTTGCATGGCTGGCGCGGCAGCCTGACCGGCCGGTCCGGCACTTCTCGGTTGCGTGATCGGGTTGGGCACCCCCTGCACCGTCGCCGGGTTGAATCGCGGGCTTTGCGTGATGTCCGGTGCGGCAGGCACGGGGCCGGACGATCCGCTGGCCGCATGCCGTAATGCCGCACGCATCACCGTCGCGCTGGCAAACCTCTGATTGCGATCCTGCGCCATCGCCTGCTGCAACACCGTCGCGACGGCGGGCGACACCAGCGGGTTTATTTCATCCGCCGGGCGCAGCGGGTCGGGCTGGCTGCCGACAATCGCCGCCGCGCGGGATACCGCGTCCGGCGGCACAACGCCCGTGATCAGGTGATAAAGCGTCGCCGCCACGCTGTACAGATCGCTGCGCGGGTCGGTGCCCAGCCCCTGAATCTGTTCGAGCGGCGCGTAAGTGAGCGTGTAACCGCGCACGCTCAGACTGGCCTGCGACCCGAGCTGCGAGGCCGCGCCCTTGGCCAGCCCGAAATCGAGCAGGATCACTTCGCCGCGCTCGTTCAGCTTCAGGTTCTGCGGCTTGATGTCGCGGTGAATGACCGGTGGGTGCTGCGCGTGCAGGTATTCGAGCGCGCCGAGCAACTGGTCGCCCCACGCCAGCACGTCAGGCGGCGGGATCGCGCGCCCGTGCATTTCGAGCAGTTTGCCCAGATCATCGCCGCGGATGTATTCCATCACCAGAAACTGCCCGTTGCCTTCGGTGAAATGATCCATCACTTTCGGCAGCGACTGGTGACGCAGCCCGGCCAGCATACTGGCTTCACGATGGAAGGCATGACGCATTGATTCATCAGTGAAGAAGGTTTCCTTGAGGGCAACCGTGTTGCCGAGCCGCTGATCCCTCGCCTCATAGACCGCACCCATTCCGCCCTGGGCGAGCAGCCGAACAATCAGATAGCGATCCTGCAAAATTGTGTTGGGAGTGAGCATGCAGATTTCTCTCAAATCGGGCCGGGAATAATGGGGCGCGGATGAAACGGATCAGGGCGGATTAAGGCAGATCAGAATCATATCCGTGCAAATCCGCCCTGATCCGTTTCATCCCCATTCTATTTCTTCTTTCGGAATGCCTTCACGTTTTCTCTGGTGATCACCACCGTCCCCGTGTCCACGTTAGTCGGCAGCGGCAGCACGCCGGCGCCGCGCCAGTCCGTGACCATCCTCACCTTGTTGTGGTGCAGATCATAGAGCATTTCAAGGCCCATGTAAGCCATCGTGTACGTGCGCTGCGCAATCGAGGCGTCAATGATTCCCTCCTCAATCAGGTTGAGCGTCGCCTCGTTGCGATCCATCGCCACAATCTTCACCTTGCCGACCAGCCCCTTTTCCTTGAGGACAATCGCCGCGCCCTCGCCGCCGCCCGCGTCAACACAGCCGAAGCCCGCAAGATCGGGGTTGGCGCTGAGCGCGGCCCGCGCCACCTTCGCGCCTTCCGCCGGGTCGGCGCGATCATTGCCGACGTTGATGATTTTGATCCCGGGGAATTTCTTCAGGGCATCCTGATAGCCCTTGATGCGGGCCTCCAGATTCGGCTCGCCCGGCACTGAGAGCAGATAAACTTCACCTTTGCCATTGAGGATTTTGCCGAGCAGTTCCCCGCCCTGCTTCCCCGCGTTGTAGTTATCAGTGCCGACGTAGCTGTAACGCCGGCTGTCGGGCGCGTCGGAATCAACGCAGATGACCGGGGTGCCGCCGTCAATCGCGCGATTGATGAGTGGCGTGATTCCGGGGCCGGCCGGGGCGACGATGATCCCTTTCGGCTTGCGCGCCAGAGCGTCCTCAAACTGCCTGACCTGTTCATTGACGTCGGCCCCTGACGAGCCGCGAAAATCCGCCTTCACGCCCAGCGCCGCCGCGCGGTCTTCGAGCCCCTCGCGCGCATCAACCCAGTAAGGATTGGAAATTGACTTGCCGATGAAGATGTATTCTTCATTCGCATCAGCTTCACTACTGACCGCCTGCGCGACCGCGCCGGGCGATTTCGCACCCCAGCGCGGCAGGAAGATGAGCATTCCGATAATAATCAGCCCAAGGATGACATTGATCGCACGTTCCATCTTTTTATTCCTCGTCGTGGTGAGCAGTTTCCAGAAGCCCCTGGCCCGCTCCCCCGTCAACTGGTCTATCATCACCGCGATGATCAGAATCAGGCCGGTGATGATCCCTTCGGCGTAAAACGAGACGCGCAGGAACCCGAGGCCGTTCGCAATCATCCCGGTCAGCAGCAGGCCCAGGAAGGTTCCAAGGATCGTGCCCGTCCCGCCTGAGAGGCTCGCGCCGCCGATGACGACTGCGGCAATCACACGCAGTTCCGCGCCCGTGCCCGCAATCGGCGAGGCCGAGCCGGTCTTCGCCGCGTTGATGACCCCGGCAAACGCCGCCAGCACGCCGGTGATCAGGTACATCGCCATCCGCACTTCGTCAACGCCGATGCCTGAGAGCCGGGCCGCTTCCTCGTTGCCGCCGATGTAGTAAGTCTGCCGCAGGTACCGCGAATGCCTGAGCAGCAGGTCGGCGATGACGAGCAGCACGATGAAGATGATGATCGGGTAAAAAACACCGAACGCCGTGCCTTCGCCCAGTTGCCTGAAAGATTGCGGGAAACCCGTGACGGTCGAGCCCTGCGTCTGCATCAGCACGATGCCGCGCACAATCGTCATCGTGCCAAGCGTCGTCACCAGCGGATTGACTTTGATCTTCGTGATGATGAACCCGTTGGCGAGCCCCACTATCGCGCCGCCCAGCATGCCGAGCAGGATCGCCGCCACCGTACCGTAACCGGCCAGCAGCGCCATGCTCGCCGCATAACCGCCAAACGCGAGCGTCGAACCGACGGAAAGATCAAAGCCGCCGGTGATGATCACGAAAGTCATCCCGATCGCCATCAGCCCGTCAGTCGCGATGCCGGTCAGGATGGCCTTAAGGTTATCGCCGGTGAGAAAGCGATTGGTGTCTCCGGGCTGGACGGCGTAAAACACGAGCGCCGTCACCATCACACAAAGGAAGATGACGAGTTCGCGGAGCTTGAGAAGTTGTTTGAGCATTGCGATTGGAGGTGATTACGGCTCCGGTTCCTGCTTTCCCGGATTGAGTCGTTCCAGCACTGTGGGTTGCTGCCCTTCAAACTCCCGATAATTCTTCAAGTCGGCTTCGCTGAATTCTACCCCAAGCTGGAGATGACCGCAGCGGGTGCAGCCGCAGGCCCGGACGGGCCGCATCCCGATCCCGAACCTGCGGCGCAGGGGATGACTGTCATCGGGCATAAAGCCGATGCTTTCTGACTTACCGTCATAGATCCGGCCCTCGACCAGAGCCGCGCTTCCACAGGCCGCGCATTTCATCTTTTCCGTTTCCCTCCCTTCAGAGCGTTGTTGTATTCAGCACCCGCCCCTTCCCGACTCGCTGCTGTTCAAGCTTGTCATCCCGGTTGCGACCTGACAGCATGAAGTATCTTCATTACGCAAGGGAGCTGTTTATGAAGAAGCCCGGGTCACTTGTCGCACTTTTTACCTGCCTGCTGCTGCTTTCGCTTACCTTCACTGCTGCTGCCCTGCGCCCACCCGAGCAGGATTATCTGGTCTACGTCCTCTCCGAATCCGCTGACAAAATCTCGCTCGTCCGTTTCGGGCCGCAGGGCGCAAAAGTCGAGCGCGAATTCACGACCGGCGTGATGGAACCCGACATTGACGGGCCGCACGGCGTCGCGGTTTCGCCCGACAGGCAGTTTTACTTCGTTTCGCTCGCGCACGGAAGGCCGTTCGGCACGGTCTGGAAATACTCGGCGAAGAATGACGCCGTGCTGAAAAAGGTGACGCTCGGCCTGTTCCCCGCGACGATGGACGTTTCGCCGGATGGGAGTTTCCTCTACGTCGTCAATTTCAACCTGCACGGCGATATGGTTCCGTCTTCGGTCTCGGTCGTCGTTGCTGACGAGATGCTTGAGATCGCGCGGATTCCGACCTGCACCATGCCGCACGGCTCGCGCTTCAACCCGCAGGGGACGAAGCATTATTCGGCCTGCATGATGGACGACATGCTCGTGGAGATTGACACGAGCAGTCTGAAAGTCTCGCGCCATTACCTGCTGACCAAAGGCAAAGAGATGGGAATGACCGGTTCGCCGGCAGATCACAAGACGGATGCTCACGCGGGCCACGGCGCACAAAGCAATCAAAGCGCTCACGCAACTCACGACAGCGGCGGTCACGGGATGGAAGCGCCGAAGCCCGGCGACGTTTCCTGCTCCCCCACGTGGGCGCAGCCTTCGAGCGACGGCCGTGTGGTTTACGTCGCGTGCAACAAGTCGAGCGAGATCGTCGAAGTTGACGCTCAGTCCTGGCAGATCACCCGCCGCCTCTCAGCCGGCCCCGGAGTTTACAACCTTGCGGTCACCAAAGACGGACGACTGATCGCAACCAACAAACGCGGCCCGTCGGTTTCCGTCTTTGATCTGAAGTCAGGCAAGGAACTCGCGCGCATCCCGACGAAACGCAAAGTCGTTCACGGCGTCACCGTCACGCCCGACAATCGCTACGCCTTCGTTTCAGTCGAAGGGATTGGCAGCGAACCCGGCACGGTCGAGATCATTGACCTCGAAACATTGAAGACTGTCGCAACTGTTGATGTCGCTCAACAGGCTGCCGGAATTGAATTCTGGAAGACAGAAGCCCCGGCAAAACAGGCAAATCGTAATTGAAAGTCTGAAGCGGGGCTTTATTATTCAATACCCGGGTGCCGTCGTTGAGCCCTTCTGTCGCGGCTTGCCGAGTTTCATAATCCACACGCCGGAGTTGATGTCGTTGAAAAAGATCAGGCCGTTGTGATGCCGCGCGCCCCACGTGAACGGCACGTTCGGGCGGAACCCCTGTGGGTCGCCCGTCCACAGGCGCGCGATCTCGCGGCCCTGACGGTACAGGTCTCCGCGCAGTTCGCCCGACACATCCAGCACCCGACCGCCGCCGCCGTAATAGCCCATCACCAAAATGTCATCCTTCACCCAGACGTTGTGCGCGCCGCCTTCGGGCACGGCGTATTCCGCGACCTTGCGCGGGTTGAGGATGTCGGAAACGTCCACCACATGCAGCACGCCGCGCGCCGCGATGCGCTCTTTGCCGTAGATATTGAACATGTCGGGGAGGACTTCATCGCCGACGAAGACGTAGTTCTTGTACCGGTAGACTTCGTGCGTGCCGGCCAGCCAGCCGTTGCCGTAAAGCTCGTTGTGATTGAAGCGGAGCTGGCTGACGAGCTTCGGGTTTTCCGGGCTGCCGCCTTTGACGCCGTTGCCGACATCCAGAATCACAAGCCCGTCGCGCCAGTAAGCCAGATAAGCCAGACCATCCTTCACCTGCACGTCGTGCAGGTAACGGCCATCGGTAAACTGACCCGTCCTTGACGGGTTGGCAAGCTTCGGGTCACGCAATTCGACCTGCCAGCGCGCGACTTCCTTCGGGTTTTTCACGTCCTGAAAATCAATCACGCGCATTGAGCCGGTCGCGTCGTCGGTCAGGTAAACGTAATGCCCGTCAATGTACGCGCTGTGGACGCCGCCGGTCACGGTCGCCGTGTATTCGGAAATGACCTTCGGGTGCGCCGGGTCGGAAGTGTCCAGAAAGACTATGCCGTCCTTGCGGCTCGACGAGGCTTCGCGCGTGAGGACGCCGATTTTGCCGTCAGCTGTGACGCTCACGTCGTTGACTATGCGGGCGTCAACCTTGACCGTGTCGGACAGCTTCGGACTGGCCGGGTCGGAGATGTCGTAAACCTGCACCTGATCCCAGATCGTCGAGACGTATGCGTAATTGCCGAAGAGCCACTCTTCGGCGGCCTGAATGTCTTTCAGGCGGATGCGGCCCACGAGTTCAAGTTCGCGCTCGGAATTGCGCGGCCCGACGACGACAGAAGCAGCCGACGCCTGCTCGCCCACCGTCGCGGTGATGACATAGGTTCCGGGACGTTCGGCGACGAAACTTCCGTCGCTTTCAATCGTCGCACCCTCACCGCTCACCGCCCAGCGCACGGAGGCATTTTTGACCATCGCATTGCGTGAGTCTTTGGCCTGCGCGGCGAAATGAATCACGTCGCCCGTGCGCGCATTCATCGTCCTCGGCTCAATGCTCAGATTGCGCACGTTGCTTTTGACGATTTCAATCATCGTCTCGCCGGTCGCGCCTTCGGCCTTCGCCACGAGCTTCGCCTTACCGGGCGCAACGCCCGTCACCAGACCCGCGGCGTCAACCGCTGCGACTGAAGGGTTGTCTGAAGACCAGGCAAACATCACGTCCGTCCGCGGGTCGCCGTTTGCGCCAATCGCTCTGGCCGTCAGTTTCATCGTGCCGCCAGCAACCAGTGGCGCGTTCAGGCCCGTAATCTCAAGCCGTGTCACGCGCGCGGGTTTGATGACGAGCTTCGCAAACCCAGGCTTGCCGCCGACGAGGGCGCCGACCCGGACTTCGCCGGGCGCGAACAGGCGGGCGGTGCCTGTTTCATCCACGGCTGCCACGTCGCCCGGAACCGCAAACCAGACGGTGGCTTTCTGATCGGTCGCCTTCCCTCCAGCGTCGAGCCCGGCGGCAGTGAATTTCACCTGCTGCCCGACTTCTGCCTCCGCGATGGCGGGGGTGACGGAAACCGTTTTGACTGCGCTCGCGGCGGTTGAATTGTTCTGAGCCTCCTGCGCCCACGCGGGAGCAGTCAGGGTGAGCAGGGTCAGGAGCGGGATCATTCGCAATGCGCCTCTCGTGAGTCTGGGCATGGCAACTCCTCTTTTCTTCAGTTGATGTCAAGGACATCGTGGCGCGTGATGATGCCGACGATGCGACCGTATTCTTCGACCAGTAGGGCCGGCGAGTTCTTCAGATATTTCATCGCGCGTTCGAGTTCGACGTTTTCGTTGATGACCGGGAAGGGCGCGTCCATCACTTCGCTGACCGGCGACTTGACCAGTTCCCGGTTGTCGAGCAGCCGGCCCATCAGGCGGCCCTCGCGCAGGCTGCCGACGCAGTTGCCGTCATCAATCACGGGCAGTTGCGACAGCCCGTGCTGATCCATCAGGTGCAGGGCTTCGGCGACCGTCTGATCCGATCTGATGGAAACCAGCCGCGGGGTTTCTTCGTCGCCTTTCGTCTGGTTGAGCAGCCCGAGCGTCATGCGCTCGAATCCGAGCAGCCGCTTCTCTTTCATCCATTCGTCGGAAAGGAACTTCGACAAATAGCGCTCGCCCGTGTCACAGACGATGAAGACGATCACGTCGTCCTCGCTGCCGTGTTCGGCGATCCGGAGCGCCGCCGCCAGAATCGTCCCCGTGCTGCCGCCGGAAAAAATTCCCTCCTCGCGCGCCAGCCGCCGCGCCAGATTGAATGAATCGCGGTCGGTCACGTTGATGATCTCGTCAATGTATTTCATGTGGACGTTTTCAGGGATGTTGTCCTGACCGATGCCTTCGACGAGGTACGGCGTGCTGCCGAGCAGCCGCCCGGTCTCCTTGAAAGTCTTGAAGACCGAGCCGTACGGGTCGGCGCCGATGATTTTTATGTTCGGATTCTTTTCCTTCAGGTAACGTCCCGCGCCGCTGATCGTGCCGCCGGTGCCCACTCCGGCGACGAAGTGCGTGACGCGGCCCTCAGTCGCCTCCCATATTTCGGGGCCGGTTGTGCGGTAATGGGCCTCGGGATTGGCCGGGTTGCCGTACTGAAACGTGAGCAGCGAGTTCGGAGTTTCCTCGGCGATGCGGCGCGCCATGTTGACGTAATGATCCGGCGAATCGCTCTTGGCTGCGGCGGGGACGACGACGACATCGGCGCCGAGCGCCTTGAGGTAGCGCACCTTCTCCTGACTGCATTTGTCCGTCATCACAAAGACACAGCGGTAGCCTTTGACCGCGCTCGCCAGAGCCAGCCCTATCCCAGTGTTGCCGCTCGTCGCTTCAACGACCGTGCCGCCGGGCTTGAGTTCGCCGTTTCTTTCCGCGCGCTCGATCATGGCCAGACCGATGCGATCCTTGACGCTGCCGCCGGGGTTGTGCGATTCGATCTTCGCCAGCACCAGTGGCTTCATGCCCTTCGTCATCTTGTTCAGCCTGACCAGCGGGGTATTGCCGATCAGTTCGAGGATGTTGTTTTTGTAATTCATAAATCCGCAGCTCCCGAAGTATGTTGCAGGCGGGGCGGGTTGCCAGTCTCAACAAGTGGACCCGGTCAGGCCAATTAATACCACAGGACGCCCTACTGCGCCCGGTCTGTTTGCAAAGCGTCTGCCCCTTCTTCATCAACACCGGCTTTGAGCAAAAGCAATCTCCCGGCCCTCCGCCAGACCTGCCACCCGCCGGGCAGTTCAATGTGCCTGCCGCCTTCGCTTCTCGTCGCGAGACTTTCGAGCGAGAGCAGGTGCGCGGCATCAATGCGATTGAGGTCGCCGCGCCCCCCCTTCAGCCACAACCGCAGCACGCGCCGCCTGATCGCCGGGTGCGCCTTCTGCAGGAGCTTCAGATCAAGTGACCAGTCCTGCTCCGGTTGCAAAGCTCTGTCGAGCAGCTCGGCGGCGCTCCCGCTCAGACAGTCACCATCCTCAGTCATCTGTCCTGAAAGGCGCAGCAGTGATTCGTCAAAGCGCGGGTTGTATGTCCTCATCTGCGGCAGCAGTTCAAGCCGCACCCGGTTGCGCGTGAAATCGGTTGAGAAGTTCGAGCTGTCGGTCCGAAAGCCGATGCCGTAATGCCCGCAGTGTTCGATAACTTCGGCGCGGGTGACGTTGAGCAGCGGGCGAATAAGTCTGGCCCCCGACGGCAGCACCGCGGATTCGTGAATGCCGCGCAACCCCTCGGCGCCGGTGCCGCGCAGCAACCGCATGAGCAGCGTCTCCACCTGGTCATCACGCGTGTGCGCAGTGGCAATGATGTTTGCCCCGAAGTGAGCCGCCGCCGTCTGAAAACCCCCGTACCGGAGATCACGCGCCGTCGCTTCCAAGTTGCGCGACTGGTCTTCGGCCAGCGCTGAAGCATTGAAGCTTCCGACAAATAACGGGACCCCATATGCCGGCGCCTGCCCCCTGACGAAAGCTTCGTCGGCATCGGATTCCTCGCCGCGCAGCAGGTGATTGCAATGAACCGCAAAGATTTCATCGGGCGTTTTCGCGCAGCGACGCAGGCGCACAAACGCATCAAGCAAAGCAGTCGAATCAGCCCCCCCGGAAACGGCGACCAGTACCTTGTCGCCCTCGGCAATCCCGAGACGACGAAGTGAGGCACGAAGCTTTTTCTCCAGTCTGGTCATCCCGATTACCTGCAATGCTACAATGCAGCCATGTGGCGCGCCTTAATCATTTTGTTACTCTGCCTGGTGCAAAATCAAAAGATGTATGGTGAAAGCCTCATTCCCCGCAGAGGCGCGGAGAGAGCAGAGACAACGCAGAGAGGAAATCTCTTCTCTGCATTCCCTCCGCGTTCTCTGCGCCTCTGCGGTGAACTCCCCTCTCACACCGGATCTCCTGACTTCGCACTTGAGACTCCTGCCGTCGCGCAGCAAAAGGCAAAGCCGCAACCCCCGCCGAAGCCGGGGCAGACGCCGCGCTGGCTCTCGCACCTCGGCTCGCGGGCCGAATTCGACCGGCTTTCTCGCACCTACTATCAGGGGCGATTCTACGCGCTGCCGCACCTGATGTTCGTCATTGACCGCGCCGCGCCGAAAGGTCAGCCGACGGTTTATTACGTCAATTCGCGGCGCTACGCCTTCCACACCGAATTCGTCCACGCGAATTATCTCACGCTCGAACGCGGGCGGGAATTTTACCGGCACAACTACCTGGAAGCGAATCGTCGCTTCCTGATGGGGACGATTGCTTATCAGACGAGGGCCGGAAAGTTCACTTTTGAATTCCAGGAAGTTGATCTGGTGACGCCGGAACTGGTGCGCGAGGCTTTCGCGAGACTGCGCGAAAGCTTCTTCGCCCCGCTCCACTTCAAACCAAACTCCGAGCGTCAGGAGCAGATCGCCGCGCAGCTCGGGGACGTGCCGCAACTGCGGGCCGAGGAGATCAATCAGCCGGGCGACTACGTACCGCTCAATCAGGCGAAGAACCTGGGCGTGCTGAGAATCCTTGACCGCCTGACCGATGACACGATCATTGACCGCAACGAAGTCATCATCTTTCGTGAAGCGCCCCTCACCCTGACGCCGCTTTCGGGGGTTATTACGACGAGGCTTTCCACGCCGCTCGCCCACGTCAATCTGCTGGCGAAGGGCTGGGGCATTCCGAACGCATACATCAGGGGCGCGGATGAATCCTTCAAGGCGCTCGAAGGCAAATTCGTTTACTTCGAGACGCGCGAGGACGGGTTCACTCTGCGCCCGGCTGAACTCACCGAAACGGCAGATTACGGGCGGCGGATGGCCGAGCGTTCCGACCTGATTACGCCGCGCGCCGACCTCGAATACCGGAAGCTGACCGGGCTTCAGCATCAGCGGCGCGCCGATTCGCTCCGGTTCGGCGCGAAGGCCGCGAATCTGGGCGAAGTGATTCAGGCCGCCCGACGTGGCCTGGTCAAGGGCATCACGGTGCCGCCGGGTTTCAGCATCCCGTTTTTTTACTACGACCAGTTCATCCGGGAAAACAAGCTCGATGACGAGATCACGGAAATGCTCGGCAATGACCGCTTCAATCACAACCCGGCTTATCGCAAAAAGCGGCTGGCCGAGCTGCGCGAGAAGATCCAGCGAGCCAGCGTGAACGCGGAATTCGTGCGCGCGGTGATTGCCAGGACGCACGAACTGTTCGGAACCAAAGGCGTCTTCGCCCGCAGTTCGACCAATGCGGAGGATCTGCCGGATTTCAGCGGCGCGGGTTTGTACACGAGCGTTCCCAATGTTCGCGGTGACGCCGCGCTCGTCGAAGCTGTCAAGACCGTGTGGGCCTCGCTCTGGAATTACGAAGCCTACGAGGCCAGAGAGAGCGCCGGCCTCAATCACGCGGCGGTGTACGCTTCGGTGCTGATTCAGGAAGGGATGAACGCCGACTCGGCGGGCGTGATGATCACGACCGACATTTTTGACAGCGAGGATCGCGGCGCCATTTATATTAACGCCAAACGCGGCCTCGGGATTCGTGTCGTCGAGGGCCGTCGCGTGCCGGAGCAGGTGATTTATCATCCGGGCACCGGGGAAATGCGCGTGCTGACCCGCTCGGGCGATGACACCATGCTGACCTTTGACGAACGCGGCGGCGTGCGCGAAGTGAAGGTTGAAACGGCGCGGGCGGTGCTGACCAACGCGATGGTGCGGCGGCTCGGGCGGGCGGCGGTGCAAATCAAACGCGCGTTCGGCGGACGCGATCAGGACATCGAATGGCTGACGGTCGGCAATGAACTTTACATCGTGCAATCACGCCCTTATGTCACGGGACAATGAGATGAAAGCGAAAGGCAAAAGGCAAAAGGCAGAAATCAAAGGTGTGAAAAAAGCCGTGATCACTTCGTGCCTACTGCTCCCCGCCCTCTGTTTTCAGATATTCCTCTCTGCCGGCTGCTCGCAGCCCCGCGATACTGAGGCCGAAGCGCGCGCCGCCATTGCGGCCCTGCACTCAAAGCTACGCTCGTGTTTACGGGAATCAGAGGTCGAAGGCAAAGTCAGGCTGGCCGTCGTTTCCTTCACTCGTGAACAGGAGGAGGCTCGCGTGCGACTGGTGGCTTACAACCCGGCGGACAGGGCGGCGGGGGATAAATCCGCCGGCTCAGACGGCGCGGTTGATTTCGACGCGCCGAATTATTTACTGAGTCGCGGGCGGTGGCTGATTAACGAAAGCGGGCGCTGTTACCTGATTGATGAACGCTGTCGGGAATACAAGCTGAAGGATCGCCAGTTGACGATGCGGCAGAGTGAGGCGAAGAACGGCAGGGTGCGATTGAATCCCGGAGAGGCGTGTGAGGTGACGCTCAGTTTCGCCCGGCTGCCGGAAGACGTGCAGGAAGTCGCGCTGGTTTACGGGAACCGGATGCTGTCAATCCCGCTGCCGCTCAGTCCGCAATGAACCGGCCCCTGCTATGCCCCGGACTTTGACCCCTCAAGCGGCTTGCGCGCGTAAAACCGTGTGCCGCAGGCTTCGCACATGAAGGGTCTGGTATCAGTGAAAGACAGAGCCAGGCGCTCCAGAAGGTTGCGGTGGCGGCGGCGCGTATGGACCGACCGGCACCGCGGGCAGGGCGGGCGCGAGACCTGTTTCAGCGAGACGGTGTTTACTTCAACGCCGTGACCTTCGGAATCTGAATTTTTTTCTCCCGGCGTCTCCCGCCTGTCCGGATCAGAGATGGTTTCTTCGTCTGATTTCCTGACCGCCTTTGACATCTCAAAACTGCCCTCCTTTTTTCTCTCTTCCCCGCTGGAACTCACCAGTTCGGATGCGGAATGATTCAGGTGGCTCAGGTCGACGGCGGAGGCAGGGTAAAGAGCTTCTGCGCTCTGGTGGCGGGAACGGTGTCGTTCTCGGCCTCTGGCAGGGGGGAGCGGGGAGAAGGCGTAAAACTGCGCGTTGCAGTTGTCGCACAGAATCGTGCGAAACAGGAAGAGTCGCAAAGGCAGCGGGGGAGGGCGATACCCGTTGCGCACCTTCGGACTTCCGCAATACCGGCATTCTAACATTCTCGAACCTGCCACAGGCCTCCCGGCGCAATCCCCTCGGTCATTTGCCGCCTCGGAAAACGCCGCTGAATTTATCCATCACTCCGGCTGATTATCTTCCTCAATTGAATCGTCACTTTAGCACTTTCCCTGAAGGAGCGAAACGGCGGGGAAGGCGACAGGCGAGGGACGGAACGGGGAACCTGGATCTCTGGCGACAGGGCGGCTGATGAGTTCGGGCAGTGGCAGAAAGCCTGATCGGCTCGTTCCGGCCTCCCGCACGCGGGTTCAGTTTCCGCGCTGCGAAAACAGGTAACTGGCGGCGATGGTGGAGAGCCAGATGACTGCCGCAGTGGCACTGATTTCGCGGCTGATAGTCTGGAACGAATCCGCCACCTGGTAAGAGGCGAGGTGGAAGAACCACGAAGACAGGAAAAGGACCATCGCACCGCGCCGCGCCCATTTCAACTGGTGGAGCAGATTGAGCCGTGAGACTTCGGCGTCGAGAAACTCCTCATCCCTGCGCAACCGCTCGTAGTAATCGGCCCGACGTTCGGCCAGACGGGCCAGGCTGAGATCGGTTTCATCTTCAACCACGCGCGATGTCGAGCGGTAAAAGTGGATGACGTGTGCCAGCCTGCCGCCGCGGAAGGCGACTTCCGCCAGCCCGATGCTGGCGCGCAACCGACCGGAATTTATCCGCAGGGCGCGCGTGAAATAACGCTCCGCCAGCTGGTCCTGGTGAATTTCGAAATACGATTCACCGATCCGCTCAAGCAGCGCGGCGTCCTCCCGGGCGAGACGCCCGGCCAGCCGAAAACAGGCGTCGGCGCGGCGCGCGCACGAAACCTGCGGCGACATCCCGCGCGGCGTCCGCTTCCGGATCTCTTTCGGCGCGCTTTCCAGCATCGCCCGCAATTGCAGGAAGCGTCCCATCTCGTAAAGCAGTGCCGCATTGCCCGGCTCGCGACGCCAGGCCAGACGGAAGTACCGTGTGGCGGTATCGAAATTACCTTCCAGTGCAAACTGATTGGCGAGGGAGCGCCACGACTGCGGTGAAACCCCAGTGGTTGATGACCCCTTCCCCGTTTCCAGGAGTTTCGGCAGGTTGATTTCCTGCCAGTAATTGAGCAGGTGACGTGAACGCGGGTCGAGTTTATTCGGGCTGACGGCGCCAAAGAATGATTTGATGAAGGCGCGATATTTCGCCTGATGCGATCTGATCTCCCAGCGCAAGCCGGCGCCGCTGATTATGGTGTGATAGACGAGGGCGCCGCGCCGGCGCTTCTCTTCAACATAACTGGAAACGGTTTCCAGCTCGTCGAGCGTGATTTCCTGCCTGCGTCCGAGCAGCAGCCCATATAACCACGCCCCCGGCCCGCGCCGCCTGAGAGTCTTCCCGTCAAAGACAATCGCGTCGCAGGCGAAGCCGACAACCATGGCGACAAACACGGCGGCAATCAGCCACACGCCACGGCTGTAAAGATTGCCCGCCGCCAGCGCGCCGGCCAGCAGCAGCGTGGCAATCAGGAGCCAGAACCAGGGCTGTCGCGTGCGAATCGCAATCTTCGTGGGGGGATGATTCATCAGGACGGCTCTTTCGGCTTGCGGCGTGACTTAAGTCCACGCCTTGTTATAGTTTCCGCCAGCTCCTGAAAGTCCCGATCCGCCAGAAAACAGTAATCCCAGCCTGAGTCCTGACAACTCAGCCGGCCTTTCATGGCAGAAATGGTGGAGCTTTCGGGCAGGGCTACGTCACCGATACGACGCTGACAACCAATGGATATGCGCAATAGGGCCGTTACTCCACAATCGGGCGGAGATTTTTGTCGAGCCTGATCCGGGTTCGGAAGGTATTGGTGACACCCAGGTTCTGAAAACGGACGTCGCGAATTTCGACTTCGGCGGGCGCGCCATTCTGATCTGAAGTAATAACTTCGCTCGTCGGGAAGCGGGCGAAACGCAGGAAGGTCTGCGCCTGAGCCGTCTGGCGCGCGGCGGCAATCGTAGATGGGTCGCCCGTTTCGCGCGGGTATGGCGACATCGAATCAAGCGCGGGGAGGTCGCGCGTCAGGTTCAGATCAGAAATGTAGAAGGCTTTGTCAGTCGCCAGCACCACGCGCCAGATGAATGGATTGGCCGGGGTCGGCATCGCGGCGGCCTGAGCCTGCCGCCCGCCGTCACGGGCATTTGCGGCGACGGCCAGTTCCCCTGCCCGCCCGAGTGCGGCGCGGTGCAACAGTGCCAGCGTGCCAAAGTAACCGAGCAGCGCCACCAGCAATCCTGTGATCACAAAGCGCGCCTGACTTCCCGAAAAATCGAAGGAGAACTTGAGGACGACTGCGCACATGGTTAGGAGTAGCCACGGCAGGCTGATCCATAAACTCACGTCGCCGAAGAAGAACATCGCAGCTGCCATCGTAATGAATAGTGCGGCCCAGACCATCATCCCGGGCCATGTCTTCGCGGTGAAGATGAATAACGCGCCGCCGACAACCACCCAGATCCAGGGATCAATCACAAAAGCGATGTCGCCGTAATACCACTGATCGCTCCAGGGCTGAAAAGGGCGCCAGCCGTATGAGTTGAGATAATCCAGCAGCGGGTGCGTCATCGTCGCCAGCAGGCTTAGGCCGCACAGCGGCCCGAAACGCGCGCCCAGACTTCGCCGACGCGAGTAAACAAAGACACCTGCAGCGAGCAGTAACGAAAGAATGGGAATGGCAACGAGCGAGTGTGTGACGCCGCGATGGTGTTCGAGGTAGAAGAGCTGGCCCGCCAGCCCGGTCACGATGTCAATGTCGGGTAAGTTGGCCGCGATGACCAGCGTCGTGGTCGCCAGCGGTGTCGTGCGTTTCAACCCGGTTTCGGCCAGCGCCAGCCCAACCAGCGAGTGTGTGATGTTGTCCATAAGGAAATTGTGATGCGCCCTCTCAGGATTCCCTCACTGCCGTCCGGCAGATCGAATCAGCGACCAGTCGTTTTTCGCCCCATTCCGCATTCCGCATCCGTCTAGGCTATAATCCCGCTTCTGCGGTTATGCTCAGAAAAGCCTTCAGGAATCTGCTGAACCTCGATGACCCGCCGGAACGCACGGCTCTGGCCTTTGCGGTCGGCGCCTTCATCGGGTTCTCCCCGCTGCTTGGGTTGCATACGATTCTGGGAGCGATTATTGCAGTCGTCTGGCGAATGAACAAACTGGCGATCTTTACGGGGATTTACCTGAGCAATCCCTGGACGATGACTCCGATCATCGTGGCGTCGTGGGCCATCGGCAAACTGTTCATCGGCGCGCCGGAAATCGAATTGCCGTCGGTCAGCCTGGGCGCACTGCTGACGGCAGAATTCTGGAGGCTGATCGCGACGCAGTGGCGACAGCTGCTGCCTTTCGCCGTCGGGGCGACGATTCTTTCGGTGATCAGTGCGATCATTTGTTACCCGCTGATGCTTTATCTTCTGCGTGCATACCGTCGCCAGCGCGGACGTGACGGATCACGCGCCTGAATTTCATTATCGAACGGAATCAAATCATGATGAATTACCCTGAAAAAATTCTGCCTGTCCTGTGCCGGCTGTGTGCGGTGTTCTTCCTTGCGGCTGATCTGACGATTGCCATTATGGCTCAGCAGCAACAGCCCCCGCCGCAACCGGCGAAGCCCGCGCCCGGCGGCGTGCCTCAGGATAAATCCAAAATCCCCCTCTACCAGCGGACGCGCGTGACTCTGGCCGACATCAACACCAGCGTCGCCACCGACAAGCGCGTGATCGCGATGATGGCCGCGCTCAACGTGGCCGGGTACGATTACGAATCAGGCAATCGTCAGTTGTCGGCGTTGCGCCAGCAGCTGCGCGAGGATTTGAAAAACACCGATCTCGATCTGGTGCGCAGGCTGCGCGATTACTTCCTCAAACACAAGAAGGACAAGACCGACGCGGCCAGCGTGGCGCCGTACCTCAGCCTCGCGCTCTCGCTGACCGAACCGCCGGGGTTTTCCGTGGAAACTTCCGTCGAAAAGCTGCCCGAAGACGTGCGCGAGATCGTTGACTTCGCGCTGCTGCTCGAAGAGTTTTACCGCGCCACCGGCTTCTCGAAGCTGATGCCCAGATACGTGGCGGCCCATCAGACGGCGACAAACAACTATGCTCCCGTGACGGCACAGGTCGCCGCCGTTGTGCTTTCTTACCTCCACACCGAGCCGATTCTTGAACTGCCGCCACTTTATGTCCCCCGGCCCGCGGCGCAGAAGCAGGATGAGGGAAGAAAAGACGGGAAGAAAGTCAAAGACGCCGCGGTTCAGGCGACCGTTCAGGAGTCCTTCAAAGTGCCGATGCGGGAGCGGCGGTTTGTCGTCATCCCTGACCTGCTCAACTCGACCGGCGCGGCCAACCTCCGCGTGATCCGCGACACTTATTACCTGCTGGTCGGGCCGACGACGGTTCCGAATGATGATGCCGTGCGGCGCGGCTTTCTGCGCTTCGTGCTGGATCCACTGACCGAGCGTCAGGTGAGGGAGGTCAGGGCCATCGCCGAAGACCTGAAGAAACTGCGCGACGCGCGCGGCGAAGGCGTGGACGAGGAATTCAAGGGGAAAGAAAGCAGCGCTTATTACCTGATCACCGACTCAATCGTGCGCGCGGCGAATGAACGGATCGCCCTGCTCATCAAAATTTACACCGGCCAGTATGCCGACGAGAAAGCGCTGAAACAGGCCGTGGCGCTGGCCGAAGAGGAGGCGATCTACCGGCTCAGTCAGGCTTACGAACGCGGCTCCGTGCTGGTTTATCACTTCTATGATCAGATGAAGGCTTACGAGGACGTGGGCATCAACATCCGCGATTACATCGCCAGCATGCTCGACAAGGACAACATCAACTTCGACCGCGAGGCGAAGCGATTGGAGGAATACAAAACGAAGATCGCGAATTATAAAAAGACTCAGGCCGAACTGGCGGCCAGACCGCCGCTGCCCGCCACGATCTCAAACGCCGACCCGCGGATTGCGGCGCGACTGAACGAAGCCGACGAGCTGATCAAGACGCGCAATTACGCCGACGCCCGCGCCATCCTCGAATCGGTCAGGCGCGAGCGCCCGACCAACGCGCGCGCCCTCTACGGACTGGCCGAAGTCACCAGCAAGCAGGCGCAGACCATCACGGATTCTGACCGGCTGGGCGAGGAACTTTATGCAGCCGTCGAGTTATACAAGCAGGCGGCACAGAATGCCTCGGCTGAAACGGAGAAATGGCTGGCCCAGCGCAGCTACGTTTCGGCGGGAAAAATCCTCGAATTTCTCGGCACTTCCCGCGCGAGCGACCTGTCGGACGCGGCGGCGGCCTATGATCTGGCCATCAGGCTGGGCGATGTAACCAACGGCGCTTACAAGGATGCGGTCGAAGGAAAGCAGCGGGTGGAACAGAAGATCAAACAGTAGATCAAGGGATCATCGCCAGTAAAAATACGAACGCGGCGACGGAGCGTTATAACTCCTGTCGCCGCGTTCGTTGTTCTGTGATTCGACTTCGGCTCAGCACTTGATTATCTGGCCGCCCTGCGTACAGAACATCACGGGCTGCACTCGCCGGCACCGGCTTCCAGCCGGGCACGCGAGAGCTGGTTTCAAGGCCTGCACCTGCCTCAGAGCTTCTGCCGGTATCCTGAGTTCACCTCGTATTTTCTGATCAACCTCTTCAGCCATCACCAGAGACACACGTACCTTAGTGACTTCCTTGATGGCATCCAGGGCCGGCGAAGTGCATTTGCCGGGGCGTGATTGCGCCGCGATGCTTTTCACCAGCTCCGGCATTCCCGGCAGCTCGTTCGACAGCACCAGCGACGCCTTCCTGTGCCGAACCTGCGGCAGTTCAACGACGGCTGCCTGCTCAATGGCCTGTCCCACTCCTGCCTTAAGGCTATAACCTCCGCTGATTGAGAAAACCGACTTCCCGGTTTCGCGAGTCCGCCAGTTCACTGCCACAGCATCCCTGATGACCCTGCTGCGACGGGCGGCTGGGGCAGTCTTTGCCTCAACAGTCATCTTTCGTGCCAGTGTCTGAGCTTCGCGTTGTGCTTCAAGCGGGCAGCGACTCTTCGGACTCACTGACGGAAGGGCGAAATCATACTCCGGGTTGAAGGATGTCGGCGGTTCCGCCCGCGCCATGTCTGATTCCCTCATCCCCAGGTCCGGAGCAGATGATGGTTCTGTCGGCGATCCGACTCCCCGAAAACTGCCGTCCAGAATTGTGGCCACGTAATCGGCCTGCTCCAGCGTGCAGGTGGCCGCGCCCGGCAGAAACAGAGAAAGTGACTGTGTGGTGCGGAACAGATGCCGCGTCACCCCTCTGACCGAAAACGGCCTTGCGGCATGGGCGACGGCAACCAGGGTGAGGGCCAGTAGCGCGCGTTGAATTATCCTGACAGCGTTGATGCGATTCATGGGGAACTCCTTTACAGCCTCCATTGCCCTGGAGATAACGACAGTGAGGGAGCGCATCTGTCAATCAGCCTGTTTTGAGAGTCAATCAGAACCGGGGATTACTCGACGGTAAAACCTTTAACGGTTCCCGTCGGGAAAAGTTCTCATTTTTCCTGTACGTCAGTGTGTGACAGATTACCCGGAAAGGTTTCACACGACAACTATAAATTACACTGACAGACGGAATGGGTTCCATTGTTTGCAAAGGCGGGTAGTAGTTACACGCGATGATAGGTCTCGACCGTGTCGCGGCCATCCATTTTCAGTTTCCCGTCCGCGACGGCCAAGTCAAGGTTGGCGACGGCTTCGGAAACGGCCAGAAACTGATTGATGTCCCTGGCCCCCGGGAACATCAGCACGGACATTTCCCAGGCGGTGATGCCGTTTTTTGGCACCAGGCTGATAACCCTGGCCTGTCGCTCCCGGACATGCCGCACCAGGCGGTTGAAGTGTTCCTCGTAATCCGTCACCTCGTCGCCATGCGAGGTTTTAAGCAGCGTCGGCGCGAGCGAGCGAATGCGAGCAAGCGAAACCAGGTATTCGCCCAGCGACGGGAACCGGCGTTCGGGGTTGAGCGGGTCGGGGTTGAGAATCGGATTAGGCGTGATGTTTTTGAGAATCGTATCGCCGGTCAGCATCAGACGGCTGCTTTCGCGCAGCAGGCAGCAGCTCCCCGGCGTGTGACCCGGCGTGTGGATCACGCGCAGCGAGCCCGTGGCAAAGACGAATTCCTGCTCGTCGCGGTATGCTTCCACGTCATCAACCGCATCGGCGTAGTTTTTGATTTTGTCGTAATACCCGGCCATCAGTTCCAGCTTTTCCCCGGGCACCCCGGCCCGCCCGATCAGCGGGCGATTCACGCGCCCATGCCGATTCGGGCCGATCTCTTCGATCTCCCACTCGTGAACGTAGACCTTCGCGCCCGAGGCCTGTTGCAACATCGCGGCCAGCCCGCAATGGTCTTCGTGCGTGTGCGTGAGGATGATGCGTTTGATGTGATCGAAGCGAAAGCCCAGTCCAGCCAGTTGCTGTTGTAATGCGGATTTCGCCTCATTAGTCTTCGGCCCGGTATCAACCAGCGTCAGCGGGTCGTCAACGATCAGATAAATATTGATCGGGCCGACCGGAAACGGGGTGGGGATGACGAGTCGTTCGATTCTCATAAGCTGGAGGCATTACCCGGACAACAGGAAAAAGGCAAAAGCCGGCGGATGCGAACATCTCATTTCCGGCCTTTGCCTTTCAACTTTTACTTTGCGACTTTCCGCTCACTGAAACAGGTAGCCGCCCGCCTCGACCACCTTGTCAGCCAGCCGTTCGCGAATCACGGCAGTGTTGATGGGGTCGTGTTTCACAAAGCGGCGCAGCGCAGCCAGCATCATGCGTAATTCGTCGCCGTCGGCAATCGCGGCCAGTGCGTTCTTCGCCGCGACTTCGACGCGGTTGATCGAGTCATGCACGTAAAGCCTGGTCGCATCAATGGCGGCCTGATGCTTCGCCTCGCCGTCGCGCGCCACGAGCTTGGCGGTGCGCGCAATCGCGCTGTCCATCAGGAAGGTTTCGATGATGATGTCCGCCGCCCAGCAGAGGATCATCTGCTGCTCCTGCAACGCCATCATATACTTCTGCGCCGCCGAACCGAGTACCATCAGCGCCACCTTTTTCGAGCCGGCGGCGAGCTTACGCTCGGCGGCCAGCGGCGAGTCATCTTCATCCATGTCGAACGAAGGCCCGGCGAGCAGTTCATCCTGCAACTGTTTTGCGGCGGCGAGCAGCGGCAGCCCGCCTTTCATCGCGCGCTTGAGCAGTTGGCCCGGAATCAGCAGCCGGTTGATTTCATTCGTGCCTTCGTAGATGCGATTGACGCGGCAGTCACGATAGACGCCTTCGGCCGGATAGTCCGCCGTGAAGCCGTTGCCGCCATGAATCTGCACGTTCTCGTCGGCGCAGTAAAAGAGGATTTCAGTACCCGCGACCTTGATGATCGCGCATTCGATCGCGTACTCCTCAATCGCCTTCATCAGCTCGGTGGGATTCTGCTTGTCAATCGTCGTCTCTTTGTCTTCGATCATTCCGGCCGTGCGATAGACGGCTGATTCACCCGCGTAAATCCTCGCGAGCATCTCAGCCAGCTTGTATTTGATCGCGCCGAAGCTGGCAATGGGGCGACCGAACTGATGACGTTCAGCCGCGTATCTCGCCGACTGCGCCAGCACGCGCTTCGAGCCGCCGATTGAGCCCGCGCCCATCTTGATGCGGCCGAAGTTCAGCACGTTGAAGGCGATCAGGTGGCCTTTGCCGATCTCGCCGAGCAGCCGATCCTTCGGAATCCTGGCGTCCTGCATCAGGATGGGCGTCGTTGACGAGCCGCGCTGACCGAGCTTGTGTTCTTCATTTCCCCGACTGACGCCGGGATCATCTTTCTCAACGATAAACCCGGTGAACTTATCGCCATCAACCTTGGCGAAGACGGTGTAGACGTCGGCGAAACCGCCGTTCGTGATCCACATCTTCTCGCCGTTCAGAATCCAGTGATTTCCGTCTTCGCTCAGGCGCGCCGTGGATTTGGCTCCGAGCGCGTCCGAACCGGAACCGGATTCGCTCAGACAATAAGCGCCGATCCATTCGCCCGAACCGAGCTTCGGCAGGTACTTTTTCTTCTGCTCTTCGGTGCCGAACAGCACAATCGGCAGCAACCCGATGCTGCTGGTCGCGCCGAACCCCGTCGAGAACGAAGCTTCGCCGGAGAGATTTTCCGCGATCAGCATGTTCGACACATGATCCAGTTCCAGCCCGCCGTACGCTTCGGGGATGCTGGCGTTGATCAATCCCAGATCGGCTGCCTGCCTGATCAGGCTGCGCTGAACTTCGTAATCCTTGGTCTCGATGGCTTCGTGCCGCGGGACGACTTCCTTGTCCATAAACTCGGTCGTCGTCTGCCCGATCATCCGCTGCTCTTCGCTGAAATCCTCGGGAGACAAAACCTGTGCGGGCAGAGTCTCGGAGATCAGAAAGCTGCCGCCTTTGACTACTTCTTTTTCAAGTGCTGCTGACATAGTTGATTCCTTTCAGTAAGAAGCGGTCAGCCAAAGCCAAAAGCTGAAAGCGGACCGCTGATCGCTTACAACATCAGATTCTCAAAAATTCCCGCCGCGCCCATGCCGCCGCCGACGCACATCGTGACCATCCCGTAACGCGCCTTGTTGCGTTTCATTTCATAAAGCAGCGTCGCCGTCAGCTTCGCGCCGGTGCAGCCGAGCGGATGGCCGAGCGCGATCGCACCGCCGTTGAGGTTCACCCGCTCGGGATCAATGTCGAGTTCCCTCATGACCGCGAGTGATTGCACCGCGAACGCCTCGTTGAGTTCGATGACGCCGATGTCATCCATCTTCAGCCCCGCAAGTTTGAGGGCTTTCGGGATCGCCACGACCGGGCCGATGCCCATCTCTTCAGGAGCGACGCCGCCGGTCGCGTAGCAGACGAAGCGCGCCATCGGCTTGAGGCCGAGAGCTTCGGCTCGTTCGCGTGACATCACGAGCGCCGCCGCCGCGCCGTCCGACGTCTGCGACGAAGTGCCCGCCGTTACGGTGCCTTTGACGTGAAAGACCGGTTTGAGTTTTGCCAGACCCTCCATCGAAGTGTCGCGCCGGACGCCTTCATCGGTATCGAAGACGGTCTCAGTCACCCTGAACCGCTCTTTCGGCGATTTGCCACCCAGCACTGCCGAAGCCGAGACTTCACGATTTGTGACTTTAATCGGGACGATCTCTTCCCTGAACCTGCCGCTGTCAATTGCGGCGGCGGCATTGCGATGCGAGCGCACTGCGAACTCTTCCTGCTGTTCGCGCGGGATTTCATACTTGCGCGCCAGGTTTTCCGCCGTCAGCCCCATGTTCAGGTAAGTATCAGGATAGCTTTCGACCAGCGACGGGTTCGGCGACAGGTTGTAACCGCCCATCGGCAGGAGGGACATTGATTCTGCCCCGCCACCGACCGCGACCTCAGAAAAGCCGCACATAATGTGTTCAGCCGCGATGGCAATCGCCTGCAGGCCCGAAGAGCAGAAACGATTGATGGTCATAGCCGACGTGGTAATCGGCAAACCCGCAAGCAATCCGACCTGCCGTGCCATATTCATCCCCTGCTGCGCTTCCGGAGTCGCGCAACCGATGACGATGTCTTCGACCTCTTCCGGCTTAACTTCCGGCGCGCGCGCCAGCAATTCCTTCACCACGGCCGCGGCCATATCATCAGGCCGCGCACCTTTGAGTGTGCCTTTCGGCGCTTTGCCGACGGCGGTGCGGAGCGCATTGACTATTACAGCTTCACGCATAACTTTGTCTCCTCGATTGATTCACCGCGTGCCTCGCGCGGAGTTTTCAGCATCGGGCTTCGGTTGACTCTCATCAAAACCTACCGCATCAGGCGGAGGATCGTAAAAACCAGGAACAGGATCAGTGCAGGCCCCAAAAGGAGTACCAGCATCCAGACAGGTTCCCGCCTGTATGAAAACTCGTAGAAGAATTTTGGAAGTTTCATCCCAACTCTCCCTTCTTTAGCGTTGCTCAGTTTCTCAGTGGCTTCCCCGTCTTGAGCATGTGCGCCAATCGCTCCTGCGTCGGCCTTGTGGCCAGCAGGCTGATGAAGGCTTCGCGCTCAAGGTCGAGCAGGTACTGTTCCGAAACGCGCGCCGGCTGTGTGATGCGGCCGCCGCAGACCACTTCCGCGATCTTCGTGCCGATCAGCGCGTCGTGATCCGAAATGTAGCCGCCGCGTTTCATCATATGAATGCCGAGCTTGAATTTCGTCAGCGCGGCCTCGCCGAGAACCAAGACGTCGGTGCGCGGCTGCGGCGGGACGTAGCCTTCCTTCGCGAGGGCAAGCGCGGTCTGTTTCGCCTCGGCGATCTGGCGATCCTTGTTCATGACGATCCGATCTGAAGGACGGATCAGGCCGAGGTGGCGCGCTTCGATGGCGCTCGTGGCGACTTTCGCCATCGCGATGTTTTCGAACCAGCGTTGCAGGAAGCTGAAGTGATCGGCCTGCGGATTGTCGGCAACCGCGTCGGAGGCGCGCACCGCCGCTTCTTTCGTTCCGCCGCCGCCCGGAATCAGGCCGACGCCGACTTCGACCAGTCCGATATAGGTCTCGGCCGCCGCGCAGGCTCGATCAGCGTGCAACGTCATTTCGCACCCACCGCCGAGCGTCAGGCCGAACGGGGCGACGACGACAGGCTTTGCCGAATAGCGGAGGCTCATCGTCATATTCTGGAACTGACGCACGGCCAGATTGATTTCGTCCCAGTCGCCTTCCTGCGCGCCCATCAGCATGAGCATAATGTTTGCGCCCGCCGAAAAGTTTTCGCCCTGATTGCCGACGACCAGCCCCTCAAAGTTCTTCTCGACTTCCCTGACCGCGTAACCGACCATCTGAATCTGGTCGCCGCCGAGCGCGTTCATCTTTGCGTGGAATTCAACGCAGGCGACGCCGTCACCGAGATCAATGAGACTCGCGCCGGCGTTCTTTTTGATTACCTTCTCGCGCTCCTTGAGCGATTTGAGGATGATGATGCCCGGATCCTCGCGCTCCGGCTTGTATGCGCCCGCGGCAAAATCAAAGTAATGACGCGCGCCGTTTTCGGTCCTGTAAAAGCTCTTCGCCCCGGCGGCGAGCATTTTTTCGACGTTGGCCGGGACGGCGCGGCCTTCCTCACGCAGCTTCGCAACAGATTTCTCAACGCCGATGGCATCCCAGACCTCGAACGGCCCCATCTCGTGCGCGAAGCCCCACTTCATCGCATTGTCAATTTCGATGATGTTGTCGGCGATTTCAGGAATGCGGTTGGCGGCGTAGATCAGTGATTCGGAAGTCGTGCGCCAGAGGAATTCGCCCGCCTTGTCCCTGGCGTAGATGAGCGCCTTCAGGCGATCTTCCAGACTCGGCAACTGCTTCGCGGCGTCGAGTGAAGCGAACTTCGCCTTCTGCTGCGGCCTGTATTCAAACGTGCCGGTGTCGAGCGTCAGAATGTCGCTGCCGACTTTCTTGTAGAAGCCGCCTTTTGTCTTGTCGCCGAGCATTTTGCGCCCGACCATCTTTTCCATGAACTCGGGGACTTTGAACGACTCGCGCATTTCATCGTCCGTCAGGCTGTTGTACAGGTTGCGCGCGACGTTGTACGCGGTATCGAGACCGACGATGTCAATCGTGCGAAAGCTCGCGCTCTTCGCATGACCGATCGCGGTGCCGGTCAGCGCGTCCACCTCCTCAAACGTCAGGCCCAGATCCGTCATCACCTTGAAGGCATGCAGCATTGAGAAATTGCCGATGCGATTGGCGACGAAGCCGGGCCGGTCTTTCGCGTACACGACGCCCTTGCCCAGCACGCGATCAGTGAAACCAGCCATGAACTTCGTGACTTCAGGGTCAGTGTCGGGCTGCGTGATGATCTCCATCAGGTGCAGGTAGCGCGGTGGGTTGAAAAAGTGCGTGCCGAGAAAATGCCTGCGGAAATTCTCCGAGCGGCCTTCGGCGAGTGACGAGAGCGGAATGCCTGAGGTGTTGGAGGTAACAATGGCCTCGGGTTTAAGGTGCGGTTCGACGCGGGCGTAGAGCGAACGTTTGATGTCGAGGTTTTCGACAATTGCCTCAACGACCCAGTCACAGTCTTTGATCTTTGCCAGGTCGTCTTCAAAGTTGCCGAGCGTCACCAGATTTGCAACTTCGGGCGAAAACAGGGCGGCCGGTTTCGCCTTCTTCGCGAATTCCCAGCCCGCACTGATAATGCGGTTGCGAACCTGAGGCGATTCGAGGCTCAAACCCTTTGCCTGTTCTTCAGGTGTCAGTTCCTTCGGCGCAATGTCGAGTAATAAACAAGGAATGCCGGCGTTGGCAATGTGCGCTGCGATCTGAGATCCCATCACGCCCGATCCCAGCACGGCAGCTTTTTTGATCCGCAT
Organism: Blastocatellia bacterium; assembly: GCA_035652435.1. Taxonomy (GTDB): domain Bacteria; phylum Acidobacteriota; class Blastocatellia; order RBC074; family RBC074; genus DASRDU01. The sequence continues at coordinate 45,916 of DASRDU010000177.1, forward strand.
AACAATCTCCTGATAGATGCCAGACTCATGAGCAGCCTGTCTGCCTGTTTTACAGCAGAGCCCAGGGCAGCAAATAACACGCGCTCGTCAGCGCGAAGAGCAGGCAGAAAACGTTCGAAGCCGGTGAGAACCTGAAAAACAGCGGCTGTTCCGCGAGCCGCATCACCCAGAAAATCCCGATCCCGGCGAGTACCGTATGCCCGAGGTCCGGATATGGCCTCAGCAGCGCTTCGGGGTGCTTGAGCGAGACGGCTCCGAAAAACAGGAAGCAGAAGCTGAGACACAGATTCAGAATCTGGATCACGTTCCGGTTGACAAAGCTCACCCGGCGCAACTCGCTGCGCCATTCAAACAGCCGCCAGAAAAACAGGTGAAAGACCAGCCAGCCGAGGTTCGCGAAACCGCCGACTTTGATCAGCGTTACCGCAGTCTCATAACGCATACCCGTGGGCACCATGTTAAAGGTGCTGAAATGCAGGTGAGTGCGGCTTCTGATTTCTCAACTGACACTCAGGGATTCAGCACTTATCCTTGTTTCACGGCGTATCGCTCTTCCTGCTCGGCGTAGAGGCGATCAATCAGGGTCTTGTACCTCTCGGCAACGACACGGCGCTTGACCTTCAGCGTGGGCGTCAGTTCCCCGCTCTCGATTGTCAGTTCATGTTCGAGCAACGCGACCGCCTTGATTTTCTCGTAGTGTGCCAGTTCCGGCGTAAACTTGTCCACCTGGCGTTCGATCAGGTCAATGATCCTCGGATGCGCGAGCAGCTGCTGCGGATCGGTGTAAGCAATGCCCTTCAACCCGGCGTAACTTTTCAGGGCGTCCATCTGCGGGACGATCAGCGCGACCGGGAATTTGCGCTGATCGCCGATGACAACCACCTGATTGACGAATCGGCTGCGCTTGATTTCGCTCTCTATCGGTTGCGGCGCAATGTATTTGCCGCCGCTCGTTTTGATCAGGTCTTTCTTGCGATCTGTGACGTAGAGAAAATCGTCCTCGTCCAGATGGCCGATGTCGCCGGTGTGCAGCCAGACGCGGCCCCACTCGTCCATCTCCAGAGCCTCGGCGGTCGCTTCGGGTTTGTTGTAATAACCGAGCATCATGTTCGGCCCGTGACACAGGATTTCGCCATCCTCCGCAATCTTCACAGTGACGCCCGGAATCGCTTTGCCGACCGAGCCAAGGCGATTATTGCCTGGCATATTCGCCGTAATCACCGGCGAGCTTTCAGTCAGGCCGTAGCCCTGCAGAATCGGCAGGCCCGCGCCGTAAAAGATGCCGGCCAGTTCAACCGAAAGCGGCGCGCCTCCGGAGATGAAACATTTGATTCGCCCGCCAACTCTTGCCCGCAATTTTGAAAATACCAGTTTCGTCGCCAGCGCGTGCCTGATTCTGAGCGGCAATCCGATGCGCTGCCCCTTGTTGTCAAGCGCGGCCCATTCGGCGCCGACAGCCATTGCCCATTTCGCTATCGCGGCTTTCAGCTTCCCTTCCTTTTCAGCCTGATCAATTATGCGCGCATGGATTTTTTCGAACACGCGCGGCACGCTGGTCATGTAATGCGGTCGCACTTCAGCCAGATTCTGCCCGACCATTTCTATGCTCTCGGCGTAATGAATCGAAGCGCGTCCGAGCAGGTAAAGATAAAAACCCGTCCGCTCGAAAATGTGCGAGAGCGGCAGGAAACTCAGAATCACATCGTCTTCCCCAACGGGCAGCGACTGCCGATTCGCCAGCACGTTCGAGACCAGATTGCGGTGCGTCAGCATGACGCCCTTCGGTTCGCCCGTCGTGCCGGAAGTGTAGATCAGTGTTGCCAGATTGTTGGGTCGCACGCTGCGCCGCAGCGTTTCGTAAAGGTTCGGTTCAGCTGCGTCTGCCTCGCGCCCGCGTTTTTGCAATTCGTCGAAGCTGATCAGGCGTTCATCGTCTGCCTCGATCCGATCAAACGCGATGATCGTGCGCAGCTTTGGCATGTCGTTCAGAGCTTCACGCACGCGGTTGTATTGCGTCTGGCCGGAAATGAACATCACACGCACGCCCGCGTCATTCAGAATGTAATGAACCTGGGCCTCAGCCTGCGTAGTGTGAATCGGGACATCGGCGGCGGCACAGTTCAGGATGCCGAGATCGGCCATCGTCCATTCGGGGCGGTTTTCCGAAAGCAGCCCGACGTGATCGCCGGCGCGCACCCCGAGCGCTTCAAGCCCCATCGCAGTGGCGCGCACTTTTTCTGCCAGCTCGCTCGCCGCAATCGGATGCCACGCCCCGTCGCGCTTGTAATTCAGCAGGTCGCGTTTCTCTTTTGCGACCGCAGCATTGAGCAGACCGACCAGTGTCTGGATTTCCCTTTCAGGCCCTGCCATCTGCCTTGTTCACTCCGTTCAGAAAAATATCCATCACCGGCTCAACCATCACCGTCAGCCCGGAGCTGTTGTGACTCAGCACCCAGTTGGTTGCCATCTCGTCGAGCGCGCCGAACAGAACCTTGGCTGTGACTTTCGAATTGATCTGCGAACGGAAGATGCCCCGGCGCTGCCCGTCTTCCAGAATCTCGCGGATGATTTGCAGGTATTCCGCCAGCCTCGTCGTCGAAAACAGCTCCATGAACTTCGTCGTGTGGCGCAGTTCGATCTGAAAGACAATCGCCGCGTCGCGGTCGCGCTCGAGCGATTCAAAATGCAGTTGCGCGAAGCGGCGCAACTTCTCCCGCGGATCATCAAGCCCGGCAATCTCCGCCCGCGCCCGATTGATGAAATCCTCCATCGCCACGTCGAAGATTGAACTCAGCAGATCATCCTTGTTCTTGAAGTATAGATAGACCGTGCCATCAGCCACACCCGCTGCACGCGCCACATCAGCAACCTTTGAATTGAAGAACCCCGATCGAGCAAAGACCTGAGTCGCCGCGCGCAATATCGCAGTGAATTTCTCAGGCCGTGCCGGTCTTCCCTGATTATTGTCAGCCCCGACAGCCGACCTTCCGACTTGAGAAGTGATGATGTCTGAATTGTTTTCCATGCGATTTGGACTTCAGGGGGCATCTGGACCAGACTGAATGAGCGCTCATTCAGCAGCAACGTTTTACTACAATCCCCGTATCGTCGGCAAGAGATAAGACAAGGCCATTCAGTTTTCCCCGGAGAGGTTGAAAAATGCTTCACCAACAAATAAAGAGTGTTGTTTCAGGCCGTAACGGGGATGCCACCCCACGGCCTGAAACAACACTCTCTAAGGTGAAGCGATGGTATCACGCGTCCGACCACTGATCGAAGTGCTGGCGGAAATTCCCGATTTCCGTTCTCCACAGGGACAAAGGCATCCACT
>DASRDU010000178.1:0-166390 GCA_035652435.1 Blastocatellia bacterium
CCAGCGCAACTTCACGACGAGCTTCGAACTGACCGTCGCGCGCAGCATCACTTCGCGGGCGCAGCTCTACGTCGTGCCGACCGTCTCGATCAACAACCGGCCGTTCGGGCCGCGGATCTTCAACCTGCCGGGCGAGACGACGTTCGCGCTGGGCGTGGGCGGGGCGGTCAACATCCGGCCGTCGGTGGCATTGATGGCGGAGGCGAACATGCGGGTCAACGAGGAAGGGAGGTTCGGGTCGAGTCGTCCGGCGTTCGGGTTCGGGATCGAGAAGGCGAGCATCTCGCGGCGGCACGCCTTCAGCCTGGTGTTCAGCAACGGGGCAGGGACGACGATGTCGCAGCGGAGCGCGACGCGGGCGTCGCTGCTGGGTTCGTTCGCGGCAGAGTCGTTCGAGGGGCTGACGATTGGCTTCAACCTGACGCGCAGAGTGTTCTGATTGATTTTGATGGTGCTGATCCGAGAGCGGTAGCGGACGAGTGAGCAAAAGCCGAACGCTGATCGGTCATTCTGCCGCGTTCACTTGCCCGCCACCGCTCTCGGATCAGCACCGTTATTCTGAATGCGGAGAGACAACCGCACTGAGATCAGAATCAGACCCTGAGAGCCGTTGCCGGAAAGCCGTCAGATGGGAGACAGGAGAAAACGGGGCGCGCAGAGGTCGGGCGGTCACCTGGAGGGGATAGCCGTCTGTTCCGTCGTTACTGTTCGTCCCGTTTTCTCCTGTCTCCCATCTGACGGCTTCGCCCTGACCGGGGTCAGGCTCATTATCCACCATGCCCCTCCGACAGGCGTCTGTTTGCATTTACTGAAACGGCGTGGCACATTCCGGTTCCGGACTGAACATCCCTGTCAGAACTCGGGAAAAATATGGCCACAACTCATCAGGGCAGAGTGTTGATAGTTGATGACGACCCGGATTTCGGCGCGGTCGCGCAGAGCCTGGTCGAGATCGAGGGTTACTCCGCCAGCCTCGCGATGAGCGGCGCGGAGGCGATGCAGTTGTGTCAGGAGCAGCCGTTCGACGCCGTCCTGCTCGACCTCAAACTCGGCGCCACCTCGGGGCTCGACGTGCTGCGTGACCTGCGCGGCGAGTGGCCCGACCTGCCGGTGATCGTCGTGACGGCGCACGGCTCGCTCGAATCGGCGGCGGCGGCGGTGCGCGAAAAAGCCTTCGATTACATCGGCAAACCATTCCCTTCAGCCGACCTGATCGCCGTGCTGCGCCGCGCGCTCGAATGGCGGGCCGGGCGCACCGTCAGGGAATCAGAATCACAGATCGTCCAGCCGCAGGCCACGGCGATTGTCGGCCGGAGCCCGGCGATGGTGGCCGTCTACCGCCTGATCGCGCGCGTCGCGGCGACCGATTCGACTGTCCTGATCAGCGGCGAGAGTGGGACGGGCAAGGAACTGATCGCGCGCGCGCTGCACGACAACTCGTCGCGCGCCGGGCGGGCGTTCGTGCCGGTCAACTGCGGCGCCTTCACCGAGACGCTGCTCGAATCGGAACTCTTCGGCCATGTGCGCGGCGCCTTCACGGGCGCGGCCGCCAACCACCGCGGCATCTTCGAGACCGCGAGCGGCGGCACGATCTTCCTCGACGAAATCTCCGAGACCTCGCCGGCCTTTCAGGTCAAGCTGCTGCGCGTGCTGCAGGAGCAGGAAGTCCGGCCCGTCGGCGCCAGCGAGGCGCGCCGCGTGGACGTGCGGATCGTCGCGGCGACCAACCGGCGCGTGCAGGATCTGCTGGGCTCCGATGACTTCCGGCAGGACCTGCTCTACCGGCTGAGCGTCATCCACATCGAGCTGCCGCCGCTGCGCGAGCGCCGCGAGGACATCGCGCTGCTGGTCGAACATTTCCTGCGCCGCACGAGCGCGAAGCTGAAGCGTCAGGTGACCGCGCCGCCCGAAACCATCGAGTGGCTGAGTTCGCTCGAATGGCCCGGCAACGTGCGCGAGCTGGAAAATGCCGTCGAACGCGCCGTCACCCTGAACGCGGGCGGGCGCCTGCTACCCGAAGACTTCACGCAGTTCACACCGACCCCATTCATTCATTCATCAGCCCCGTCAGCTCCGATTGAAGTAGAGGCGGAAGAGCCCCGTCCTCCTGCTGTGACTGAATCCGCCCGGCCTGCGGGCCATTCATGGGTTTGCGAAATACCCAGTTCGCTCGCGGAAGTCGAGCGCGAACACATCATCGCCACGCTGCGTTACACCGGCGGGAACAAGCTGCGCGCCGCCGAACTGCTGGGCATCGGCCGCTATTCGCTTTACCGCAAAGCCGAACGCCTCGGCATTGACCTCGATTCGCTCTTGGTCAAGGGCGAGTGAATGGAATGGGGATTGGACGGGACGGAGACAAACTGATCCGTCACCATCCGTCGCATCCGTGCGATCCGTATTCCATTACCAGTTTGAACATGAAACTGAAATCCCACAGAACAATTCTGCTCGCGCTGATCATCACCGCCTTTATGCCGCCTTTGAATTCTGCGCCAGTCGTTGCCGGCGGCGGAAAGGCTCCGGCACAGGTCAGAGTCACGGGCCGGGTTGAATTGCTCAATTCAAAAGTGAAGGCGCGGAACGGCAACGTTGATGCGAGCGGCGTGGTGGTCTGGCTCGAACCGCTCGACGGCAATGGCTCGCGCGGGCCGCGGGCGCGACAGAAACTTCTTCAGCGCGGCAAACGGTTCACGCCGCATGTCATGGCGGTCGAGCGCGGCACCGAGATTGACTTCCCGAACCTCGACCCGTTCTTCCACAACGTCTTCTCGCTCTACGACGGCAAGCGGTTTGACCTCGGGCTCTACGCGAGCGGCGAAACGCGGCCCGTCGTCTTCAACCGGGTCGGCGTCTCGTACATCTTCTGCAACATTCACCCGCAGATGAGCGCCATCGTCGTGACGCTCGACACGCCGTACTTCGCCGTCAGCGATCAGGGCGGCAACGTGACGATCAACGACGTGCCCGAGGGCCGCTACCAGCTGAAGGTCTGGCACGAGCGGACGAGCGACGAGGAGCTGGCCGCGCAATCGCGCGTCGTGCGCCTCGCGGCGGGCTCGAGCGCCGACCTCGGCGCGATCCGGCTCAATGAAGCAGGCTATATGCCCCGACCGCATCAGAATAAACATGGCGGGCAGTATGACAACGAACACGACAAGCCAGTCTACAAACGTCCGTGAAGCGTTTGCGCGGGCCGGCAGGTTCAGGCTGCGCGACAGGTTGTTTCTAGCCTCGGCGCTGCTCTCGACTTCGATCCTGCTGATCGCTGCCTGGGTCATCAACAACCAGGTCGTCCGGCAGGCGCGGCAGCAGGTGCAGACCGAAGTCCAGGACCTGCTGCCCGTTTACAACGCGGTCTGGGAGGAGAACGCGCGCAGTCTGGCGACGCTCGGGCAGACGATGGCCAATTCGCCGAACGTCAAAATCATCTTCGGCAACGAGCGGGCGGCGCGCGACCGCGAGACGATCCGCGAGATGATCGCGGATTTCGGCGGCGACCTGGCGTCGCGGGTTGATCTGGTGCTGATCACCGACGGCGCGGGGAAGATTACCTTCGCCGAGATGCGCGGGAATGACGCCCCGCCGGTCACCGACCTCACCGCCGCGCGCGCCGTCGCCGACTCTCAGCAGCAGCGCCAGTGCTTCGCGATCTTCGGCGGCAGGCTCTTCCAGCTCTCGCTGACGCCGATCCTGCTGCAATCGGGCAGCGACGAATACCAGAACACGCTCGCCGTGCTGGGCACCGGACTCGAACTCAGCCGCGCCGTCGCCGGGGAGATCCGCAATCGCGTTCACAGCGACGTTGTCTTTCTGACGGGCGAGCGTATTTATGCTTCATCACTCGCGCCCGAGGCCGAAGCCGGTGTGGCACAGGCCGTCACCGCGCCTGAAATCAACCGGGCCGACCCCGCCAGACCGGTTGAAGTCAGAGTCGGCGGCCAGCCCAACCTGGCATTCTCGCGACAGCTCCCCGGCTTTGACGGGCAGCGCGTCGGCCAGGTCGTCGTACTCAGGTCGCTCGCCGGCGCCGGCAGGTTGTTCCGCTCAATCTCAAATCTGTTGCTGCTGCTCTGGACGGTGAGCATCGCGGCGGCGTTCGCCTTCAGCTTCCTGATCGCCCGGCGGATCACCCGGCCGATGGGAGCGCTGATGGCCGGGACGCGCGAATACGGGCGCGGCAATTACGATTACGAAATCAAGGCCGACACGCACGGCGAACTCGGCGAGCTGGCGGGCGCTTTCGACCAGATGCGCCGCTCGCTCAAACAGACCCAGGCCGAGCTGCTCAAGCGCGAGCGGCTGGCGACCATCGGGCAGATGGCCGGCTCGATCGTGCATGATTTGCGCAACCCGCTGGCGACGATTTCGACCGCCGCGGAAATGCTCAACCGCGCCGGCCTGGCGCCCGAGCGCCGGCAGACGCTGCTCGAAAGCCAGTTGCGCGCGTCGCAGCGCATGCACGAGATGCTGCGCGGGCTGCTGGATTTCACCCGCGGTAGTTATAACCTCGAACTGGAGCCCCATTCGCTCGGGTCGCTAGTCGAACGCGCGGTGAAGGGAATCGGCACGAACGCCGCCCGCGCGAGTATAGTCATTGAAACTGACGTCGCCGCCGATCTGTTTGTCAGAGCCGACGCCGGGCAGTTGCGGCGCGTGTTCGAGAACCTGCTGACCAACGCCGTTCAGGCGATGCCTGATGGCGGCAGGGTCGCGATCACCGCCATCCGCGAGGGTGATCACGCGCGAATTGATGTGGCGGATGACGGCCCCGGCATCCCGGCGGAAATTCGCGAGCGACTCTTCGAGCCGTTCGTCAGTCACGGCAAACTGGGCGGCACGGGCCTCGGGCTTGCGATTGCCCAAAGCATCGTCGAAGCGCACGGCGGGTCAATCGGTCTGGACCCGGCGGCGACGCGCGGCGCGAAATTTTTCATCACTCTGCCCCTTGATTCTGTGTAACGCGATCCCCCGGTCGCGCACGCACTGGTTCTCCAGGAGGGCGATATGCCGATCAGAATATTGCTGGTTGATGATGACGAGGCCTTCCGCTCGGTGACGGCGATTGCGCTGGAGAGCGAAGGCTGCGTGGTGGACGAGGCCAATGACGGTTACACCGCGCTCGCCGTGTTGCAGCACGAACACCCGGACGTGGTCGTCTGCGACCTGAACATGCCGGGGCTCGACGGGCGCGAACTCTGCCACCGCGTGCGCTCGAACCCGCGTCTCGCGGACGTGCGTCTGGTCGTCCTTTCCGCGCTGATCGAGCCGGACGGCTCGGGCATCCCGCCGAACCTCGAAGCCGACTGCTGTCTGAGCAAGCAGACCCATTTCTCGCGGCTGATCGCCCAGCTGGAATCACTGACCAGGCGGTAAGCCCGGGCCCGGACACCGGAACCCTTTCCCCTCCCCCGGAGTTCACTTATGAAAAAGAAAAGCCTGATCGTCTGCGCCGTGATGCTGTTGCTTTCAGCCACAGTCGCCGTCCACGCCGCGCCGTCCAAACGCAAACCCAGGCGCTCCGCCCGCCCGCCAGACGGCGAACTCCGCGAACTCCTGCGCCGCACCGAGCAGATCGTCGAGCAGGCCCAGGCCGAAGCGAGCCGCGCCCGCCAGCAGAGCGAGGAACTGCAACGACGACTTGAAGAGAACACCAGTGAACTGGCCAGACTGCGGCAAGCGATTGCGGATTACGGATCCCGGATTGCGGAATTGAAATCGGAAGGGCCCCATACAAAACCTGCCACTGAACCAGTTCAACCGGGGCAATCGGTGCAGCCAGCGCAGACTGAACAATCCGCAATCCGCGATCCGCAATCCGCAATCGAAGAGCGGCTCGACCGGTTGCAGGAGCAGGTCGAGGTTCACACGGAGCAGATCAGGGAACACGCGCAGACGAAAGTGGAGAGCGATTCAAAATTTCGCGTGCGCCTGTTCGGCATGATCCTGGCCAACACGTACTTCAACACCAATGACAGCTCGCTGAGCGACGTGCCGCTCTCCGCGCCGCCGCCCGGCTCGATTGTCAGGAAGAACAATTTCGGGGCGATGCTGCGCCAGACCAGAATCGGGCTGGCGATGCAGGGACCGCGTCTGGCCGCCACCCTGGGCGAAGCGCGGCTGAGCGCCGAGGCGGAGTTTGATTTCTGGGGCGGCACGGGCGGGCGGGCGGACGGTGACGTACTCGGGTCGTTGCGCGTGATCACGGCCTCGGCGCGGCTCGACTGGGAACGCACCGCGCTCGTCGTGGGCCAGCGCCAGCCGCTCGTCTCGCCGCTCAACCCGACTTCGATTGCCGCGGCCTGGTTCCCGCCGCTCGCCGGCGCGGGCAACCTGTGGCAGTGGCGGCCGCAGATCACGCTGGAACATCGCGCCCGGGTGGATGATTCATCGGAGCTGATCGTTCAGGGGGGCCTGATGACGCCCTTCGGCGAATCGCTGCAGGGCGTGCCGATTGAAGGCGGCCCAGGGTACGAATCGCGCGTCGCCTTCCGCCGCAATCTGGATTCGGACAAGCGCGTCGAATTCGGATTCGGCGGGTACATTCATCGCCGGCCTTTTTCACTCGACCGCCACGTCAATTCATTCGCCTTCACCGGCGACTGGGTCGTCCCGCTCGGCGGCCGCGTCGAGTTGAGCGGCGAGGCTTTCTACGGGCAGGCGATTACGCTCGGTGAGCGGGGCGGCAGCCGGAATGACCGCCTCTTTGCTGTCTCGGGCCCGCTCGACAGTCCGGCGACCACGATTCGCGGAGTCCATTCCGCGGGCGGCTGGGCGCAGCTTGCGATCAAAGCGCGCCCCGATCTCGATTTCAACTTCGCCTACGGGCAGGAGGACCCGCGCAACCGGGATCTTTCCGTCGCGCTTCAGAACCCCGCCACGCGCCTCAAAAACCAGGTCGCTTCGGCCAACTTCATCTGGCAGCTGCGCCACAACTTTCTCGTCTCGCTGGAATATCGCCGGCTGTGGACGAGGTATCCGGCCAGAGAGCAGACCAGTAACCATTACAATCTGGCCGTGGGGTATGTGTTCTGAAGCGTTTCGCCGGAAAAGATGGTGAACAGGCCGCCACGTCCGGAGGCGCAGAGAAATCACCCGTATGTCTTCCAGTGAAGCACGACAAGCCCCGCCGTCTGATGCGGTCGCGCGGCTGCTCGGCGCCGTCTTCGGGGCGCGCCGCGTGGCCGGCATTCAGATGCTTTCAGAGGGCCTCTGCAATTTCAATTACAAGGTTGATCTTGACTCCGGTGCCGAATCCGTCCTGCTCAGAATCTACGGCCGTGACCCGGATGCGTGCCGGAAGGAAGCTCGCCTCCTTGGGCTGCTCAAGGATGTGATCCCCGTGCCGGAAGTTCTGCAGGTATCGGCGGACGGTCTTGATGGCGTCGGCCCGTTCATCGTCCTGCGGTACGTTGAAGGGATCACTTTCCGGCAGTTGAGAAGGACTCGGGATCGAGAAGCAGTCGCGCAGGCGGCGCACTCAATTGGGGAAACACTCGCCGCCCTTGGCCACTGTGAATTCCCGCACCACGGTGCGCCCGGCCCGGCCGCTGGTGGTCACCTTCTGAACGGCCCGCAGGCGATCCCGGAGTTCATTGATTCGTGCCTCGCTTCGCCCGCGCTTCGCAGTCGTCTGGACGAAGAGACCTGCCGGCGCGTCCATGCGCTTGCCTGGTGCCGGGCGCGGGAACTCGACCGCCTGCGGGACGAAGCCTGTCTCGTGCATGGTGATTTCAACAACCGGAACGTTCTCGTCCGGCGTGAGCAGGGGCGCTGGCGCGTCGCCGCCGTCATTGACTGGGAGTTCGCGGCGTCAGGCTCGCCGCTCTTCGACATCGCGAGCTTCCTGCAATACGAGCGCCTGATGAGCCCTTCGCGGGAGCCACACTTCTCGCGCGGGTACAGGGACGGCGGCGGCAGGCTGCCCGAAGGGTGGTGGCAACTGGCGCGGGTCGTCGGCCTCGCCAGGCAGTGCGGGACGCTCGCCGGGGCCCACCTGCCGGCCGAAATCGCGACTGAGGTGGCGGGTCTCGTGCGAGAGACGATTCGGGAGAACCCGGGGTGACCGGGGGCGTGAGGCCGTTGTCATTGTCTTCGCTTTCACTGTCTGGGGTATGAAGCCGCCAGCCTGAGTTCATGCCAGACCAGCATTTCCATCCCCTCGGCCTGTTCTTCGAGCCTCTGGAGGAAGAGGTCGCGCCATAACAGGCGTTGCTGCATGTCGGATGAAAGTGACTTGATGGCCCCCCGCTTGCTATATAAGAGCAGTTGCCGGTTGGTCTGATGCACCAGTTCGCTGACCGTCCGCGCGCGTTCCAGATCGCCCAGGACGTGGACGGCATGCGCCAGCTCATGGCCCAGCACTTCCAGATAGCGCTCTTCCCGGCCGAGGCCCGCGAACGGGATCAGGCCGGTGGAGTTCGGCGTCACGGAGCTGACCATGGCCCGGTCTATCACGTCCGGGAAGAGCCTGATGACGGCCTGGTGTTTCTTCCCCTCGGGGTCGAAATGCTCGATGTCAAAAGAGCCCGCGGTACAACCAATGATCCTGCCCGAGCTGACGATCTCGATGTAAATCACGTGACTGCTTTCCGCCGCCCACTCCCACAGACTTCTGAGTGTCGGGTAGAGCGGCTGGTCATTGCAATCCACGGTATTAACGAGGCGCTCGATTGACTGCCAGCGCCGCAGATTTTTTTCGGAGAGTCGCTCGGTGCTGATGCCGCTCGCCGTCGCGCGGCGCGGGCGCGTGTGTTCGGCGCTCGCCCGTCCGAGCATGGTCGCGAGCAGCACGAGCAGGGCGACTGCCGACACGAGCCGCCGGGTTCTCGTCCGCCTCTCGGCGGAATTAAAGTTCGGGTGACTGGCGATTGAAATAACGACTCCACGTGACATGGCTTGAATTCACCTCTCTATAGCAAAGCTGTCCTGACAGGGAGCGAATGCGATTTCAGGGAGGATCGGTTCTGTAGATGCGGGGACGCATCCGGGGCAGAGACTAAAGCCGGAACGTATGCGCTGTCCGTCCGGCGCCGCAGGGGCCAGTTCAATGCTCGCGGCGGCTCCGCAGCCAGCCGCTGAACTTCGCCCATGGCCAGGTGTTCACCACCACGGGCGCTTCGACCCAGCCGCGCCGCGCCTCGGCCACTCCGTAGCCGATCTGTTCGAGCTGCGCCGCGCTGTGGGCGTCCGAATCAATCGCCAGTAAGGCGCCCGCTTCCTGGGCGGCCCGTGCCATCGTGTCGCTCAGGTCGAGGCGGCTGGGCGAGCCGTTGACTTCGAGCGCGACGCCCGCCTCGGCGGCGGCCTCGATGACGCGTTCGAAATCGAATTCCACCGGGTCGCGGCTGCCGATGAGCCGCGTGGTCGGGTGGCCGATGACATGAACGTAGGGGTTCGAGATGGCATCGAGCAGCCGTCCGGTCATGCGATCCCGACTCTGACGAAACGCGCTGTGCAGTGACGCGACCACCACGTCGAGGCGCGCGAGGATTTCGTCGGGGTAATCGAGACTGCCGTCAGGCAGGATGTCCACTTCCGCACCGAGCAGGACGCGCGGGTTTCGACTGCCTCTCTTCTTTCGCACCGCCTCAAGCTCGCTGATCTTTTCCTCCAGCCGCCCGAGGTCGAGCCCGTTCGCGATGCGCGAGGATGGCGAATGGTCTGTGAGCGCGATGTATTCGTGACCGAGCCGGGCGGCCCCCTCGATCATCTCTTCAATGGTTGACCTGCCGTCGGAATAAGTCGTGTGCATGTGCAGGTCGCCGCGCAGGTCATCAACCTCGATGAGCTTCGGCAGGCGGCCTTCCAGTGCCGCTTCGATCTCGCCGCGATCTTCGCGCAGTTCGGGCGGCATCGCGGTCAGGCCGAGCAGGCCGTAGACCTCCGCCTCGTCTTTGCCGCCCAGCCGCTTCTCGCCGCGAAAGACTCCGTACTCATTGAGCTTGAGCCCTCGCTCGTGGGCGATTGTGCGCAGATGCACGCCGTGCCGCTTCGAGCCGGTGAAATATTGCAGGGCCGCGCCCCACGACTCTCTGGCGACGGCGCGCACGTCAACCTGTGTGCCGCCCTCGATCATGAGGGTCACGCGCGTGTCGCCTTCCGCAATGACTTCGGTGACGGCGGGCAGCTGCACGACATCGTAGAGCGCGCGGGGTGCGTCGCGCGAAGTGATGAGCAGGTCAATGTCCCCGACGGTTTCGGCGCGGCGGCGGATCGAGCCCGCCAGCTCGGCGCGCTCAACTGTCCTGATCTTCCGCACGTCGGCGAGCAGATGCTCGGCCAGCGGCAGGGCAACGCCGAGCAGCCGCCGCTGCCTGCCCGCCCGCCACAGCTCAAGGCCGCGCCGCAGATTCCCGACCTTCTTCTCGCCGAACCCGCGCAGCTTGAGCAGCGCGCCGCTTTCGACGAGTCGTCTGAGGTCTTCGATATTTTTGATGTGGAATCGCTTGTGCAGCAGCGCGAGCGTCTTCGGCCCGAGGCCGGGGATGTCCATCATTTCGAGCAGCCCTTCGGGCGTGCCGCGGCGCTCGCGTTCGTAGCGGCGGATGCGCCCGGTCTCGATGTACTCCTCGATCATCGCCGAGAGGTCAGGGCCGATGCCGGGGATCTCTTCGAGCCTGCCCTCGCGCGCCATCACCGCCAGGTCGCCTTCGAGCGCCCGCAGCGAAGTGGCAGCACGGTCGTAAGCCAGAGCGCGAAAGCGGTCCGCCCCCTTGAAGGTGAGCAGCCGCGCCATCCGGTCGAAGATCCCCGCCACCTCTTTGCTGACCTTGCCGGGCGAGTGCGGATGCGGCGCGTGGCTCGCCCTCCTGCGCTGCGCTATAACCCGGGCCTCAGTCATTGGCTCTCTCATCGCTCACCCTGACGTGTCCATCACACCGTCTGTCGCCGCTGCTGCCCGTGGCGACCTTCGGCGAATTCCTCGATCATCTTCCGATTGAAAGCGGGGATGTCATCGGGTTTGCGGCTCGTGACGAGGCCGTTGTCCACGACCACTTCCTCGTCAACCCACCGGGCGCCCGCGTTCTTCAGGTCAGTCTGAATTGACTCGTAAGAAGTGAGCTTGCGCCCCTTGACTATGCCGGCGTCAATCAGCGTCCACGGGCCGTGACAGATCGCCGCGACCGGCTTGCCCGCGTCAAAGAAAGCCCTGACCAGTTGCAGGGCCTGCTGGTTGCGGCGCAGCTTGTCGGGGTTCATCACACCGCCGGGCAGCACGAGCGCGTCGTAATCATCAACCCGCGCCTGCGCGAGCGGCACGTCCACAGGGAATGTGTCGCCCCATTCGGTGTGCTTCCAGCCTTTGACCTGCCCGCTTGCCGGGGAAACAATCGCGGTCTGCGCGCCCGCCTGCTCCAGCGCTTTTTTCGGCTCGGTCAGTTCGACCTGCTCGAAGCCGTCGGCCACGAGGATCGCCACTTTCTTTCCGCTCAGTTTCTGACTCATGCCCGGTCCCTTTCTTCAATACAGATGATCATGGTTAATCTTCATCAATCCCAATTTGGTCGCAGTTGTTATCCGCAAAAATGATGCCGGGCCGTATACCCTTCATCAAGTATAGCCGTGGTGTTTCGCTGCGGTGCAATCGTGTACGGAACGTGCATTGATTCTGTTCAGGCGACAGCGGGGTGGGCAGTGAAAAGTTACATTGATGTACGTCAGGAGCCGCCCGCAGCCTTCGCATCCGTGCGCTTCCGTACTGACGAGAACGGCAGGTCGGGAATAGGATGTTTCACTCCCTCGCCCGGGCATCGGCACGGCTGAGTAACGTCCCTGCACGGATCAGGCTGGCGAAGCTTCATCCATCACCGTCAACTAATCTGAAATCACCTTTCGGCAAAAGGAGGAGACAATATGGCATACGACGACTATGACTATGATCGCGAACGTTATGATCGCGGGCGCTACTCCCGTGGCTATTCAAACGAACCCTGGGAACGCAGGTATGGCTCCAGGGGCGGCTACAGTGAGCCGTCAAGGTTCGGGTACAGCGGTTCGACTTACAGCGAGCCTTACCGAGGGAGCTACGGCAGTTCTTCTTACAATGAGCCTTACCGGGCCGGTTACGGCAGCTCGAATGAGCCCTGGGAGCGCGGCTACGGGTACAGTCGCGAAGGTTTCTCCGGCGGCTATTACGGTGAGCCTTACCGGCGCGGCGAGTATGAGCGCGGGCGCGAAGGATACGGCCGTGAGGGGTACGGTCGCGAGGATCGCGGCTTCTGGGATCGCGCCTCTGACGAAGTGCGCTCGTGGTTCGGCGACGAGGAGGCTGAGCGGCGGCGGCGCATGGACGAGCGCTACGGCGAGAGGGGGATGCACACCGGGCGCGGCCCGAAGGGTTACCAGCGTTCGGACGAGCGGATCAGAGAAGACGTCAATGACCGGCTCAGCGATCACCCGTACCTCGACGCCAGCGAGATCGAAGTCGCCGTCAGCAACGGCGAAGTGACGCTCACCGGGACGGTGGACCAGCGCTGGGCCAAACGCACCGCTGAGGACATCGCCGAGAACGTCTCGGGCGTCAAGGACGTTCATAACAACCTCAAGGTCACCCCGCAGACCTGGGCGCAGACCCAGGGGCAGCAGACCACTACGGATCAGGCTGCTCAGCGCACGAGAACCGCGAGAAGCTGACCTGGCGGGTGTAAAGAACAGCGGACAATATTCGGCGCACCTCCCTGACCCGGTCGGCGGGGGTGCGCTTTTCTGTCGGGCGGTCGGGGAGCAGCGGCAGGTAATCGGCTGAGGATGGCATGGCTTCAGGATCAAGGAAGGCGGTCTATGCCGCCATCGGCGGCAATCTGGCCATCGCCACCACCAAATTCATCGCCGCCGCCCTGACCGGCAGCTCGGCGATGCTCTCGGAAGCCATTCACTCGCTGGTGGACACGGGCAACGGCGGGCTGTTGCTGCTCGGCCTGCATCAGAGTCGGAAGCCGCCCGATGAGACCCACCCCTTCGGCCATGGCAAGGAGCTGTACTTCTGGGCGCTGATCGTGGCGCTCATGATTTTCGCCGGCGGCGGCGGGGTCTCGGCTTACGAAGGCATTCTGCACGTGATCCACCCCCACCCTCTCGCGGACCCGACGTGGAATTACATCGTGCTGGGCTGCGGCATGGTTTTCGAGGGGATCTCCTTCACCATCGCCTTCAGAGAATTCCTCGCGGTCAAAGGTGGGAAGGGCATCCTCGAGACGATTCGGGCCAGCAAGGATCCGACGATCTATGCCGTGGTCTTCGAAGACACCGCGGCCCTGCTCGGTCTGGGCGTCGCCATCATTGGCATTTTCCTGACCCGGCGACTCGGCAACCCGTATTTCGACGGCATCGCTTCGATCATCATCGGCCTGATCCTGGGCGTCGTGGCCGTTTTTCTGGCTTACCAGTGCCGGGGGTTGCTGGTGGGCGAAAGGGCAGACCCGCGGATGCTCCAGGGCATCCACGCGCTGGCCGGGGCCGACCCGGCAGTGGAGCGCGTGCGCTGCCCGCTGACGATGCACTTCGGGCCGCACGAGATTCTGCTCGCGCTCGAAATTCAGTTCCGCCGCGACCTTTCATCGGCTGATGTGACCGCGGCGGTGGACCGCCTGGAGAAGGCGATCCGGGGGAAGTACCCGGACGTCAGGCGCATCTTCATCGAGGCGGAAGCGATCTCTTCTGAGCGCCACGCGGCGGCATAACTGCCGGCGTCCGGCGTCCATCATCCGTCCTGACGGATCAGGCTGGTCTTTCGCGGGCGCTCGCTCCCAATCCGAAAATCCGTCTGGTGAACTCCGCAATCCGGCCACAGTGTAGTAACCTCACAACGATTCACGATCACTTCAGGGGATTCACGTGATGGGTCGTCGAACTCTGTTATGACTACCTCGCGTTTTTTCACTCCGCTGCGGTCCCGGACGGGTGCGGTCTTGCTGGCCGCCGGATGCGGCCTCTGTCTGCTGCTCGGCGCCTGGCTCGGCGCGCGGGCGGAACAGTTGCCGATCAAAACCTGGACGACGGCTGATGGTCTGCTGCGCGATACGGTCTATCGCATCAGGCAGGATTCACGCGGCTTTCTCTGGTTTTGCACGCAAGGTGGTCTGTCGCGCTTTGACGGCTATCAATTCACCAACTACACGATGAGCGATGGCTTGCCGATTCCGTCCGTCAACGACCTGGTCGAAGCCAGCGACGGCACGATCTGGATTGGCACCTTCAACGGCCTGATCCGTTTCAATCCCGGAGGTGTACGCGCGCCTTATGCTCCACAAACAACTTCCAGCGGCCATCAGATGTTCGAGGTCTTCTCGCCTGGCAGCGGCGTCTTGGATAAAGAGATTCGTGTTTTGCTGGCCGACGCGCAAGGCGTGGTTTGGGTGGGGACGACGGGCGGGCTTTATCGCATGCAGGTCAAAGCCGGGCGACCGCAATTCGGGAAGATGGCCATCTCCTATCCGACGAATTCGCTCATCAAAGATCATAACGGCAGGTTGTGGGCGGGTACTTTTTCTGATGGCCTTTATCGTCTCTCGCCTGACGGCGCGAACATTTTGCAGTCTTTCACTTCCAACGAAGGACTGCCTGAAGTTTATGGGCAGCGAAGCGTGACCATTGAATCATTGTTGGAAGACCAGGAAGGAAACTTATGGATCGGCACTAAAGCCGGAGTCTGTCAACTCGCGTTTGATTCCAAATCTAATCGTTATGCGGTTGGACGCTGTTACAACGAGCAGGACGGCTTGTCTGATCATTGGGTAAACTCGCTGTTTCGGTCTTCTGATGGCGGTTTGTGGATCGGTAATAACAAAGGGTTGAATCGGATATCGGGAAAGGATGCCGCGGGCAGATGCACCTTCCAGTCTTTCACCGCCGCGCAAGGATTTTGCGATGACGGAATCAGCGACCTGGCCGAAGACCGCGACGGCAACTTTTGGATTGCGTCTGCGTGTGGTTTGAAAAAATGGACGCGAAGCGGTTTTACCAGCTACGACATCAGAGACGGACTCTCCTCAATCAAGCCCAACTCGTTCTTAGAAACGAAGGACGGTGAATTGATTGTCACAGACCATACGGACGAGCGCACGCTCAATCTTTTTCGCGAAGGAAAGTTCAAAGCGATCAGGCCGAATTATCCATCGGAGATTGGTTATTGGGGCTGGGGCTGGCGGCAAACCGTCTTGCAAACTCGCGACGGCGAATGGTGGATTACCGTTGGGATGTCCGACGAATACAAGAAACGCTTCAAGGAGATGCCGCCCGACGGACCGCTGGTCGTTCGCTTTCCGAAAGTTGAAAAACTGGAAGACCTCGCACGCGTCAAACCGAAAGCGGTTTACAGGCCGCGCGACGGGTTGCCTGGCTACAACGCATTCCGCATCTACGAAGACCATCACGGCGATGTGTGGATAGTCACGCTCGATTCGACGCGATTGTTCAGATGGGGGCGCCAGAGCGAAACGTTTCAAGAACTCACCGAGGCCGCTGACATTGGCAACAGTGGCTATATTCAAGTCTTCCGCGAAGACCGCGCCGGCAATCTCTGGATTGGCTGCCACATCAACTCTCGACACGACCCGAATCGGACATTTTCATTGATGCGTTACAAAGATGGTCGCTTCACCTCCTTTACGCCCGCCGATGGTTTGCCCGAAGGACCGATCAGTGATTTGTTGATTGATGGAAGAGGGCGGCTTTGGATGGCTACTGCTCGCGGCGGAGTTTTGCGAGTTGATGACCCAACAGCCAGGCGCCCGCACTTTGTCGCTTACACGATGGCGCAAGGACTTTCCGATAACAAAACGTCGAGTTTGGCCGAAGATCGGTTTGGGCAAATCTACGTCGGTTCGGGGCGCGGCGTTGATCGCCTCGACCCGGCCACGGGCGCGGTCAGACATTTCACGACCGCCGACGGGCTGCCGCGGGAAGAAATATTCCTTGCTTACGCAGACCGCACTGGCGCTCTGTGGTTCGGCTCTGCGCTCGGACTGGCGCGTTACGTACCGGAGACTGAGCGCCCGCGCCAGCCGCCGAACATCTTGCTCACTGGCCTGCGCGTCTCGAATGAAGCCCAGGCGGTTTCAGCTTCAGGCGAAACGGAATTCCCACGGCGCGAATTCACCGCCGCGCAGAATAATTTGAGCATTGATTTCCTGGGACTCGGCGCAAGTCTCGGAGAAGAGCTGCGCTACCAATACAAGCTCGAAGGCGCGGATGCGGATTGGGCCACCGCGACCGGGCGCACCGTCAATTTCTCAAACCTCGCGCCCGGCAGGTATCGCTTCCGGGTCAAAGCCCTCACCGCCGAAGGAATCGAAAGCATGAAACCCGCCGTTTTCACCTTCACGATCCTGCGCCCGGTCTGGCAGCGCTGGTGGTTTCTCACACTGCTGGCCGGCCTGTTGTGCGGCACAGCTTACGCCGCCTACCGCTACCGCGTCGCGCAACTCATCGAACTCGAACGCGTGCGGACGCGGATCGCCTCGGACCTGCACGACGACATCGGATCGAACCTCTCGCAGATCGCCGTCTGGAGCGAAGTGGCGCGCCGGCAGTCGCCAGTCAACGGTCGCACGCGCGCGGGCGAAAACGGGGCGCCAGACCCGCTCGAACGCATTGCGGCGACGGCGCGCGAGACGACTTCGGCGATGAGCGACATCGTCTGGGCGATCAACCCGCGGCGCGATCACCTGAGCGATCTGGTCCTGCGCATGCGCCACTTCGCCGGAGAGACTTTTGGCGCCCGCGACCTCGCCTGGCAACTCGACGCGCCGGACGCGGACCTGAACCTCACCGCCGAGACGCGCCGCGAACTCTTTCTGATCTTCAAGGAGGGCGTCAACAACATCATCCGGCACGCCCAGGGGACGCGCGCCGAAATCGCGCTCGCGCTGGAAGGCAACCGGCTGCGCCTGCGGATCAGCGACGACGGGTGCGGCTTCGATCCGCAGCGCCGGAGCGAAGGCAACGGCCTCGGGAGCATGCGCGAGCGGGCCAGCACTCTCGGCGGCTCGCTCGAGATTTCATCCGCGCCGGGCAGCGGCACGACCGTCACGGTTGAAGTCCCGCTCGCCCGTCGCCGGTGGAGATGACTACATGCACATGTAGTGACACCATTGATTGCGGATTGCAGAATGCGGATTGCGGATTGTCAAAGCTGCCCTGTGCCTTCACAACCAGGTTATTCCGCAATCCACAATCCGCAATTGAGAAAGCTATGGCTGACACGCCCGAACATCCGGCGCCCGCGCTGCCTCCGGTCATCAGGGTGGCGATCATCGAAGACCGCCGCGACCTGCGCGAGGGGCTGGCGATCCTGATCAGCGGCACGCCCGGCTACCGCTGCACGGGCGGCTTCCGCTCGATGGAAGAGGCCCTGCCGCGCATCGGCCACGAGCCGCCGCACGTCGCGCTGGTGGACATCGGTCTGCCCGGCATCTCCGGCATCGAAGGCATCCGGCTCCTGCGCGAGCGGCATCCCACGCTCGCGCTGCTGGTACTCTCGGTCTACGACGATGACGAGCGGATCTTCGAGGCGCTGTGCGCCGGGGCTTCAGGCTATCTGCTCAAACACACGGCGCCCGCGCGACTGCTCGAATGTCTCAGGGAAGTCGTCTCAGGCGGCGCCCCGATGTCGCCCGAAGTGGCGCGCCGCGTGCTGAAGATTTTCCGCGAGATTCGCCCGCCGGAACGCGCCGACTGTCATCTGACCGCGCACGAAAAACGATTGCTCAAACTCCTGGTCGAGGGGCAGAACTTCAAGGCGATTGCCCCGCAGCTCGGCGTCACGGTGCATGCGATCTCCTTCCACATGCGGCGCATCTACGAAAAGCTCCAGGTCCACTCCAAATCCGAAGCCGTCGCGAAAGCCCTGCGTGACCGCCTGGTCTGAAGCCGCCTGTTGATCCCGGGACTCTTTGCACGATCCTCGTCATTTCGCCCGGACCTTCAGATTACTACATGCACAGATAGTGACAGCCCTTTCCACTGCGCAGTATCGTGGGCGCGATTGCTGGCAATCCCGATTCACCGTCGCTTTTCTCTTCAGAATGAAAGGAGCCTTTGATGCCGAGCGCTTTACTTCGCCTCCACTTGTACGCCGGCCTGCTGGTCTTCCTGATCTCAGGCTTTGCCTTCGCGCAGGAAGTCAGACCAGCTTCTGCATCCCCGGTCCTGGCTGCGGCCTCAACTGAGCGACTCCGCCTGGTCGCACCCGGCGAGGTCTTCCAGCTGCGGCTCGAAGTCTTCACCCCGGCGGGCGAGAAGCTCTTCGATTCGGATGCGAGGTTCGGCAACCAGCTCGACTGGAATCTGCTCGACCAGCAGGGGCAGCGCCTCGCCGATGGCGCTTACCGGTGTCTGGTGACGGCGAGAACTCTCGATGGCCGGCTCAGCCGGAAACAGGGCATCATCGTTGTGCAGGCGGGCCAGCTCTCGCTCCAGGCGTCCGATCAGAACTCGCAGGCCATTCAGTCAGCCAATCGGCCCTCTGCCGTCAGTCAGCAGGATTCCTGGACCGTCGTCAGTGAAGCGACCGGCCTGCCGCTCGCCTTTCTCGCGCACGACGGCGAGCGGGCCCGGGTGATGAGCGGGCGCGGGGGCCTCGCGTTCCACACCGGAGATTTTCTGGCGGGCAGGGATGCCGAGCAGATGCGACTCACCGCGGAAGGCAATCTCGGCCTCGGCGTCACTGACCCGCAAGCCAGGCTCGATGTCGCCGGACTGATCCGCACCTCGGAAGGAATCGTCTTCCCCGACGGGACGATCCAGCGGACGGCAGCCGGCGCGGGTGCCGCCAGAGACCGTCAGACGGCGCTGGACAGCCCGGCCGGCAGCGCCATTCGAGACCGCCTCGCGCCGGGCCGCACCATCGAGGCCGGGAGCGGGGAAAGAGAGAAAGCTGGTAAAGAAATGCCAGGGCCGAATCGGGTCAATGTCACTGCGGGGACGGCCAACCGGATCGTAAAGTTCGCGGCTGATGGGGCGACGCTCGTTGACTCGACGGTGACCGAGGCGGCGTCGGGTGACATCGGGATCGGGACTACTACGCCGGGCGGGGTCTTTGACTTGCAGCGGTCGAGTGGCGGCGACATCCTGCAGCGACTCTGGAACACCGGGAGTGGCGGGGCGAAGCTGCGCTATGTGGCGGCGACGGGCGCGACCTCGCAGTTGCAGTTGACCGACGGCCTTGAGTGGCTGATGGCGATTGCCGGCAATAACTCCGTCGGGATGCAGTTCCGGCTGCGGCCCCCCGGCTCGCCAAACACCGAGGCGCAGCTCAACGCGAGTGCTGCCATGACGATCTCCCGTAACGGCAACGTCGGGATCGGGACGGCCAGCCCGTTCCGCCCGCTCCATATCAAAAGCACGGGCGAAGTGGCGCTGAACATTGAAGGCGACTCGGGCAGCCCGGACATGCAGATCGAAACCACCGTCAGTAACATCAGACGCTGGACGTTTGGCTCGACGGGCAATGGTCATGCTACGCCGAACGCCTTTTACATCTACCAGGACACCAACACATCCAATGCCCCTATTCAGACCACCCGGCTCCTGATAGATCAGAGCGGCAACGTCGGCATCAATACTACAAGCCCGCAAACCCGCTTGCACATTCAGGGCAATAACGAAGTCTTACGCCTGCAGGGGACGACGCCCTATCTACAGCTTTACAACTCGCTCGGCACAGCCACGGGCTACTTCTACCAGAAGAATCTCAACGATGCGGAAGTTGGCATCAGTACCGCGAATAGCCAGGGGCACCTGTTCTTTACCACTCAGGGAACGGAACGGATGAGGATCTACCCGGCCAGCGAAGGCGGCGATGTCGAGATCACCAGCCGGTTGGGCATTGGCACCATTCCGGACGAAGCACTTGACGTCAATGGGGCCTTCAAGATTGAAGGAAATGGTCATTATTGGAAATTCGACGTCGATAATTACAATAGTGATTCAACTGGATATTTGTTTTTGTGGCGAGACGGTATAGTAAAAGTGTACATTTCTGATGATGGTAGCTATCACACTTCCTCTGATCTTAGGCTCAAAACTGACATCAAGCCCTATCACGAAGTTCTCAATGGTGTAAAGAATCTTGGCGTCTCAACCTTCCTGTTCAAGAACAACCCGGATTCGACCAGAAGAAATTTAGGAGTAATCGCGCAGGATGTTCAGAAATACTTCCCTGAGATTGTCGGCCAACAGCAGGAGAAGGATGGTAATGAGTATCTCAGCCTGGATTACAGCAAGCTCGGCGTCATCGCGGTGAAGGCCATCCAGGAACAGCAGGAGTTGATCGAAAAGCTCGAACGCAGGATTGCCGACCTGGAGCAGAAACCCGCCGACCGCGCGAGCCTTGGATCATCAGCAGGCAGGAACCTCTGTGATGGTGTCGTCGTGCTTGATCAGAACGGCGAAGCCATCGTCAATCTGCCTGACTCGTTTGAGGCCCTGAATCGCGACTTCCGCTACCAGCTGACCGCCATCGGCGCGCCCGCCCGTGACCTCTACATTGCCGCAGAGATCGCCGACCACCATTTCAGGATCGCCGGCGGGCGACTGGGGATGAAAGTCTCGTGGCAGGTGACCGGCTATCGGCAGGACCCGGCGAGCAAGACCCACCCGATGTCGGTGGGACAATGAGAGCCGGTTCCTTACTTCGTTCTCACTTCCCCCTCAATGAGATTTCACCATCATGACTGCGCGGCTGTTTCGGGCGCGGGATTGAGTGCTGTCACCCTCTCTGTGCAGGAGCGGACAGACGGCTGGATTTGTTGTCTGATAATCTGGCGTCCGGAGTCAGATTACAGCAGACCCAAGGGCTTTCATTGAAAGGAGAAGGGACGATGGCAAAGACGACTGCCGACCTGCTCATTGAGCGGTTGATTGACTGGGGCGTGGACACAGTCTTCGGGCTGCCCGGGGACGGCGTGAACGGGCTCTTCGAGGCGCTGCGGACGCATCAGAAGGAGATCAGATTCATTCAGGTGCGGCACGAGGAGGCCGCCGCCCTGGCCGCCTGCGGTTACGCCAAGTACACGCGCCGCCTGGGCGTCTGTCTGGCGACATCGGGGCCGGGCGGGATTCACCTGCTCAACGGCCTGTACGACGCGAAGTGCGATCTGCAGCCGGTGCTGGCGATCACCGGGCACACCTTCCACGACCTGATCGGTACGCACCACCAGCAGGACGTTGACCTCGACAAACTCTTTATGGACGTGGCCGCCTTCAACCAGCGCGTGATGGGGCCGGCGCACGTCGAAAACCTGGTTGATGAAGCGATCAAGACCGCGCTCGACCGCCGCACCGTCGCGCACCTGACGATCCCGAAGGACATTCAGGACTGGACGACGTCAGATGAAGAGCGATCCAGACAGAACGTCGCCCGTCACAGCGCCGAGTTGTACGCCCAGTCCTTCCCGCTGCCGCCGCAGGCGGATCTGGATGAGGCGGCGCGGATCATCAACCAGGCTTCGCGGGTCGCGATCCTCGCCGGGGCCGGCTGTCTCGGAGCGCGCGCCGAAATTCTCGAACTGGCCGAGAAGGTCGGCGGCCCCGTCATCAAGCCGCTGCTCGGCAAGGCCGTCGTGCCCGACGACAGCCCATACACGACGGGCGGCATCGGGCTGCTCGGCACCGCGCCTTCGCAGGACGCGATGGAGGAATGCGACGCGCTCGTGATTGCGGGCAGCAGCTTCCCTTACCTTGAGTTTTACCCGAAGCCGGGGCAGGCCGAGGTCGTGCAGATTGACATTGACCCGGCGCGCATCGGGTTGCGCCACCCGGCGGATGTCGGCCTCGTCGGCAGTTGCGCGGACGTGCTGCGCGCGCTGCTGCCGCTGGTTCAGCACAAGGCCGACCGCGGCTTTCTGGAGAAGGCGCAGCGGCGGATGAAGAGCTGGAATGAACTGATGGACGAACGCGGCACGCGCACCGACACGCCGATGAAGCCGCAGGTGGTCACTTACCACCTTAACAAACTGCTCCGCGACGACGCGATCATTTCCGCCGACAGCGGGACCATCGCGACGTGGGCGGCGCGCTACATCAGGATTCGCGGCGAGATGCAGTTCTCGCTCTCGGGCACGCTCGCGACGATGGCCAATTCGCTGCCTTACAGCATCGGCGCGGCGGTGGCGTGGCCCGACCGTCAGGTCATCTGCATCGTCGGCGACGGCGGTTTCACGATGCTCATGGGCGAGGTCGCCACGCTCGTCAAATATAACCTGCCGGTCAAAGTGATCGTCTTCAAGAACAACACGCTCGGCATGATCAAGTGGGAGCAGATGGCGATGGAGGGCAATCCGGAGTTCGGCGTCGAGCTGCAGCCGATTGACTTCGCCGCATACGCGATGGCGTGCGGCGCGGCCGGCTACACGCTCGAAGACCCGCGTCAGGCCGAAGAGGTCCTGCGCGCCGCGCTCGCGCACCCCGGCCCGGCTGTGGTGCAGGCGGTGATTGATCCGAATGAACCGCCGATGCCCGGCAGGGTCACTACTGAGCAGGCGTATGAATTCGGGAAGGCACTGGTGCGCGGCGAGCGCGAGGGCTGGGAGATCATCAAAACTGTCGCTAAGGATAAAGTCCGCGAGGTGATCTGAAGTTGGAAGTCGGGAGTCGGAAGCTAAGAATGATGAAGAGCGGAATCCGTGTTCGTCGTTCATCGTTCCGACTTCTGACTTCCGACTCCTGACTCCCGACTCCCAGCTCCCGCTCAGAGCGTTCGCAGGAAGCGAATGATCTGCGCCCGTTGCCGGCTGTTGAGCTGGTTGTACCTGTTCATGACAAAGGACGCCTCGCCGCCGTGACGACGCAGCGCGTCATCGTAAGTCAGTGACTGGGCGTCGTGCATCAGCCGGCTGCGCGTGCGGACTCCCCAGAGCGGAGGGGTGCGCAGCTTGTTCGCCGTCGCCTGATCGCCGTTCTGGACGATGCCGTCTCCGGTGCCGACGTCGTGGAGCAGGAAGTCGCTGTAGGGGTGAATCACCTTGCCGCCGAGCGCCGGCGGCACGATGAAAGTTCCGCCGTTGATCGCCGTCCCCGCCGGGGCAGTCGTGATGTTCGGCACGTGGCAGATGGCACAGCCAACCTGATTGAAGAGTTGCGCGCCGGCGCGGGCTTCGAGCGTCACCGCCGCCGCCTCGTCGCGCGCCGGAGCCTTGGTCGCGCGCATGAAGCGGGCGAAGAGGTCGACATCATCCTCAGCATCTTCGGGGTCGGCGACGGTGTCGTACGCGGCGACTGAATTGCCGAGTGAAGAGTTCTCCTGCGAGAGCAGGCGATTGGTGATCCCCATCTCGTTCAGGTAGGCGTCGGCGGAGAACGAGAGCAGGCTGGCGTGCTGACACTTCCAGCCGAAGCGCCCTACGCGCGTGAAGCCGGGCACTTCGAGCAGCGGCGCCTGCACGACCTGCCCGGCAATCATTCCGCCCGAGAGGCGCGGCTGATTGCGGGCAATTTCGATAATCGTCTGGTCGTCTATCGCTTCGATGAAGCCGTCGCCGAGGATGCTCAGTGAGGCGCGGAAGGTGCGGATGTTTTCGCCGTCCGGCACCGACTCCTGAATCGCGGGGTGGATGGCTCGGTCGTGGATCAGCGAACCGCCGGGCGCCGCGACGAAGTTGCCGGCGCGATCCCGGTGCCCGGCCCTCAGCACCGTCACCTGACTCGCGCCGCCCGTGACCGGGTTCTGGTGGCATTCCGCGCAGGACTGCGCGTTGTAAACGGGGCCGAGCCCGTCGGCCACCGTGTCACGCTCCTCGAATATCCTGAGGTCCGCATCGAACGTGGCCTGATCCGTGAGGCCGTTGGTGCGATTGTCGAAGCCGGTCGGTGCTTCGACAAAGGACTGACTGACGGCAGTGCGGGTCAGGGCCGCGGGCACGATGAGCGCCGCCGCGAAGAACATCACCGCAAAAAATTTCAGCAGTTTCATCCTGGGTTTTCCTTTCAAATGGGCCGGGCACACGTCGGCCTCCTGGGGCCGCACGAGCGCCCCGGCGCGGTCAAAAGCTCCTGGCACTGACTTGCCGGTGTAGTTTGTGAGGTCAGCGAGTGCCGGCTGTTTGGGGCATCGAGTAAGTGACGTCAGGTAGACGAGGTTTTGAGATTCCGCCTGACGCACAATCGGCGTGGGGCGGGAAGCCGGTTCACCGCAGAGGCGCAGAGGGACGCAGAGATTGCGCAGAGAAGAGAGGGGAGAGGAGAACAAAGTGCCTCCTGGAACTCTCTGCCTTTTCTCTGCGCAGCCTCAGCGCACTCTGCGCCTCTGCGGTGAACCAGGTGTTCATCCCACGCTACTTTCGTGTCGGACAGGTTTTCGTCTTCCCTGTGCGTCACATCACTGAGCAATGTGGTCGTGTCACCTAACGGAAACTGACTTTGACCGGGTTTGCCGATTTGCCGTCCACCATGAGCGCGACGCTCGTTTCGCCGAGCCCGGCGAGGCTCCGGTCCAGCCGCAGATTCACCTGATCAAGTCCGGCAAAACTGCCCTGCTCGCCGGCGTAAGTCACTTCCATCGGGCCGACGCCCACGACGCACTTCACGTTCGCGAGCGAGCTGCGCGAGCGGACGCCGGTGCCGAACAAGACCAGGAAGAGCTGATCGGTCTCGCCGCCGAATTCCATCGGCACGGCCACCATCCTGTTCTGTGTGGCGTCGAACCGCGCGACCGGCTCGTAGCTCTGCGAGCCGTCCGCTTTGACGCGCAGCGCGAGCGCCGCCGCGAGCCCCCCACCCGAAGCGTCGGCGGAAAACAGGCTCGGCGCGACCGGGCTGATGTAAGCGATCATGGTGGATGAGATCCCGTCCTGTTTGTTCACTTTGAGGAGTGCCGGCCCGGTTGACGCCTGCGGCGGAATCTGAAAGTTGATCTGAGTCGGCGAGACGAAAAACAGCGGGCATTCGCGCGCGGCCCCGCCGCTGTCGGTCAGTTGCAGCGTGGCCCCGGCCAGCACGGTGAGCAGGGGGAGCGTCGTCGCGATGGAAGTCGTCGCGGAGAATCCCGTCCCGAACAGCGCCGCTATAGCCCCCGCCGCCAGCGAGTCCTTCGCATAGCTTGCGGCATTCACCGCGACGACGGATGTCGAGACCGTCGTCAGGCCGGTTGTGGGGACGACGACCGTCTGCCGCCCGTTGTCGTTCGCCACGACGCCGTAGTAACGCGGCCCGATCAGGTACGGATAGACGTTCTTCCCGTTCTCATCAATCGTCGCGAAATAGGCGTATGTCCCCTGCGGGTATTCGGGCGTGACGGCGAAGCGCCCGTTGTACTCATCCAGATCGCCCGAGCCGGCGACGTACTCGTAATCCTCGGCGTAAGCGCCCGGCGGGAATTGATCGCTCACGTTCGGGCCGTACTGAGTGGACGTAAGTGTCGTTCCATCTGGCAATGAAGTGCGCTCGGTGATGTGGCGCTTCTGGTAGCTCGGGCGCATCCGTTTGCTCCCGCCCGTGCCGTCCGCGTTCGCATAGCCGTAAGGGCCGTAGATCGGATACCCGTCGAAGGCGTAGCCGATGATCCGCGAGTGTTCGGCGGCGGAAGTCGCGCCGATCTGGGAGACGAGGCTCGACGAAAGCTGGTGATGGTGGTAGCCGCCGCCCAGGATGCCGTTCGTCATCTGCATGTCGGGGTTGGGGTGGCCGAGCGCGGCGTCAAACCCGCTCGCCTCGAAAATGGGCGCGTTCTGATGCCAGATATTCTGGTTGCGGTATGACCTCGCGTCGAGCGAGTTGAAGAAGGCCACGCCGTTGACCAGCACGCCAATCGGCCCGAGCGGCGTGCTGGTGTGCGTGCCGGTCGCCGGTTGCGGATTGCGCGTGATGCGGAATGTGTAGTGGCGCGCCGTCGGGATCGAAGGGTTACCACCGAACGGCCCGACCGGGTAAGTCGGGATGCTCTCGGCTTTGATGTAGACATCGGTGTCAGTGAAGCTGACCTGCTGGACATCAGAGAGTACCTGACTGACCACCGCGTTAATCATCGCATCCGGACTTTGTCCTTTGCGCCCGTCGGCGTTCAGGAGCCAGACCGAGATGGGCGCGAGTGAGCCGCCCGCCGATGTCGCATCCTCGTCAAAGGCGAGTGCCTTTGAGGCACGTGCCCGAGTGCCGGTCAGGACGGCGATGCTGCCGCAGACAATCAGAAACGCTCCCAGCAAAGCAATGCGTGATTTCACTGTCATTACTCCTTCTCTTCAGATTCCTGTCAGTTGACGATGATCGCTCCCTTCAGCATCCCCATTCCGCAGGTGAAGGAGATTTCACCGGCATCGTTCGGCGTGAGTTCAATTATGACGCTCTCTCCGACAGGCAGCTTCCGGCGGATGTCGAGGCTTGGGAAGACCACCGTCCCGGCGCAATTGCCCGCGTCAGGGCGAATGAACATCAACTTCACCGGCCGCCCCTTCTTCGCCTCGATGTGTGGGGGTTCATAACCTGATTCGCCGACCGTGATCCTGATTGCATCGGCAGGGATTGCGGCAGACTTCTTCGCTGCGGCCTGATCGCCTTCCGCGACGCGCAGCACGAACGGCACCGCGATGACACGGTTGTGGCGCTGGAACTGCGCCCACAGCTTGTAGAGCCCGGCGCGCGGGAAACCGGCCCCGGCCCTGACTACAGGCGGGCTCGGGCCGAGGAGTACCTTCGCCAGTTCAGCCGGGTCGTGAACGTGCGAGGTGAATTTTTCGGCCCCCGGATCGAACACCTCGCCGTCTTCCAGCGGGTGCGCATGGATGAAGTCTTTCAGGTCTTCGCTGATGATGACGAAATGCGCGAGCGCCCCCAGATAGAGTTGCAGGTCAGTCACCGGGCGCCCTGATTTCGCGTCAGCCAGTGAAGCTGTGAGCATCACGTCGCAGCCAGCGCGCAGTGGTTTATCTGATGACAGCGTGACCCGCAGCCCGTCAACCACCCTGCTCAGTTGCTGATCCTCGACGAGACGCACAAGCGGGCGGCGGGGGCCATCCACTTTCAGGTCAAACCGCTCGACGATCTGCCCCGCACCGGGCGGCGTGTAATCGGCGAAAAGGCGATACACGCCGCCGTGCGGAAACGCCTGCGTGACGCTGTATGAATCGCCGATCACCAGTTCCGGGTGGATGTGATAGAACTCGGCCAGGTCTTCCGAAACGGCCAGCAGGTGCATCGGCTTTTCATGCACGAACTGGAGGAAGCGCACACTGGCGCCCCGCTGGTTTTTCACGTTGAAGATCAACTCCGCCGGCTCGCCGGCTTTGACCGTGTCCGGAATGGTTTTGAATTCGGCGTGGTACTTCGGCGAAGCCGCGGCGGTTCGCACCCGGCCGTTGGCGCGCAGCAGCATCACGCAGCCGACGGCGGACAGGCTGATGGCGAGGGCCACTGATGCAAAGCGATTTCGGGCGCGAAGTTTCATGGGAATGATCGAGGCCGTGATCGCCGCAGTTGAAATCGGAGCGGCCATTTCAACTGCGGCAGTCTGATGATTTCCGGCGAACCATCTGCCGCCGGCTTCCCGGGCTACGGTCGCGGTCTCGGGGGATGTTGTCCGCCTTCGGGCCGCGGGCGCTCTTCGCGCAGCCGATCGAGCCTCGCGCGCTGTTCGGGCGTGAGGACCTGATAGATCGCGGCGTCCTTGCGCGCCTTCAGGACGATCAGTTCAATTATTGCCTGCGCCTGACTGGCAGCGATTGAGCGAACCTGTGCTTCGTTGAACTGCCCCCTGGCCGTAGCGTCATCGAGCGCCTTGTGGGCGTCCTCAAGCTGTTTCAGGTAAGGCTCAGCCTTCGCGTCCTCGGCTTCCTCGATGGCTTTGATCTGCTCCTTCTGCGCGTCGGTCAGATCAAGGAGGCGCAGCAGGAACCCGCCGTCAGGCGGGCCGGGTGGGTGGCGGTGCGGCGGGCCACCGGGTCCCTGGCCGGGGCCCTGGGCTGTTGCCATGTTGCCGCGGGTCGCGAAAGCGGTGATGGCGGCGATGCCCAGCAGCATCATGCAAGCGGTGATTACCATGCGGTGAAGTTTCATGATTCTGGTCTCCTTATGGTTTGAAATTGACGTTCACCATTGCTCGGAACCTCTGAGGAAACTTTCCTGTTACTGCCTGTCCTGTCTGATGCGACTATACGTCAGAAGGGAGGGTGGCCGCGGTAAACCCTTCGTAAACAAACCGGCGCTTTGTAAAGATTGGGTAAATTCTGTTGCCGCTGGTGTGGTGAGCCACGGGTTTGTGACGGGGGCGGGTTTATAATCCGCCCCATGTTGCTCTCGCGTTTCGGATCAAAGTGGCTGGTCGTGGCCTGCTGTGCGCTGCTCGTGCTGCTCGCACTGGCGGCGGTCGCGCAGTATCGCTGGATCAATCGCGTCAGCGAGGCCGACCGGCGGCAGCGCCACGAACTGCTGGAGACGGCGCTCCGCGGCTTCCGAAATGAATTTGACGCGATCCTGCGGGAGCCGATCCGCATCTATCGCCCGACTCCCGGGCTGCGCCCCGGGACGGCAGTCGAGCCTTACCTCTCTCAGCGGATCAGGCAATGGCAGAGCGAGTCCGGTCACCCGCAACTGCTCGACGAGGTCTGTTTCGGGGTCGAAGCGGCCGACGGCATCATCTTCAAACACCGGCGCGTGGGCGACGGGCAATTTGTTGTGGAAGCGTGGCCGGATGAACTGGCGCAGTATCGCACGATCCTCGAAAAGCGTTTGCGCCTGCCCGGCGGAGAGCCCCCACTGTTCCCGAGGGGCCATGCCTGGGAACTGGTTGATGGCCGCCCGGTCCTCATCTTCCCTCTGGTCGAAGATTCACATGGCCGCGACGCGCGGGACGAGCCGCCCGTGCGGCCTGATGGCCGCTCGCTGCTGCGCTCGCTCGCGCCGCATCCGGCCCGGCCGCCGGGGCGCGCGCCGGAGTTGAAAGGCTGGTGCTTTCTGGAATTCGATCCGGGGTACGTGCGGCAACATCTGCTCCCCGACCTGATCGAGCGCCATTTCGGGCCGGGCTGGCCGGACAATTATCAGCTGGCCGTGATCACCAGCGCCCCTCCACGCATCATTTACCGGTCGAATGCGGCGCTCGCGGCGGATGCGCTCTCATCGGTTGACGCCCGAACGGTGATCTTCAGCCGGCAGGCGCAGGGCTCCGGCATAGAACCCGGGCCGGGAGGAATGGGCCCCGAGCGCCGCCCGCCACCTCCACGCCCGGGTGACGGGCCGGACCAGCGCAGAGGATTTGGCCCGCCACCGAATCTTCCCCCAGACCGGAGGCCGGAGCAGTTGCCCGAGCGAAGACCTGAACCGGACGACTGGCAGCTTGTGGTGAAATACAATTCAGGATCGCTCGACGCGGCGGTGGATCAGGCCCGGTGGCGCAACCTCGCCCTGAGCTTCGGCGTGCTGCTGATCCTCGCCGGCAGCATCGCGATGCTCATGCTCGCGACGCAGCGCGCCCGCCGGCTCGCGCGCCAGCAGATGGAATTCGTGGCCGGCGTCTCGCACGAACTGCGCACGCCGCTCGCGGTGATCCAGTCAACCAGCTACAACCTCGCCAAAGGGATGATCGGCGACGCGCGCCGGGTGCAGCAGTACGGCGAGGTGATCCAGCAGGAGGCGCGGCGCCTCATCAATCAGGTCGAACAGATGCTCGGCTTCGCGGGCATCCAGTCGGGGCGCCAGCATTACGACCTGCAGCCGACGCGAGTCGCTGAAATCATCGAACGCGCGCTGGCGGAATACGCCGCCGACTTTGCCGCGGGCGGGTGGCAGGTCGAGTGCGAGGTCGAAGCGGATTTGCCGCAGGTGCGGGCCGACGCGCAGGCGCTCGAGAGCGCGATCAGGAACCTGCTCGAGAACGCCCTCAAATATGCGGCGCAGGGCAGACGCCTCATCATCAGCGCGAGCGCCGCGAAGAACGGCGGGCGCAGGGAGGTGCAGATCGCCGTCGCGGATCGCGGCCCCGGCATTGACGCGGCGGATTTGCCGCACGTTTTCGAGCCGTTCTACCGCGGCAGGAAAGCATGGGACTCGGCCGTCCCCGGCACCGGCCTGGGCCTGAGCCTCGTCGAGCGCCACGTGCGGGCCCACGGCGGGCGCGTCACGGTCGAGGCTTCGCCGGGGCAGGGGACCACATTCACTTTGCATCTGCCCGCGCTCGAACCGGCAGGGCGCGGCCAGATGACGGACACATCCGATGAAATACAAAGTCCTGTTGGTGGAAGATGAGCCGGGCCTCGTGCTGGCTCTGACCGACCTTCTGGTCAATGAAGGCTATCAGGTGGAAGCCGCGACGGACGGCGAGGCGGGGTTGCGTCTGGCGAGCGGTGGAGACTTTGACCTGCTCATCCTGGACGTCAGGCTCCCGGGGAAGAACGGCTTTGACGTCTGCCGCGATCTCAGGCAGCGCGGGATTCAGACGCCCATTCTCATGCTCACCGCGCGCGGTCAGGTGATTGACAAAGTCCTGGGCCTGAAGCTGGGCGCCGATGATTACCTGACCAAACCCTATGAGCCGATGGAACTGCTGGCCCGCGTGGAAGCGCTGCTGCGCAGGGGCGCCGCGTCCGCGGCCAGGCTGACCGACGCTTTCCAGTTCGGCCCCGTCGAGGTTGATTTCCGGAAGATCGAAGTCCGCCGGCACGGCCAGCCGGTCGAACTGACGGCGCGGGAGTTTGAGCTGCTCCGCTACCTGATCGCCGAGCGCGGGGCCACCGTGACGCGCAGCCAGTTGCTGCGCGAAGTGTGGGGCTACGGCGGGGAGGCGATGACGCGGACCGTGGATGTTCACATCGGGTTGCTCAGACAGAAGCTGGAAGATGACGCCGCCAGCCCGCGTCATTTCCTGACGGTGCGCGGCCACGGTTACCGGTTCGTGGCGCAAAACGACGATGACTGAACACAAGCGCGCTGGCAGAGGAGTCACTAACGGATTTGCCGGGCCAGCTGGCAGTTTCGTCACCGCCGCATTCTTTTCAGCCCCCACCAGAACGCCCCGACGATGAGCATCCCGGCGCCTGCAAGTGCCGCCGCTTTCAGCGTGGTGTTTGATCGCTGGTTGTGACGTGGGTTGATGTAGTCTGCTTCGGGATAAGTGCCGGCGGGACCGCCCGGCCCTTCGCGCATCGCCATCTGAATGATCTGCGCCAGGTGGAGCGCATGGCGATCAGTCGCCTGCGCGATCTGTTCCCGGCAACTGAAGCCGTCGGCGATGATGATCGTGTCCCGACCGGCCTCGCGCACCGCCGGCAACAGGACGCGTTCACCGCATTTCATTGCCACGTCGTAATGGTCGCCGCGCTCAAAACCGAACGCGCCCGCCATCCCGCAGCAGCCCGAATCCGGCGTCGCGAAATCCAGGCCGAGCTGGTTGAATACTGCCTCATCATCGTCCATTTTCATGATTGATTTGTGGTGGCAGTGCCCATGTACGAGCGCCCCGCGATTCAGTTGCGGCGGCCGGAAGTGCGGCGCTTTCTGGTTGAGGAACTCGCCGAGCAGGAACGTCTGCTGACTTAATCGCTTCGCATTTTCATCGTCGGGGAAGAAGTTAACCAGCTCATCGCGGAAGACCGAGGCGCAGCTCGGTTCGAGTACGACCACCGGCACGCCCGCTTCAATCGGCCCTTTGAGCGCGTCGAGCGTCTGACGCAGCAGGCCTTTCGCCTCATCGAGCATGCCCCAGTCGTGGAGCGGGCGGCCACAGCACAGATTCATCATCGGCACTTCGGCGCGGAAGTCGGCCGCTTCGAGGACTTCCAGGGCGGCCTCGGCGGTCTGCGGGTGGAAGTGGTTATTGAAAGTGTCGGCCCACAGGATCACCCGCGGCCTGCCGTCATTGCGCGGCCCGCGCCGGCGGAACCATTGTTTGAAGGTGTAAGGAGCGAAGGCCGGGATTTCACGGTTCGGGTGGATGCCGGCGACCGCTTTCGCGAGTGTGCCGAAGACCGGGGCGTGAGTGAAGAAGTTGGCGAGGCGGGGCGCGAGTGCGGCGAGCCGCGCCCACAGGTGGATGTGGCCCATCGTCCACGCCGTCCGCGGTCGCAGTCTGCCTTCGTAGTAATGCGACAGGAACTCAGCTTTGTAAGTGGCCATATCCACCTGCACGGGGCATTCACCCCTGCACCCCTTGCACGCGAGGCACAGGTCGAGCGCCTCTTTCACCGCCTCGCTCTGCCAGCCGCCTCTGACCGGGTCGCCGCGCAGCATCTCCGAGAGCAGGCGCGCGCGGCCCCGCGTCGAGTGCTTCTCTTCGAGCGTCACCATGTAGCTCGGGCACATCGTCCCGCCAGCGTGACGGCGGCAGACGCCCGCGCCGACACAGCGCTCGGCCGCGTAAGCGAAACTGCGCCGGTCGTCGGGGAATTGAAAGTGCGTTTTCAGCTCGGGCGGGTGATACGCGACGCCCCAGCGCAGATTTTCATCCACGCGGTAAGGCGCGACGAGCTTGCCGGGGTTCATCTTCCATTCGGGGTCCCAGATCGCTTTGAACTGGTGGAAGGCTTCGACCATCTCGTCGCCGAACATCTTCGGCAGCAGCTCGCCGCGCGCCTGCCCGTCGCCGTGTTCGCCCGAAAATGAGCCGCCGTGACTGACGACGAGGTCGGCGGCCTCTTCGAGAAACGAGCGGAATTTTCTGATGCCGTCAGCCGTTTCGAGGTCGAAGGTCAGCCGTGTGTGGACGCACCCGTCGCCGAAGTGGCCGTAGAGCGGGCCGTGATAATCATACTTTTCGAGCAGTTCGTGCAGCCCGCGCAGGTAGTGGCCGAGCCGGTCGGGCGGCACGGCGGAATCTTCCCACCCCTCGTGATTGTCCGGCTCGCCCGGGATGCGCGCGGTCGCGCCCAGGCCCTCCTCGCGCAGGTTCCAGATGACTCGCTCCTGTTTCGGGTCATCGAAAAGTTTCATCGAACCCGCTCGCCCCCCGCGCTTGAGTTCAGCCATCAGCCGGCGCGCCTTCTCGTCGGCCTCCTCCCTGGTGTCGCCGCCGAATTCGGCGAGGAGCCAGGCTTTGCCTTCCGGCATCAGCTCCATATTCTTCGGGTGCATGCCCTTCTTCTTCATATCGAGGATGAACTCGTCGTCGAGCCCTTCCAGCCCGGTGGGCTTGTGCCTGAGTACTTCGGTCACGTGATCGCCGGCGGCGAAGATGTCCGGATAACCCAGCACCAGCAGCGAGCGCACGGGCGGGCTGGGCACGAGCTGCGCGGTGATTTCCAGCACCATCACGCAGGTGCATTCCGAACCGACGAGCGCGCGCGCCACGTTGAATCCATTCTCCGGCAGCAGCTCGGGCAGGTTGTAGCCGGAGACGCGGCGCGGGATCCGGGGGAAGCGTTGCCGGATCAGGTCGGCGTAGCGGTCGCGGAAATTTTTCAGCTGCGCGTAAATCTCGCCGCGCCGCCCGCCCGCGCCGATGATCCGCACAAGCTCCTGGTCGCTCGTGCGCCCGACGCGCATCTGTGTGCCGTCGTAAGTGAGGATTTCAAGCTCTTCGATGTTGTCCGAGGTGCGGCCCGCCATCACCGAATGAATCCCGCACGAGTTGTTGCCGACCATCCCGCCGAGCGTGTTGCGGTTGTGTGTCGCCGGGTCAGGGCCGAAGGTGAGGTGGTGCCGCTCCGCCGCGTCGCGCAGCGTGTCCAGGACGCAGCCCGGCTCGACGCGGGCGAGTTTCTTTTCCGGATTGAGTCCGATGACGTTGTGCAGGTATTTCGAGAAATCAATCATGACCGCGACGTTGACGCTCTGGCCGGGGATGCCCGTGCCGCCGCCGCGCGCGAGGATCGGCGCGCCGTAACGGCGGCAGGCCGCGACCGTCTGAATGACATCCTCCCTGCTTTTCGGAATGACCACGCCAATCGGGACCTGCCGGTAGTTGGAGGCGTCAGCGGAGTAGAGAGCGCGGTCGCCGTCGCTGAAGCGCACTTCGCCACTGATGATTGAGCGCAGCTCATGCTCCAGCGCGGCGGCGTCAACCGTGATCGTCCGGGTCACGCCGGTTTGCAGGTGGTGATGAAACTGTGTCGGTGGAGTCTTGATGCGGATTGCTGTTGCCATTGTTCACTCTCAATGATGATGAAATAAGGGCCGGGCGATTCATCCGCCCAGCTTCGACAGGATGAAGGCCGCGAGAAAGCCGGCGACCGTGATCAGGCCGGCGAAATTGTGCGCCTGCTCGAATGCCTCGGGGATCATAGTGTCCACGAGCATCGCGAGGATCGCCCCCGCCGCCACGGCCGTCGTGGCCGCGATCACGTCCGGCGGGAAGCCGCGGAAGACCGCGTACCCGGCGAGCGCCGACAGTCCCGAGACAATCGCGATGCCTCCCCACACGCCGAAGACGTAGCGGATCGGGCGCCCGGCTCTCTTCATCCCCGCGGAACTCGACAGCCCTTCGGGGATGTTTGAGAGGAAGATCGCCGCCACCGCGACCGCACTCACGGCCCCTCCCTCGATCATGCTGACGCCGATCACGATGGATTCCGGGATGCCGTCCAGTAAGGCGCCGACCGCGATGGCGAGGCCGCTGCCGCTGTCTTCCGACTCGGACGGCTGCTGATTGCCGGAACGCTTGCGGTGCTTTGCGCCCTTCCGCGCGAGGTACCAGTTGGCCGCCGTGTAAACGGCCGCGCCGCCCAGGAATCCGGCCGCGGTCGAGTCAAAGCCGCCCCGCTGGTAAGCCTCGTCCATCAGGTCGAAGGAGAGCGCCGAAATCAGCACGCCGCTCCCGAAGGCCATGACCCCCGCGATCAGCCGCTGCGGCACGCGCGCGAAATAACCGACCGCCGCCCCGACGAGCAGCGCCGACCCGGCGACGAAACCCCGGAACCCCGCTTGTAACCAGACGGGCGTATTCAAAACAGATTGCCAGCCTCATCGAACGCCATCGGGGCGGGTTGCCCAATCACGCTCAGCTTCGGATTCTGCCCGACTTCAGCGAGCAGCGCTTCGGAGACCCACATCTCGTCGAGTGCCGCGGTATTCCTGATGCGGCACAGCCGCGGCGCGTCCCCGGCCAGCGCCGAATAGAGCGCGACCTCTATGGCCTCGCGGTCGGAAGGGAGGGCGAGCGGCAGGCACCCTTCGCGCGTGTTGCTGCCCGGTTCGGTGGCCGTCAGGATGTTGACGTAACTGACCGCCGCGTCATACGCGCCTGCAAACCGCCGGGTCGTGAAATCGGCGAGGCCGATCCCGATGCCGTTGCCGAGCGAGGGCGCGGTCAGCGAGAGGACGACGATCCGGCGGAACTCCGGGATGCGCGGGCCGCCCGAGACGCGCCAGCGCCCGATCACGTTGGGGTCCATCCCCGCGCCCGAAATGTTCTTGCCGAGTTCATCCACGACCAGCACGTCCAGATCCTGAAAGGGAATCGTCGCGAGGTGGGATTTGGCGACGCGGAGCAGGCGAGTGTCCGCTTCCAGAAAAGCCTCGTAGCTCGGCGACACGACTTCGATCACGACCGGGTGCCGGTAACCGTTCTCGACGACGGCCACGCCGCACAGAATTTTTGACGTGGCCAGTTGCAGCTTCGGCACGGCGCGGACCGAATCCCACAGTCCGTGATTGTGCGCTTCCTGCGCGCCGCGCTGCTTGCCCAGACCGACTGTGGCCATCTTGAGCGGCCCCGAAGCCAGTTCGCCTGCCGACTCGGGGTGCGTCTTCACTCTCCCCAGGACGATGACACCGTCGGCATCAAAAGCGTTCTTATCGAAATGCGCGACCGCGCCATTTTCGGCCCTGCCCAGTCCGACCGTTCCCATCGTCGCTTCAATCGGCGCCCCGATGCTCTCTTCCGTCACGCCGAGCCGCTCCAGAATCTCGCGCTGACCTTCGGGCGTGGCCCCGCCGTGACTGCCCATCGCGGGGATGATGAAGGGC
This sequence comes from Blastocatellia bacterium, assembly GCA_035652435.1. Lineage (GTDB taxonomy): Bacteria > Acidobacteriota > Blastocatellia > RBC074 > RBC074 > DASRDU01. The sequence goes on from DASRDU010000178.1 coordinate 35,824, forward strand.
CGTCCGCCGGCCTCTTTGATTGCGTCAGCGATGCCTGAGAGCAGGTCAATGAAACCGCCCGTGCCGCGACTGCAGGCGGTGATCGCAATTCGCGCGCCCGGTTTGATGCGGTCGCGCAGCCCTGCATCGGCCAGCCGCCGCCGCGTTTCGCCGCGGACGTCCGCGATGTGTTCGGCGGGCAGGTGCTGCCGGACGCGGGCCACCCTGGGGGCGGCGTTCCCCGGATAGGACATTGTTTCTCTCATCAGTCAACCCTTCTGCCAGTGCCGTTTCGATCCCCGCCGGCTAAGAGCCGCCCGCCCGGGTCGCCTTTCGTTTGTACGTCCCCATCAGGGCGCCCTTCCGCGTTGTTGCTGGTGTGACGCACGAAGCGGCCTCTTCAGATTCAGCGGGAATTGTTCGGGGGGAGCTTTCAGACCGAATTCAGGGAGAAGTCTTTCGGGTATCAGGTTGCGCGACGGAATCAGGGGAGTTCGGGAGGCAGAGATTGTAACAGCAGAGGGCCGCGGCTCTCTGTACGCCTGTAAACATAGAACGCCGGACGCCTGTCGGGAATACTGCAAACGGTCAGGGTCTGAGGTGAAAAATGGCGAGCGGCGGCGATTTCTTTCCCGGCCCCATCCTTCCTGAATGGGCCGGATCACGGGCAACAGGTATTGCGACAGAAGACCGGACCACGATGTCCGACAAACCGGAGTTTGTCGGACATCCTCAGAAATCATCAACTCCGGCGAAATCCTGATAGTGCTGCCAGTCCCGGTTCAGCCGCCATCAGGCTGCGCGAGTGCCGGCTCACTTCTCGAACAAAGCTTTGGCGTGACCTTCCAGCGTATTGAGATTGTTATCGGCCGTCGCCTTATCAGGCCCCGCCACAACCAGAAAGTAGGAGTGGAGGTCTGCGTCCCACGCGACTCCCGCCACGTAAGCGCCCTGAGACCCGAAGAGGCCATAGCCCGGGTGGCCGGATCCGATGTGAGTGAAGCCGCTTTTCTTCAGAGCCTCCTGCGCGCTGTTGGCGCATGCGGTCGCGCTCAGGTTCGTGGAGCGAGGGCTGATCATATTCATGTAAGGGTAATCCGCCGGGTTGAGCGAGGGCGCACCCGCGGACCGTGCGCCAGGGGAGATCACGCTGACAGCGCCGGCTATCAGTAACGTCAGAACTGCGAATTGTTTTTTCATTGGTTATTCCTTTCCTGTGGAGGTGCAGGGCGCCGCCGGCTGATCGACCGTTGTGGCCTGCGCCTTCGGTTTATTCACTCTCCCCGCCCGCGCTCTGGCCGAGCGAGTTGGGGCAGATCAGCAGCGAGCCGTCCGCAGGCTCGATGAAATGCAGCGCGCCCGCCTCGACCAGGCGGTAGACGGCGCGAACGCTGCGTCCGATCAGTGCGGCGGCCTCTTCCGGCCTGAGCATCGTGACCGCCGCGTGGCAGTCGGCGCACCAGACGGGCGCCGTCGGGTGGCGGCGATGGAGGGTCAGCACCTGCTCGATTTCAAAAGTGATTTCCGTCCTTTTCCGCCGCTTCACACTGGCTCCCGTCGTCTGGCACTCGCCGCCGATTGGTGTTAAAGTCAAGGCCCCCTCAGGCCTGACGAACCGAAGCCGCTCGGCTTCGGTTCGCGACGGATCATCCGCGACGGGTGACCCAAATGTCCTTAAGCCGGGCAGATAAAAATTCCAAAAATTCCAAAAGCGATGGCTGACGAGTCATTCTCCCCCGCTTACGAGTTCGGCCCCTTTCGCGTCGAGACCGCCCCGCATCGCCTGTTGCGCGCGGGCGAGCCGGTCGCGCTGACGCCGAAGGCCTTTGAAGTCCTGCTCGTACTCCTTGAGCGGCGCGGGCGCGTGGTCGAGAAGGACGAACTGATGCAGGCGCTCTGGCCTGACAGTGTGGTGGAGGAGGCCAACCTGACGGTCAACGTCTCGGCGCTGCGCAAGGCGCTCGGCGAGGGCCGCGGCGATCATCCTTACATCGCGACGGTGCCGGGGCGCGGCTACAAGTTTGCGGCGGATGTCAGGGAGGCGGGCGGCGCGCCGGCAGAATTGCTCGTCGCGCGGAAGACCAGCGGCCGACTGATCATCGAAGAGGTGGAAGAGACGAACGAGCCGCCGGCCGCCGCCTTCCGGTTACGCGGTCAACAACTCTTTGGCCGACTCAGACGCCATCCGCGGATCGTCGTCATTTCGTTCGTGGCGCCTCTGGCCGTCGTGCTGGCGGCCTTCTTTTACTTCCACCGCGCGCCGGCGCTGACCGAAAGAGACACGATCCTGCTGGCCGACTTCGAGAACCGGACGGGCGACGCGGTCTTTGACGGCACGCTCAAACAGGCGCTCGCGGTGCAACTGGAGCAGTCGCCGTTTCTGAACATCTTCCCGGACGAGCGGGCGCGCGAGACGATGAAACTGATGAAGCGTGCGCCCGACGAGCGAGTGACGGGCTCGGTGGCACGGGAGATTTGCCAGCGCCAGAACCTCAAGGCTTTTCTGGCCGGCTCGATTGCCAGTCTGGGACGCGATTACGTCCTCACGCTCGAAGCGGTCAACGCTCAGAGCGGCGAAATAATCGCGCGCGAACAGCGCGACGCCGAGGGCAGGGAGCAGGTCCTGAGGGCGCTCGGCCGGGCGGCGACGAGGATGCGCGAAAGGCTGGGCGAGTCGCTGCGCTCGATTGAAAAGTTCGACGCGCCGATTGAACAGGCGACCACCGCATCACTCGACGCGCTCAAAGCCTACGCGCTCGGCGTCGAGCAGCACCGTCAGGGGAAATACCTCGAAGCCATCCCCTTCTATAAACGCGCCATCGAGCTGGACGCGGACTTCGCGCTGGCCTGTTCCTCATTGTCGGGCGCTTACTCAAATACGTTCCAGACAGAGCAGGAAATCGCCTGCGCGGAGAAGGCTTATCAGTTGCGCAACCGCGTCAGCGAACGCGAGAAGCTGAACATTACGGGCCGCTATTACCTCTCCGCCACGGGCGAGGTCGACAAGGCGATTGAGACCTTCGAGGTGTGGAAGCGCCTTTACCCGCGCAGCTATACGCCGGTCAACAATCTGGCCTTCGAGTATCTGACGGTGGGGCAGTACGAGAAGGCCGTGGCTGAAGCCCGCGAGGCGATTCGACTCGACCCGGCGCCCTCGCAGGCGTACGCCAATCTGGGGCGCGCCCTGCTCCGGCTCAACCGCTTTGATGAGGCGGAGCAGGTGCTGCAACGCGCCACGGCGCAGACGCCCGGCTCATCGGCAATGCATGCCGACCTCTTCACGCTCGCCTTCCTGCGCGGCGATGCGGCGGCGATGCAGCAACAGCTCGACTGGCGCAAAGGCAGACCGAGCGAATATGCCGCATTCGAAGAGCAGGCTGAGGTGGCGGCTTTACAGGGCCGGTTGAAACAGGCGCGCGAATTCCTGCTCCGCGCGCAGGAGCTTGAGCAGCGCCGCGGGTTAAATGAGGTCGTCGCGATCAGCAGGGCGCTCGCGGCCCTGCGCCAGGCGATGGCGGGCCAGTGCGAGCAGGTCGCGCGGGAGACTGCCGAAGCGCTCTCGGTCGAACGGAACCTGCGCTCGCTGCGGGCCTCCGCGCGGGCGCTGGCGCTTTGCGGCGCGGGCGCACAATCACAAACGCTGGCCGACGAACTGGCGCGGCGCTATCCGAAAGACACTCTGCTCAATGCCGTCTGGCTGCCCGTCATCCGCGCGAACATCGAACTTGAACGCGGTCACCCTGAAGTGGCGCTGCAATTGTTGCGGTCGGTCGGCGCTGATGAAGCCGCCTCCGATTTCTGGGTTCCTTACCTGCGCGCCCAGGCCTGCCTGCGGCAGCACAAGCCCGGGGAAGCAATGACCGAGTTGCAGAAGATTCTGGATCATCGCGGCTACGACCCGCTTTCGCCGTTCTACCCGCGAGCGTATCTGGAACTGGCGCGCGCCACCGCGCTCGCGGGCGACACCGCCAGAAGCCGCCAGTCATACGAAGCCTTCCTGAGTTTATGGAAAGACGCCGACCCGGACCTCGGCCTTCTGCGCGAAGCAAAGAAGGAGTACGAAAAGATGAGGAGCGACAGTGTTCGATGATGCATCGCTGACCCGCCAGTGTCGCTGTCCGGGAGCCGCTTTCAGCCAGGTGTCCTCGCACTTCAGCAAAGAAACCATCCATATCTGAAGGCTGACTTACATATCCTTTTATACCTGTTGCTGCAGAATATCAGCGCCACATTATGTCTCGCTGACCAGCGCGTCATCCAGCTCGAAGGCTTCGGCATAGATCAGACGGCCCGGCTGCCGCGCCACGCGGCCCTCGACCAGAGTGTAATTGGCCGAGACGTATTCGTACTCTTCAATCAGCAGGCGGAACCGCCCCGCCTCGGGCGTCTGCGCGAAGGTGACCGTGCCCGTCCACATTTCCAGATCGGGATGATCGGTCAGGTGATCGTCGAAGGCCGCCTTCACCGCCGCCACGTCCGGCGGCACGTCGTGCCATGCCAGATCGCTCTGCAACCCAGGGTCGCGCCGCTGGACTCGCACGCGAATCCGCGTCGGCCGTTTGCTCAGGTCAGGCGGGTGCGGTTCACCCCGGACGACCGGCTGCGGCCCGCGCGGCGCCACGCCGGAAACGACCACGCGCAGCGTGCGCGAGTGGTGCGGGTCTGACGTGACCAGGGCCGAGCGGTCGGGCGTCAGCTGCGCGAAGTCGGCCAGCACGACGCGCGACACCTTCGCGTCGGCCAGCGCATGCGGCTGGTAGCGGACCAGCGCCATCCGCACGAACGGCTGATACGTCTCGCTGAAGGTGTTGATGGTCAGGTCGGCGTACCACAGGCCGCGCGACTCGTCAAACTCGACCGGGAATCCGACCACGTCAATGCGGCCCGGCTCGCCTTTCGCATTGGCCGCGGTCCGCTCCTCCAGCGTCACGGCCGAATCGGTCGCGACCGCGTCGGGGAAGTTATAGCCGGCCGGCACTCCGTAAAGATTGCCCGTCTGCCAGATCGGGTCCATGCCCCATTGCGTGATGAAGGGTTTGAATTTGTCACGGCTCTCGCCGTTGAGCGTTCCGTTCCGGTAACTCCAGAGCGCGACGCCGAGCAATTCACCTTCGCCCGACGAGAACCATGGGCGGTGCAGGTAAACGCGCAGGCCGCCGCCGAAGCGTACGCTGCGCTTCAGGTTCGTGTCGGTCTGCCGCTGCCAGCCGAACGTCGGCAGCACATAAGCCACGCTGGCCGCGTGCGGGCGCTCCGAGGCCGGCACGTCAACCAGCACGGGCTCGCTCTCGCGCGTGAAGTTCAGATTCTCGTCCTGCGGGAAATATTCGCGGTAGCGCGACGTCGCAACGGCGGTGTAGCTGACGCGGTGATGCTTCGTATCGTTGAAGAGATGACGCGGCGCGGCGTCGAAGAAAACGACCTGTTCTTCATTCGGCCTGCCGGTGATGTCGCCCGCGCGCACGAAGCCGATCTGGTCATGTTCGGGGTCGTAGTAGCCGACCGCGCGGTATTCCTTCCCGCTCGCCTGCAGATAGCCTTCATCAGTTCCCGGCAGCGGCAACTCATCCACGTGCGCCGCGCGGTGCGTCGTCGTCCATTTCGGCTGCAGGAGGTCGTCAATCGGGTCATCCCACGTCGCTTTCAGGTCAACCTTCGCCGTGCTTGCGCCGTGCACTTTCAGGGCGCCGATCAGAAACGCGTCGGTCGCGCCGGGCCTGCGCCATGCGGTGACCTGAGCCAGTTCGGTCGGATCGGCGCGGTCCGCAATCGGCGCAGTTTGCAGCGGGTTCGTGCCTTCGGTTTTGCTTTCGTGTTCGACGTTGAGCGCGGCGAAGGCGGGCCTGCCCAGGGGCTGCTGCACCGCATGCACGAGCGTGACGAGTCGCGGCGGCGTGAGCATCCAGTGCCCGCCTTCGACCGCGCGCTGCAGGACGTGCGCGATCCTGTCCACGTCGGCGCCGGGCAGCAGGTACTGCGCCTGCGGGGTCGTGACGGTGATGCGTTCGATGTATTCCCGCAGCCATTGCCAGACGCCCATCAGCTTCAAATCATCCGCCGTCAGGTAACTGCTGAGCGGCACCGTCCTCGTTTGTCCCTTCGGCAGATAACTCGTCAGCACGCGACCCGCCGGATCCCAGTGCGGGCGCAGGTCAGTCTGACCCGCCGCCGGCTCGGCCAGCGTGAAGCGGAAGCCGCGCGTCTGCTGCCAGTCGCCGCCGTCGCCGAAGCTGACGAGCGTGGCGGAGCCGGGTCGCGGGTTGGGGTCACTGAGCGATTCGTATTTCACCTGCCCGGCCGCGCCGGCATCGGGCGTGATTTTGCCGACCGCCCCTGACGGCGTGCCGGGCAGGTCGCGGATCGCCGCGCCGCGCGAGAGCGGGTCGGGCAGGTGCGGCAGCGCTTCAATGCGGTCGCCCGCTTCGAGCGGGAAAGTCTTCTGCTGGCCCGCCACGTCAATCGGCGGCGTCTGCTGGAATTCGGCTGCGTCACGCTCAGCGATCAGTTGCCACGTCGCCGCGTCACTCTTCAGTTTGCCGGCCGCGTCGTCGAATATGCCCAGCCGCTCGCCCATCTCGGCGCTCGCGCGCGGCGGCACCAGGTGGCGGTCGGCGGCGGCGGCGTCTGCCGCGGCCGTGTCTTTGCTGATGTCGTCATTGAAGGTGCGAATGACGATGCGGTCAATCGCGGAGCCGGGGTCGGTGACCGCGCGCGCGTCACGCAGGATCACGAGCGGCGCGCCGACCGGTTCGTAGCGCAGATAGGTGAAACCTTCGGGATCACGCGGCAGCGCGAACAGGGAAGACAAAGCCTCGGTGAGCGCATCGCCGAGCCGCAGGCTGTTTCCGGCCAGATCCACCGCCCGCGCGCGCAGGCGATAGCGCGTGCCGAAGCGCATCCGCGGCAGCGAGCCCGGGATCACGTGGTACTTCACCGTCATCTTGAACGGCGTCTCGGGCTGATCCTCGCGGAATTCCGGGTCGTCGCCGTCGGGCGGGACGGCTTTTTGAGGGTCGGCATAACGACTGAGGTGTTTGCCCGGCCTCTGCACGCTCAGACTCCATCCGGCCCAGCGCGCAATCGCCTCGTGCAGGTACAAATCCTTGTCCGCCGGTTGCGCCCCCTTCGCGGGTTGCGCGACGGCCAGTTGCACGAAGCCTTCTTCCTGTGCGGTGCTGAACGGCTGGTCGCCGATCTGATATTCGCCGCTGCGCAGGTGCAGTGAATGCCAGCCCGCGGTGCGCGAATCCCACACGTCCAGGCGATAGCCGCGCACCAGGTCTTCGGCGAAGAACGGGCGCGGCTGTGCCCCGCCGCTCGTGATTGCGTCGTTGAATGCCTTCGATTGCTTCAGCGTATCGAGCAGGCTCAGACCGCGCCGATCCGCAAAGAGCGAGAAGCCGCCCGAACGCAGCGAGGGCAGCGTCGCTTCGGGGTCGAATACTTCCGGGTGCGGCGCGGCTTCGGGCCGCGCGCCGGGGTCGAGGTTGCGGTCGGGGTCAGGGTTGTTGAGCGTCTCGGCCAGGATGATGGCCTTGTGCATCCCGCCGTCCACGTCAACCTGCGCAAGGCCGAAACGCCCGGGGTCGAGGTCGAGCAGCCCGATTACCGTCGCCGGTGAAGACGGGTCACTCATCGCGCGTGCGGCAGTAAAGAACAGGTGGTGAGCGCCGGCGGCGAAATGCACGTAGGCCGTCGCGAGTTCCGGCGTTTTTGTCGGAACGCCCCAGTCAAAGCTGGAACCGCTGATGGAAAACGTGCCGAATTTTCCGAGCGCCGTTTCCTTCACAAAATCGCGCGGCAGTTCGAGGTCGAAGACGATGCCGAGCGCGCGCTGCAAATCGGGGTAGGCGTTGAGCGTGCCGAGCGCCTGATGAAAGTCGAGCAGGTTGTCCGCATCGAGCGTCAGGTCGTCGCGCGGCGGCGTCGGCATGTGATGAAAGACCGCGAACGGCACGGCCACTTTTTTGAGCGCGGCGGGGTCGCGCTCGGCGACAATCAAACCCTCGCGGTCGAGCGGGCCACTAAGGGCCTGTTGTGCGGCCCCGAAGCGCTCAGACGCATTCATCCGCCGCGCGGCATCGCGCCACGACTTCGCACGGTCGCCGTTCCAGTGAACATCCAGTCCGTCGAGCAACTCCCGCAGCAGGCGGCGATTGCTGCTGTCCTCATGTCGCCCGCGCGAGGAACCGTCGGGCAGTGCCAGTGACACGCTCGCTTCCTGGTAAATCGTCTTGAGCGCGCTCAACGCCTGGCGCATGGAAAACGAGATGATGCCCCGATCAGAGTAATCGTCGAACTGGTGCGAGCGGACGAGCGTGCCTTCCTTGAACAACTGCTCCCACAGGTCGGGCCGCAGTACTTCGGTGCCGATGGCCGCGTCGAATGACTGGCCGGCGCAGCGGAAAGTGAGCGTGAGGCCGCCGTCTTTCAGCCGCCGCGTCCACCCCAGCCAGCCGGGAAATGAGCCGAGCTTGTCTGCGCCCGACAGCCGCGGCGAGACGAAGACCGAGACCGGCATCGTCGCCGGGTCAACGCTGATGCCGCGCGGGATGACTGTGAAGAGGATCGTTTGTTCGATTGCCATGCTTCCCTCCGAATCACGCGAAGGCGAGCGCGTATTCGCTCCACGCTTCGGGCGTATTCATCAGTTCGCCGAATTTCGGGTCGCCGCTCCCGCCGAACGCGCGCTCGACCGTCAGTTCGACCGACTTGCTGAAGAAGAGGACTTCGACCTGTACCGTCAGAGTCGCGCGGCCGTACGCCTTGTCCCTGCCGCCGTCGTAAGTGAAGCTGAGGTTGAACTCGACCGAGATTTTGATCAGGCCGAGGACGCTCAGGCTGCCGCCCATGCGCAGGTAGCCGGAGAGCGTGGCGACGAGTTTGTTGCCGGGGTCCTTGCGCTGCATCGCGAAGTAGATGCCGGCCATGATGTGGACCTCGCCGCTCGCGACGCCGATGTCAATCGAGGCCGCCGCGCCGAACTCGAATGCGGCTTCGAGCATTTTGATGCCCGCCGTGTCGAGCTGCAGGTGGAAGAAGCCGCCGCCGCCGAAGATGGCCACCGTGAGCAGGAACGGGTGCGCGCGCTCCGACACGTTGAAGTCGAAGACCGGCTTGCCGTCGAGGAAGGGGAGTGTCAGCGCCGCGCCCAGGCTCACGTCCTTGAGCGCGAAGACGCCGACGGCGACCGGCGGCAGCGCGAACGCGAAGCCCGCGCGGATGCCGGGCGGACTGGCCAGTAATTCGAGCGACGGCCCCTTGCCGAACAGATTGGGCGGGATCGCGTTGCGCAACTCTTCGACGAACGCCAGATCGCCGCCGAATTTGACCGGCGTGGTCGGGTCGAGCTTCACCTGCACGTCAGTCTTCCGTCCGGTCCGCGCGTCGAAGCTGAACTCGGTGAAGTTGATCGAGACCGACTCGCTCATAATGCTGACGGTGAAGTTGGTCAGTTTGCCGTTGAATTCAAACTTCGCGCCGTCTGCCGGCGGCGCGTCCGGCCTGACCGGCTTCTCGATGCGCCCGTGGATGACGAGCTGGCTCGGCGCCCTGAAGTCTTTCGTGAAAGCCGCGATGCTCGCGAGGCCGGCGTTTTTGACCTCCGGCTCCCAGTCGAGCGTCGTGACGATCAGTTTGCCGCCCGCGATGTCCTGCGTCTCGGTGCGCATCTTCGGGGCATTTTTGCCGAGCGTACTTGCCGGCAGGAGGTCAAACAGGTCGAAACTGCCGAACAACGTGGCCAGACCCTTCGGGAAGAATTTGCCGGGATCGAAATTGTCAGTGACGGCGTCTTCGACCCTGCCCGCCAGCGGCCCGAGCGCGCGCGTGAGCGTCGAGACGCCCAGGTTCGGCGTGGCAAAGCCCCCGGCCTTATCGGAACTGAAATTCACACCGAGCGTGTCGGCGACCATCGCGGCGAGGGGGTCGTCCGGTTTGAATTTGCCGAGGTCCTCTCTGGCGACCTCGGCAAAGACGCCCGTCGCGGCGTCGAAGCCTTTGCTGACGTAATCACTGAAGTAACGGATCGTCGTCGCCGCGTCGGTGCCGAGCAGCTCCTGCACCTGCGGAATTTTCACCTCGGCCTTGAGCATCTGCGGCGGATTGCCCGCCGCGTCAACGACGAAGTTGACCGAGTTGGTGACGAGCTGCGTGTTGTCGTTCAGCTTTGCCAGGTCGCGTTCGGCGAACACCACCTTCTGGCCCGGCACTCTGGCGTTGCGGCGCGCGATGTTTTGCTTGTCATTGTACTCGGTCGCGACCAGCTTCAGTTTGCCGGCGTCGGCGACGTCGCTGATCGAGACGAACATCAGCGGGATGGTGAAATCAACCGCGTCGCCGGCCACGTCGGTGCCGACTGCATGGAATCTGAAGAGGTCACGCGTGGCCGCGCTCGTCATCACCTTAACCCAGAATGAGCGAATCGCCCCTGCCACGTGGTTCGGACCGCTCGGGTCGGCGGGGTTGTCCGGGTCGTCGGGATTGGCGATGTCGGGCGTCACCAGAGTGGTCAGCCGCACCTGCCTGAACGGACTGCCGCGGCTGGTGAATCGCCTGAGCGGCTCGCGCACGACGATGAACAGGCGCTGCATCATGTAAGCGCCGATGATGTTGCTGCCGTCTTCGGGCTGCATGAACTTGCGCTCGGTCACCTTGATCAGCGCCGCGCGGTGGCGGAACGGCCACAGCTCGCCCTCATAGACGATGCGCACGTAATGGTCGCGCCCCTGCGTCGCCACATGCACCCACTCCGACAGGTCGAGCTGCTCGGGCTTGCGCTTGAAAAAGCCGGGCACGAACACGATGTTGTCCGCGATGTTTCTGAGCAGCAGACCCGCCGGGTTTTCGGCCGCGCGATCGGGCTGATTGTCCCGGCGCGGTCGGATCAGCGGGAGCCTGGAGAAGATGTCCTTGAAATCAGGGCGGGGCCGGATCAGGGGTGGCGGGGCCGTGCGCGGCGGGGTCCAGTGCCCGCGCGAGCGCAGCCAGCCGCCGAGCGGCGAGAGTATCAGTTGTTCGGCCTCGAACGGTGCGGGCACGTACGGGACGGTGAATTTCAGCTTCACGCGCTGCCCCACGTCCAGCGCCGGATTGATGGCGAGGTTGACACCCGGATTCGCGAGCGCCTGAAGCGGGCCGAATTCGGCATCAACTTCGTAACCGTGGAAGGCTGAAGTCAGGATCACAATCTGATAGCGGTCGTCAGCCGACATCGCCGTCAGACGCAGGTCAGGGTCGGGCGCATGCGTGTCAGGCCGCTGGTTCGGGTTGTAATCCGGCGACCAGATGGCGCGCAGCGGCGCCCTGTGCTCGCGCGAGAGTTCGACCGGGCCGCCCGGCGTTTTGAGTTGCAGTCGCGTGTGCCACAACTCAGTCCGCCCGCGAGTGGTGAACGGCCTGGCACGATGATTCCACACCACGCCGCGGTTGGGCGAAATCACCAGTCGGTACGGCAGTTCGAGCGCGGTCTCATGCGGGCCGGGCTGCCCGATGGCGGGCGCCTTCGCAATTTCATCGGGCGTGGGATCAGGGCCGATGGCCGCAATCGGGCTGACACTCAACTCGAGCCCCGACCAGTCGAGCAGGCCATCAGTGGAAAACGGGATGCGCGCCCCGGCGGGCATTTTGAAGACGAGCCGGCTGGGGTGCGCGAGTTGCGCCACGGTGTGACGCTTCGGCCCCACGACGCCGGGCGGGTCGAGCGGCTCGTTATCGCTGGCGCTTTTGCCCGCGTCCGGATTCGTCGGCGCATCCGGCTTGACGATGGAGAACTCGAAATAAGCGCTCTCGGCGATGGTCTGCGGCGGGAAAGTGACGATCAGCCAGGCCGGCTGCCGCTCGTCTTCGATGACCAGCACGGGGTGCCCCGGATCGCCCGCGTCGAGGCGCAGATTGACTGCCTCGATCCCCAGATTGAGCAGGTCGTCGGGACGGACAAGGTCTATCTTCATAGCCACAATGACACCTCTCCGGAAATGACTGTCGGTAAATCCCGGTCAGATTCCCTGATGAAGATTTCAATGGTTATTACCGCCCGCGGAATGGCATCTCAGAGCGGTGACGGATGCAGACCCGTCGGGATTCATGGTTGAGCTGAATGGGGAGGTTGCGCGGCAGTATAGCCCCCGGGTCGCCCGCATGACAAACGTGGCCGCGCACTTTGAGCGCGCGGTCTGAAGTCTCGGATTCATGCCCGGCTCTTTTGTCTTCTGCCCCCGAATCCCGGGACCGGCGCGGAGCGTCACTCACCAAAGCCCATCCGCCCTTGCAATTCGAAGCAACACTCGTTACATTCACACTACTGTTACATTCAACAAGCATATGGAGTTGTGAAGAACAAAGCACCCGGACAGGAATGGATTCTGCTGGTTCACCAGCTGCCGCCGCACCCGACCAGCCTGCGCGTCCGCATCTGGCGCAAGCTGCAGAAGCTCGGCGCCGTGGCGGTCAGGAACTCGGTCTACGTGCTGCCCTGGGGCGAGAAGACGCACGAGGATTTCCAGTGGCTCCGTCAGGAGATCGAGGCGGCCGGGGGCGAAGCGACGGTCTTCCGCGCCGGCGCAGTCGAGGGCGCAACCGACAGGGAGATCATCGCCCTCTTCCGCCGGACGCGCGACGAGGAGTACGCGCAGGTGACGGCGGAGATGGACGGGCTGACCGGAACGATGCGCGAACAGAAACGCGGCGGGCACCTCTCGGCCGGGCGGATCAGCCACTACGAAGCGGAACTCGATAAGCTCCACAGGGAGCTGGAACGCATCGTCGGCACCGATTTCTTTGACGCCCCCGCGCGCCCGGCGGCGCTCGCCGCTTACGAGCGATGCCGCGGGGCTCTGCAGGCCGCGCAGAGCCGGAATGAACCGAAGGCGCAGACGAGGGGGGCGAAAAGCGCCGGGCTCAATCCGGCGCAATACCGCGGGCGGCGGTGGGTGACGCGGCGCGGCGTGTTTATTGACCGGCTGGCCGCGATCTGGCTGATCAAACGGTTCGTGGATCCGAAGGCGCGTTTCTTCTTCGTCGCCGAAGGTGAGGCGGTCGAGGGCGCCATCAGATTTGACCTGTACGGCGGCGAGTTCACGCACCGCGGGGAGGATTGCACCTTCGAGACGATGATCAAAGAGTTCGGCCTCGCGGGTGACGCCGGCTTGCGCGCGCTGGCCGAGATCGTCCACGACATTGACCTCAAGGATCAGAAGTTCAACCGGTCGGAGGCCGCGGGCCTGGGCGCCGTCATTCGCGGTCTGGCCGGGGTGATCAAAGACGACCGCAGACTGGCGCAGCAGTGCAGCCCCGTCTTTGACGGGCTGTATGAACTGCTGGCGCGCGAGCATCAGACGAACGTCAGAAAGAAAGATGGCAAAAAACGAATCAATCGTGGAACCGGCAGACCGGGCGGGCGTGCAAAGCGCAACTGACCTGTCGCTCTCTGAGGGCCGGGTCCCTTTTGCCGAAGCGTTTCGCTTCTGGGCGAGACTCGGGTTCATCTCGTTCGGCGGCCCGGCGGGTCAGATTGCGATTATGCATCGCGAACTGGTCGAGCGACGGCGCTGGGTGAGCGAGGAACGGTTTCTGCACGCGCTCAATTACTGCATGCTGCTGCCGGGGCCCGAGGCGCAGCAGCTCGCGATCTACATCGGCTGGCTGCTGCATCGCGTGCGCGGCGGGATTGTCGCCGGGGCGTTCTTCGTCATCCCTTCAATCTTCATCCTGCTCGCGCTCTCTTACGTGTACGCGGCGTGGGGCAAGGTCCCCGCCGTCGTCGGGGTGCTGGCCGGATTCAAGCCCGTCGTCGTCGCCATCGTCGTCGAAGCCGTCCTGAGGATCGGCCGGCGGGCGCTCGCGCGTGGGGTGCATTACCTGATCGCGGCGGCGGCCTTCGTCGGCATATACTTTCTGCACGTCCCTTTCCCGCTGATCGTGCTGCTGGCCGGCGTCATCGGGCTCGTCGGAATGCGGCTCCGGCCGGAGATCAATTCCACAGAAACAAAAGCAGGGAATCACGAATCGCCCGTCGTCATTGACGAGGCCGCGCCGCGCCCCGCCCACACGCGGCCTTCGCGCGGTCGCGCGCTGCGGACACTGGCGGTCGGAGTTGCCCTGTGGGCTTTACCGTTCGCGGCGCTCGTCGCGTGGCGCGGGCGGGGCAGCCTGCACGCGCAGGAGTATCGCTTCTTCACGCAGGCCGCGCTGGTCACTTTCGGCGGGGCCTACGCGGTGCTTGCGTACGTCACGCAGGCGGCGGTGACTGGTCACGGGTGGCTCACGCAGGCGCAGGCCGTTGACGGGCTCGCGCTCGCGGAGACGACGCCGGGGCCGTTGATTATGGTGCTGCAGTTCATCGGCTTTATGGCGGGCTGGAATCAGCCGCAGGGCCTGACGGCGGCGTCGAGCGGCATCGCGGGCGCGCTCGTCACCACGTGGGTCACCTTCCTGCCCTGCTTCATCTTCATTTTTCTCGGCGCGCCGTACATCGAGTCGTTGCGCGGCAACCGGCACCTGAAGGCCGCGCTCGGCGGCATCACGGCGGCGGTCGTCGGCGTGATCCTCAATCTGGCGCTCGTCTTTGGCGCCGCCGTGATCTGGCCGCATGGGTTTGCCGGGGGAGTGAACTGGTTTGCCGCGGTGATCAGCGTCGCGGCTTTCATCGCGCTCTGGCGGTATAAAGCTGACGTATTGTGGGTGGTCATCGCGGGCGGCCTGATCGGCCTGGGCCGCGTGCTGCTCAGCAGGTGACTGATGTAGCGGATCAGTACCGCGAGCGGTAGCGAGCGTACCCTGGGGAAGCGGCCTTTTGACGGAGGTACGCTCGCTACCGCTCGCGGTACTGATCCCGGACTCACAATCGTGATCCACTTCGGGGTGTAGTGACCGCAATAAATAACGGAGGCGGAAAGATGTCAGTAATCGAAAGCCCGAACAAAAGACTCCTGCTCATCAGCAACTCGACCCTTTACGGGAGCGGCTATCTGGATCACGCCGAGAAAGAGGTCCGTGATTTTCTCGGCACGGTTCGCCGCGTGTTGTTCGTCCCCTTCGCGCTGCACGACCGCGATGCTTATGCACACCAGGCGCGCGAGCGGCTGAAGGCAATGGGGTACGAACTGGACTCCGTTCACGAAGCCCCTGACCCTGCGCGGGCGGCAGACAATGCGGAGACGGTATTCATCGGCGGGGGTAATACGTTTCGCCTGCTGAAAGGGCTCTATGACTTCGGCCTGCTCGACGCGATCCGCCGACGGGTGGCCGCCGGGATGCCGTACATCGGGTCGAGCGCCGGTTCAATCGTGGCGTGCCCGACACTGAAAACTACCAAAGACATGCCGATTGTCGAGCCGCCTTCATTCGACGCGCTGGCCCTCGTCGCCTTTCAGATCAGCCCGCATTATCAGGACCCCGATCCCGATTCGACGCATATGGGCGAGACGCAGGAGGAACGAATCAACCAGTTTCTGGAAGAGAATGACGCCACGGTCGTCGGCCTGCGCGAAGGCACGATGCTGCGCGTCGAAGGCGATTCCATCATCCTGAAAGGGATCAGGGCGGCGCGAATCTTCCGCCGGGGCATGGGCCCCGTCGAAATCGAGCCGGGGTCGAATCTCAACGGCCTTCTTTCGACCGGCAGACAGGGGGCGGGTGTATGAGGGAGAAAGGAACATTGCTGCTCGGTCGCGGGGACGTGGCCGCGCTGCTCGGTCTCGACGAATGTACCGCCGCCGTCGAGCGGGCATTCAAAGCGCACGCGGAAGGCCGGGCGCTGGCGCCGGGAGTGCTGGGCGTCCGCGCGCGTAATGGCGGTTTTCACATCAAGGCCGCGGGGCTCGAACTCGCCCGGCCTTATTTCGCCGCCAAGCTGAACGGGAACTTCTTTCAGAACAAACAGCGGTTCGGGATGCCGAACATTCAGGGCGTCGTCGCCCTCTGCGACGCGGAGAACGGGTACCCGCTGGCGGTGATGGATTCGATTGAGATCACGATCATCCGCACCGGCGCGGCGACGGCAGTCGCGGCGAAATATCTCGCCCGCGCGTCCGCGCGGGTCGTGACCATCTGCGGCTGCGGCAATCAGGGCCGGGTCTCGCTCGCGGCGCTCGCGAAAGTCCGCCCGATTGAAAAGGCATACGCCTTCGACATTGATCACGCCCGGGCGGAGCGGTTCGCAGGGATGCTCTCGAACGAGCTGCGAATCGAAGTGAAAGCCGTTCGTGATCTCGCGGGCGCAGTCGGGAAAAGTGACATCTGCGTCACCTGCACGCCGGCAACGGAACACTACCTGAACCGGTCGGACGTGGCGCCGGGGACGTTCATCGCCGCGGTCGGCGCGGACAATGAAGAGAAGCAGGAACTCGACCCGCACCTCGTCGCCGCCGGCAAAGTCGTCGTTGACAGTCTGGAACAATGCGCGGTCATCGGCGACCTGAAGCTCGCCCTCGCGCTCGGGCTGATGACGAAAGCTGACGCGCATGCGGAACTCGGCGAAGTGATCGCCGGGCGCCGGCCGGGGCGCGAGTCGCGCGAAGAGATCATTATTTTCGACAGCACGGGCACGGCGCTGCAGGACGTCGCGGCGGCGGCGGTCGTCTATGAGAAAGCAGTGAACGCCGGCATCGGTATCACCCTGAATTTTGCCGCGTAGCCTTGCCCGCGGGAAAACAAGCCTCACCTGATCACGCCTTCTGAAAACCACACGACACCGTACCGGTTGATTTCCTTCGCAGCCTGGGTGTATATATGGCAACACAACATATGGAGACACAACTCTATGCTTGACCGCGAAGTCAAACGGGGCAGTACGGAGACGCTGATCCTGGCCCTGGTCGAAGACCGCCCGCGACACGGCTACGAGATCGCGAAGCTGATCGAGGTGCGCTCGGAAGGGGTGCTGCAATTCCATGTCGCCTCGCTCTACCCGCTGCTCTACCGCCTCGAGAAGCGCGGGCTGATCCAGGGCCGCTGGGTCGAGAAGCCGGGGCAGCGCCGCCGCCGCTACTACAAGCTGACGGCGGCCGGGAAGAAGGTGCTGGCCGAGCAGCGGCAGACGTGGTCGGACTTCCTGACCGCGCTCGACCGCGTCGCGCGAATCAACCCCGCGTGAGGGCGAGACGATGCCTGACTGGAAGCAACACGTTCGTAATCATCTGGCGCCGCTCCGGCTGCGCCCCGAGCGCGAGCTGGAGATCACCGAAGAGCTGGCCGAACACCTCGAAGCCGCTTACGAGGAGGCCCTCGCCCGCGGCGCTTCAGAACGGCAGGCCTGCGAACACGCCGCGGCGCAGATCACCGACTGGGGGCTGCTCGAATGTGAAGTGAGCAGGGCCGAGCGTCCCCTGACCGGGGCGCTCGTGAACCGGTGGCCGGACATCGGGGTTCAGGTAGACATTGAGAAAAAAGGGAAGTGGAGGCCGAACATGGGATCGATTCTGCAGGATCTGTTATTTGGCGCGCGCATGATGCTCAGGAACGGGGGCTTCACGGCCGTCGCCGTGCTTTCACTCGCGCTGGGGATCGGTGCGAACACGGCGATCTTCTCGGTCGTCAATGCCGTGCTGCTCCGGCCCCTGCCATACCCTCGGGCGGAACGGCTCGTCAAGGTCTATCAGGCCGCCCCCGATCCGACGAAAGGGATGCTGTCATCCATCTGGTCATACCCGCGCTTTGAAATCCTCCGCGAGCAGGGCCGGAGCTTCGCCGCCGTCGCGGGTTACAAGCAGAACCCTTACAACCTGACCGGCACGAATGAGGCGGAGCGTTTGCAGGTCGAGATGGTCTCGGCGAGCTATTTCCCGATGCTCGGCGTCGAGGCGCTCGTCGGGCGCACCTTCACGCCGGAAGAGGAGAGGGCGCCGGGCGCGAACCTGGCGGCGCTGCTCAGCTACAGCCTCTGGCAGCGTCGCTTCGGCGGCGACGCACAAGTACTCGGTAAAACTCTTGAACTCGACAAGCACGCTTTCACTATTGTCGGCGTGCTGCCGCCCGGATTCCGCGGGCAGGACGGCACGGCGGAAGCCTGGGTGACGATGATGGCGGCGCCGCTCCTGCGCTACAAAGGAATCCTCACCAATGCGCGGAACTACTGGTTCCAGGTCATCGCCCGTTTGAAAGACGGCGTCACGCCGGCGCAGGCACAGGCCGAGATGCAACTCATCAGCGAGCGCATCGAGCAGAAGTATCCGGGGCCGAAACAGACGCTGCCGGGCGCGGCGAGAGTCGTCACGCTCGCGCCGCTACAGGCCGCCAAGGTTGATCCGGCGATCAGAAAATCGTTCCTGATTCTGCTCGCGGCGGTCGGGCTGGTGCTGCTGATCGCATGCGCGAACGTGGCGAACCTGCTGCTCGCGCGGGCGGTGGCGCGGCGGAAGGAGTTTGCGTTGCGGCTCGCGCTCGGCGCCGGTCGCCTGCGCGTCGTCCGCCAGCTGCTCGTCGAGAGCGTGCTGCTCGCGCTCACGGGCGGCGCGCTCGGCATCCTGGTGGCACGCTGGGGAATTACACTCTTGAAGAATTTCCGGCCCAGCGACGACGCGCAATTCTGGAGTTCTTACACGCGGACGTTCGACTTCTTCACGATCAGCCTCGACTGGCGCGTGCTGGCTTTCACCTTCGCGCTCTCGCTCGTGACGGGCGTCCTGTTCGGGCTGCTCCCGGCCATCCAGTCTTCACGCGCGGAGGTGAGCGAGGCGTTGAAAGAGGGGGCGGGGCATTCGTCCGGGGGCTTTCACCGCGCACGCGGCCTGAGCGCGCGCGGTCTGCTGGTCGTCACAGAGATTGCCGTCTCGCTCGTGCTGCTCGTGGGCGCCGGGCTGATGCTCAGGAGCCTCGCGCGGCTGCAGTCGGTCAGTCCGGGCTTTGCGCCGGAAAATGTGGTGACGATGGCCGCGCCCTCGCGCGACGCGAAGCCGGAGCTTTACGAACAACTGCTGGCCCGGCTGCGCGCGTTGCCCGGCGTCGAATCGGCCAGCCTCGGCAGCACCGCGCCGCTGCTCGGCTATGCCAGTAAGACTGTGATGGACATCGAAGGCCGCACGACGGACGGCTCCATCGGCATCGGGTTGCACAGCGTCTCGCCCGATTACTTCAAAACGCTGCGCATCAATTTACTCAGGGGCCGCGCCTTCACCGAACTGGATCGCGTCGGCGCCCCGCGCGTCGCCGTCATCAATCAGGCCGCCGCCGAACAACTCTTCCCCGGCGAAGACCCGATTGGCAAACGCATCAGGCCTTACATTGACCCCGCCTATGAGACGCAGGAAAAGTTTGTCGAGATCGTCGGCGTCGTGGGGGACGTGAAGTACGGCAGGCTCGAAGCCGCCGTCGAGCCTGATGTCTACCTCTCCTCGCTGCAGCCGACGGACGCCGCGCAGACCGTCATCCTGCGCTCGGGGCTCGACCCGGCGTCGCTCGCGTCAGCCGTGCGGCGCGAAGTCCTCTCGCTCGACAAAAACGTCCCGCTCGCCCGCGTTCAGACGATGAACGAGCGCGCCGCCGAGGTCACTTCGCGGACGCGCTTCATCGCCATATTGCTCGGACTGTTCGCCGCGCTCGCGCTCACGCTCTCGGCCGTCGGCATATACGGCGTGATGGCATACAACGTCTCGGCGCGGACGCGCGAGCTGGGCATTCGCATCGCGCTCGGTGCCGGGCGCGCGGACGTCGTGCGGCTGGTCGTCGGCGACGGCCTCGCGCTGATCGCGGGCGGGCTGGGGGCGGGGCTGTTCGCTTCGTGGGCCGCGGCGCGCGTGCTGAAGAGTCAGCTTTATGAAGTGAGCATGACCGACCCGTTGACCTTCGCCGGCGTGGCGCTCCTGCTCGTGCTGGTGGCGCTCGTGGCCTGCTACCTGCCGGCGCGCCGGGCGACGAAGGTTGATCCGATGGTCGCGCTCAGATACGAATAATCGGTCAGCTCTCAGCTCTCAGCCAGAGGTTTGGCTGATCGCTGACGGCTGACAGCTGTTATCGAGGATCAACCATGCCTGAATGGAAAGAAGAGATCAGAAGGCGGCTGTCAGGATTGCAGCTTGAGCCGACGCGCGAGGCGGAGATCGTCGAGGAACTCGCCGCACACCTGGAGGATCGTTACGCAGAGTTGCTCGCTGGCGGCGCGACCGAAGCGGACGCCGGACGCCGGACGCTGGCGGAGTTGAGTGAAAGTGAATTGTTTCAGCGGGAGCTGCGACGCGTCGAGCGGCAGGCCTCGCCCGAACCGATTGTGCCGGGAACCACGCGGAGGAGAAATATGATTGCAGACCTGTGGCAGGACCTGCGCTACGGCGCGCGAATGTTGCTCGACTACCCCGGCTTCACGCTCATCGTCGTCGTCACACTGGCGCTCGGGATCGGCGCGAATACGGCAATCTTTACCGTCGTTGACGCCGCGTTGCTGCGCCGACTGCCATACAAGGATCCGGAAAGGCTCGTTCAGGTGTGGGAAACACGCCGGGTGGGTGAGATCAGGCAGCTGGACGCTTCCTACCCGGATTACCTCGACTGGGGGCAACAGTCCGAAGTCATCGAAGCCATCTGCGGCTACACGGGCTGGGACGGGTCATTCACCCTCACCGGGCGCGCCGAGCCCGAGCGCATTGAAGGGGCGCGCGTCACGGCGAACTTCTTTTCCGTGCTGGGCGTTGCGCCGATACTCGGCCGCACGTTCCTCCCGGATGAAGACCGGCCTCAGGCCGAGCGCACGGTGATCCTGAGTCACGGCCTGTGGCAGCGGCGCTTCGGCGGTGACCCCGGCATCGTCGGGCAAAAACTCGTCCTCGACGGCAACCATTACACGGTACTCGGAGTCCTGCCGCGGAATTTTCACTTCGCCCCGATGGGCAGGGCCGAACTCTGGGTGCCGTTGCGCCCGACGCCAGACCAGTTGAATCGGCGTTTCATGCACTGGCTGGATGTCATCGCCCGGCTCAGGCCCGGCGTCGGTCTGGCGCAGGCCCGGGCGCAGATGAGTACGGTCGGCGCGCGCATCGAACGCGAGCATCCGGACTCGCACACGGGCGCGGGGCTGAAACTCGTCCCCCTGCACGACCAGATCATCGGCCCGGCGGGCCCGCTGCTGCTCGTGCTGCTGGGCGCGGTCGGCTGCGTGCTGCTGATCGCGTGTGCCAACGTCGCCAACCTGCTGCTCCTGCGCGCCGCGGCGCGGCGACAGGAGATCAGCATCCGGCTGGCGCTCGGCGCGACGCGCGGGCGGCTGGTGCGGCAACTCCTCAGCGAGAGCTTATTGCTCGCGTTCGTGGGGGGCGCTCTGGGGCTGGGGCTGGCCGCGTGGGGCGTCAAATTGCTGCTGGCCGCTGTTCCGGCGGCGCAGCTCGACGCCATGCCTTACCTGCAGGGGCTGACGCTCAGCGCGCGCGTCCTGGGCTTTACCGCCGCGTTGTCGCTGCTCACCGGGATAGTGTTCGGGGTCGCCCCGGCGTGGCAATCCGCCGGGCTCGATCTGCACGCCGCGCTCAGGGACGGCAGCCGGAGTGCAGCGGGCATGGGCCGCGAGCGTTTGCGCAGCCTGCTCGTCGTTGCGGAGATTGCGCTGGCGCTGGTGCTGCTCATCGGGGCGGGCCTGCTCATCAGGAGTACGCTGCGGTTGCTGGAAGTGAAGCTGGGCTTCCAGCCGGAGCGCCTGCTGACGATGCAACTCGAACTGCCGTCGTCCAGGTATTCGTCCGACGGGCAGCTGCGGGCCTTCCACCAGCAACTGCTGCCGCGCCTTGCCGCGCTGCCCGGCGTGGCCGGCGTCGCTTCAGTCAACTGGCTTCCACTACAGGGAGGGCCGGGAGATTTGCTGCGTGTCGAAGGCCAGCCGCCACCGCCGCCGAGTGAAATGCCGAAGACGATCACACATGTCGTGAGCCCCGATTACTTTCGCACGATGGGCATTGCGCTCCTCAAGGGCCGCTCTTTCACCGATGACGATCACCAGTCCGCGCCCGGAGTCCTGGTCATCAACAGCGCGCTGGCCCGCAAGCTCTTCGGTCAGGCAGACCCGATTGGTCACCGCCTGTTTTTTGAAGGCGGTGAGCCGAAGCCGTTTGAAATCGTGGGCGTGGTGGATGATGAAAGAGTCGGCGAACTGGATGAAGAGGCGGTGGCGGTGGTTTATCTCCCTTACCTTCAGAACCCATGGACGAAATTGAATCTGGTTGTGCGAACGGCGGGCGAGCCGGGCGATATCGCGAATGCCGTGCGCGGCAAAGTCCGGGCCATGGATCCGAATCTGGCGCTCTACTCAGTGGCGACGATGGAACAGTTGATCGCCGAGTTGCCGTCAACCTTCCTGCGGCGCTACCCGGCCCTTCTGATGGGCGTCTTCGCCGCCCTCGCGCTCGTACTCGCGGCGGTCGGCATTTACGGAGTCATCTCTTACTCGGTCAGCCAGCACACGCACGAGATCGGCATTCGGATGGCCCTCGGGGCCGGGCGGCGTGACGTACTCAGGCTCATCATCGGGCGGGGCATGGTGCTGACTTCGCTCGGTGTGGCGGCCGGGTTGACGTCCGCCCTGGCGCTGACGCGCCTGATGCAGAGCCTCCTGTTTGGCATCAGCGCCACCGACCCGCTGACATTCATCCTTGTTGCCGGATTACTGGCGGCGGTGGCCTTACTGGCCTGCTACCTGCCAGCGCGGCGGGCGACGAAGGTTGATCCGATGGTCGCGCTGCGCAACGAATGAGTCGCCCTGAGTCAGGCGGCGGTGAGCAGAAAGGAGACATGCCTGACTGGAAACCGGAGATCAGAAGGCGACTTGAGGGCCTCGGGCTTGAGCCGGCGCGCGAGGCGGAGATCGTCGAGGAACTCGCCGCACACCTCGATGACTGCTACGAAGAGTTGCTGGCCGGCGGTGCTGGGGCGGCGGAAGCCGAGCGACTGACGCGCGCGGAATTGAGCGGGAGTGAAATGCTCGGGCGGGAGCTGCGGCGCGTCGAGCGGCAGTTCGCCCCGGAACCCATCGTGTTCGGAACCAGACGGAGGAAAAATATGATCGCAGACCTGTGGCAGGACCTGTTATTCGGCGCGCGAATGTTATTGAAGAGACCCGGCTTCACGTTGGTGGCCGTCATCACACTGGCGCTCGGCATCGGCGCGAACGCCGCGATGTTCAGCGTCGTCAATGCCGTCCTGCTTCGCCCCCTGCCTTTCCCCGAACCGGAACGCCTGATGCTGGTAAAGGGCAATGACATTGGCAATTTCGCCGCTCCGGATTTCCGCGATCTGGCGGCGGAGAACCGTTCTTTCGCGCAACTCGGCGCTTACGCGACCAGCACGGTCAACCTGGCGGGCGGCAGCGAACCGGAGCGGGTCAATGGTGTCCGTATCTCCGCCGGCCTGCTGCCGACGCTCGGCGTGCAGCCGCTGTACGGCAGGAACCTGACGGCGGAAGAAGACCGGGAGGGCGGTGAAAAGGTCGTCCTGCTCGGTTACGGGCTGTGGCAAAGGCAGTTCGGCGCAGACCCGGGCGTGGTGGGCCGCGCAATCAGGCTCGACGAGCAGAGCTGCACGGTGATCGGGGTGCTGCCGCCGGGACTCAATTTCCCTTCGGACAAAGAACTGTTCGTGCCCCTGGCCCTGAGTTCGAGAGATCTGGCCAATTACGACGGCTATTTTCTCACGCTCATTGCCCGCCTGAAGCCGGGCGTCACTCGTCCACAGGCCGATGCCGAACTGGCCACGATCATCAGGCCGGGTGAGCGCGGCCCCCGGTTCAGCAGCGTGCGGGTCATCGGGTTGCAGGAGGCGCTGGTGGGCGACGTGCGCAAGATGTTGCTGGTGCTGATGGGCGCGGTTCTGTTCGTCGTGCTGATCGCCTGCGCGAATCTCGCTAACCTGCTGTTGACGGCGGCGGCAGGGCGGCAGAAAGAGATCGCTGTCCGCCTGAGTCTCGGCGCCAGCCGCGGACGCGTCGTGCGGCAATTCCTCACAGAAAGCCTGCTGCTGGCCGCCTCGGGCGGGCTGGCCGGTCTGTTGCTCGCCTGGTGGGGAATGAGGCTCGCGGGCGGGCTGCTCCCCGGCACGATTCCGCGCACCGGCGCGATCGGCGTGGACGGGCGCGTGCTTGCCTTCACCTTCACGTTAAGCGTGGCGGCCGGGCTGCTGTTTGGAACCCTGCCGGCGCTGCGCGCTTCGCAGACGGCGCTGACCGAAGCGCTGAAGGCGGGCGGCCGAACGTTGGGCGGCGGTTTTGGCGCAAGCCGTCTGCGTGCGTCACTGGTCGTCTCGCAGGTGGCGTTGACCGTGGTGCTGCTCGCGGGCGCGGGACTGCTGCTCAGGAGCTTTGTGCGGCTCGAGCAGACGCCGCTGGGTTTTCGGCCTGAGCGGTTGCTGACGGCGCGGATCGCGCTGCCGCGTTCCGCCTACGCGACGCCGCAGCAGCGACTGAGTTTTGCCGACCGACTGCTCGAAGAGGTGCGCCGTCAGCCCGGAATGCAGGATGCGGCACTGACCTCTTTTCTGCCATTCGCCACCGGCAACAACAGCTTTGGCGTATTGATGAATGGCCGGGAGCAGGGCTGGCCGGGGATGCCGACGGCCAACTTCCGCTCGGTCATCCCGGACTATTTCCGTGTGATGGGCATTCCGCTGCTCAAGGGGCGCGAGTTTTCGAGCGCGGATCACGAGCGCGCGCCGATGGTGGCAGTCATCAACGAGACGATGGCCAGACGGTACTGGCCGGACGGTAATCCCATCGGGCAGCGCATCAAGGAAACTTCCAACGAAAGAGTCTGGCGCGAGATTGTCGGCGTCGTCGGCAGCGTGCGGCATCGGGCCAGAGGCGAAGAGCCGAAGCCGGAAATGTTCGTGCCCTGGAGCCAGGCGCCCGCCCCGAATCTCAACCTGGCGGTGCGCACGCAGGTCGAGCCCGCCAGCTTCGCGGCGGCGCTGCGCCGCGCTGTGACGGCCACTGACGCGAACCTGCCGGTCTTTGAAGTCCTCACGATGGAAGAGCGCCTGTCTGACTCGGTCGCCCAGCCGCGGTTCCGCACGGCGCTGCTCGGGGCCTTTGCCGCGCTCGCGCTGGTGATGGCCGTGGTCGGCCTGTACGCCGTGATGGCCTTCGCGGTCGCCCAGCGCACGCACGAACTGGGCATCCGCGCGGCCCTGGGCGCGCAACGTCGTGACATCATCCGCCTCGTACTGCGGCAGGGGGTGAAGCTGGCCGGCGCCGGCGTTGTGATCGGCCTCGCCGGGGCGCTGGCGCTCACCCGCGTTCTCACCGGCCTGCTTTACGAGGTCAGGCCGACTGACCCGCTGACGTTCCTTGCGGTGCCGGCCCTGCTGGTTTCGGTGGCGCTCGTGGCCTGCTGGGTGCCGGCGCGGCGCGCGACAAAAGTGGACCCGATGGAGGCGCTCAGATACGAATAAGCTGTCAGCAGTCAGCCGTCAGCTCTCAGCCGGAGGGCCTGGCTGATCGCTGAAGGCTGAAGGCTGTTGTCGGGGATCAGATGCGTCTGAGTGAAAGCAGTAGATCAGAGAGCGGCTGGCGAACCTGAAGCCTGAATGGCGCGCGTCGCTCGCGGAGTTGAGAGACGGCGAATTGCCAGTCCGGGAATTGCGGCAGTCAAGTGACAGACGCCGCAGACTCTTCACCCTTCTTTCCCTCCCGCCTCGGCCTTTTCGAGACAGGCGCGACACAGACAGCGGCGGTACTGCGCCCCCAAACGCCGGCGTGTCGTTTCGCTCAGCTTCACCTGAGCGCACCAGCAGCCGGTCAGACCGAATCCACAGGTGAAAGGCTGATGACAGGCCTCGCAGAGTTGCGGCTCGCGCCGGTCCGGAGAAACAAGATTGAGAAGCTTCGTTAACTTCATCGGCGGACGTGTCCCATTCAGAAAGTGATGCGGGTCAGGAGTGAATGGTACATTGTTTTTCGGCCTCGGGCCTAATGACATTTCCCCTCCGGCAACAGAACCCCTGATATTCTCGTTGCAAAATCACTCGTCCTGGGATACGGTTTCCGCGTTTCCCTTAAACTGCCTGCCGGATTTGCCGCCCCTCCTTTGCCCTTTCAACAGCCAAGGCCCCGAAAGAGAGGTACGCGTATGAGGAGACCATCCGTCCTGATCGCCGAAGATAATGATGACCTGCGCCAGCTTTACATCCACACGCTGTCCGGCATGGGCTTTGAAGTGAGGATGGCCGGCGACGGCAGAGAAGCGCTCGATGAACTGCGGCAGCGCCGCCCCGACGTGCTGGTCACCGACGTGATGATGCCGCGGATGGACGGGGTCGAACTGATCAGGCAGGTGAGGGAAGATCTGGGGCTCCGCGACCTGCCAATCATCGCCGTCTCAGCATTCCCGGACTACCTGTCGAAAGCCTACATCAACGGGGCCACCGAGACCGTTCGCAAGTCTCTGGACGTGGATATTCTTTTCAATACTCTCGTCAGAGTGATGCAACAGGAGAAGGCCTGCTGATTCCGGCCCTCGTCCATCACTCCTGATCGAATGAAACCGGAATAATTCAGCCGGAGATTCTCCCCTCAGGCAGCAACCAGACCGTCAGGTCAATAAACTGCCGGTGCGGTTTTTTGTCGCGCCGAACGAAACAGCAATATAAGAGAGGTGAAGTCCGGAATTGAATTGTCGTCGGGCCGCGGATTCC
Source organism: Blastocatellia bacterium (assembly GCA_035652435.1). Lineage (GTDB taxonomy): Bacteria > Acidobacteriota > Blastocatellia > RBC074 > RBC074 > DASRDU01. Next base: position 62,398 of record DASRDU010000178.1, read on the forward strand.
CGGGCGGGTGCGGTCAATCGTGACCCTGGGTACGCCCGGCGAGCGTACTCCAGCATCCGGTCACGGCCCGTTAATCGAAGCCCCGGCACGCTCGCCCGCCGGGCGTACCCAGGTCACAACTTTTCCAGCAGCAGTTGCAGTTCCACCGCATTGTCAAAACTCAGATTCGGATCAGCCGCGAGCGCCGGATCGCGGTTGTCGCGCAGGATGGCCCGGAGTCCGGCGACCAGCGTTTTGAGCCACAGCGGATAATCTTCCTTCAACCATTCATCGAGGTATTGTTCTGCTTCGGTAGTGGCGCCCTGCTGAATGGCCTGAAAGACCAGGTCGAAAAGTTGTGCCTGATCGGACTGGCTCTCGCCGCCCGCGCGCCGGTAGGCCAGGTAGCTGGCGATGGCCTGCCCGCGCGCCGCTTCCGCCGCCTGCGCGTTGCCGGTGGCCTGTTCCAGGTTGTGCAGGATGCCCCAGGTCTTCCAGAGTTCAGCGACGTGACCGAAAGGCTGTTTGCACTCAATCGCCCGGTGCAGTTCGCGGCGGGCTTCGTCGTAACGTTGCAATTTGATCAGGGTATTGGCCAGATTGTTGCGGACGAGTCCTTCATTCCGCTTGTCCTGCAATTGGGCATCAATGTCCGCCGCCTGCCGGTAAAAGGTTGTCGCCTCTTCCAGCCATCCTATCTGACCATAAAGACTGCCCAGTTCATTCATGCTGGAAGCTTCGTGAGCGCGATTCTGCTGTTGCACACTAATCGCCAGCGATTGCCGATACGACTGCTCGGCCTGCTCGAACTGCCCGGCTTTACGATGCGCCACTCCGATCTGATGCCAGTAGACGGCGACGGTACTTGGCTCGCCCAGCGACTCGAAAATCCGGAGAGCTTCCCGGTAACTTTCCAGCGCCTCGCCGTAGCGTTTTTGCAGCAGGCGAACCGTGCCGAGTTGTCCGCTAGCAATGGCTGCCCATCTTTGATCGTCAAGTTTCTCAAAACGCTGGATGCCTTCCTCATAAGCAGCCGCCGCTTCATCGTATCGCCCTAAATAACGCAGGCAGTCTGCGGCTTCGGTGATCGCGGCGGGGGCCATATGTTCGGCGATAACATTGCCCGCATCAACGAGCGCCTGAAAACGCTGCTGTGCCTCACGAAGCGGCGGTAGTGCGGCTTCAGCAGCACCGATTCTCTTCAGCACTCTTCCAAACAGCCAATGCGCCAGTGCTATGTCATAAGCCGCTTCGCCAGCGGCCAGCGCGCGTTGCAGAAGCTGTTCGGCGTCGGCGTGCGCTTCCGGCAATCGGCCCTGCTCCGACATCCTCTCAATGCCTTGCCGCAACGACTCGAACTGAGCGTGGCTCCACGCGCCCAGCCGCTGCGCCGCCTGTTCGTGCGCCCGCGTCGCCTGCGCCAGTGCCTGTGGACGGCCCAGCCGGGCCGGCAGCGATTCCAGACTTCCTGCCAGATCAACCACCTCTTCCGGCGTCAGCGCGCCCTGCGCCCACACAAGCATCGCCAGCAGATTGGGCAATTCCAGCAGCGCGAGTTGATGAGCGAGTTGCGTATCCTGAAACCGTTGCCGATATAGAAAAGTCGTCAGTCCCCGCATACATTCCGCCCAGCGTGACCGCGCCTGCTTCTGTTCCGCTGCGCTCATCTGCCCCAGCAGGTAGCCGGGGAGCGCCGGATCGAGCCGCAGGTGGAGGTAAGGCATCGCTTCGGCCAGTCCAACTTCGATCAATGCGGCGGCCAGCTTCTTCACTGTCTCGACATCGTCCGCATCCGTGCCCAGCACGTGATCCAACACTTGCAAATGCGCTCCGCCGTGAAACACGCCCAGCACGCACGCCTGTTCGCGCAGTTCTACGGGCAGGCGGCGCAGCGAGAGTTCGACGCTGGCCTAGAGCGACTGCTCGCGGTCGTCGGGATGTCTGGCGTGCAGTGCGGCCATCAGCCGGTGCGGGTTGTCGGTCGTCGCGCGCACGCCGCTACGGCTGATTTCGGGTGTCAGCAGCACCAGGGCGCGGGCGTGAGGATTGACCGCTTCGACCAGTTCGGTGATCTCCTGCGGCGTGTTGCCCGCATCGTCGTGTTTCGGTTTCCGCCCTTCCCGCTCCATCACCTGGCTGACCAGTTCGATGGCGTCATCCCGGCTGAGCGCGCCCAGGCCGATTTCACGCTGCCGGTGATCGAACGGCGCGGCCACGGGTTCGCGGCTGGTGAAGATGATGCGCGTCGCGGGATGGGCGCGGAGCAGAGTGCGGCAGAGGTCGAAGATCTCATGAACCGGTTCAGCACCGCGAGCGGCAGCGGGCGTGATTCCGGCAGGCGGCTCGCTCCGGGTGCCACGCTCGCTACCGCTCGCGGTACTGATTCGACCGTGACATCAGTTGCAGTTCGGCGGGAAGACCGGGAGGGTCAGATTCACCGTCTCAGTGAACGTCAGCGCGTGCAGGTTGTGCCCGAAATTGTATGACGTGGCGCTGCTCGCAGCCCTCGGGTTGAAGTTGATGACAGTCCCGACGATGGCGGGCTCAGGGTCAGAGGCCGAACCGACGGCCCAGAACTTCATCCACCCTGTCGCCCCTGACGGAATGATCTGGTTGAGCCTTGGTGAGGTCCTTGGGAAGGTCGAATTATTGAGAAAGCCCCTGAACTGACACCTGCCAGTGAAGGTGAAGCTGTAAGGGTTCTCGAGCTGGTCATACACGATCCCGAACATCGGGCCGAGTGGGGCCGCCGACTCACGCAGGTCACCGCCGATCCGGTCAACAACCAGCAGTGTCGAGTTCCCGTCGAGCTGACTCGGAATACTATCCACCGCCAGCACGCGCGGCAGTCTGGCGAATGAGAGGGTGATTTCGCTCGGGATGTCTCTGACCAGTGAAGGCGCACTCCGGGGCGCCCTTAAATCAGAGGCCGGCGCGCCTTCGCACTCAACGCACGGGGTCGGCGTCGGAGTTGGCACTGTCATCACTTCGGCCGTCAGATTGCCGGCACTGCCGGAACTCAGCTTGACGAGTTCATCCCCGATCAGCGATGGCGTGGGAGTGGCGACAGGCTCTGCCTCAACCGCTTCGCCCCTGGCGGCGGTCAGGGGGGCACCGGAAAATGATGAGAGCCCGCTGGCCAGAGGGACACCGTCACGGTCAACGGCGACTGCGATGAGGTAGCCACTGACCCCTGGGTCCACGTCCGAGGCGAGGAATTTCGTGGTCTGACTTCTGGTCAGGCAGATGTAGGAATCGGCCACCGAGCAGGTGTCGCCGTCAACGAAGAACAGATGCACGAAGACGCTCGCCTGCTCGCTGATGTTGGTGATGGCGATGAGCGTGTCTTCCGCCACCGGGTTGGTCGCGCTGGAGGTGTAGAAGTTGTAAATGATGATATGGCCGGCGCCGGACGAACCGGTTGAGGAGGCCGGAATGCCCGGATCAGCCCCGAAGGCCGCCGCCAGCAACATAATCAGCGCCAGTAAACCCGATAACGAGCGTGTGAGTTTGTGTGAGGATCGCATGGTGAGGTACCCCGGTGCGTGGCAGCCAGAGAGCAGAAGAGCAGGCCTGCCCCGGAAGAGATCCCAGGCCTGAAAGGCGGGAATCAGCGATCGAAGCGACAGGCCGACTCCCCGATCAGATCGTGATCGGAGGTCTTCCGGTCTCGAGCAGCCGTGTCCAGTGAGAAAAGAAGATGAATCGGGCCCGAAGCCCGTGTGAGTAACAGACTGTATTGACCAGTAAGCTTACGCCGAATTGTGTCGCCGGGTGTGAGGTAAGCTGATCAACCGCCGGCAGTTTAGGCCATTCGTGAGCCGGCGGTCAATAAATCGCCGCTGATTCCGCAACGCGCGCCGCAAGCCGCGTCGCGAAGTCTTCTTCCCTCTCAAGCCGCGCCCCCGAAGTGGCTCGCCCGATACTCATCCCCCAAGGAGTGTGAGGGTGTAACTCTGGGAGCCTGTACACCCCCCAAAACCTGTGACCATCACCGTAAAGCTGAAACTCCCCGGCATCATGGGAATACCCGAAATCGTCCCGGTCATCGGATCAAACGTCAGCCCCGATCCCTCAAGGCCGCTGGAAATCGAAAACATGTAAGTGCCCGGCGGGGCCGCGGGGCTGACCGAGATTGTGGCACTGTAAAAGACCTCCGGCTCGGGGTCGGGCAGCGAGCCGAGTGTGATGGTCGGACAGTCCACGGTCAGTGGAATCGCCCGGCTCGCATTGCAGGCGGGCGAACTGAGGGAAATATAGTCCACAGGGACCATGTAACTGCCGGAAGCCGTCGGCGTCCCGCTGATCACTCCGGTCGAGGAGTTGAAGGACAAACCGGCTGGCAGTTCACCAGCCGAGACCGTGTATCCGGGCGGGATGGGAATCCCCGCGGAGTAAGCGAGGCCGGCCGTTGCCGGCGGCAGCGTGACCGCGGGGATGTCGCTCGCGCAGAGAGAGACGACCACCGTCACAGTGACGCTGCTCGTGAGCGGCGGCACCCCGTTATCCGTGGCGCTGAAGGTCAGCTGGAATTCTCCGGCCTGTTCGGATGACCACGCGAACTGCGCCTCGGCCTGCGCGCCCGGCTGAGACTGAGTGCCGGACGGCAACCCGTCGGCGGAGATGGAGACGGTCTGCCCCGGGTCAGGGTCGCTCGCACTGAGGCTGATCAGAACCTGCTGGCCGGGCGAGACCCTGATGTCATTGCTGTTATTGGCGGTGATGACGGGCGGGCGGTTGGTGTCGAGTACAGTCAGGGCGATCTGCTTCGTCGTCGCGGCCCCCGCGCTGTTTGTGGTCGAGACCGTCAGCGTGTAGCTGCCCGCGTCATTATACCCGGGTGACAGCTGCACCATCGGACGGCCCGCGGCCAGCAGAATGCCCGCGAAATCAGCCCCGCTCACGCTGGCGCTGACGAGGACATCGTTGTTGTCGCTTGTCCCAATCGTGAAAGAGCTGATGTCACCTTCATGGATCGTCAGCGACTCCGGCAGCGCGATGACCGGCGGGTCCTTGTCTTCATTGACCGTGAGGATGATGTCGGGCGAAACAGTGGTGATCCCGCCGGGGACGGGAATAACGCTCGTGCCGCTCGTGCGAAAGATGCGGCTGTCGGGCCGCTTCAGGCTGGCTTCAACCAGAATCCCGCCGTCGGCCGACGGCGAGGCGGCCTGTTCACTCGCCGCTTCCACACGCCTGCCGCCCGCCGCCCGCCGCCCCTGCCTGTCTGCCAGAAATGGCTCTGGTAATGCGGGGGCAGAGGAAGATGAGGTGGTGGCAACGACATTTTCGAGGATGAATCCCCCGTTACCGTCGGTCAGAGTCTCCTGACCGCGCGCGGTGACGATCACGTCGCCGAGCGGCTGCCCCGTCTGGTCAACCACGCGGCCGACGAGCGTCGTAACCGGGCGCGGGATCGTGACGAAGTACATCCCGGTCTCAGTGATCGCGTTGCCCCCCGTCAGGATGCGCGAGCCGTCGGGCGAAACGAAGGCCTTGCCGACCACAATGAAGCTCCCGATGGTCGGACTACCAGGCGTCTGATCGAGCTTGAAGAGCTGTGCTTCGGCATTGGCCGGCAGATTATCGCTGTTGGGGAAGATCAGTTGTCCGCCCGGGCGGAATTTCACCCCGAACGGGGTCAGTTGCACGATGCTCGAACTGAAAATCCCAGGGCCGGTGGCGGTCGGGAGTCTGCCGTTATCAACGAAGGTCAGCGTGACGCGGCCCCGGCTCGAATGGTCGGGGAACCGTGCCGTGGCGGAGCGCGGCAGGCTGAAGGTGACGCCGTGCGTCGTGAGCTGATAATTGCTCAGCCCCGCTGCGGCATAAACCGCCTCGCCGGGCCCGACCGCTGATTCCGCAGCAGGCCCCTCGCTGCCCGCCGGCTCGCCACCGGCGAAACCGAAGCTGCCATTGCCGGAAAGATTCAGTGTCGGGCCGGTCGCCGGTTGCAGCGCGACGGGACGGGAGAATGGGTTATCACGATCCGCGCCCACCAGCACTTTCAGCGTCACTTTCGGGTAAGGGACCGATCCGGGCACCGAGGTGCCGTCGAATTCAAACAGCGCGGCCCCCGTGAGCGGGTCGGGCAGCAGGAAGGCCCCGTTGTCCGCGCTCTCAATCGCGCGGCCCGAAGTGACCTCAGTGATTCTGGTCGAGGCGAGCGGCTCGCGGGCGGTGTTCTCGACGAAGCCGCTGACCGAAGTGCGGATGCGGAGCGGGTTCCCGCTGAACCCTTCGCCGACCGGGGTGCGCACGGTGAACGGGCCGCTTGAAGCGCCGAACGGGATCAGCACCGCGAGTTCGGTCGGCAGGGCCGTTTTCAGTTGTGCCCGGGCCTCGCCCATCCGCACGAGATTGTCCTGGATGTCGGAGGCAAAGCCGCTCCCCTGGATCATCAGCGTGGTCCCGGCGAGTACCGGTGACTGATCGAAGCTGTTGATCTGCGGCGCGCTGCCTGAGGCGACGCCGAACTGCAATTCAGCGACCTGCACTGCCGGCTGACCGCTGCCCGCCACGGAGATGAGCAGCCCGATCCTCCCGCGCCCCTCCAGACTGCGCGGCAGCAGCGCGTTGATCTGCGTCGGCCCGGCAAACTGCGGCACAATCTCGACGCCGCCGATGATCAGGCGGACCCGGCCCGTAAGATCGCCGTCTGACGTACCGGGTATGCCCGAGAGGTACAGGATCAGGTAATCCAGTTCATCGGGCGGCCCGAAGATGACTGGAGCGCCCGTGCGGCCCTGGTCGAGTAATAGAGCGCTGTCCACCCTGACCTGACCGCTGCCGCTCACGCGCAGCAGTTGCGCCGAAGCGAGGATCGTCTCACTGGTCTGCGCGGCGGCGACGGCCCGGTTGATGCCGGGCCGGAAATGACCGCTCAGGGCGCGAGTTGATGGCCCGGGCAGCAGGCAGAGACTACAGAGGAATAATAGAGCAAGTGTGAATAAGCGATTGGGGGAGTGGGGCGTCATACAGCAAGCCGGTTTTTATGAGAGCTGACAGTTTTTAATTCTTATCTGGCGCGTCCTTCAAATCCACGTCGCCTTTTGCTCGGCGGCAGGCATCTCGCGGTCAGGTACGTGCGTGTACTGTAAGCCTGATTCCTGAAAAAGCAAAACGAACCTGCCGGATGCGCTGGTTAATTAATGGAGTTGTGCGCCAGTTCAATTCCGGACTTCATCTCTCTTATATTGCTATTTCGTCCGGCGCGACAAAAAAACACTGCACCCTGAGTAAAAAACCCGAACGAAATTGATCGCCCGTGATACGGCAGCAGGGCTCGTGAGACCAGGCTTGCCCTCGCCTCAGCCGCTGCTTAGAATGGCCGTATCAAAAATTCAATGGGCACATGGCGGTTGTTGACCCTGGTATAAGTCGGAGACGAACAAGGGAGACCTTCCATGCCCGGCTCAGCTCCCGAATCGGATCACATCTTCATTTCTCACGCGAGCAGGGACGATGAGTTTGTCAAAGCACTGCGCCTTGCCCTCGCAGGTCAGGGCTTAACCGTCTGGGTTGATTCGCGCGACCTGCGTGGTGGCAATAAACTCGGGCGGGAAATCAACGAGGCTATCGAACAAGCGCGGCAGGTCATCGTCGTACTCAGCCCCAACACCATCAACTCGCCCTGGGTGCGCAAAGAGATCAGCAAGGCGCTTAAAGTCGAGAAGAAACGCCAGGATGATGGCTACCGCGTGATTCCGCTCCACTTACCCGGCATTGAGCCTTCGGCTTTGGAAAACTGGTTTGATGAAGAGCCTGTCGGCGTGCGGATCGAACTCAGGACCGGCGGCGTCAGCGAAGCTTTGCCGCAGATTCTGGCCGCGCTCGGTGAACGTTTGCCTGACGACAAGCAGGCCATGAACGAGCCTCCGCCGCGCCTGGTGGCTGAATTGAAATTGAAGTTGAAGGGCGCCAGCATTGAGGAAGTTGTCGAGGGCAAGTGGCGCGCCAGGGCGACAGCGCAACTGACCTATGATCCTGCCGACCCGGCCAGGCCCGCCGCTGACAGCCGGGACTTCATCTTCACTGCGCCGCTCGGCCCCATCGAAGCCGATGATCTGCGCTGGTAGCTGGCTGGTGCGCACCAATCGCTTCCGCCGCGCCGCGTTCGTCACCTTTGATCCGTTCATCAGGGAGCATTGCACCGATGCCCGCGGCGTACTCATCAGGCTGGGGCAGCAACTATTGCCCGAAGGTGACAAATTTCATGTCGGGCTTAATGACGATCTGGAAAAGGCATGGCAACCCATCGAGCGTGCGCTCAGCGATCATCCCACGCTGATCGTGCTGGACAATCTGGAAAGCGTGCTGCCGGAGATCAGTACCGCGAGCGGTAGCGAGCGTGACTCCCAAAGTCGGCCTGATCCGGGAGCCACGCTCGCAACCGCTCGCGGTACTGATTCGGATGCCTCAGTGGTCGAAGAGCGATGAGATCACGCCCGACAGGAGGTGTTCGACTGTCAGCCGGATTTCGTCGTAATCGAAAGGCTTGGTGATGTAGGCCTGCGCCCCGGCAGCGAGCGCCCGCTCCTTGTCCTGGGGGAATGCACTGGCGGTGAAGAAGATAATCGGCGTTCTCTGATCAAAGACGCGGATCTGGCGGGCGAGGTCAATCCCGGAGCCGTCCGGCAATCCTTCATCGAGCAGCAGGAGGTCGAAGCGCCCGCCGGCGGCCTGCCTGAGCCCCTCGGCCGCCGTGGCAGCCGTAGTCACCTGCCAGCCCCACATCTCGAACATCAGAGTTGCAAGTTCACGGTGGTCCAGGTCGTCTTCGACAACAAGAACCTGTTTGTCACGCGAGACCATCAGATACCTCCACTCCAACTACTGACAACAACGCTAATCGCACACCGGCCCGGGAGGCTGGATCCTCAACAGCCGGCGACAGGGGAGGGGATCTGTCACAGGATGAATCTCTCTCAGGGGTGGCTGTCTTGTCGTGTCGCAATCAGTTAATCCCGGATCGTCTGATCAAACGCAGCAGCCGAAACCGAAAAACATTTCTTTCTCCGAGGTTAATTGCGTTGCGGCACTGACAAACAGCACTACCCCGTAATCATGTGAGAAAAAGGGCAATTCGGTTTCACGATGATTTGGCCTGCCGCTGCATTCTGGTGAAAGATCGCCTCACGCTGTCAGGTCTGAACACTCATGCCACCGGGAATTCCTTTCAGGTCAGGCGTGACTGCCTGATGGGGCGAGGTTGTACTGTTCCGGATGGAAAATCTTACACACCGCGCACCTTAAATCCCGGAAAACAAATCGGAAGTGACAGCATTCCCCAGCCTTATCCATCACGCCTGATGATGGCAATCACTGGAACGTCGCTTGCAATTCAGACCAATGCTACCTGGGGAAGGAGGGTGTATGATTCTGGTCAAGTGTGAGAGCTGCCAGGCTGTTTATGAAGTTAAATTCCAGGATTCTGTCGTCAGGCTCTATCCCTGGATCGAATGCGAGTTTTGTGGGCAGAAGGTGCTGGAGGGGCAGCGAACCATTCACTACGCTTCCGAATTGATTTATTGGGAGAAGCCGGAATTCGATGACCTGACGGAGGAGAACGACCTGGTATGCTGAGGCGGGTGAAGTGAAAGGATTCAGCCGATGACCGGTCTTCCCCCAGTGTTTCGGGAAGACCAGTCATGAGGAGTCAGCAGGATCACCGCTCGCTGAAAAAGAGAGCCACCGCCGCGATGATTACAGTGGGAGAAGTGTGAACGGCCCCCGGGCGCACTTCTCGGCGGGCGGCGATCATTTACGACGCGGGCTTGAAATACAGAACGAGCGTCACGCCGGCCACCGCCAGCAGGTAGCCGACATAGAGCAGCGGGTTCGGCGCGGTCTTCGGCGGGTGCAGGATCATCGTGACTATCACATTGATCAGCGGCGCGCCGCCGAACACGAGCGGCATGACGTAATTCGGAAGCCCGCCCACCTTGAACGCCCAGATGATGCAGGCCGCGCCAATCGCCCCGAGCGCGCCCGCAATCGTCGCCCACGCTGTCCCGCTCAGGTTAAAGCCCGCGGCGCCGAGGTTCCCCTGGGCCCCGAGCGTGAAGACCGGGACCAGAATGCCGATCAGAAAATAGGCGATGCCGACGCACAGCAGCGCGCGCATCGGGTTGCCGAGTTCTTTCTGCCCCTGGTGCAGCATCGCGCCGTAGATTCCCCAGGACAGAGCCGCACCAAATGCAAAGACGACCCAGAGCATCGAATTACTCCTCTCCTTGTTCATCATAGGTTGTGTTCAGAAAGACTGGTTACTCGCTTGAGATGTTCTGATCCCCAGGGATTTTGAGGTTCGGTGATTCCTGAGCGCCGGAGGCGCGCAATGTTTATAGCAAACCGTGCCAATGAACCGCCCCAGCTGCGGTCAGGAGCGACACCCGCAGCCACACATGCCGCTCCTGACGGAGCTGGGAATGTTTTCCCCAGCCCCGGCTATAAACATATCGCGCCTCTGGCGCTGAAGAAATTCTCTCCCCCACAAAATCCCCTGGGATCAGGAGATGTTGATACAGCTTTGGTGATGCAACTTCATTTGCCGAAGCAGTAAAGCATGCCCTGCGTCCGGATGTACAGCCTGCCGTCGGCAATCGCGGGCGTGGCGAAGCATTCGTCGCCGAGCGAGTTGACGGCGAGCGTCTCCCACTCGCCTTTGGCCGTCACCACAGACATCGTGCCGTCCTGACTGACCAGCCAGATTTTGCCGTCGGCCGCGACGGGCGAGGCGAAGTATTTATCAATCGCGCCCTTCAGCCGGCCCTGTTTGATGACATTGCCGGTCGCCGGATCAAACGAGATCAGAATCCCGCTGTCGTTGACCATATACAGCACGCCCTGATACAGCACTGTGGAAGGGACCTGCGGCACGGGCCGCTGATAGCGCCAGCGGATGGCCGACGCCGTCATGTCGCCCTGCCCGCCGAGTTTGATCGCGAGCAGCCCGTTTTCCGCAGCCAGCATCGCGCGGAAGATTTCCCACTCCTTCGCGTTCAGCTTCTCATCGCGGTCAAGGTCGAAGGCCTCAAATGCTGCTTTCAACAGGCGATCCATCTGCTCGCCGCCGGAGACCTCACTCTTCGCGATGATTCCGTCTTTGTTGGCGTCGTAGCGGGCCAGCCCTTCGGCGAACGGAATCGTCTTCACCTGCTGACCCGGCTGGTTCTGCGGGAAGCCCCAGCCGTTGACGTACAGGTATTCGTCGTCATAACTCGCCACCGACTTCATCTCGCAGGCGAGCCCGCGCACCCACCAGACGCGTTTGCCGTCCTCGACCGAGTAGGCGGAGAGCTGGAATGATTCGGGGATGAGAATCTGTTTCGGCCCGCTCTTCGGCTGGTAGAGCGTCGGCGTCGAATAGCCGGAGATGACTTCGGGCCGCTCCGTCTTCCACTTCACTTTGCCGGTGTTCTTGTCAACCGCGATCAGGTGCGCGCCGAGGTCCTGATCCACGGGCAGGATCAGCTTGTCATCAACCAGAATCGGTGAGGCGCCGAAGCCGTAGAACATATTGAACGGCCCCATCGGCAGCTTCCATTTCTCTTTGCCTTCGGCAGTGAAGGCGACGAGGCCGAAGTCCTGAAAGAAGGCGTAGACGTTCGCGCCGTCGGTCACGGGGCTCGGCGAGGCCGGGCCGTTGACGTTCTGCAACCGGCCCTTCTGCGTGCGCGGGACTTCGCGCTGCCAGAGTATCTTCCCGGTGGCGCGGTCGAGGCAGATGACGAGCAGTTTGTAACTCTCCTTCTCCTTCGTGTGCGCGGTCACGAAGATGCGGTTGCCCGCGAGGACAGGCGAAGAATGCCCCGGCGGCAGAGGCGTTTTCCAGACGACGTTTTTCTCGGGCCCGAATTCAACGGGCAGGTTCGTCGCGTGTGAAACGCCCGTACCATTCGGCCCGCGGAATCGTGACCAGTCATCGGCCACCGTGATGACGGGGCAGAGCAGCGCCGCGCAGAAGAGAACGAAGAGAGTCGGAGACAGAATGCGATGTGTATTCATAATCAGTTCATCAGCTCAGTTGACGATTTACAGGAATGGGCACCGCCGCTCATTGTAATTCATGGCGGAAGGCCGGGTACACCGGCAGCGGATGAACTTCCGGGGGCCACCGCTCGTGCATTCGTGCGGCCAGCTCACGCGCGGCGTCGCCGAGGGCCGTCATCAGGCCGAATTCCCGCGTCATTCCCGCGAAACCATCCATCCATGCGAGGAACTGCTGGCGTCGCGTCGTCGGGCCGCGCGTCGCATCCACGGTCAGGCAGTCGGGCAGGCGCGACAGCACCTGAAAGACGTGCCAGCGCGCGGCGGCTTCGATCATTGCGCGATGAAACACGTCGTCATCCGCCGCGACGGCGCAGCCTTTTACCAGTTCACGCCGGTATGCCGGTTCCATTCGTTCGATGACGCGATCCGGGATGCGCATCACGCAGCCCCACGACAGGCGCCCGGGGAGTCCTTCGAGCAGGGCATGGCGAAAACCGCCGCAATCGAAATCGTATAACCGCAACCGTCCGTCGCAGCGCCGTGAGCCTCCGGGCAGGTTCTGATCGCCCTGGCAGAGCGCGAGGAAAGGGCCGGGCTCTTCTTCAACTGCGGCGCTCACCCGCGCGATCTCTTCACGCACTCCTTCGCGCGCCCGGATGCCGACTGATTCAAGTATCGTCTGATAAGCCTTAATGACCGAGTTGATTTCACCTGCGGCAGATTTCTGCAATCGCGCCGATGGCCATGGATGAGCGAAAAGACCCGTAACTGCCCGAGCTGCCCCCAGCCTTTCCCTGATGCGCTGATAATCGGCGATCCCGTCCGCGGAGAGGGCGTGCAGCCGCCCGATGAGTGCGGCGTGTTCGACGAGCGCCGCTTCCGCGCGTGCCGGGTCGTTCCCTTTGACCAGCGCCAGTGTGTCTGAGCCCGCGTCATCGCCCAGGTCTTCCATGACGATCACGCCGGCTTTCAGATTGCCGCCGTAGAAGCGCGGAGCCACAGGCTGGCCATCTGACAGCAGTGTGAGCAGCTCAAGCGCCGCCCACTCACTCAGCAGTGCGGAACTGTGTGCGGCAGGAACGTCCCGGTCAGGTGCCGGACGTTTGGCAATGAAGGATGCAGGCAAATCATCCGGCGGGTTGATGTGGCGGCATCTGACGACGGTGCTTTTGCCCGTATGATGAACCTCGCCTGCACGCAGCCTGACGCCCCGTCCCAGCCGCTCGGACAGAATACGTTCGCCGGCCGCGACAATCGCGCTCACGTCTGATTCACTGATCGTTTCCACTACGCCATCACTGCCAGCATCCCGACGAAGGGCCGTGCGAATTCTTTCCTGCCCGTGATCTCCGCGCGCGCGGCGGCTTCTTCCCGAGATATTCCTTTGGTCATCATGCGCCAGGCTGTGTCCTGATCCAGCCGCACCTCGCAGACCGCGTCCGTACAGCTGCCGGCGTAAAGTTTCCACACGCCGTTTCCTCGTGCGAGCGTCCACTCGCCGCCCGCCTCGCCGGTCACGGTGAAAAGAATTCTCACCCCGTCATCGGCCTTCACGTCCCGGTACGTGTGCGGCAGCCCTCTGAGAAAAGTGTCGAGAACGGGGAAGAGCCACTTGCGGCTGGCCAGGCCGGGGGCGCCGACGGCGTCGCGAATCTGCTGCTGGTGATGCCATTTTTCAGTGTATTCGCGCGCGATGTCGAACCAGTTGGGAGCGACTTCTTCGCCTGCCCACGCGACGGAGAAGATCGCGGGTCCGTCCGGGTCGAGCGATTTGAATAACCCGGCGACCTGATCGCCCGTGACGGCGAGGAACTCGATCAGCAGTTTCGGGCTGATCCGTTTCGCCGCCCTGACCCACTCGGCATTCAGCTGATTCAGAAAGTCCACGAGGTCGCGATAACCATCAATCGCCGAGTCCGGCCCGAGCAGCGGCATCCCGTCCCTCTGAAACGACAGCCGCCGAACGTCGCTGTCGAGCAGGTGCGCGGCGATGTCTTTGACCGTCCAGGCGCCGGCCACGGTGGGCTTGTCCCAGTCCTCGGCGGAAAGGCTGCTGAGCAATGAAAGCAATTCAGCGTGAAGCGCGGCGAAAGTGTCCGCGACGATGATCGGCTCGACCGGGTTCATTCAGTGATATTCCTGCCTGTCAGTGTTTGCTGGCAAAAGATTCGACCCTCGAAAGCATCTCCTGCCGCTTCGCCTGAGTGATCAGTTTGCCGCCCAGTATAACAGCATGAATCTTCTGCGTATTGCTGATGTCCGCCAGCGGGTCGGCGTCGAGCAGCACGAGGTCGGCGATTTTACCCTTCGCGATTGTGCCTTGTGAATTGAGCCTGCCGAAAAAGACTGCCGGGTTGCGCGTGGCAGTCTGCAACGCCTCCATCGGTGTCAGCCCGGCCTCGACCATCAGCGCCAGTTCCTCGTGCAGGCTGAGGCCCGGCACGACGTACCCGTCAATCGCGTCCGTGCCGGCCAGCAGCTTCACTCCGGCGCGGTGCATCTCCCCGACCAGCGCGCGTGATTTCTCGAAGAGGCTGCGGCGAAAAGCGTAATCTCCCGCCGTGCTGTTTTTGATGACCACAGTTCTTCGCTGATCCCAGCGGGTGCGCGTCGAAAGCGGGATGAACCTGAGCGCATCATCTTTGGGGTGATCATTTGAATCAAGCGGCGAGAACTTCCTGCCGAAGACCTGCGTCGGCACAGCCCACACCTGATTCTTTGCGAGCAGCGCGAGCAGGCCCGTACATTTCTTCCGGTCGTAAGTCGTGACCATCTGAGTCATGAGCGCGCCCTGACGCTCGCGAAGCTGCCGGCGGTCAGCATTGGGTTGCTGCCCGAGGCGTCCGATCTCCAGTAACTCGTTACGCAATTCCGCCTCTTTGCCCGAACAGGCCAGCAGCACTCCGGCGTCGCCGGGGATCACGGGTGAGATGTGTTCGACGCTGCGTTGCGTCGAGCGGGCGACATCAAACGCGCTGATCCGTTCGGGGATGTGACCGGCGACCGGGATGCCGAGTTTCTTTGCCTCGTCAATGACCGCCCGCCACAGCGGCAGCGACAGGGTGGCCTGAACCTTGATGAAATCCACGCCGTCGGCTTTCAATTTGCGCACCGCCAGCCGCGCCTCGTCTTCGGTGCTGACCGGCAGCGTTACGTTATTTGCCTGCTGCGGCCCGTCAACGAATGGCCCCGGCGCGATGATGTGCGGACCCGTGATCGTGCCGTCGGCGATCTCCCTGCGCAGTTGCTCGATGCGCTGCCAGTCGCCGCCCATGTCGCGCACGCCGGTGACGCCGAAAGCGACGAGCAGCGGCACAATCACTTCGCGGCTTACCACCCGATCAGGAATGATCGTCAGGTGAATGTGCATGTCCAGAAGGCCGGGGATCAGAAATTTCCCCGTCGCATCCACGACCTCCGCGCCCGGCGGAATTTTGACGAGCTTCGATTTGCCAATCGTTGTGATGCGATCACCGGTGATAATCACGGTCATGTCGGGCTGAGCAGGCGCGCCGGTGGCGTCAATGACCGTGACGTGAGTGATTACTATTTGCCCGGGCTGACCGGTTATTTCTGTTTGCACCGACGACAAAACAAACAGAGTCAGCAGTAGTGGAATGGCTCTGAACATTACCCTTCCTGATGTCAGATCAGATCACTGAAATTGCGACTGTCGCAAAACGCTCTTCAGCCCGCGGAGCGGGCGTGGAGAATAAAGCCCGGGGTGGAGCGCCAGCGGAACCCCGTGGAACGGATCACAAAATCACGCAAGCCCGCGGAGGCGGGCGACAGAGCGTACGGCAGGGCCGATTATTTCCACAAATATTCGGGGTTGAATTCAATCTCGTTGAGCTTCAGCCTCTCCACGAATTCATCTCTGAACGATTGTTCCTGATGATGCGCCTGCTGGTTGGCAATGTACCTTCGCACTGTTTCAACCTGCGACGCGCTGACGGTGAACGCCCTGTACCCGTTCTGCCACACGAAATCCTGCGCGTCAGGAAATACTTTATGCATCCAGCCTGACGCGCTGGCCTTCAGATCACGAATCACATCCGAGAGCGCCTTGTCCTGTCGTAGCTTTGCCAGCTGGTGAAGGTGATCTTCCATGCCATTAATCGCCAGCTCAATGCCGCCCTGCCCACGCACGATGCCGCCAATGTATTCGTGCAATCTGAATTGATGGGTATCGGTGATGAACGGTTCGCGGTCTTTGGTGGAGAAGACGATGTAGTAAATCAGATTGATATAGGATTGGGGCATGGCTGATTTCTCCAGCGTCTGTCGCCCGCCTCCGCAGGCTCGCGCGGTTCGATGACCTGTCCCGGGGGGCCGCGAAAAACGCCCCACCCCGGGCTTTATTCTCACCGCCCGCTCCGCGGGCTGAAAGATTGACCTGCCAGAGTCAGTGACAGTCTGAATAACCGAGAAGCTGACCGCAGTGAAGACACTTAAAAATGTATGCAGTCGGCCCGTGATCCCTGCGTAGTGAGTTGAAATACTCCCTGAATTCGCCGTCGTCCATTTCCGACTCAGCCTGAAGAGAGTTCAGCAGTTCCTTATTTGTAAAAGCCTCAACCTCTTCTTTCCCGGCAGGCCCCAGAAAAGCACAGGCATCGCTACAATGAACCAGCCAGCGTTCCTGCTGCCATCCGCTGAAGCCCGGTGTCCTCCAGGCTATTTCCTCTTCAATCATTTGAGGAATCGTTTGTTTTCTGTCTCCGTACCCTCCGATGCCTGATAAATCTGTAAACTCGGCATCAAACTTCTCGTGTGCCAGACCGTCGCTAATGCACCATGGGCAAATTGATTCATCCAGATCTTCTTCGGCATAAACCGGGCCGGCATAAACGTGATCTCTGGTTTTGCCACAGCAAACGCATTCAATCTCGCGTGCTTCAATACTGCCAGTTGCCAGAGGATCGGGATGGTATCTGAATGCGGGCAATTTCATAAACGATTCATTCACGTTTTGAAGCTGATGCTGCTGTTACCACCCAATCGCACACCCGTCCTTGCGCAGATCAGACCCGGCGGCGAGCGCTCCGGTCTGCGGGTCAATCATGATCGCCTGATAGCCGCCGAATGAGCCGGGCGCGAAAGTCAGCTTGTGGCCGCGGCGTTCAAGCTCCTTTCGCACGTCCGCGCCGATTGCCGATTCGAGCGCGAGGCCGTTGTCGAAGTGGCGGAAGCGGGGCTGCTCGCCGGCCTGCTGCACGTCCATGCCGAAATCAATCAGGTTCAGCAGCACCTGCACGTGCCCCTGCGCCTGCATATCGCCGCCCATCACGCCGAACGAGAGCCAGGGCCGGCCATCCCTGAAGACCATTGCGGGAATGAGCGTGTGGAACGGGCGCTTGCCGCCTTCGATGCGGTTCGGGTGATCCGGGTCGAACGTAAAACCTGCGCCGCGGTTGTGCAGCACGATGCCTGTATCGCCCGCCACCAGACCCGAGCCGAAGGCGCTGAAGATGCTCTGGATGAATGAGACGACGTTGCGGTCTTTGTCCACGACGGTCAAATAAACCGTGTCTTCGCCGCCGCGCGGGCCGTTCGCCGTTTCGGCCGAGACGCGGTTCGTGTCAATGCGTTTGCGAAGCTCGGCGGCGTAATCCTTCGAGAGCAGCTTGTCGAGCGGGGCCTGATAGAAGGCCGGGTCGGCGATGTGGCGCGCGCGGTCAATGAAGGCGAGCTTCTTGGCCTCGACCAGCAGGTGCAGGTATTCCGCCGTGTTGTGGCCGAGGCGCTTCACGTCAAAGCCTTCCAGAATGTTGAGCATTTCGAGCGCCGCCAGGCCCTGATTGTTCGGCGGCAGTTCGTACACCTTATACCCGCGATAGGTCGTGCTGATCGGCTCGACCCACGTGGATTTGTGGTCGGCGAAATCCTGCATCGTGTGGAAGCCGCCCTGCGCGCGCGCGAACTTCACGATCTTTTCAGCCAGCTCGCCTTTGTAATAAACGTCGCGCCCGCCCGCGGCGATCTTCCTGAGCGTGGCGGCGAGGTTTTTATTGGTGAAGATTTCGCCGATGGCCGGCGGACGGCCATTCGGCAGGAAGGTCGCGGCAAAGTCGGCGTTATCCTTGTGTTGCATGCCGGTCTGCCATTCCGTGCCGATGATTTCGGTGACCGGGTACCCGCGTTCGGCGTATTCAATGGCCGGTTGCAGCACCTGAGAGAGCTTCATTGTGCCGTAACGGTCGAGCAGCGTCGCCCAGCCGTCAACGGCGCCGGGGACGGTGACCGTGTGAATGCCGTATTCAGGCATCTTCGTGATGCCGCGTTTTTTCAGCTCGTCAATGCTGATGGCTTTGGGCGCGCGCCCGCTCGCGTTGAGCGCCTTCAGCTCATTCTTTTTCGCGTCCCAGACGAGCGCGAAGAGGTCGCCGCCGGGGCTGACCATCATCGGCTCGACGACGCACAGCACGGCGGCGGCGGCGACGGCGGCGTCAATCGCGTTGCCGCCCTGTTGCAGGATGCGCAGGCCGGCGGCGGAGGCGAGCGGCTGGCTCGTGGCGACCATGCCGTTCATCGCTCTGACGACGGAGCGCGTGCCGCCTTTACGCGGGTTGATGCGGTCGCCGACGGCGTTCTGTGGAGTCACGGGTAATGTTGATGAGATCAGAGTCATAGTCAGAAGAAACAGAGCAGCGGCCCTGGTGCGCAGCATATGTGCCTCATGGTTTCCGGCTGACGACTGCTGCCCGCAGCAGTCAGATCAGCGTTGGTGGTTATTGCATGATACTTGCGGGGCGAGATGACAGGGGGATGATAGCGACTGCCACAGGCCGAAGTCCAGTTGCGAGGAGGATCGGATAAAAGCAGGAGAAGGCGGGGAACTGCCGTGGCGGCGATTGCCGGGTTATCTGAACGGCGCCGTCATCCCGCCGTCCACGATCATTGAATGGCCTGTGACGTAAGAGGCCGCGTCGGAACAGAGCCACAAGACTGCCTCGGCGGCTTCCTCGGGCCGCCCGACCCGCTTGAGCGCCGTCAGCTGTGCGTATTGTGACTCGACTGCCTTCGCCGCTTCCGGATCGCCGCCCGAAAACCGCTCGAACACGCCTTCGAGCATCGGCGTGCGGAAAGCGCCCGCCACGAGGGCATTCACACGGATGCCGCGCTCGGCATATTCGCGGGCCGCTGATTTGGTCAGCGCGAGGGTTCCGCTTTTGGCCGCCGAATAGAGGGCGCCCTGCTGTGCCCCACCGAGCCCGTTGACCGAGGAAGTGTTGACGATTGCGCCGCCGCCCTGCCCGAGCATCTGCTGAAGCTCGTACTTCATGCAGAGCCAGACGCTCTTGAGATTGATTGCGATGCAGCGGTCAAACTCCTCTTCGCTGAAATCGCCGGTCAGCGCGAACACGCCCGCTTCCGTGGCGGCGTTATTGAAGGCGCAGTCGAGGCGACCGTAAGTCTTGACTGTCTGTGCGACCAGAGCTTCAACCTGACCGGCCTGTGAGACATCAGTCCGGACGAACAGAGCTTCTCCGCCCGCCGCCCTGATCTCGCGCACCACGGCGTCTCCGCGCTCCGCGCCGCGAGCGGCGATCACAACTTTCGCGCCCTCGCGCGCGAAGGCAAGCGCGGTCGCGCGGCCGATCCCTGAGCTTCCGCCGGTGATCAGAGCAACTTTGTCGGTGTAATTACTCATGGCTCGTGCCGGGGAGGGTCAGACCTTCGCCAGAATTTCCCTCTTGATCTCTTTGATGCGGGCCTCGTCGCGCCGGTAGAACGTCCACTGCTTGATCCGTTTCGCCCGGACGAGACCGGCGTGCGAGAGAACCTTGAGGTGTTCGGTCGCGGTCGGCTGACTGAGGCCGAGTTTCTCGGCGATCAGCACCACGCAGACGCCGTCCCTGACGAGGTCGCCGTCAACCTGCGGCGGGAAGTGCGCCTCGGGGTCCTTCAGCCACTCCAGGATCTGGAGCCTGCGCTCATTGGCGAGCGCCCGAATTACTGCGGCAGTTGTCATATTGCAATTTTGCTAATTCCCAAATAAGATGTCAACGCGAATGCTGACAATTGATCACATGCGGAGGCAGATTATGACACAGATGCCGGCAGAGGCCATCGGCCGGGAGCAGATTACGGCAACTCATCGGAGCATCGCCCCACACATCCGCCGCACGCCGGTCGTCGAGGCGAGTGCCGCCGACTTCGGCCTCCGCGCCTGCGGTGTAAGCTTCAAACTGGAGCTGCTCCAGCATTCGGGTTCGTTCAAGGTGCGCGGGGCTTTCGCTAATCTACTTGCTCGGCGTGTCCCGCCTGCCGGCGTCGTCGCGGCTTCAGGCGGCAATCATGGAGTGGCGGTCGCTTACGCTGCTATGAAGCTTGGCATCCCTGCGAAAATCTTCCTGCCCGACATCTCGTCGCCGGCCAAGGCAGATCAGATCCGCGATTACGGCGCAGAACTCGTCGTCGCGGGCGAGCGTTATGCCGACGCCCTTGCCGCGAGTGAATCCTGGGTGGCCCGGTCAGGGGCGCTGCCCGTCCACGCGTTCGATCAGACGGAGACTCTGCTCGGTCAGGGAACGGTCGGGATGGAACTTGAGCAGCAGGCGCCCAGCCTCGACACGCTCCTTGTCGCCGTCGGTGGCGGCGGGCTGATCGGGGGCGTCGCCGCGTGGTATGCCGGCAGGATCAGGATCATTGGCGTCGAGCCGGAGGCCGCCCCGACACTCACCAGGGCGCTTGAGGCGGGGCGACCAGCTGATGCCGAAGCCGGAGGGATCGCGGCAGACTCGCTCGCCCCTCGCCGCGTCGGCGAGCTGATGTTCCCGATTGCAAAAAAGTACGTGAGCGGCGTCCGGCTGGTGACGGACGAAGCGATCCGCGAAGCGCAGCGGGCCCTCTGGAAAGTATTGAGAGTCGTTGCCGAGCCGGGCGGTGCCGCCGCATTCGCGGCGCTGTTGTCCGGGCGATTCCAGCCCGAATCAGGGGAGCGGGTCGGAATCATCGTGTGCGGCAGCAACACGGTGGCGGTTGACTTCGACAGGTGATCTGGCGGACAACCGCGATCAGGCAGACAAAGGAGTGAAAGGGCGACTATGACTATCAAACGCATCAAGGTGAGCCCCCGGATGAGTCAGGCCGTGATCCACGGCGACACCGTATATCTGGCGGGACAGGTGGCTGACGATCCGAATGCGGACGTGGCCGGCCAGACCCGGCAGATTCTGGGCAAAATAGACGGACTGCTGGCAGAGGCCGGCACGGATAAATCGAAGCTGATCTCCGCCAACGTGTGGCTGTCAGACATCTCAACTTTCGACCAGATGAATGCGGTGTGGGATGAATGGGTGACGCCCGGCAGCCCGCCCGCGCGCGCCTGCGTCGAGAGCAGGCTGGCACGACCTCACCTCAAAGTGGAGATCATGGTTACAGCGGCGCTGTGAGTGATGCCAGCGAGTCCGCGTAAATTGAAACGCAGCAGGAGTGACAATATATGAACAGCCTTCGCTCATACCGCTATCGGGTGGTAGACGTTTTCACCGAACGGCCGCTGGAAGGTAACGCGCTGGCCGTTTTCCCGGACGCGTCCGGCATTGACGGCGCGACGATGCAGAAGATTGCGAGAGAGCTGAACCTCTCGGAAACGACCTTCGTCGGCCCGGCGACCCGCGCGGACTGCGCGGCCGGCGTCCGGATCTTCACGCCGACCAAAGAGATGATCTTCGCCGGTCACCCGACGATTGGCACGAGCTTCGTGTTGCTTGAAGAAGGCATCGTCCCGAAAAACAGCGGGCGTTTCATTCTGGAGGAGAAAGTCGGCCCGGTGCCAATCCGCGTCGAGCCGGGCGAACGTCCGCTGATCTGGCTTTCCACCCCGCCGATCAGCTGGGGCAGAACCTTCGACCGGGAGCTGTGCGCGCAGGCGCTCGGACTCGAACCCGCTGACCTGCTCGAAATCGCACCGCAGTTATTGAGCGCAGGCAATCCAACTATTTTCATCGCTGCTCGGGACAAAGAGGCCGTTGATCGCTCGTGGCTCGATCTTGCCGGGATGAAGACACTCAGGGACGGGCCGGAGGAGCCGATGTGCGTGTTCGTCTTCACGCCGACGCCCGGTGGGGCTTATTCCCGGATGTTCGCCCCCGAATACGGGGTCGTTGAAGACCCGGCGACCGGAAGCTCGACGGGGCCGCTGGCCGCCTTCATGCTCAGGCACGGGCTGGTCGCGGGTGCCGCGGGCACGCGCTTTGTCAGCGAGCAGGGCACGAAGATGGGGCGCCCGAGCATCCTCCACGTTCAGCTTCACGGCGAACAGGGTGCGGATGGCATCGAGGTTGGCGGTTATGTTTCGCCAGTCGCCGAAGCCACAATGAGGTTTTAGCCAGCACAGACCGCCTCCTGACAGAGGCCGGCACGAACTGGTTTCGGCAGTGAATCAGAAAGAAATTCTCAGTCCGAACTGAATCTGCCGGGACGAAGTCGTCGTCGAGCGAATACGCCCGAATGATGACAGCGTGGCGGGCTGCCCGGCGGACGACGGCAGTGGGTCATTATTATTGAGCGGCGCCCCGGCGAAAACCTGAATGCCCGGCGTGCTGAAATTCGCGCGGTTGAAGAGATTGAATGATTCGACGCGGAACTGAATGTTGACGCGCTCCGTCCAGCGAGTGTTCTTGACCGCGGCCAGATCAAAGGTGCGGAGATTTGGGCCAATGAAAGCATTGCGCCCGGTGTTGCCGAGCGTGCCGGATGCCTGAAGCACAAAAGCATTCGGATCGAAGTATTGATCCGGTCTGCCGATCACCGCGCTCTCATAAGTGTAGCCGGGCGCGAGGCTCGGACGGTCGGGGCCGACGTTCGGGGCCGCCGAGGGCGCCCACTTCGATTGCGAGCGATTGCTTTGCACGAAGACCGTCAGCGGGTTGCCGCTGCGCACCTGGCCGATGCCGACCAGATTCCAACCGTCAAGGATTCTGCCCGCCGCTCCTTTCAGATTCTTCGCGAACGGCAGCTCCCACGTGAAATTGAAAACGTAGTTGTGTTTGGCGTGAAAGTCCGCGAGCCCCTTGTTGTAATCGAGGCCCGGCGGCTCGGGCAGCGCCGAGACCGTCGCGTTGGTCGCGTCGGAAAAGAATGTCGAAGCCTGCGTGTTATCAATCGTCCGCGAGAAGGTGTAAGACGACTGGAAATCAACGCCGCGGCTGAAACGCTTGCGCACCTCAAAAATCAGCGCGTTGTATGACGAACTGCCGTCGCTCTTCTTCAACTCGATCACGCCGAAATTCGGGTTCGGGCGCGGCGCGTTGGCGGGGAAGAACCACGTGCCGTCCGGCTGCCTGATCGGGGTGACGTGGTTGATGTCGGTATTGCGCAACAAATGCACTCCGTGCGAGCCGGCGTAGCCAATCGTCACGACCATGCCCGACCACAGCTCACGTTGCAGGTTGAGGTTGTAGACGTGCAGGTTCGGGTTTTTCAGATTCCACTCGATCGGGCGGATTGCCACCGTCCCGGCGCGATTGAACGGTGGATTCGGGAAGGTCGGGTTCGGGATTACCGGGCGCGGCGTTGCGGGCGGGTTAGTCACGGTCACAATCAGGTTCTGCTGGTTGTTGGTGTTGAAGTAATTCCCGTACCCACCACGCAGGCTGGTTTTGCCGTCGCCGAAAACATCCCACGCGAAACCGACGCGCGGCGAGATGTTTTTGTAAGTCGGATTTTTGAAAAGCGGCCCCGGCGTCAGTTGCGGGTCGGAGAAATTGCGCAGCGCCACGTCGCGTCTGTCCTGCGGCAGGGTCGCGAATTCATAGCGCAGTCCGAGGTTGACGGTCAGGCGCGGCAGCGCCTTGAAATCGTCCTGCACGAAAGTGCCGAGCGTCGTGAAGCGCCAGTAACGGTCAAACTGAGCTTCGGGCGTCAGGCCGACGAACTGCCGCGGGTTATTCCGCAGAAAATTGCTGAGGTCGGCAAAGGTATAAATGCCGAGCGAGAAGGTCGGGTTGACCATGTTGTCCTGATACCGCTCGAAGAGCCCGCCCATTTTGATCACGTGCCTGCCGCGCGTGTGGGTCAGCTGCTCGCTGAGGCTGAAAACATTCTGCGTCAGCCTCAGGTTCGCCGACGATTGCGGGCCGAAGCGCGGGATGCCGCCGATGTCAATGTCGCCGACGAGGTCGCGGCCCGGCACGAATGGCGGCAACCCTGGGGCGAGATTCGCCTGGACGTTCTGGCCGATGCGCGTGCGGCTGAAACCGAAGCGCAGCGTGTTGACGGTCTGCGGCGAAACTACCCAGCTGTGTTCGACGGTGGCGAACTGGTTGCGCGAGATGAACGAGCGCGGGAATTGCGGGAAGTCCGTCGGCAGTGCCTGATCCGCGTCGTCGAAAGTGTAGCGCGCGAAGACCTGCTGCGCTTCGCTGAACTTCTGATCCACGCGCCCCTGCACGAAATGCTCGTCGAGTTCCTGCTTGAACCCGAAGTAGTAATTCGCGAGCCCGCCGCCGATGTTCGGCCCGTTCGGCAGCGGGAACTGATCGAGGTAAGGTTTGATGACCGGCGAGACTGTGACATTGCCGGTCGGCAGAATCCCCTGACGCGCGTTGGCATCGGGCACGAAGGTGCCGACCGTGCGGCCCAGCCTTTCGAGCAGGGCTTCATAACCGACAAAGAAGAACGTGCGGTCACGCCTGATGGGGCCGCCGATAGTCCCGCCGAACTGATTGCGCTTGAACTCGGGCTTGCCCAGCGGCTCGCGGTCAAAGAAATTGCGCGCGTCCAGATTGTCATTGCGCAGGAATTCATAGGCCGTGCCGTGAAAGCTGTTGCCACCCGACTTGCTGATCGCGTTGACCTGCCCGCCGTAATTGCGCCCGAACTCGGCGCTGTAGGAATTCGTCTCGACGCGGAATTCCTGAATTGATTCGGTCCCGAGTACCGTGCCGGCAGCGCTGCCCGCCGGGCCGTTCGTGAAATCGTTGAGCAGCGTGCCGTCCAGCAGGTACACGTTCGAGCGGATGTCCTGCCCGTTGATCGTCATCCCGAGACCGTGCGCGACGGCTGAACCGCCGTCGCGTTGCGGGAAGGGGATGACTCCCGGTTGCAGCAGGGCGAGGTCGGTCACGTTTCT
Organism: Blastocatellia bacterium; assembly: GCA_035652435.1. Taxonomy (GTDB): domain Bacteria; phylum Acidobacteriota; class Blastocatellia; order RBC074; family RBC074; genus DASRDU01. The sequence continues at coordinate 87,452 of DASRDU010000178.1, forward strand.
GCCGTTCAGCGGGAGTTCGCGGATGGCGCGTTCACCGACGAGGAAGCTGAGTTCCTGTGTCTGAGTGTTGACGGCCGGTAAAGCCGAAGTCGAGAACTCGTCACCGCTGATTCTGGCAACCTCCAGAACAATATTGATAACCGCCGTGTCACCGAGGGTCAGCCTGACGTCATTTCGAGTAAACGTCTTGAATCCATTCTGCTCGGCACGGATTTCATAGCTCCCGACTTTCATATCAGGAAATACATAACGCCCTTCACTGTCGCTCACAGTCGTTCGCGTCAGGTTTGTCTCAAGATGGCGCGCAGTTACCTTCGCGCCGACGATGACCGCACCATTCTGATCCTGAATGGTTCCGGTAATCGTGCTGGTGGTTTGCGCGAAGAGGGAAGTGGTGAAACAGAGCAGGAAGGTGGCAATACAGATTGTTCTCAACATAAGTTACTGCATTAATAATTTTATTCAGGGGGAAGATCGCGTTTGGGTGATTCGCAGCCGGAACGAGATCTTCAGATCGTCATCCGAAGATCTCGTGGCGCACATGAAAATACTACCCAACCCGGCATTAAGTTCGCAATTTCGTCAGCGCCAGCCGCTCGGGGTAGACCCAGGCGAGCAGAGGCGTGGTCATCAGCGTCGTCACCAGAGCCATCAGCACCATGATGGAGAAGAGCGCGGGTGAGAGGATTCCAAGGTCAAGGCCGATATTGAGGATGACCAGCTCAACGAGCCCGCGCGTGTTCATCAGCACGCCCACAGCCGTCGCCTCACGCCACGACATCCCGTTCATCCTGGCCGCGAGGAGCGAGCCGCCCAGTTTACCCGCAATCGCGAGCGCGATGATGACGGCGCAGTAAACCCACATCCGCGCGCCCGTGATCAGGAAAAAACTGGAGCGCAATCCCGTCGAGGCGAAATAGAGCGGCAGCAGCAACACCACGACCACGGCCTCGAAGCGCTGCCACAACTCCTGCGACAATTCGTGATGTCTGGGCATCACTATCCCGGCCAGGAAAGCCCCGAACAGGGCGTGAACCCCCAGCGATTCAGTGATCCAGCCGGAGGCCAGCACGACCAGCAGAATCAACGCCAGACTGTCGTGCGTCAGGCCGCCCCGCTTCTCGTAAAGCACGACAAGCTTCCGCAGGGCGCGCCTCACCACAAACAGCATCACTAAAATGAACGCGCCGAGGCCGGCCACGATCAGCCACAGGGGCAGCGGCAGGCCTGAAGCGCGCACGACCACAATGATGCCGGCCAGAATGCACCAGGCGGTGACATCATTGACCGCAGCACAGGTAATGGCGAGCGAGCCCACTCTGGTGCGCAGCAGGTCGCGCTCCGTCAGGATGCGGGCGAGGACGGGGAAGGCGGTGATGCTCATGGCCGCGCCCATAAACAGGGCGAAGCCGGTGAAGCTGACGCTCCGGTCGGATAATCGCGGGTAAAGATAAAACGCGAGCAGGAGGCCCAGGATAAAAGGCGCGATGATGCTGGCTTGGCTGGTGATTAATGCCGCGCGCCCCAGCTCCCTGAGCTGTTTCAGATCCAGCTCAAGGCCGATCAGAAACATAAACAGCAGCAGCCCCGTCTGGCTGAGCGAACTCAAATGCCCCAGGCTCTCCGGCGGAAAAAGAGCGGCAGAGATACCCGGCGCAACCCAGCCCAGTAAGGAGGGGCCAAGCAATATCCCAGCCACCATTTCACCGATCACCCGGGGCTGCTGGAGCCTGCGAAAGAGCCAGCCCACGAGCCGCGCGACGATGAGGATCACTGCGATCTGGGCGATCAGCAGCTTGAAACTGGGCATAGACGGTGGTCAGGCTTCTTGCGGCTTCTGCGCCGCCGCGCGGTCATCGAAGTACTGGTATTTGGCGGAAAGCGTCTCCTGCGAATCCGCATTCCCGGCGGCGTTGCCATTAGATTCAGCGCGAACCAGCTGCTCCCAGAGCGGCGGCGGAATCTCAGCGAAGTCCGACATCGGCCCGTAAACATCATCCACGCCTTCCCTGAAAACGTCGCCGATCAGGAGGCTGATGACGTTGACGCGCTGCTCGGGATACTTCTTCAGGAACTGCGAGAAGCTGAAGCCTTCGTTGTAGAAGGCATAGACGAGTTTCCGCATGGACTCGATGCCGTCATCCAGTTTGGACTGAAACTGCCCGAGCCGCCCGGCCGAAAAATCGTCGTGCTTGAAAGCGTCGTGGATCGCATCGGCGGCCAGTTCGGCCATTTTGAGCGCGAGCAGCACGCCCGAGGAATAGATCGGGTCAAGGAAGCCGTAGGCGTCGCCGATCAGGATGAAGCCGTTGCCGGCGTTCTGTTTTGAGCGATAGGAGTAATCGAGGATCGAATAAATTTTATCCACGCGCTCGGCGCCCTCGACGCGGCGGCGGCAAGGCTCGCACTTCTCGACCTCCTCGTTAAAGATCTTCGCCAGATCCTGACCGCGGCCTTTGACGAGGTATTCGGGGTCAGCGACGATGCCGACGCTGGTGATGTCGTTTTCGAGCGGGATGTACCAGAACCAGCCGTTGCTGCCCACCTGGGTGCGCAGCACGAGCGTCGCCCCGCCGTTCAAGTCCGGCTCGCGGTGCGCGCCTTTGAAATAGGAATAGAGGACGGCCTTCTTGAGCTTCGGGTCGCGCATGCGCCAGCGGAATTTGTTCGAGAGGATGGCGCTCTGCCCCGTCGCGTCAATCACGACTTTCGCGTGGAACTTTTGCAGCGATCCGTCCTGCATCAGCACCTCGACGCCGACGGCGCGGTCACCGTCAAAGAGAACCTGTTTGACCGGGGTCTTCTGATGAACGGTCGCGCCCTGTTCGGCGGCATGTTCGATCAGCATCTGATCGAAGACGGCGCGGGTCACCTGCCACGTGACGGCGCTCTCGTGATGGTTGGCCTCGAAGAAGTAAAAGGGCCGCGACTCCCTGCCCGCGGGGTTGGCAAATTGCACGCTGTATTTGCGGACGAACGGGCTCTGTTTGAGTTTTTCCAGCAGCCCCATGCGCTGGAACGTCCAGAAGGTGTCGGTCATCAGCGATTCGCCGATGTGGTGGCGCGGGAATTGCTCCTTCTCGAAGAGGACGACGCGGCGGCCCTCGCGCGAGAGGATGCTGGCGACGGTGCTGCCCGCCGGCCCACCGCCCATCACGATCACATCAAAATTGTTTGAGTCCATATCAGTTGAAATGTGAATCAGTACCGCTCGCGGTACTGAGGGGGTTAAGCGTAGCGAACGGTTCTCAGTTCGGGTTCAAAAAATTCCGGAAGGAAGTGATCAACCTGCAGCAGCCCCTGCCGCGTCAGTTCGATCGTCCCGTTGTTGCGCCGGAGCATTTCATCCCGACTCAGTTGTTCGTAAGCGGGCGCAAACTCCTGCCAGACATCAACACCGAACTTGCGGCGGAAATAGTCGGCATCGAGCGCGCCGGTCTTGAGTTGCAGAACCATCTCGCGGATCAGCCTTTGTCTGGGCGTCAGTGACAGCGCGCGCCAGAGCGGCAGTTGCCCCCCGTCCAGTGCGCGGATGTAATCCTCAAAGCCGGGAGCGTTCTGGAAATGCACGCCGTCGAAATGCGAGAACGACGAAACGCCGAGTCCGATCATATCGCCGCCGTGCCAGAGCGCGTCGGTGTAGATGAAGCGGCAGGGCTTTTTCGTGGTCGCGAGCGTGTAGGCACTAGCGGCACGGTAGCCGCGCGCTTCGAACTGTTCGTAAGCGTAATCGAGCCAGCGCCGCTTCGTCGGCCAGTCGGCGATGGGCGAATCGAGCCCCTGCTCGATCATCTCGCGCGAGATGACGGTGTTGTAAGGCAGCTCCATCTGATAAATCGTCACCGAATCGGGTTCGAGTTCAACCGCGCGCCGGACGGTGTCACGCCAGTATTCATCTGATTCGCCCATCATCCCGGCGATCAGGTCAATGTTGATCTGCGGAAAATCAACCTCGCGCGCCCACTCGTAAGCGCGGTAAATTTCGGGCGAAAGGTGGGCGCGGCCGTTGGCCGCCAGAATCGCGTCGTTGAAATGCTCGACGCCAAGGCTCAGCCGCGTGACGCCGATCTCTTTGAGCGTTTCGAGCTTCGATTTGCGGAGCGTGCCCGGCTCGCACTCGAAGGTGACTTCTTCGGCGTGTTCCCAACTCACATGCCTGTTGAGGCCCTCCACCAGGTAGCGGAGCTGCTTTTCGCTGATGTATGAAGGTGTGCCGCCGCCGAAGTAAGCGAAGCGGAGTTGCCGCCCCTGAAGAGCGTGCGCGCGGCTGTAGATTTCGTTCTCCCTGATCAGCGCGTTGAGGTAGACCTCGATCTCGGCGGCGTTCTTGTCCGTGTAGACTTTGAAGTAACAAAACTTGCACCGCTTGCGGCAGAACGGGATGTGCAGGTAAAGGCCGAGCGGCTGTTCGGTGCGCGGAGGCCGGCCGAGTGCCTCAGCCACTTCGGGGGCGTATTCCGGCTTCCACTGCGAGAACGGCGGATAGTTGGAGACGAAATAATTGCCGACTTCGGTTCTGGTATTCGATGTGTCTGTCGTCATAAGTCCCTGATTGTAAGTTTTGCGCCGCTCTTTTCCAAATGCCTCCGGGAACGCGCCCGCAGTGTTGTTCATTCCGCGACCCGCTTGTAGCGGCGCGCTTTGAATTCATAACGCGGCAGGCTGCCCGGCGCCGCCTCAGCGATGCTCACGCGGATGTTCAGTTGCGCGCGGAACGCGGCGAGGAGCGCCTGTTCCACTTGAGCGAAGGAGTCCGGCTCTCCGGTCTCGACTTTCAGGAGCAGATCGTCCATCTCCGACACGCGCCGAATCTCCACTTCATATTCGATGACGGACGGCAGGGCGCGGACGAGATCGTCAATCGCGCTCGGGTAGAGGTTGACGCCGCGGACAGTCAGCATGTCGTCGGCGCGCCCCAGCACCCCGCCCCTGATGCGCGCGAGCGTCCGCCCGCACGCGCAGGGCTCGGTCGTCAGTTCCACCAGATCGCCCGTGCGGTAACGCACGACCGGCATCCCGGCGCGCCCGAGCGTGGTGATGACCAGTTCGCCGCGCGCGCCTTCGGGAGCGGCTTCGCCCGTCTGCGGGTCAATCACCTCGCAGATGAATTCAAGCTCGTTGAGATGAATGGCGCCGTCGTCGGCCTGACAATCGAATGCCCACGCGCCGACCTCGGTCGCCCCGGCGTGGTCAAAACATCGCGCGCCCCAGGCTTCTTCGATCCGGCGTTTGACGTTCGGCACGCTCGCGCCCGGCTCGCCCGCGTGGATCGTGATGCGGATGTCGGAGGCGCGCAGGTCGAGGCCGAGGCCCGCAGCGACTTCGGCCAGATGCAGCGCATAAGTCGGAGTGCAGACCAGCGCCGTGCAGCGGTTATCGAGGATCGCGCGCAGCCGCTGTTCCGAATGCATCCCGCCGCCCGAAAGCGCCATCGCGCCAACGTACCGCGCGCCGTCAATGCCCGTCCAGTGGCTGATGTACGGCCCGAAGGAGAAGGCGCAGAAAACCAGGTCGTCTTCAGTCACCCCTGCGCCGCAATAGACCTCAGCCCAGCACCGCATAAACGTTTCCCAGTCCTCGGCGGTATCGAGCCACCTGAGCGGGCGCCCGGTCGTCCCCGACGTCTGGTGCAGGTAGCGATAACGCGAGAGCGGGTAAGTGAGCAGTCTGCCGTAAGGCGGGCGCGCCTGTTGTTCAGCCGCCAGCTCGGCCTTGGTCGTGAAGGGCAGTCCGCCCAGCTCTTCAGCGCCGCGCACCCTGGGCATTTCCATCCCCGCGAGGCGGAATTTCTCCTGATAAAACTGATTCGTTACCAGTTCCCCGAGCAGCGCGCGGAGCCGTTCGTCCTGCCACTCGCGCAGGCGCGCGCGATTTGATGATTGCAACTGAGTATAGTCAGATCCAATTCGAGCCATTCATCCCTCTGATCTTCAAATGGTCCCGTAATCATGCCAGTTGTTTACGCAGCCAGGGAAGCACTATAACAAAACAGGAAACAGACGGCAGGGAGGATTCGTAACAGTTTGTGGTTTTGCATTCTGAATATCTCGCGTTCAGGGATAAAGCAGGCTGTCCCGAAGTTTGATCGAATCTGAAACCGGGTCAGTCCGGCTGCGGATTGCGATGGTTGCAATTTGCGCAAACACTGTGTGATAGTACGACGCAGCTTCAACAGCGGTTTCCAGAGCTTTTCACCTTCACTAAAACAGCAAAGGGCAGAACTGAATTCATGAAACGACTGCTCCTCGTGTTGCTCGTTATTGTGCTGTACGTGTTGCATCAGGACACATGGTTCTGGCGGACGGCGCAGCCTTTCGTCTTCGGCTTCCTGCCCGTCGGGCTGTTTTATCACGTCTGCTTCACGCTCGCCGTTTGTGTGCTGATGTGGCTGCTCGTCAGACACGCCTGGCCGTCTCACCTCGAAGAGGAAATCGAACATTCCAAAGCTGAGGAGGACTCGAGGCCTTGATCCCCGCCCTCTTCGTTTTCGCCTATCTCATCGCCGTCATCTACATCGGCATCTTCGCGTTCCGCCGTTCGACTCACCGCAACGAGGCCGAGGATTATTTTCTGGCCAACCGTTCGCTCGGTGTATTCGTCTTCCTGCTCTCACTGTTCGGGACGAATATGACGGCGTTTGCGATCCTCGGTTCGTCGGGTCATGCGTTCGCCAACGGCATCGTCACTTACGGCCTGATGGCTTCGTCGTCGGCACTGATCGTGCCGCTCTCGCTCTTCCTGATCGGCACGCGGATGTGGGCGCTCGGCAAGCGGTACGGCTTTATGACGCCCGTGCAGATGTTCCGCGACCGCTGGGAGTGCGGCCACATCGGCACAGTGATTACCGTCGTGCAGGCGGCGCTGCTCGTGCCCTACATCATCATCGGCGTGATGGGCGGGGGGACGACGCTCAACGCGATCAGCGGCGGGCGCATCCCGTACTGGTTCGGCGGCGCGATAGTCGCGCTGGTCGTGATGAGCTACGTGTTTTTCGGCGGGATGCGCGGGACGGCGTGGGTGAACACCTTTCAGACGATTCTGTTTCTCTGTTTCGGCGCGATTGCGCTGGGAGTGATCGGCGCGGGGATGGGCGGATTTGGCAAAGCCGTGCAGGAATTGTCGGCATCCCCTGCGACCTCGGCACTGCTGACACGCGAGCGGATTTCGCCGCTCTACTTTTTCAGCTACACGTTCATCCCGCTCTCTTCGATCAACTTCCCGCACATGATCATCTTCTGCCTGACGGCGCAGCGGATGCAGCATTTCAAAAAGACCGTCCTGCTTTACCCGCTCTGCATGCTGGCGATCTGGCTGCCCGCCGTCTTCCTGGGCGTCGCGGCCAACCGCGCGGTGGAAGTTCCCGCGATCCGGGCAAAGCTCGAAGCGCGCCGCGCGCTCGCCACCGGAGGCGCGACACTTTCACCGGATCAGAAGGTTCAATTGCGCCAGACGGCGGCAGGTGATGACGTGCTGGTGCGGTTGCTCGAACATTACGCGCCGCTCTGGCTCGCCGGTCTGCTCGGCGCCGGGATAATGGCCGCCGTGATGGCGAGCGATTCACAAATCCTTGCGCTCTCGACGATGTTCACCGAAGACATCTTCGCCTTTTATGAGGGCAGGGCACGCTTCGGCGAGACGGCGCAGGTTCACACCGGGCGCGCCTTCGTCATCGTGCTGACGGTGATCGCCTACGTGGTCGCGCTCAAGTGGCCGCAATCCATCTTCGACCTGGCCGTGCAGTACGCGTTCTCGGGTTATTCGGCATTGATGCCGCTGCTCGTCGCCGCGCTCTTCTGGAAGCGCAGCACGAAGTGGGGGGCGCTCGCCAGCACGCTCTGGGCCGCCGCCGCGGTCGTCGCCGTCGCGATCTTCCAGGCCGTCGTGCCCGCCCCCGCCCCCGGCGCTGAAATCGGCTGGGGATCGTTGTTCGGCGAGTACGTCATCAGCCGCACGCCCGGAGGCACTGCGGTACTCGGGTTCCTGCCCGTCGTCCCGATGGTAATTATTTCGGCGCTGCTGATGGTCGTGGTTTCGCTCCTGACCTCAAGGCCGAGTGAGATGACGATCAAACGTTATTTCACAAAATAGAACAGCACCATTTCTATCCCCGAAGGGGATTTATTAAATAGCCGTGGGTGAAACCCACGGATCGTGATGGCAAGACATACCGACCCTGAAGGGGTCGCGCCGGCACAACCGGGAGGATCACGTCATGGCACAGACTCTGGTCAGCCTTCTCCTTCACGTTATCTTCTCAACCAAAAACCGCGAGGGCCTCATCACGCCGGAGATTGAACCGAGTCTGTATGCTTATCTCGGCGGGATTTCCAAAAATCACGAATCAAAACTTCTGGCCTCGGGCGGCACGTCCAATTACGTCCACCTGCTGATCTCGCAATCAAAAAACATGGCTCTGAGTGATTTGGTGGAAGAGCCGAAGAAAAGCTCTTCCGTCTGGATCAAAACACAAGGCCGGGAGTTCGCCAGCTTTCACTGGCAGGACGGATACGCCGCATTTTCAATTGAGGAGTCGCAGGTTCCCGCGGTGAAAGCTTATCTGGCAAAACAGAAGGAACATCACGCGAGGAAGACGTTTCAGGAAGAGCTGATCGAGTTCCTGGAAAAATATGGCGTTGAGTACAACGAGAACTATTTGTGGAGTTGAAAGGTAATGCGACCCTTTCAGGGTCGGTTGGTTATGATGGCCTGCGTCCCCTGGGTTTCACCCACGGCTATTGAATGAAAGCCCGAAGGGCTTCGTTGTGGAAGGTTCACGATCAACGGGGAACCTGCCTTATGAAATTCTTTATCACCGGAGCATCAGGTTTTGTTGGCGGTGCTGCCACGGCGCATTTCGTCGGCAAGGGCCACGAGGTCGTCGCGATGTCTCGCTCCGCAGCCTCGGATGAAAAGATCGGCAGAATCGGCGCGGCAACCATCCGGTGTTCGCTCGGCGAGGTTCCCGAGGCGGCACTGGCCGGGTGTGAAGCTGTTATCCATGCCGCCGCTTACGTCGAAGAATGGGGGCCTTACACCGCCTTTTATCACGTCAACGTCGAGGGCACGCATCAGCTTTTGCAGGCTGCGCGCGCGGCCGGGGTGAAACGCTTCATCCACATCGGCACTGAAGCGGCGCTGTTTTACGGGCAGGATATGGTCGACGTGGACGAGAGCTATCCGTACCCCGAAACACCGTTCTATTATTCCAGGACCAAACAGAAGGCCGAAAAACTGGTGCTGGCGGCGAACGCGCCGGGCGTGTTTGAGACGGTCTCCGTGCGGCCACGGATGATCTGGGGGCCGGGCGACCTGACGATCCTGCCGATCCTGATGGAGAAGGTGCGGCGCAGACAGTTCGTCTGGATTGACGGCGGGAATTACCGCACCAGCACCACGCACATTGACAACCTCGTCCACGCCATCGAACTGGCGCTGGAAAAGGGCCGGGGCGGGCAGGCTTATTTCGTCACCGACGGCGAGGTGCATCTCTTCAGAGAGTTCATCACCAGCCTGCTGGCAACTCAGGGCGTTGAGGTCAAAGTCGGATCAATGCCCCGGTGGCTCGCGCGTTCGGCGGGGCAGATGGCGGAAAGCGTCTGGAGAACTCTGGGAATTAAGCGGACGCCGCCGATCACCAGCTTCACCGCCCACATCCTTTCGGCTCATTGCGTGCTGAACGACGCGAAGGCGCGGGAGGAACTGGGCTACCGTCCGGTGATCAGTGTGAGCGAGGGGATGAGGGGGCTGGCAAAAGCTGGTTGATTGCCAAACAGGGGCTTTATGCGCGATCTGATTATCGAGGCAACGATTGATGCTCTAAAGTCGGTTAAGCATCCGAGATTCTTCAGAACAGAGCGGGGTTATCACGGGCGATTTTACTGCGCATTGCAATCCGTGTTGGATCAAAGGATGAGCCTTGATGATGCTTGTATTCTTGAAATGGAGTATCAGAAAAGCAGCAGACACGGAACAGGTCAGCGTCCGGATATTGTTTTGCATATCCCAGCGGGGAAAACTCGACCCTCAGTTAAAGAGAATAACTATGCGGTCTGGGCATTTAAGCGCAAATCGAGCGTTGACGGAGCAGTCGATGATTTCAGGAAGCTGGATGAAATGTTCGAGTTACTTTGCTACTCATTGGGGTTTTTCATCAACATCGGGTCCGACGAACATCTGCTGAAGAATTACACAGGCGCATATCCGGACCGAATAATAGCTTTTGCCGTCAGGCGGAAAGCTGATGTGATCGAAATCAGGCAGGCATATATTGAAGGCGGGCAAATCATTGAACCCTGCATTAACGCCTTGCCGGGCCGGTAAGCTGACAATCTCCTCTTTTCTTAAAGGATCACCATGACCAATCAACTATCATCCGAACCCCTCCCGCCCCTGACCAGAGTGCAATGGCTGATCTGCATCATCGCCGCCATTGGCTTTGCGTTTGACACTTACGAATTGCTGATGCTGCCGCTGATCGTACGACCGGCGCTCGAACAGCTGGGCGGGTTGCAGTTCGGCACGCCGGATTATGCGCGCTGGCGCGATCTGATGTTCTACGTCCCGGCGGTGTGCGGCGGCATCTTCGGGCTGCTCGGCGGGTACCTGACCGACCGGCTGGGGCGGCGGCGCATCCTGACGTGGAGCATTCTGCTCTATGCGTTTTCGGCGTTCGCCGCCGGGTTTGCGACTTCGCTGCCGATGCTGCTCCTGCTGCGCACGACGAAGTTCGTCGGCGTGTGCGTGGAGTTCGTGGCGGCGACCGCCTGGCTGGCGGAGCTGTTCACCGACCCGAAGCGGCGCGAAACCATTCTCGGCTACACGCAGGCTTTCTCTTCGCTCGGCGGATTTATGGTCAGCCTGATGGCGTACGTTATTGCACAGACTGCACAATCACTGCCGGCGATTCACGGCGGGCACGACAACTGGCGCTACATCCTGATCTCGGGTCTGATCCCGGCCATCCCGCTGATCATCATCCGGCCCTTCCTGCCCGAGTCGCCGGTCTGGAGGGAGAAGAAAACCGCCGGGACGCTCAAGCGCCCGAGCTTCGCCGCGCTCTTTCAACCGGAGTACCGGCTAACCACTCTGGTCACGGCGCTGATCTTTGCGTGCAGCCTCGGCGCGGCCTTCGGCGCGATTCAGCAGCTGCCGCAGATCGTGCCCGGGCTCGTGCAGGTTGATCCGACACTAAAGCCCCCGCAGCGACAGGCGGTCATTCAGGGGACGGTCGCCGGGGTGCAGACGATTCAGGAACTCGGCGGGCTGGTCGGTCGGTTCATCCTGGCGTTTCTGGCCGTGCGGATAGTGTCGCGGCAGAAGCTGCTTCGGCTCTTCCAGATTCCAGGCCTGATCATCGTGCCGCTCGTGTTCCTTTATCCGGCGGTGCATAACCTGACGCTGCTGAAATGGGGCATCTTCTTCGCCGGGCTGTTTACGGTGGCGCAACTGAGTTTCTGGGGGAACTATCTGCCGCGGGTTTATCCGGTGCATCTGCGGGGAACGGGCGAGAGCTTTGCGGCGAACATCGGCGGGCGAATGATCGGGACTTCGGCGGCGCTGCTGACGACTCAGATCGCGCTCACAATGCCGGGCGGTGCGCCAGCGACAAAACTGTCTTACGCGGCTGCTGCGGTGGCGGCGCTGGTTTACGCGGTCGGCCTGATCGCCAGCTACTGGCTGCCCGAGCCGAAGAAGGAAGAGTTACCGGAATAAATGGCACAGTACCGCGAGCGTGAGCGAGCGGTGATCCTGTACAGGACTTGACGGGATTCCGTTCACTCACGCTCGCGGTACTGTGCCCCCACACCGAAACGAACATGCCAGACTTCAATCCTCCACACTCTGATTACGAAGCTCGCGTGCGAAACAGCTTCGCGTTGCAGGGGATGATGACGAGCATCGGCGCGAGTCTCGCGAAAATCTCTCCGGGCGAGGTTGAAATTCAACTCCCGTTCCGGGATGACCTGACGCAGCAGAACGGCTTTCTGCATGCAGCCGCCGTCACGGCGATTGTGGATTCGGCGTGCGGTTATGCCGCGTACACGCTCACCGAAAAGGGTGACAACGTCCTGACGATTGAATTCAAGGTCAATCTGCTTGCCCCGGCGAAGGGTGATCTGATGATTGCACGCGGGCGAGTGATCAGGCCCGGGCGTTCAGTGACTGTCTGCGCGGGCGATGTCTTCGCTCGGACTGATGGTGAAGAGAAGATGGTTGCGACGATGCTCGCAACCATCAGGGTGATTCGTGGAAGCTGAATGCCTTCCTATTTTTTCTTTGACTCGACTGTGATCACAGCCCCCTGCCACCCGGTCAGGGCGGGCTCCGCGTCCTTCACGATGTTCACGCCCCTGCGGGTCATTGACTGGCCGAGGGTTTCCTGAAGGGATTTCAGCTTCAGCCGGTCAAAAACCTCCGACCACTTGTAGTTCTCCTTTTCACCCAGATTGAGGCGCTCCCTTGAGATCAGCGCGACGGCCACATCCCTGCCGAATGGCTCCCCCACCGGAAACGCATACCTGCCGCCTCTGGGGAGAATGATCGTCCCGGCGGAGATGCGGTTGTCAGCGTCATTCGCGTTGGGGAAGATGCAGGTCGCGATATCGCTTTCGCTGAAAACCAGCAGGTAGAGGTACCCGGCGGTGTCGGTCGTGATCTGATAAGAGATGTTCTCGCCTTCCCGATAGAGCGTCTTCCCTTCGCCTGTGCTAATGCTGACCCTGATGGATGAAAGCGGGTTGACCAGCGCCACCGCCGGGGCCTGCTCCCAGGTCGCAAACAGTGGCTTATTGCCTAAAGGGACGGAGGAGATCACTTCGAACTGCGGCTGCTGGTCACCGCGCAGTTCCTTACTCTGGTGGAGCAGGCTGACCTGTCTGAGCAGGCGGGCTTTGAGTTCGTCCACTGTCAACAACGTTTCTTTCTGAAGGTCCGTGACAAGAAAAGAGAGAGCCCCGCGCAAAGCCCCGTTGACTTTGAGCGGGTAGGCTGACTGATTCTCGTTCGCGGCGGAAATGATAACTATGCCGGAAAGGGCGCCCAGCTGATCGCTGTCCACGTAATCACCACCCAGTTTTATCCCCCTCGTCCCGGGCGGCCTGCTCGTCACCTGATAGTCATCCACGGCGATGCCGCGCGCGCCCGGAGCCGGATGAGTCAGTGCCTTGAACTGGTCGGGGCGGGGAAGGTATCTGGCGCCTCCGCCGACAGTGGAGCCGTCTGAGGCCGGGGCTCCGCGGGCGATGGTGCCGGAATGGCAGGAATCGAAAATAAGCACGGCGCGCCTGCCGGAGAGCCGGGCGATGATCTGGCTGAAGAAATCATCGCGAATCTCCCGGGCGCCGGTCAGCGGGTCAACGTCATAAGGGGCCAGCGTCTCGTCAAAGCCGTCTGCCTCGTCGTGATCATCGTCAGGGAGTTGTGAGCCGTGGCCGGCGTAGAAGAAAAATATTCTGTCGCCGGGCCGGCTGCCGGCGACCAGCCATTGCTGAAGGTTGTTCTCAATATTGGCGGCGGTCGCCTCTTCGTTGAGGAGCAGCCTGATGCCTGTAGATGGAAAGCCGAATTTCGCTTTGATGAAATCGGACATCGCCAGCGCATCCGCGACACAGCCGGGCGTTGGCGGAACAAGCGGGTCTTTGTATTTTTCCACGCCGACAATCAGGGCTCTGTCTTCGGCTTGTGCTGTGAGCGCAAAAACGGGTAAGGCAATGACCAGAAGAAAGAAGTGCCTTCTTATCCGTGTGAACATATCTCCCCTTGGGAGTCAGAGTTTGGTTCCCGCTGTTTTCATCGGTCAGAAAATCACACTTGCGGAGATGTTGAATCCTCCCGCGCGAACCCCGGTCAAACCGCGAGTAATAACATGGGTGCCGTCGGCCAGAACCTCAGATGGACGAATAGTAAAGGTCTGGACGTCGCCGCCGTCCACATTGATGACAGTCGGACTCGCATTGACAAGTTTGATATTCACGGGCTCGGTGATTCCTTTCAGCCCCAGAACCTTGACGGTCAGAGTCGCGCGCTGCCCCCTGATGAGTGACAGCTGTGTGGCCGAGAGGGAGAGCGCGATGCTGCGGCACTCGCCTTTCCTGACCACATCCTTCTTCGTCACTTCGATCTCGGTCGGCCCCTGAACGCGGTATGGGGTGAGGGCGACGGACTTCCGCGGCGATTCTGCCAGCACGTCTGCCTCGACGCCGCCGACGCGCACGGTCGTCGTTTCAGCGTCACCGTCAAACTTCCCCGGGATCTGAACCGCTCGCCCGGCCTGAAAATTCTTCGGGAGCTGAAAATCCGTCGGGGGCGCCGGCGGCTGCGGCTGGCAGGGCAGTTTCGCTCTGGCGACCTCCTTCCCGTTCTTATCCCTGAGCAGGACTGCAATGGCGCCGCCCGTGACCACGGCGGGGATCAGCCATTTCCTCCGCTTCTCGGAGGCAGGCTTCTTCTGGTTCTCGACTTCCACCACGTAGCCGCTCAGTTCGCCGGTGTTCTGCTGCTTCTCGGCCTCGTCCTTACCCTCGGGCGCGGCGTAAACAGTCCCCGTGATCGTATCGCTCGCCGACGTGTCGTCGGGGAGGTTTACCTTGAGCGTACCGCTGGGCGTAGTGAAGATGGCCGAATGCAGCCCCGCGACGGTTTCCGTCTCCACCTTGAAATCATCGCCTGCCGCTCGGGGCGCTTCCTTTGCCACCGGCGCGGCGGGCGGGCTCGCCAGCAGGAGGCAGAGGAGAAAAGTAAAACAGACTGACAGGTTCATTCTTCCGGGCCGCATGGTGAATACCTGTTTAGATGGCCTGCCGGGACTGCCAGCCCATCAGGGATGCCTTTCACACCCCGACAGCGATTTTCTGACGATGTAGCGGCAAACTTTCCAGAGCGATTCTGAAAAGTTCCGCCGTTGGCCCTGAAAGGGCCGAAGTCAATAGACGTGGGTGGAACCCACGGACCGCCGAAGCCACGGCCCCCGACCCCGCAAGGGGGCGCATTTGTGTCGCGGATACAACCCTTTCAGGGTTGGCGGATGTGACGACCCGCACTCCGTGGGTTTCCCCCACGGCTATTGAATTTGTCCCCTCCGGGGACAAAAGCAGGCCTTTCAGAAACGTTCTCCAGGTTGCTGCTGACTTCACTGACAGTCCGGGCTGGGATCAGCAGCAACCTGGAAAGTTTGCCGCTACACCTGGGAAGTCGTCGCTTCGTCACCTGATCACTGCAACAGGGAAATCAGGCACAGTTTGTGGCTTGGTCGTGGTCGGCGTCTGCCTGCCTCTGGTCAGCTCCTTCACCCTCTCGGAGAGATAAAGGTCGAGCATGTTGATGGAGATCTTACCCGTGCCTCTGAAATCGGCCTTGCCATTCAACCCCTCCACCAGGGCTTTGGTGAATGCGCCGTTGTTCCACTGCGGGTCTTCCAGAGAGTACTGATTCCCGGTCGAAGAGGCGAAGACTACGGCGCCGTTATCCGCGCTCGCCAGCTCGTTGACCATGCCCATGATGTCAACCGTCCCTCTTCTCGACCCAAAGACATTACCCGAATGACAGGTGTCCACGAAGAAGAGGGCCTTGCCCGCGAGCGACAGCACCGTGTTCCTGATGTCGGAAAATGAGACGCCGGTCCGGAGCAGGCTGTCAAGGTTGGCGTTCTCGGGCAGGAAGTAATACTGCCCACTCTGATCGTTCACCCCGTGCCCGGCCAGAAAGACCATCGCCACATCCTTGCTCGTCGTCTCTTTGCGAATCCAGTCGAAGCCATCCAGGATGTCGTCCTTTGTTGCCTTCTCGTCAGTCAGCACTCTGACGACCACGTCACGGTAGAGGCCGCCATTCTGTTTCTGCATCGTCGCGGCGATGTCCCGGGCGTCCTTGGCGGCAAACCCGAGCGTCAGGTCTTTGTTGGCATACCTGCTGATGCCGACGGCCAGCACGTATAGCTTCGGCTTGATGACGAACTCGTCAGTTTCGGTCTTCCCGCGCCACTTCAAACGGATTGTCGCGGGCACGCTCGATGCGTACCTGTTTTCGGCGAGGATGGAAATCTCGCAGTCCCTGGCCGGGATGACGACCCTCAGGGATTGCGGCGCGTCCCCCTGCGGGACCGACTTCACGCTGACGCCGCGCTCCGTACTCGCGGGGCGGCCATCAATCAGAGCCTTGAGGCCGGTGACCGGCTCGGCCGAAGGCCCGCGAACGACAAATTGCAGGGTCACTTCCTGAGCGGAAACCTCCGCCTGATCTGCTGGCGACAATATCTCTACTACGGGCGGCAGAACCTTCCTGACTTCTGTTTCCTCGCGCTTTCGCCCCGACTCCGCGTTGGCCATCTTCAGCGCCGCTGACGGATCCTGAACCTCCAGGATTCTGGCCATCAACTCGGGCCGGTAACGGGCGGCCCTGAATTTGGAGAAGGGAAAGAAATCGGACGCCGCATCGCTGCCATTGTTGAGGTGCCACCCGATCAGTTCCTCGCCGCCCGGCGAGGCGTCGTAATAGCCTTTGGGGTTCCACAGCACCCAGCGCTTCTTATCACCGGACGGGAAGAAGGCCAGCAGCTCCTCGCCGCTGAGGTTATAGGAGCGGATGGTGCCGTCACCGAATGCCGCCAGCGCCACTTTGCCGTTGCCGGAAATGTTGACGCCCCAGGCGGTGTCGGGGACGGTGAGCTTCCATTGCTCCCGGCCACTCTTATCAAAGAGGCGCAGGTAAAAGTTCGTCCCCAGTAGAAATTTCTGCCCGTCCGGGGCGACGGCCAGGCTGTGGGACGTTTCATACTGCTCAAGCGCGAGCTTCGCGCCATTCAGTTTGGGGTCGGTTCTGTCTTCCCAGTCAGAGACGGACAGGCCGGGCGCGCTGGTGCGTGGCGGCTGTAAGGCAGGGTCATTTGGCGAATCGAATTTCAGAGTGCGACTGGCGAGGGAAAAAACAGCAGGGGACTGGCCGTTCTGAAGATAACTGAAACGGAATGCATTGCCCGTGCTGTCTGTCTGGAAGCCGCTCAGGTTACCCCGATAGTCGGCCTTCCAGCCCACATGATAGCTGACGCGCTCTCCCGCAGCCGACAGCACGCCCCACGCCGGGTCTGCCGAACCGAAGGCCAGTCCACCGCCGATGAGCGGGGCGAGGTCCAGAATGGTATTGCCGGCGGCAGGCAGGTCTTTATAGCTTTTCCAGTTCGCTGCCGACCAGCGGCGAATGATAGTAGAGCCGTTTCGGCCATACCTGCCGCCGGCGTACAGTGCCGCACCGTCTTTAGACCAGGCTACGTTGCTGAGACTGCCGTTGTCTATCCCTTTTGTCTCAGGATTGTCGAGAGCTGAAAGGTCGTCACCGGAAAGCAGACTGACACTGGTGCTGTCAATGTAGCCGACGGCGATCTTTTTACCATCCGGCGAGAAGCGCACGGCGTAAGGGCGCTTTCCCCCCGGCGCTGCTGCTTTCGCGATCTGGCGGAATTCCCGGTTGTAGAGTCGGATGAAGCCGTCGTAGCAACTGGTCACGAGCCTCTGCCCGCCGTCAAAGTCCGCCCCATAGCTCTGGTCACCATAAGACTCGTCCCGACCTGCTTCAGTTCCATCTGCAACGCGAAAGATGCGGACGCCCTTTTCATAGAGTGTTGCCGCAAGCAGTGTGTTGTCGGGTGAGAAGGCGAGGTGGAGTACGACATTGGGCAGGCCCGTCAATCGCCGCAGCATTTTCCCGCTGGCCCTGTCAAAGAGGTAGATTGAGACGGTCTTATCCCACTCTACTCCAGTCCATCCACCCGTCGCGATGATTCTGCCATCGGGCGAGATGGCTGCGGCATAGAGCTTACCTTCTGAGCCAGCTCCTACAGGCGGGCGCAGAGTCCTGATGAGCCTGCCCGTCGCCAGTTCCCAGACTCGCGCCGTCTTATCTTCGGAGGCGGTGACGAGGTACTGATTGGCAGCGTCCACACCGATGCTCTTGACCTCTGCCGTGTGCATCCCCGTCTCGACGCGCAGGACTGGCTCCTGGGGAATTGCCGGCCCGGCCAGAGTTCGGGGGATCAGGATAAAGAGTATAGCCAGTGCAAGAGCAAAGGACGTATTGTGAAGGTTTCCTTCACCGCGGAGGAGCAGAGAACGCAGAGAAAATGCAGAGAGAAGCGGAAGCCTCTGCGCTGCCTCTGCGTTCTCTGCTCCTCCGCGGCGAACCCCCTTCTGACCCCTGACCCCCCGACTTTGCGCCATACTGATCAGCCGGAGGACAGCCGGAGTTATGATTCTATTGATCTGGTTATTCCGCATACAGCGATTCCCGGTAGAGAAAGTGTGCTGCGCGTAATTCACAGTGAGGCCGGGAACTGTTAACAATCCCGTCGTGATTTCTGCCAGAAGCCCTGGTACAGGCTCTTATCCGAAACAATAAAGCCGGCCATCCTGCGATCCGATCACCACTTTCCCGCCGGCAATCGCCGGCGAGGCCGAGAGTGGCCCCCCGGCATTGAATTCCCACACCTTCGACCCGTTGCTGAGGTCAAGCACGTAAAACCTGCCGTCGTTCGAACCGAAGTAGACGCGACCCCCGGCGACGGCCGGCGAGGATTCGACCCGCGCTTTGGTCGCGAAAGTCCACAGCGCCTTCCCGGTGGCAGCGCTGATGCAGTGCAGCATCTTGTCGCGACCCCCGATGATCACTTTGCCGCCGGTCACCGCCGCCGACGAATAAAAAGGGAACTGGCGCTGCGGGTGCTGGTAGCGCCACCCCGCGCGCCGCGCCGTCAGATTCACGGTCATCACGTTGTTATCAAATGTGCCGAAGTAGGCCGACTGCCCTGAGATCGCCGGGGACGATCCGACATAAGCCCCGGTCGAGATTTTGAAGACCTCTTTGCCGTCGGCAATGCGGATGCCGCGGAACGTCTCGTCGCACCCGGCCACGTAAGCGATGCCATTCGAAATGCCCGGCGTCGCGTGGACATAGCCATCGGTCTTCACTTTCCAGAGCAGCGAGCCGTTGGACGTTGACAGGCAGTAGAGGTGGCCGTCGTATGAGCCGATCAGCACCCTGTCGCCTGCGACGACCGGCGAGGATTTGATTTCGCCGCCCGTCTTGAACGTCCAGCGCTTGCCGCCGTTGTGCGCGTAGACAGAATGAACCGTGCCGGAAAGGTCGCCGATGTAAACGGCGCCATTCGCGACGGCGGGTGATGATTCGCCGATCCCGTCTTTGGTCGCGTGATACTTCCACACTTGTTTGCCGCTGTCCAGATTGACGGCAATCAGGTCACCCGACCCCGAGCCGACGAAGACCACTCCTTCCGCGACGGCCGCCGACGACTCGATTGACTCGCCCGCTTCGTAAGTCCAGAGGAGTTTGATCGTCGCCGGCGGCGCGGCTGCCGACACGCCCGTCAACTGATGATTCCCGCGAAACTGCGGCCAGTTGCCGCCTTGCGCAGAAGTGGTAGAGGAGAAATCAATCGTCAGCAGACCGGAGGCAAGAACCAGAAGCCCGGCCAGGACTATTCCGGCCTTCCGACTTCCGACTTCCGACTTCCGACTTCCATTCAATAAGCCCACTCGTAGACCTCCAAAGCTCCGGCGGCGTCCCACCGCCTCGGGTTGAAAGTTCCCGTCCATTGCTTCGCGGCTTCTTCGGCGAGGACCGGCAGATCGTGTTTCGGCACGCCCGCCGGCCCGAGCCTTTGCGGCAAGCCGCCCGCCTCGGCCAGTCGTTCCAGCCGCCGCGCGAGACTTTCACCCGGATCATCATTGGCTGTTGCTCTGCCCGATAATTGTAACAGCTCAGTATAACGATCCGCGACAATGGGTGAGTTCCAGCGAACTACGTGAGGCAGTATCAATGCGATTGCCTCGCCGTGCGGCGTCCCATAATGCGCGGTCAAGGGGTTCGCGCAGGCGTGCGTCGCGCCGAGCATTGAATTCTCAATCGCCATCCCGGCGAAATACGCGCCGAGCTGCATCGCGCCGCGCGCCGTGAGGTCATCGGGCGCGGCCAGCACGCGCTCGTAGTTGCCTTCGAGCAGCCGCCACGCCTCGCGCGAAAAAAGATCCGATAACGGATTGCGTTTTGCGGTGACGAAAGTTTCGACGGCGTGCGCGATGGCGTCGTAGCCGGTCGTGGCCGTCACCCTGTGCGGCTGGGAGACAGTCAGGCGCGGATCGAGCAATGCAACGCGGAATGCCGCCTTCGGGTCGCCGCAGGCCATCTTGACGTGAGTCTGCGCGTCAGAGATCAGCGCGTAGCTTTGCGCCTCGCTCCCGGTCCCGGCAGTAGTGGGAATCCCGATCATCGGCAGCATCGGTTTTGCTGCCTTGCCATGTCCCCAGTAGGCATTCATCGTGCCGCCATTGGTCAGCACGAAGTTGATCGCTTTGGCACAATCGAGCGAGCTGCCGCCGCCCAGACCGATGATCGAATCAATGCCGAGCGGCGCGGCGAATGCGCGCCCGGCTTCAATCATTACCGTGTCGGGATTCTCACCGAAGTCGTGGAAGGTGAAGACCTCGACGCCTGACTGCGCGAGCAGCTTTGCGGCTTCATCCACGTAACCGCAGGCAATCATCCCGCGATCCGCGACGAACAGCGTACGGCGAAAGCCGAGCCCCTCGGCCAGCCGGCCCAGTTCGCCGAACGAGTCCGTGCCGAAAATCACTCTGGTAAGGGATTGAAAGTCAAAAGGTGGAAACATCAGATAACAGCGAGTACTTGAATTCGTTAATTCGCTCCCTCTCCTGTCACATCAACGGTAATAGCAAAGATGAGAGGATTATCCAGCTTGAGCGTGAGAGCGCAAGCCTGAACAGGATCACGACAGTTCGGCCCCGGCTGCTCATGCCACAGCGCCGAACCATCTTTTTTCTTGACCAGGCTGAATTGTCTAGTGTATGGTTACACTAGACAATTCAGGGGGTAGCCGGAAGGCCCGGGTGAAGAGCTATGTACATCACGATAGACACAGAGGACCGCCGCCCGATTTACCAGCAGGTGGTGGACGAGATCAAGGCGCTGATCGCGAAGGGCGAGTTGCGCGAGGGGACGACGCTGCCGCCGGTGCGACAGCTGGCCGCAGACCTCGGCGTGAACCTGAACACGATTGCGACGGCTTACCGTGAGCTGCAGGGCGACGGGTTGATTACCGTGAAGCATGGTTCCGGCGCGGTGGTGACTTCGCGACGGACGACGAATGAAAACAATCAGGATGGGTTGCGGAAATCGTTGCGGGCGGCGCTGACGCAGCTGGTGCTGGCCGGATTGCCGCGCGCCGAAATTATGGGCATCGTGACCGATGAATTGCGCAGCCTCATGAAAGGGGGGGCGAAGTGATGGCGGATTTACCCGTGATCCCGATCCTGCTGGCACTGTTCGCGCTCAGGCTTTTTTCGCTGCGGAGGTTCTGGCGGCTGCCGCTCAGGCAGGGCGAGGAATGGTTTTTCACGGCCCCGGTCGCGCCGGGCTTTTATCGCGGGGCGGGACTTCATCTCCTCCGGCGGTATCGGCTGTGGCTGTTCGCGCCGCTCGTGACTGATGCTGTGGTGGTCGTAACGATGATCAGTTTCGGCAGGGCGGCTTACGTGTTTTACGAGCAGTTTGTCTCGTCGGTGCTGAACGCGCTTTTTTGCAACTTCCTGCTGATCGGCTTTGCCAGCCGGGCGAAAGCCTTCGCGGCCACCGAAGAGGCGGAGCCGATCAGCGCGGTATCCATCTCGCTGCAAACGCGGCGGCTCGGTGATTACAGCAAGCGGATTGTCGAACTGATCATCGGCGGTCTGACAGTCGTCGCGCTGGCGATGCTCGCGGATCATTTCACCGGACTCGTCGGCGGGGTTCCTTTGAGAACAGATCAGACCGGGGCTTCATTACGCGGCGTCGCGTTTGACGTGGTCTGGCTGCTTTACATCCAGCTCGGCCTGCTGCTGCTCAAGGGGGTCTTCGTCCACTGGCGCATGAAGGTGCCGACCAGCCGGACTGAAGATTACCTGCGGTGGCGGCGCGAGTGGCTGGCTTATCACGTCGGGATTTTTGACGGCGTGCGCGTGCTGTGTGCGGTGAAGCTGCTCGCGCTGGCTCTCCAGGAGACTTTCGAGCCGGTGTGGAATAACCGGGTGATGACCCCGGTGGCCGGTTCAGTGTGGGTGCTGATCATCCTCGTGTGGGTCGGGTACTGCATCCGACTGCGCCGCCGTCTGGCCGTGGTCGAGCGCGAGATTGAGCCCGTCCGGCTCGCGAAAGTTTTCCCGCCCGCGCCGGTGGCCGCCGGCACTTTTCTGGCGGGCGGGCTGTTCTATTACAACCCGGACAACCCGGTGCTGGTCGTCAGGAGCCCGCTCGGGATCGCCTTCAACCTGGCTCATAAACGCGGGTACTTTTATCTGGCGTATCTGGCCGGGCTGATTCTGCTCATGGGATGGATGGTCACCCGTTAAGATGCGGGTGAAGTTATGTAGTCGGTCTCCGGGAGGCAGGCAATGTCTGATTTATCGTATCTGATCGGTTACGTCCTGCTGTTATTGCTCAATCTGCAGATGCTGCTTTCGTGGCGTCAGAACCCGGTGGCGCATGGCGAGGAGGCCTTCTTCGGTCTGCGCGTGAGCCGCGAGGCGTTCGATGGCGCGGGCCGGCTGGTCCTGCGGCAATACCGGGCGCGGCTGGCGGTGGGATTCCTGTTGATCGAGGGCCTCAACTTATTCCTGCCGATTTATGTCGGCAGAATTTCGTGGCTGGTGACGCTCAGGGGCATTTCGAATCTGTTATTCCCGGTGTTTGCCATCCGGCTCTTCGGCCTGTTTCAGGAAAAGGCGAAAGGCTTTGAGCTTGCCGAACCGGGCGGGCGTCATGCGGCAGTGGCTTTGATGCTGAAGACACGGCGGCTCGGTGATTACACAAACACCCTGCTGGAGACCGCCTCTGTCGTCATCTTCTTCGCCACCTTCCTGCTGCTCAATTACTGTTACCCGTTGTTGCCTGACCGACTTCCGACGCACGCGAACTGGGGCGGGGTGATTGACGGCTGGCGGCAGAAAAGTTTTGCGACCGTTTTCGGCCTGCCGATCTGGTTGTTCTACCTCCAGGCAGGAGTTCTGCTGCTGAAATATGCTTTCGTGAAATCGCCGAGGTCGCTTCCGGCTCAACAGACTGAAGAGCATATGCGGCAGGCCGAAGAGTTCCTCAGCCTGATGACGCAATGGTTTGACTGGGCGCGTGGCGTCTGGCTCTACGTGATCGTCATCGGTGACGTGAGCGTGATTGACTGGTATGTTGAGCGAAACAGATTTGCGGCCGCCGGAATGATCCGGGTTTCCGCAGTCGGGGTCGTCATCAACATCATCCTGACGCTGATCTTCTGGATTCTGGTAGCGGTGCCGAGCCTGTATTTTGTCCGTCGGCTTTATCTGCTCGACCGCAGGATGAGGCCGGCGGAATCGGGCCAGCCGCCCGGCCTGACTGATTATTCACACTTCCTGTTTGGCGGATTGCTGTACTTCAACACTGACAACCCGGCGCTGTTTGTTAAAGGCGCCCGATCCTACACCATCAACCTGGCCAATTACTGGTGCTACGTGATCGCGGCATATCTGGCGGGCATCGGACTGCTGATCGCGTGGGCACCTGAACTGTTGTAATAGTTGTGCAAGAACCTTTGCCGTGGGGGAGGCGGACTGAATGAATTCTCGATTGATGATCAACCGCGCTTGTCGTTGCCTGTTGCTGACCCTGCTTTGTTCCGCCGGTCAGCTTGCTGCGGCCCAGAACAAGGCCGCCGCGCCGCCGCGACTGCAACTCGAAACGTGCCGGCTGCCGGGCTGGAGCGAGGACGTGAAGTGCGGAAAGTATGAAGTCTATGAAGACCGTGCGGCGAAGGCGGGTCGCAAAATCGCGCTGAGGGTCGTCGTCCTGCCCGCCCTCGGCGCAAAGCCGGAACCTGACCCGGTGTTTTATTTCGCGGGCGGGCCGGGCGGCAGCGCGGTGGACACGATCGCCAGAGCGGGCAAATCGTATCTGGCAAAGCTCAGGCAGGATCGCGACATCGTGGCGATTGACCAGCGCGGGACCGGCGGATCGAATCCGCTGGCCTGCAACCTTTACCGCGATAAGAACGACATGAATGATTACTTCGGCGACCTGTTTTCGCTCGACAGGGTGCGCGCCTGCCGGGCCGAACTGGAGAAGGTCGCCGACCTGAAGCTCTATTCGACGCCGCTCGCGATGGATGATGTTGATGATGTCCGCCGGGCGCTCGGTTACGACCGAATCAATCTGTACGGCGGCTCGTACGGCACGACGGCGGCGCTCGTCTACCTGCGGCAGCACGAGCAGCACGTGCGCACGGTGACGCTGCTCGGGGTCGCGCCGCCCGAGCTGCAACTGCCGCTGCCGTTCGCCAAAGGCGTCCAGCACGCGCTGGATCGGGTGTTTGAAGACTGCGCGGCGGATGAGAAATGCCACGCCGCCTTCCCGAATCCGAAGGCGGATCTCGAAGCCGCGGTGAAAAGACTCGACGGGGGGCCTGTTACCTTTGAGACAGTCAACCCGTTTACGAAAGCGCCGCAGCAGGTCACGCTCACCCGCGCGGGCTTTATCGAACACGTCCGGGCGATGCTCTACATCCCGGAGTTTACGCGCTGGCTGCCGGTACTCGTCCACCGGGGGGCTAAGGGCGAATTCGGCCTGTTCGCGACGGTTTCATTTCAGGCCTTTCGCCTGCTCGACGACGCCATCGCCAGAGGCATGCACCTCTCGGTCATTTGCGCCGAAGACATCCCGTTCATCACCGACGAGGCCGCGACCCGTGAACTGGCCGGGTCGTTTTACGGCGACTATCGCCTGAAGACTATCCGTAAAGCCTGTGAGGCGTGGCCCGTCGCGAAGATTCCGGCGAGCTTCACGAGCCCGATCAAATCAGACGTGCCCGTGCTGCTGATTTCAGGCGAGGCTGACCCGGTGACCCCGCCCTGGAACGCGACGGCGGCGGCAAAACACCTCGCCAACGGCCGCGAGGTGGTGATTCGCAGTACCGGCCACTATTTCACTTTCCCCTGCGTTGACAACCTGACGACCGAATTCGTCGCGAAAGGGTCGGCGAAGGGGCTTGACACTTCCTGCGCCGCGCAGGTCCGCCGACCGCCATTCGTCACTCAGGAAATGCTCAACGCGATGGCGAGAAATCAGACGGCGGGCGGCAGCAAATCCGGCGAGGGAAAAGAAGAGGTCTGGCAGGGAGTGCTGGATGCGGGCGCAGCAAAGTACAGACTCATCCTCAGACTGAACAAAGCCGCGAACGGGACTTTCACCGGCCGACTCGACAGCCCCGATCAGGGGGCCGTCGGGCTGCCGATTGACACGGTCAGCTGGAAAGATCAGTCGCTGCGCTTTGAGATGGGCATGATCAGCGCAGTTTATGAAGGCAAAGTCAGCGGCGACGGTTCGGAAATTACCGGGCAGTGGCAGCAGGGCGGACTGTCCCTGCCGCTGACTTTCAAGCGTGCGGACAAAATAGAAAAGTGAGTTGTACGGCCTGCGAAAACACCGCCAGGCAGGGTGTTCCGGTTCAGAATAGGTTTTCCGCCCCGGAGGAGCGCAATGTTTATAGTTGACCGTGGAAAAATAGATCCCGGCTTTTACCGCTGCGAGCTATAAACATTGCGCTCCTCCGGAGCGGGAGAAGGAAGTTATGCAGATACCGATGCTGGAAACTTTGTAGTAAATCCGGAGGAGGCAGATGATGTTACTGATTCCCGTCTATGTTTTTATCGTGGCGATCAATGCCGGAATGCTCCTGTGGCTCGTCAGGCTGCCGGTCGAGCAGCGCGAAGCATCTCTCTTCGGCGTGCGCGTCAGTCCGGGGACTTACAACGTGCAGGGTCGGCGCCTCTGGCACCGTTACCGCTTCCGGCTGGTCGCTGCGTTCATCATCATCGAAGCCGCGCGGCTGGCAGTGACCGTCGGGCTTGCGCTCTCTTCGGGTCTCACCATCGCAGCATTTGCCGGGCCGGCACTCGCTTCGCTTCTGCTGCTCCTGACGGCCGCCTTTGTCCTTCACTCGGTTTTTTACCGGCAGACAATCGCCTTCGAAGAGGCCGATCAGCTTACGCGGACTGCCTCGTCAATGAAAGTGCGCTGCCTCGGC
Source organism: Blastocatellia bacterium (assembly GCA_035652435.1). Classification (GTDB taxonomy): domain Bacteria; phylum Acidobacteriota; class Blastocatellia; order RBC074; family RBC074; genus DASRDU01. Next base: position 113,559 of record DASRDU010000178.1, read on the forward strand.
GATTACACCAGCACGGCTCTGGAAATAGCCTGTGTGGTGTTGACCGTCGCCCCGATAGCGGCGCTCGCCGGCTATTATCAGGTGATGCCCGACAAGGTGATCGTGCATCGCAGCCTGACTTCGGTCTTCGGCATTCCGGCGCTGATCGTTTGCGCGCAGGGGTGGTTCTGGCTGACGAAATTTGGTTTCATCCAGGGGCAGATGGCTCTGCCGGTCACCCGGCCCGAAGAATTCCTGCGGCTGAAGGAAGAGGCGCTCAGGATCGGCCTCGGGCTGCTCGACTGGTTCCGCGTGCTGTTTGCCGTGCCGATGGTTTATGTCGCGGTGATGTACATCGGCTGGACGCCCGACCGGTTTCGCGCGTGGGCTGTTGCCAGCACAGTGTTCGGGCTGTCGTGGGGGACGATAGTGCTTGTGGTGATCAATCGCGCGATGAATCGGGTGGCGGCAATCAATCAGAGATTGAAGGCGGAGTTTGGATACATCCAGCTTTCGCGCCGGGCGGATTCCGGGCACTGGCTCGCGGGCAGGCTGCTTTACCACGACCCGGAAAACCCGGCACTTTTCGTTGAGACCCCCGTCGGGCCGGGTTACACGCTGAATCTGGCGAACAGGTGGTCGTATATTTATGTATCATATCTGTCGGGTTTGTTGCTGCTCTGCCTCGTGACTGTTTTCATCCGGTAAATCGGGAAAGGGAAATATGCTGAAAAGATTTCTAATGGTGGCTGTGGCCGCGTTTGTGATCATCGGCGGCGCGCCGGCTCAGGAAAAGGGGATCAAAGGCGACTGGGCGGGCGTGCTGGATGTGGGTAGCCTGAAGTTGAATCTGATCCTTCACATCACGCAGGAGTCGGAGGGCGCTTTGCGCGGGACGATGGACAGCCCCGACCAGGGGGCCAACGGACTGAAGATTGACACGATCGCGTTGCAGGGGCAGACGCTGCAATTCGAGATGAAACAGATCGGGGCTTCCTACGAAGGAAAGTTGAATGCCGAGGCCACGGAAATTTCGGGACAGTTCACACAGGGCGGAGCGACATTGCCGCTGACTTTCAAACGGTCAGCGGCGGGGGCCGTCCCCGCGCCGAAGCGACCGCAGGAACCGAAGCCGCCTTACCCGTATAACGAAGAGGAAGTCTCCTACGAAAACAAAGCCGCGGCCGGAGTGAAACTGGCGGGCACGCTCACGCTGCCGCGCTCGCCGGGGCCGTTCCCCGTGGTGCTGCTGATCACGGGCTCCGGGCCGCAGGATCGCAATGAAGCGCTGCTCGGCCACAAGCCATTTCTGGTGCTGGCTGATCATCTGACCCGCCAGGGCATCGCCGTCCTGCGCGTGGATGATCGCGGCGTCGGCAAATCCACGGGCAGGTTCGGCGACGCGACCAGCGAGGATTTCGCGGGTGACGCGCTGGCGGGCGTCGAGTATCTGAAGACCCGCCGGGAGATCAACCCGAAACAGATCGGCCTCATCGGCCACAGCGAAGGCGGATTGATCGCCCCGATGGTGGCGGCGAAATCGAAGGACGTTGCCTTCATCGTCCTGATGGCCGGGCCGGGCGTGACCGGCGAAGAGATTCTGTACGCGCAGGGCTCGCTGATTGCCCGGGCGGCCGGCGCCGCCGAACCGGAGATCGCCAAAAATCGCAAGCTTCAGGAGCAGATGTTCGCGATTGTGAAGCAGGAGAAAGACCCGGCGGCGGCCGAAAAGAAATTGCGCGAAGCGGCGGACGCGGTGCTGGCCGGACTGACTGAAGAGCAGAAGAAGGCCGCGAGCGCAAAACCCGCGGCGATTGAGGCCCAGATCAAATCGGTCAACTCTCCGTGGTTCCGTTATTTTCTGACTTACGACCCGCGCCCGGCGCTGAAGGCTGTGACAGTCCCGGTCCTGGCGCTCAACGGCGAGCTTGATCTGCAGGTCCCGCCGAAACAGAACCTGCCGGTGATCGCGAAGGCTCTGGAGGAAGGCGGCAACAGGGATTTCAAGACAGTCGAGCTGCCGAAGCTCAACCACCTTTTCCAGACCGCTAAGACGGGGTCGGTCGCGGAGTACACGAAGATCGAAGAGACCATCTCGCCAGCCGCGCTGACGGTGATGTCAGAGTGGATCATTGAGCGGACGATCAAGCATTCGGGGAAAGTTCAGTAAGGATCAAGGCGGGAGCTATGTTCCCCCGGCGTGGCTGGCGAAGCTTCAGGGCTTCATTGACTCGTGCAAAACTTCCACGACCTGACCCGGGGCAATCGTCAGAAGAGCCTCTTCCACTTCAGCCAGCATTGAGACGTGAGTCTCAAGCGTATTGTTCCGCGCCCGAAGGACAACCAGCGCGATTGAACGGCCTTCCATTCGCTGCTCGGGTTTTGATGTTTTTGTCTGCCGTGAGCATCACCGCAAACCCTTCTTTCTCAGCCTCGCTCAAAAGCTGACCGTTTTTAAGCGCATCACATCCAATTTGCAGCCTGCTTTTTACTTCGTGTGTCGGGAGGTGACGGGACAGTCGCCAGTCGAGGTTATGGTCGAGAAGAATTTTCACCGTTCAGAATGGATTGGAAGAGGGAGTCCCGGGCAAGCTCCAGAACCTTCTCAGCCTGTTCACGCGTGACGGGCGGGAAACCCTCAAGGAAGTCTTCCAGCGGGTGTCCTGCTTCAAGGTAAGCGAACAGATTCTGAATCGGAACGCGAGTGTTGATGAAGCAGGGCGCACCGCTCACGCGCTCCGGGTCAATCCAGATGACATCATCAATCATCTTTGCAGTGTCTTCCGTCGTGTCTGTCTGAAATTCCACGCAAAAATTATAACACCGGCCGGAAAGGCCGGAAACGCGAAAACCTGTTTCTCCCCGATCCGCGCGGCTGATAATTTCAGTCGCGTGACTTCTATTGAATGCTGAGGCGCACGACATTGGCCGCCCGCCCATCAATCACCAGCTCCAGATCAACTTCACCCTTCCCGCGCAGGCTTTGCGGCAGCCGCACGTTCACCTGATCAAGGCCCGCATAGCCGCCCTGCTCGCCGGCGTAATCAACCTGCAAATCGGTATTGCCGATGCGGACCGTGACCGCATCCGGACTCGAACGATGGCGCAGCCCCGTGCCGAACAGGATCAGGAAGACCTGATCCGTATTCGCGCCGAGGTCAATCGGGCGCGCGACGAATCTGTTCTGCGCCTGATCGAATTGCGCGACGGGCTCGTAGCTTTGCGTGTTGTCGGGTCTCACGCGCAGGGCCAGGGCCGCCGCGAGTCCGCCGCCGCTCGCGTCGGCTGAAAACAGTGAGGGCGCGACGTCGGCAATCCGGATCGTGCCTGACGCGACGGTGGCACTGCCATTGGTCACGGCAACGGTCGCCGTGCCGGTCGCCGTGCCGGGCGGAATCTGGTAGTTGATCTGACCCGTCGAGACGAAGAAGAGCGGCGCGGGTCTTTCGACGTTGAGGCTGTCTGTGACTTTGACCGTCACCCCAACGAGCTGGGTGGGCAGCGGCAGCGTGGTCGCAATCTGCGTGGTCGTCGCCAGCCCCGCGCCAAAGGCCGCGGCTATCGCCTCGCGCGCCATCGCCTCGCCTTTGTAACTAGCGGCGGAAACCGTCGTGATCGTGCCGGTCACCGACAGGCTGATCTGGCGGGCGCGAATCGTCGAGCCGGTCGCCGTGATCGTGACGGGGTAAGTCCCACCCGTGGCGGTTGCGCCGACGTTGAGCAGCAGTGTTGCCGCATTGCCCGACGTGACGGTCGGCGGGTTGATCGAAGCCGTGACGCCCGCGGGCAGGCCGCTCACTTCCAGTCTGACGGTCTGCTGATTGCCTTTGACGGTGGCGGTGCTGATGGCGAAGCTCGTGGCGTTGCCCGCCGGCACGCTGCGCACGGGCGGGTCAGCCGCCAGTGAAAAGTCATCGGCCGGGTCAACGAACGCTTTCACTTCGCTCCTGATCCCGGGCAGCAGCGGGTAAAGCGAATTGCCGGGGCACTCGGTCCCGGGGCAGGCGGTCGGCGAGGTCGAAGCGTTCGCGTCGCGATGCCCGGAGACGTTCTGCAAATTGAGCTGCGTGCCGCCGTGGTATGTGACGCCGAGCGGATCAATGCCGCGCTGATCGCTTTTCCACGAGAGCATATATTTCAGGCTGGTCAGCGCCTGCACGGTCGGCACGACCGAAGTGAACGTGCCGAGCATCGCCGTTCCCATCGTGTCTGAATTCGCGCAGCTGAAATGCGCGCCGAGTACGTTGTCGCCCCCGGCGCGGCCTTCATAAATCAGACCGTCAGGATCAATCAGGTAGTTGTACCCGATGTCGCTCCAGCCGTTGGTGAAGACGTGGAAGTTCCAGATGCTGCGCACCGCGGCGGGCCAGTCGGTGACATCATTCCCGGTCGCCGTGTGATGCACGATCAGGTGCGTGACGGTGGTGTAAGAGGGCGCGCCCCGGTGCTGCTGATCACCGTCGGGGCAGCCCCACGCAATGCGGCTGACGACTGATGGTTTTGGAAAGCTCCCGCCCGCGGCTGCGGTCTGATGACCTCTGGTGACGGGGCGGCCTTCAAACCGCGGCTGATTACGCATCCGGTCGGACATTGATTTCGGAGTCGCGCCGGGACTGATAAATCTGAACCTGATGCTGCTGATCACGGGTGAAATCCCGCCCGGGTCGCGCGCCATCTCGACGCGGTACTGAATGAATCTTGATTCTTTGGGCAGAAAGAAGAGCCCCGAGTGCGTGTGCGGGTCGCCGTCAAGGCTCGACGGCTGCCACTCACCCCACGCGCTGCCGTCGGGCGAAGCGCGCACGCTGACGGCGAGTCTGGCGTCATCGGCACTGACCGCTGACCACGCGGCTGAAAGCGCCAGAAAGGGCGAAGGTGAATCGAGCGTGACCGCGACGGGGTTGAAAACAAGCGTCGCCGCCTGCCGGGCCTGGCTGATCGCCCAGCCCTGTGAAGTGAGCCGTGCGCCCTGCTGCGATTCGGCCTGTGCCTCGGCCCGCGCCCGGCCGGTGAAAGCGCAGCTGACCTCGCTGGTTCTGATCTGCGTGGGCCGGTCGTCGGGTTCAGGCTGCTGCGTGGTTGCGGCCTGAACTGATGATGAGATGAGCTGCGGAGGCTGTGCCGGAGTGCGGTTCTGCTTCAGCACGCGCGCCAGGCCGAGCGCGAGCAGCAGGAACAGCAGCGCGACAGGCATGATCCGTCCGGCTCTCAAAGCTGATCGCTCCTTTGAAAGGTCTCGTAATCCGGCGCGTAATATACGTCAGGTCAGAGACTGAAGCCAGAAGAGTAATGCCCGCACCTGGCGCGGCTGATGCGCCCTCAATATTTGAGATCAAAGTGTGTGAAGTCAGCGATTCGGAAACTCAATCTCTGAGTTGGCGACGATGATGGCAATGACGGCGACCGCGATGACTATCGCGATGCCCACTCCGATGGCGACTTTGGCTCTGGTGGAAAGATTGTGGCCTTTCACCCTGCCGACCTGCGGGTAAGCAACCGGAGTGGCAGTGCCGGGTTTCGGAGTCGTGATGATGAAGGATTCGTCGCCTGCTTCGCTGATGTAACCTTCGAGCTTCGTCTGGTCCTTCAGTGTGATTTTCACGCACGCATCTTTACCCGTGCCGAGTGCGCGGATGCCTGCTTTTATTTTCGCGGCCAGTTGCGCTTCTTTTTCCGCCGATGATCCGGCGAAGGCGGGGATGGTCGCGCCCAGGCTGATCAACAGGGCGATCAGAAAGAGTGAGGTAAAGTTCCTGAACATAGTTCTCCGTGTGCGAATCCGGGTCAGTGCCGCGAGCGGGAGCGAGCGTGGTCCCACCAGGAGACCGCTTCCGCAAGCCACGCTCGCTCCCGCTCGCGGCACTGACCCGGATTCGCAATCCGCTCTAAGACTGACCTCCGGCGTCTGCCGCAGCGCTTTTCGCCTTCGCCCAGCGTGAGAACAGCCTGCGCCTGTTCGCCATGATCTCTCTGGCGTTCGGCACCTTCAGCACCAGCCGCTCGATGTGCGCCAGGTAATCCTGCTCGCCAATCGTTTCGCGCACTTCGGCGATGAACGGTTCGATCTTCGCGAAGATGCCCAGATGTTCGGTGTTGGCTTCCAGAAACATCTGCTCGTCAATCCCGCCGTTGTTGACGAGCGAGGCGGCCATGTCCCAGTACGACGTGACCATGCGGTAATAAGCGCTCTCCTGCTGCCCGCTCACCAGAGTTTTGATGATGTCGGCGGCGCTCTCCGGGTTGAATTCGGTCACGTACCACGCGCGGGCTTTCCGCATCGCCTCATCGCGGCGGAGTTCGTAGAGCTTGAGAATTGCCTGAACATCCTGTTGCTTTGAATTCATGGTCGGGCTCCTTTCGTCTCGTCGTCAAAGTGGGTCTGAGTGGTGATTTTCAGGCTCGCCAGCAGTTGTGTTGAGCCTTTCGCACGCAGCGAGCGGCAGACTTTCAGGTTGTGTGTGGCTTCCCGCAGTCGCCCGTCCGACTGTTTGCGCGCCAGCTCGAATTCCTTTTCGGCCTCATCCTGACGGCCGGCGAGCGCCAGCAGGACGCCCAGATTGTTGTGGCTGGCAGGCAGGCGCCGGTCGGTCTGTGCGATTGACTCGCGGAATTTTTCGGCGGCGATGGAGTAATCGCCTTCGCGGGCGAAGATCATGCCCAGCTCGAACAGCGCGTCCGCCCTGAGCCCCGTCGCGTCAGCCCCGACCTGGCTGAAAGCCTCTTTAGCCGCCTTCCAGTCGCCCATCTCCTTCAGCGCGGTGCCGAGCGCGAATGCGGCTTTCGGGTAATCATCCCGGCGCGCTTTGATCGCCGCGCGGTATTCAGTGACCGCGTCATTCAGGCGGCCCAGCTTGTGATGGCAGACGCCGATATTGTAATGCGCCTTCGCCACGCGCTCACCGAATCCGTCACCGAGTACCATCCGGTAATGCAGGATCGCCATCTCATACTGCCCCATCGCGACCAGCTGATCGCCGCGCTCAAACGCGGCGCTGAGGTCATCAGCACGAACCGGCAGGATCGCCGCGGTGGTCACGAGAACCACGAACAACAACTTCCATAACCTTTGCATGCTTCCTCCTTGTCGAATTTGTTGACCATTGGGTTGACGAAGAGGAGTGTAGTAAAAACAGAAAGAGCAGTCTTTTCTCTGACTGCTCTTTCTTGCGTGGGTTTGCTGGAATGCGACGGCGCCCGCTTAGCGCAGCACCGCGTCCCGCCAGGCCTTGGGCGTCATTGACGTGAACCTGCGGAAAGTGGTCGTGAAATGGCTCTGGTTCTTGAACCCGACGTTGGCCGAGACGTCCACAATCGGCAGCTCGCTGTCGGCGAGCAGGCGTTTGGCGTGATCAATCCTGATCTGCCACAGGTACTGCTGCGGCGTCTGGCCGGTGGCGCGTTTGAAGGAGCGCGCGAAGTGGAACGGGCTCAGGCCCACGGCTTCGGCGATCTCTTCGAGCGTCAGGTCGTCGGCCAGATTCTCGTGCATGAACTCTTTGGCGCGGCGCAGCCTGTGCCCCGGCAGGCCGCCGTTGAAGGCCGGCGCCTGCCTGCCCTCGACCGTGTAATGCCTGACCAGATGGAGCGCCAGCGTCTGAATCAGCGAATCAACGTAGAGCCGGCCCGCCGGTTCCGTCGCCTCGGCTTCGGTCATCAGCGTCAGGCCGATGTGCCTGATCAGCGGATCGTCCTTGTCGTGAACCTCAGTCAGTTCCAGCCGGTCGGGCACGAACAGGTCGGCAGCCGCCCGTGAAATGAGTGACGGGGCGATGAAGATCGAAAGTGCTTCAGTCTCGCCGGCGAAGTCCAGTGAGACCGGCTGCCCCGACGGCACCAGACACATATGTCCGCGCGTCCGCAGCGTTGACTGCTGGTTGCCCGTCGCGGTCTGCTTGTGAGTGATGGTGCCGCCGGTCAGCGCGATGCCGATCTGATGCTCATTGAAGCTGCATTCGGGCATTTGCCCGCGCCTGGCACGCCAGTGTTTGAGGCTGACTTCGGGCCACGTGACCGACTGACTGAAGGTGAAGACCGAGTGAAGTTGTGCGTTGGTCAGGTTCATGCTTTTGACTGTTGGATGACGGTTAAAGTTGAAGCCCGCTCACTTCTGCCGGTTTCAGACTTGCAGGAGCTGATTTGCTGACATTACTTGAGTACGACGCTTACGATAATCAGGTTCCGGTCGGGTTGTCCAGTTTTTAATCGGGCAAAAAACGGCTTCAGGACTTGATTGCCCTGACGGCCGTCAGCTTGCGCGTCGCCAGCACCGAGTGAATTTGTCTGATGCGACCGGTCTCGTCAACCTCGCACGTCATCACCCAGCGGGGCGCATACCCCCGGGCCGGGTCGGCCAGCTCGATCACGAGCGCCGGCAGGCCGTTGAATACCCGCCATTCAAATAGCGCATCCGCAGGCTTCTGCTCGGCGACGCGTGAATTGAAGAGCAGCACCTTCTCCCGCCCGACAATCGGCACGCGCGCCGCGATGAACTCACCGCCGCCGTCGCCGACCTGTCGCACGTCGTCGGCCAGCAGCGCCGCGGCCCCCGTCACGTCGTGATTGAACAGACAGGTGAGAAAAGTTTCCAGCGCCCGGCGCGTCTGTTCCTGCAACGACCGCGTGATCGGGCGGCGCGAGCGGTCATAATCGCCCATCGCCCTGCGCGCCCGGTGGTGCGTCGTCTTCACGTTCGACTCGCTCATCCCGAGCGCTGCGGCGGTCTCCTCGACCGAATAATCGAACACGTCGCGCAGCAGCAGCACGGCGCGCTGCGCCGGCGTCAGCGCTTCGAGCGCGAGCAGGAAGGCGAATGACACGCTCTCGACCAGATCGTATCGCGCCGCCGGATTGCCCTGCGCGTCTTCCGGCTCGTATGATGGCAGCGAAGTTTCGTCACCTGTTTCAATCGGCGAGGGCAGCCACGGGCCGTCATACCCACGCCGCTTGCGATACCGCAGCAGGTCGCGGCACAGATTCATCGCCACGCGCACGAGCCACGGCCGCCACGGCTCATCCGTCCGCGCCGGCGGAGTTTTCATCGCCCGGATGAAAGTCTCCTGCACCAGATCATCAGCGTCAGCCGCATTGCCGGTCATCCGGTAACAGAGCCCCCACAGGAATCGTTCATGCGCCTTGAAAAGATCTTCGATAACGGCAGTTGGTACACTCATTGTCGGATCAATGCGTCATCAGTAGCGAACTATCGCCGATCACCTGTCGGCTTTCAATTACCTGACAGGTAATCGAAGCGTGTGCATCATTCAAAACACTCGAATGCGGCGCACCACCCTGCGCACCACCCCGGGAGCGCGAGCGTCTCGCTCGCCTGATTCCCGGAAAAAGCCCGAGCGAGCCCCAGTTGGCTTTGGGCGGATGCCTGGCAAGCGAAGCGCTCGCGCTCCCGGGGTGGTGCGCCCTGATGGTTATGTGGTCATCAGGCAGCCGCAGCCCTGTGCTGCCCCTGCGCGATCATCTCAACCGCGAGTCTGGCGCTGGCGAAACTCGCATCGGCCAGTTGACCTTCTGGGCCGACCCAGTCGCCGGCCACGTATAATCCATCAATGCCGGGAACCGCGGGCCCGGGCCTGCCGGCCAGTCCGCCCTGTGCCGCCGTGACCAGTGCGTTCGTGACCGTCATCTTCGGCAGGAAGCGTCGCTCAACTACGGCTTTGCGCCAGCCGGGCTGAACCAGATCGAGCGTCTGCTCCAGTTCCCGCTCGACAAGCTTCGGGTCAGTTGACGCATCCGGGCCGAGATATTTCGCGGCGTGAATCAACGCGCCGCCTGCCGGGGCCAGCTTCGCCGTCGCCGAATGCACGGAAAAATAGAGCGGCTCGTCAATGCCGAGCGCGAATCGCGCTCGCGGTTGCGGCAGGTATTCAAGTGCAAGGTCAAGGCACGCAGCTTTGACCGGAATCGCCGCCTGCTCCCACTCATTCAGCACTGTGTTCCCGCCATCCTTGACGAGCGCGCAGGCCTCAGCCGGGCCGGCGGCGATAATAACCGATGCCGCTACGAATGTTGTCCCGTCGGCGGTGTGAATCAGAAACTTCTGCTGATCGCGTTCGATTTCAGTCACTCTTGCGCCGGTCACGATCTTCACTCCCGACTTTTCAGCCGCCGCGCGCAGGCCGCTCACCAGCGTCTGCCACCCGCCGTCGAGGTAATAGACGCCGCCTGCGAGCGCCATCTGGGCCTGTCTGAGTACCGCCCCGGCGCTCTGGCGCTCCGGGTCATTCGCGTAAGTCGTCACGCGGAACAGGGCCTGCACGAGTTGCCGCGTCCCGGGCTGACTGATTTCACGGTCGAGCCATTCGCGCGCACTCAGGTGTTCGATGGCCTGAGTATCAATGTTGCCGATGCCGGCGAGCAGCCGCGCCGTCTCCATTTTCGCCGCGAGGCCCATCAATCCGGTGGTCAGCAGCGAAACGAATCCGCCCGGCAGCGCGTGCTTCACGCCGCGGTCAATGGCATACGCGCCGGAAGCGCTGGCGATGGCGCCGCTGAATTCGACGCCCAACTCGCCGAGAATCCTGACTCCGGCCCCGCGGCGGTAGAGTGCGTGCGGGCCGAGGTTGAAATGAAAGCCGTTGCTCGTCTCGGTCGCCGCTCGCCCGCCGACCGCGTGCGCCTTCTCAAACAGAATCACGTTCATCCCGGCCCGCGCGGCGAAGTTTGCGGCCGTCAGTCCGGCCAGTCCACCGCCGATGATCGCGACTTCTGTTGTCATCATTTGAGTATTCATTGCCATCAGTCTCCTTTTCATCCGGTGCTCCCTGAATTTTCTTTTCACCTGCATCACGCCTGAGCCTCGGGAAAGGTTACAATGACCGGGGAAAGGAACCGGATTATGACCGAAGCCCTGATTTTCGCCGGAGTTGCACTGTTTTTCGGCCTGATGATTTACGGCCTCGTGGCCGAGCGGCGGGCGCGCGCCCGGATGACTGAGGAAGAGTGGGAAAATCGCGACCGCGAGACTTCGACCCTCGGCGCCGCCGTGATGGGCTTCGATAAAATTCTGCGGCCCGACCTGGAGAAAGCCGCTGCCGTCCAGCACGACAAACAGCGCGGCCAGTTCCCTGACGGCGAGCATCAGGGACTCAACCTGAATGGCGCGGGAAAACCAGTTGAAGAAGAGAAGCCGTAGCCGGCACGCTGCTCCTGCCTTCACGCCCGGGCCGCCAGCCGGGCGACTTTCCGGCGTCCGCTCTCGGGCTTCACGGCATATTTCAGCGGGAATAATTCCCAGCCGACGCGTCATCAACAATCAATCTCAGCAAGTCATTGCCATCGGTTCCCGACAGGGTTATGATGCCGCCACTTCAGCGAATTCATTGACGGACTCATTTAAGTCTTTATGTCAGTTACAAGCCTTGCTGGCGCTTCACTCCCCCTGATTCTCGCACTGGATGTCGGCACCTCGTCCGTCCGCGCCGTCCTCTACGATGCGCGGGGCGTCACCGTTGAAGGCCTCGAAAGCCGCACCGTGTACCAGATGAAGACCACGCCCGACGGCGGCGTGGAAATGGATGCCGATGAGCTGTGCGGGATCATCTGCCACAACGTTGATGAGTTGCTCAGACAGGCGGGCGAGGCGGCCGAAGGGATTCGCGGCGTCGCGATGTGTACCTTCTGGCACAGCCTGCTCGGGGTTAATGAGGACGGCAAAGCCGTCACGCCGATTTACAACTGGAGCGACACGCGCAGCGCGCCCGACGTGCTGACGCTCTCAAAGCAGGTTGACGCCGCGTGGCTCCACGCGCGCACCGGCTGCGTGCCGCATGCCAGCTACTACCCGGCCAAGCTGCTCTGGGTGCGGCGGATTAATCCGGAGTTATTTGCCCGCGTCGCCCGCTGGATGTCGCCGAGCGAATATTTTTTCCTCAAGCTCTTTGGTAAGGCGCGGTGCGGCGTCTCGATGGCCTCGGGGACGGGATTGCTCAATCAGCACAGCTGCGTGTGGGACGAAGAGGTTCTCAAAGCGCTGGGCATTGAAAGCTCGCACCTGTCACCGCTGACTGAAAGCCCTGACGGCGATGAGCCGTTCGTCGGGTTGCAGGATGAATATGCGAAACGGTGGCCGGTTTTGAGCCGGCTGCCCTGGTTCCCGGCCATCGGCGACGGCGCGGCGAGCAACATCGGTTCGGGCGGGTTCACTGCGGAAATCATCGCGATCAACGTCGGCACTTCGGGCGCGATGCGCGTCTGCTGGCCGGCCGAGGCCGTGCGCATCCCGCAGGGGCTCTGGTGTTATCGCGCCAGCCGCCGTTACGTAGTCATCGGCGGCGCGCTCTCGAACGGCGGGGACGTTTACGCCTGGTGCCAGCAGACGCTGAAGCTGAATGCTGAAGAGATCGAACGGAAGCTGGCTGGCCTTGAAGCCGACGGCCACGGGCTGACCGTGCTGCCGTTCTTTTCCGGCGAGCGCAGCACCGGCTGGCACAGCCAGGCGCGCGCCGCCTTCGTCGGCATGAGCCTGAACACCGAGCCGGTCGAAATCCTGCGCGCCTCACTCGAAGCCGTGGCTTACCGTTTCGCGGCGATCTACGAACGATTGAAGCGGGAGGTGCCGGGCGCGGGCCGCATCGTCGCCTCGGGCGGCGGGATTCTGCATTCAACCGTCTGGACGCAGATGATGGCCGACGTGATCGGCGTGCCGGTCGTCGCGTCCGCCGTGCCCGAGGCGTCGAGCCGCGGCGCGGCGGTGCTGGCGCTCAGATCGCTCGGATGCATTGATGATTTCGGCGATGCCCCGGCGACGTTCGGCTCGGTTTATGAGCCCGACGGCGCGAATCACGAAAAGTATAAAAGAGGTCGCGAGCGGCAGGAGCGGTTGTATGAACTGCTGATCGCGCCTGAGACAGAGATGTAATGCTGACGAGATTTCCAGGGGCTGACAATGGTTTCGCCCCCCCAACCATCAAAGGAGACTGCCATGAATCCACTGGTCGAACTGCAAAAGCTGGGACAGAGCATCTGGTACGACAACATCCGTCGCGCCCTGATCGAAACGGGCGACATTCAGAACAAGATCACCAACGACGATCTGCGCGGGGTGACTTCCAATCCGGCGATCTTTGAAAAAGCCATCACCGGCAGCAGCGATTACAACTCGGCGATGCAGAAGCTGATCGCCGAGGGCAAGACGGTCGAGGAGATTTACGAGGCCGTCACCGTCGAAGACATCCAGAACACCTGCACTCTGCTCCTGCCCGTCTACGAGCGGACGAAGGGCATTGACGGTTACGTCAGCCTCGAAGTCTCCCCGCTGCTCGCGCACGACACCGACGGCAGCATCGCCGAGGCGCGGAAGCTCTGGGCGAAACTGGGCCGCAAGAATGCGATGATCAAGATCCCGGCGACCCCGGAAGGCCTGCCGGCGATTCAGACGCTGATTTCCGAAGGTATCAACGTCAACGTCACGCTGATCTTCTCGCGCGAAAGTTACGCGCAGGTGGCCGAGGCTTACATCAGCGGCCTCGAAAAACGCGCCGCCGCCGGCCAGCCGGTTGACCATATCGCTTCGGTCGCCAGCTTCTTCGTCAGCCGCGTGGACACGGCGATTGACCCGCAGCTCGAATTCCGGATTCGCCGCTCGACCGATGACGCCGAGAAGGCGAAGCTCTCGGCCCTGCTCGGCAAGGCGGCGGTGGCGAACGCGAGGCTGGCTTATCAGGATTTCAAGAAGATTTTCGCGGGCCCGCGTTTCGCCGCGCTCAAGGCGAAAGGCGCGCGCGTGCAGCGCCAGCTGTGGGCTTCGACCGGGACCAAGAACCCGCAATACAGTGACGTGCTTTACGTTGACCAGCTGATCGGCCCGGACACCGTCAACACCGTCCCGCCCGCGACCTTCACCGCATACCGCGATCACGGCAAACCGTCACTGACGCTCGAAACCGACATTGCCGGGGCGCAGCAGGTCTTCGATCAGCTGGCAGAAATCGGGATTGATATTGCCCAGGTCACGCAGCAGCTGCAGGACGAGGGCGTCAAGTCGTTTATGGATTCGTTCGGGACGCTGATTGACAGCATCACGTCCAAGCACTCGCTGCTGACGAGCGGCATTCTGGATCGGCAGACCACTTCGCTCGGCAGTTATTCCGAGGGCGTGCAGGCGGCGATCAAGCAGGCCGACAAAGACACCTGGGTGCGGCGCATCTGGAAGAAGGACGCTTCGCTCTGGAAGTCCGACGAGGCGCACCAGAAGATCATCAAAAACGCGCTCGGCTGGGTCACGGTCCCCGACCTGCTGGCCGCGAATGCAGAAGAACTCGCAGCCTTCAGCCAGCGCATCCGCAACGACGGCTTCACGCACGTGATGCTGCTCGGGATGGGCGGCAGCAGCCTCTGCCCCGAAGTCTTCCGCCGCACGTTCGGCAAAGCCGCGGGCTTCCCCGAACTGCACGTGCTGGACAGCACCGACCCGGCGACGGTCAAGTCGTTCGAGCAGCGGGTGGACCTGCCCCACACGCTCTTCATCGTCGCGAGCAAGTCGGGCGGGACGACCGAGCCGCTCATGTTCTACAAGTATTTCTTCAACCGCATGATCGAAATCAAGGGCGACAAGGCGGGCGAGAATTTCGTCGCGATCACCGACCCCGGCACGCTGATGGAGGAGATGGCGAAGGCCGACAAGTTCCGGCGCATCTTCCTCAACCCGGCTGATATTGGCGGGCGCTATTCGGCGCTCTCGTTCTTCGGGATGGTGCCGGCCGCGCTGCAGGGCTTTGATTTCAAGACGCTGCTTGACCGCGCCGAAAGGGCGCTGCATGCGTGCGCGCCGCCGGTGCCGACTGAAGACAACCCGGCGGTCCGCCTGGGCGCCATCCTTGGCACGATGGCCAACAACGGGCGCGACAAGCTGACGCTCTCGATGTCGCCGCAGATCGCTTCGCTCGGCCTGTGGATCGAACAACTGATCGCCGAAAGCACGGGCAAGGACGGCAAGGGCATCGTGCCGATTGCCGGTGAGACCCTTGGCGCACCCGGCTCATACGGCAATGACCGCCTGTTCGTCCACACGAGCGTCGGGCAGATTGATTCGGAAACGGACGGCAAACTGCGCGCGCTCGAAGCCGCCGGGCACCCCGTGGTGCGGCGCGTGATGCACGACACGCTCGATCTGGGCGAGGAGTTTTACGTCTGGGAGATGGCGACCGCAATCGCCGGGGCCGTGATGGGCATCAACTCCTTCGACCAGCCGAACGTGCAGGAGAGCAAGGACAACACCAAGGCCCTGCTCGAAGAGTACAAGAAGAACAGCAAACTGCCCGCGCAGGCGCTCGCCGCCGAGGGCAGCGGGCTCGCGGTCTTTGCCGACGCCGAAACCATTCAGCAGCTCGGCGCCGGGCACGCGGCCGACGAGTTCATTGCCGCCCACATCGCCCGCGTGAAGCCCGGCGATTACGTCGCGCTGCTCGATTACATTCAGGAGACTGACGAAAACGATCAGCTGATTCAGGCCATCCGCACTCACCTGCGCGACGCGCTGCACGTGGCGACGACGACCGGCTACGGCCCGCGCTTCCTGCATTCGACCGGGCAGCTGCACAAGGGCGGCGCCGACAGCGGCGTCTTTCTCCAGCTCACGGCTGACACGGCGAAGGATGTGCCGCTGCCGGGCGAGCCGTTCACCTTCGGCACGCTCAAGCAGGCGCAGGCGCTCGGCGATTTCCAGTCGCTCGCGAGCCGCCACCGCCGCGCGATCCGCGTACACCTCGGCAAGGACATTACGGCCGGCCTGCGCTCGCTGCTCGAAATCGTGCAGCAGGCTTTCCCGATCGGGCTCGGCAAGGGACACTGACCGCTGACGGGCAGCTGATAAACCCGGGAGCGCGAGCGGGACGCTCGCGCTCCCGGGTAAAGCCGCCCCCAGCCCCGAATCATTGTCAGATCGTTTTGCCCCCGCATACTTCAGAGGTGTGAGAGTTGTTTATGTCCGGGAATAGATTGTCATCGGCATTTATCTGTGCCGGTGTTCTATTTGCTTTGAGTGGCAATTTGTCTCAGGCGCAGGTCGGTAAAAATAAGACCACCACACTGAGCGGCAGAGTCTATCGTTCCGATGCCAGTCAACCTGTCTCCGGTGCGAAGATTTATCTCATGAAATCCCGGGAGATTTCGTTTGAAACCACAACGGATGAAAAGGGGAACTACTCGTTAGGGCAGTTAAAGGCAGGGAAATATCTGGTCAGAATCAACGTCAGGTATAACAAAATAACGGATTCTCCCTGTAGCATATTTGGTTCCAGAGTGACGGCTGACAAAGGTTCAGATGTCGCCATGAAAGATGAAGGCCTGGGGTGGGTCGATGTGACGGTTTCTATCGACAACTTTAGAATTACAACCGGGAAACCCAACACGAAAGATTTTGATGTAGCCTGTAAAGGCACTTATAGAAATCAGTAGGTCGCTGAACCCTGCGATCTGATACTTGTAATCCATTTCACCGGAGCGTGCGCAAAAAGTGCTTTGATTACTCCCGGGATTACAGCGCGCCCGGTGAACGTGCTGATGGAAGGAAGCATTTCCCGAAGTCCCTACGAGGGCACCCGTGTTTCTCTGCTGATCCTCGTTTTATCAGGGGGCCGCCGCCGCCTGCCCCCGACTACCGACTACGATTGCCCCTGTGCCCGGCTTCCTCACGGAAGGGAATGATTATGCGAGTCTCTGAGGTGAAAGAGTCTCAGTCAGGGCAAAGCCGCGGACTGCACTCATCCGGCGCGGCGCCGGCGGTTCAGGCCGAGTTTGATGAAATCACCCGTGGCAATCTGCGGATCGTCACCGCCAGCCTCAGTCTGCTCTTTCTGGTCTACAGCGTCGGTCATCTGTTCCTGCTGCCGCGTCAGATCAGGCTGTGGATGTTCTCGCTGGCCCTCGCCACGTCGCTCGCGATGGCCGGGATGCGGTGGTGGCTGGGGCGGCCGGGTTATCCGCTCCGGCTGACGAATCAGACATTCGGGCTGGTCGTCGGCCTGACGCTGCTCAACTGCCTCGCCCATCTGGCCCTCACGCGGGAGCCGCGCCAGACGACCAACCTGATCATTCTCGTCTGCTCGGTCGGATTTTTCTCGCTCTCACTCAGGTGGCTCGTCGCCGTGATCCTGGCTTCGTTCACGGGCTGGGCGCTGGTGGTCGCCACCAGCGTGAATGAGGACTGGATTCATTTCGGGTTCGCCCTGGTGGCGGCTTCGCTGCTGGCGCTGGTGGTCAACCTGTACCGGCTCCGCGTCTTCCGCCGGCTGGTGACGCTCAGGCTCAAGGAAGAAGAGCAGCGTGAGCAGATGGAAGAGTCGCTCGCCGTCGCCGAGAAAGCCCGGCGCGAGGCGGTCGCCGCGCGGCAGGCGATGGAAGAGATGGTCGCGAAGGTGCGGCGCACGGAGGAAAGGTTCCGCACCTTCACGGAACTCGAAGGCATCGCGATTCACGAGTCGGGCGAAATCCTCGACGCCAACCCGGTGCTGGCGGAAATGTTCCGCTACGACCCGCTGGAAATCCTCCGCCTGGCCACGCTCAGCCTGGTCGCGCCCGAATCCCGCGACCTGCTGCAGGCGCACCTGCGCGGCGGCGATGACAAGCCGTACGAGACCATCGGGCTGAGGAAGGACGGCACGACCTTCCCGATTGAA
The DNA here is from genome assembly GCA_035652435.1 of Blastocatellia bacterium. Classification (GTDB taxonomy): domain Bacteria; phylum Acidobacteriota; class Blastocatellia; order RBC074; family RBC074; genus DASRDU01. The sequence continues at coordinate 131,165 of DASRDU010000178.1, forward strand.
ATCTGCACCCGCGCGACGCCGTACCGCGGGCACCGCGCCAGCGTGATCTCGATCCGCGACATCTCGGGGCGCTACGACGCGATGCGGAAGCTGCGCGAATCGGAAGAGCGGTACCGCGACCTGTTTGAACTGAGCCCGCTGCCGATGGCGGTCGTGGATCACGAGACCGAAGGGTTCCTCGCCGTCAACCAGGCGGCGATCCATCATTACGGTTACACGCGGGAGGAATTCCTGCGGATGACGATCAGGGAGCTGTACCGGCCCGAAGACGTCCCGGGCGTCGTCGAACGTTTCCGGCGGCCGCGCACCGGTCTCAATACTTTCGGGCACTCACGCCAGGTGATCAGGGACGGGTCGCCGATTGACGTCGAGATCACGACGCACGACATCAGCTGGGCCGGCAAACCGGCGCGGCTCGTGCTGGCGAATGACGTGACTGAACGGATGCGCGCCGAGCAGGAACTCCGCGATTCCGAGGCGCGCTACCGCCACATCTTTGAAATCAGCCCGGTGCCGATGTGGGTTTACGACCTCGAGACGAAGGCTTTTCTGGCCGTCAATCAGGCGGCCACGCGCCATTACGGGTATTCACGCCAGGAGTTCCTCTCGATGACCGCCAGCGACATCCGCCCGCCCGAGGACGTCGCGAGGTTTATGGAGGTTTCGGCGAAAGACCCGCGCGGGATCAAAAATTCCGGCGTCTGGCGTCACGTCAAAAAGGACGGCACGGTGATGCAGGTCGTCATCAACTCGCACGAGCTGACCTTCGGCGGGAGGCCGGCCCGCATGGTCGTGGCCAGCGACATCACCGCGCGCAAGCGCGTCGAGCAGGCCCTGCGCAGCTACGCCGAGCGGCTCAGGATTCTGCGCGAGATTGATCAGGCGATCCTCGCCGCCGAGTCGCCGGAAGCGATTGCGAACGCCGTGCTGCCGAAACTCCAGCGCCTGATCCCCTTCGACCGGGCGAGCGTCACGACCTTCGAGGAAGAGAGCGAGGCGGTGCTGATCGCCCTGGTCACGAGCCTCCGGACTGATTTCAACGTCGGCGCGCGCTTCAGGATGACCCCGGCGCGGACCGAAGAACTGCGGCGCAGCCGGATGGTCGCGGTGGATGACGTCAACGAACTCGCGGCCCCGTCGCTCGGGCAGGAGACGATCAGGAAGGAAGGGCTGCGCACTTACGTGAACGTCCCGATCATCTGGCAGCGGAAGCTGATCGCTTCGATCAACCTCGGCGCCATCAAGGCTTGCGCCTTCACACCTGAGCAACTCGACATCGCCGCCGACGTGGCCGACCTGCTGGCGGTCGCCTTCCAGCAGGCCAACCTCTATGCCGCCGAGCGCAAGGCCCGCGCCGAGGCCGAAATGGCCGACCGCCTGAAGGACGATTTCCTGGCCACCGTGTCGCACGAACTGCGCACGCCGCTCAACGCCATCGTCGGCTGGAATCACCTGCTGAGTACGCGGAAGCTGGCCCCGGAGATCGCCCAGCGCGGCTATGAAACCATCGAGCGCAATGCCAAGGCACAGTCGCGGCTGATCAACGACCTGCTCGACGTCTCGCGGATCATCAGCGGCCGGCTGCGCCTGAACGTCCGGATGCTCGAAATGACCCCGCTCGTCGAGACCACGATTGACGCCGTGCGCCCGGCGGCAGAGGCCAAAACCATCGCCATCGAAACTTCCTTCGACCCCGCCGCCGGACTGGTTTCGGGCGACCCCGACCGCCTGCAGCAGGTGCTGTGGAACCTGCTCCAGAACGCGATCAAGTTCACGCCCGCCGGGGGCCGCGTGCGGGTCTCGCTCGAAGGCCGCGGGCATCATCTGCATCTGGTCGTCAGCGACACGGGCAAAGGCATCAGTCCCGAATTTCTGCCCTGCGTCTTCGAGCGCTTCCGCCAGGGCGACAGTTCCGCGACCCGCGTCTACGGCGGCCTTGGCCTGGGGCTTTCCATCGTGCGCCACCTGGTCGAGTTGCAGGGGGGCACGGTGCGGGCCGAGAGCCCGGGCGAAGGGCTGGGGGCGACTTTCACGGTCAGCCTGCCGCTCGCCGAATTGCGCGTCTCCGAACACGGGCTGCGCATTGAGGGATCTTTATCGGAAGAGGTGACTGTGCCGCCGCCCGCCCTGCTCGCGGGCGCGCATGTGCTGGTCGTCGAAGACGAACCCGACACGCGCGAGATGCTTAAGCTCCTGCTCGCGCAATACGGCGCGAGCGCGATCACCACCAGCTCCGCCGCCGAAGCGCTCGCGCTGCTCGATGAGTGGCTGCCGGACCTGATCATTTCCGATCTGGCGATGCCGGATCGCGACGGTTACTGGCTGATCGATGGCGTCAGGAAACTGAATGCCGCGACGGGCAGGAACATCCCAGCCATCGCGCTGACTGCTTACGCCAAGGCCGAAGACCGGGCGCGCGCGCTCGGGGCCGGCTTTCAACTGCACATCGCCAAGCCGTTCGAGCCCGAGCATCTGGCGGAGGCTGTCGCCCGGCTGCTCGGGCGCCAAAGAGAAGGACAAACATCAACGCCTGAACAGGGCCTCAACAAGGCCTGAACGAGGAAACCTATGGCAGACAATCATCCCCGTATTGCGCTGGTCATCTCTGACATTGACGGCACTCTGATCACCTCCAACCACGAAGTCACCCCGGCCACGCGCGCGACGGCGGCCCGGCTCTACGAGCGCGGCATCAACCTCTCGCTCTCGAGTTCGCGCCCGCCGCGCAGCATCCGCCCGCTGGCCGAAGCGCTCAACCTGCACTCGCCGTTCGCGGCCTTCAACGGCGCGCTCGTCGTCAACGCCGAAGGCCAGGTCGCCGCCCGCAGCGAGATCGCGCCCTCGATCACGGCCCGCATCCGGCAGATTGCGGAGCCCCTGGGCATCAACGTCTGGGTGTATGACGAGGCCGACTGGTACGCCCGCGTGCGCGACGCCTTCGTCGAGCGCGAGGAACACACCGCCGGGTTCGACGCGATCCTCGACGGCTATGAGGAGCATGCCGCCCGCGGCGCGGCGAAACTCACCGTCGTCGGCAAACCCGAGCTGGTCGCCCAGGCCGAACAGCAGGTGCTTTCCGAACTCGGGGATAAGGTTTCGGCGTCGAAATCAAAGCCGCGCTTTCTGGACGTGACGGCTTTCGGCATGCACAAAGGCTCGGTCGTCACGCGCCTCGCACAGACCTTCGGCGTCGAGCAGAGCCAGATCGCCGTGATCGGCGACGGCCCGAATGACATTGAGATGTTCCGCCAGGCCGGCCTGAGCATCGCGATGGGGCAGGCCGTTGACGAAGTGCGCCTCGCCGCCAAAGTCTCGACCGCCTCGAACGACGAGGAAGGCTGGTCGCAGGGAATTGAAAAGTACGTACTCGGTAACTGAATCGAAAGGACAAACAGATGTCAACCACTGCACTCAACAAATCAGGCAAATCAGTCCGCGTCTACAAGGATGCCGAAGAACTCGCCATGAAGGCTGCGCAGCATTTCGCGCGGCTGGCGGATCAGTACGTCGTCGGCAGCGGGCGGTTCACCGTCGCGCTCTCGGGCGGCTCGACGCCGAAGGCGATGCTCTCGCTGCTCGCGACTGACCCGTTCCTCGACACCGTCCCCTGGTCGTCAATCTATTTCTTCTGGGGCGACGAGCGTTGCGTGCCGCCCGACCATCAGGACAGCAATTACCGGATGGCGACCGAGGCGCTGCTCTCCAAAGTCCCGGTTCCTGTCGGCAACATCTTCCGCATCCCGGCTGACCAGACCGATCACGAGCGGGCGGCGCAGGAATACTCGGAAACTCTGCGCAACTTCTTCATCTTCGGGCCGGGCGCGACCAAAACGGGGACGGCGCCGCTCGCGACGCTGCCTCGCTTCGATCTGGTCTTCCTCGGGATGGGGCCGGACGGGCACACGGCTTCGCTTTTCCCTGGCACAAAGGCATTGCAGGCGGGCAATCAGATCGCCGTCTCGAATTACGTCGAGAAGTTCAAGGCCGACCGCATCACGCTGACGGCGGCGACGATCAACAACGCGCGCAACGTGACCTTCCTGATCGCGGGCGCGGACAAGGCCGAGCCGCTCAAGGAAGTACTCGAAGGCCCGCCCCAGCCCGAAGTCTATCCCAGCCAGCTCATCCGCCCCGGCAACGGCTCACTGCTGTGGCTGGTTGATCAGGCCGCGGCCAGCAAACTCTAGCGCTCCACGAACAATCCCGCCCGCAAATTTGCCGGTGCCGCGGAGAGCGGAATAGAACACGGATGAGACGGACGCGACGGATGGTGACGGATTACGCCGTGGCCATTCGTCGCCTCGCTCGTGTTTCGTCCATCACGGACTGATATGGAATATCCAAGCCCGACGGAGACACTGGGATTCGTCACCGGCGCGGCCTGTGTGTACCTGGTCGTCAGACAAAACATCTGGAACTTCCCGCTCGGCATCGCCAACAACATCTTCTTCCTGATTTTGTTCGTCAACTCGCGGCTGTACGGCGATGCCGGGCTTCAGATTATTTATCTCGCGCTCGGCATTCAGGGCTGGTATTGCTGGCTCTACGGCGGGGAGAATCGCACCGCGCTCAGGATCGGACATGCCTCGACGCGGATGCTTCTCGCCCTGGGCGGATTGACTCTCATCGGCACTGTCGGACTGGTGCTGGCGCTGCGGGCGGCGAAAGGGGCGGCGCCGGTGATGGATGCGTTCACAACCGTCCTGAGTCTGGCGGCCCAGTACCTGCTCAACCGGAAGAGCATTGAGAACTGGTATCTGTGGATCGTGGCGGATGTCATTTACATTTACCTCTACATCTCACGCGGTCTGCAACTGACCGCCGTTTTGTATTTCGTCTTTCTCTGCCTGTGTCTTGCCGGCCTCGTGAACTGGCGGCGGCTCATTGCACAGGCTGATGCGGGGCAGTTAAAAAGCGAAGCGGTCTCGTTGTGAATTCTGATGGGGGCGCAAGCCATTGGTATCCACACAGGTTTTTGCCGCGTAGCGGCTGAGGGCATCGGCACACTCTTCCCAGCGGTGTAGATACCAATGGCCTTCGCTCCCGAGGGTAAGGAAACAATCAATGAGCAGGCGCGGGCTGATTGTCGGCAAGTTTTACCCGCCGCATCGCGGGCACCAGTACCTGATTGATTACGGCCGCTCACGTGTTGACGAACTGTGCGTGATCCTCTGTCAGAAGCCCGGCGAACTGCCACCGGGTGAGTTGCGGGCCGCGTGGCTCAGAGAGATTCACCCGGACGTGCGGGTGCTGCTGATTGATGACGTCTATGACGAACAGGATTCGCGGGTCTGGGCGGAGAATTCGATTCGCTGGCTGGGCTTCGCGCCCGACGTGGTTTTTACTTCCGAAGATTATGGCGACCGCTTTGCGCACTTCCTTGGCTGTGAACACGTGCTGGTGGATCAGGCCCGGGCTGCCGTGCCTGTTTCGGGAACGAAAGTGCGAACTGACCCGCTTGCGTGCTGGGACTTCCTTGAGCCTCCGGTTCGCGCTTACTATGCCCGGCGCATCTGCCTGATCGGGGCTGAATCAACCGGCAAGACGACGCTCGCCCGCGCGCTCGCGGAGCATTACCAGACCGTCTGGGTTCCCGAATACGGGCGCGAGTATTCTGAACGCAAGCTGGCAGAAGAGGGCGGCTACAACTTTAGTTCCGAGGAATTCGCGCACATTGCCGGAGTGCAGTGTGAGCGCGAGAACGAAGCGGCACGTCAGGCAAATAAAGTTCTGATCTGTGACACCGATGCTTTTGCCACGGGCATCTGGCACCGTCGCTACATGGGCGAGCGTTCGCCGGCAGTGGAGGCCATCACGGCCAGTCATCGTCGCCCCGATCTGTATCTGCTGACCGACATCAACACGCCTTTCGTCCAGGACGGCACGCGCGATGGTGAAATGATCCGCGAATGGATGCACGAAATGTTTGTGGCAGAGTTGAAGGCGCAGCAACGCCCGTTCCAATGTCTTTCCGGTCCGCTGGAGGAACGCCTCGGCAGAGCAGTCGAATACATTGACGAAGTAATCAGATACTCAGTGCATCAGGAGAATAATAAATGGAAATAGCAGGCAAAGCGGCAGTGGTCACAGGTGGCGGCACGGGGGTCGGGCGCGCGACTGCGATTGAACTCGCCCGGCGCGGCTGCTCGGTGCTGATCAATTACAGCCGCTCAAAAGACGACGCCGAACAGACCGCCGCCGAAATTTCGGCGCTCGGCGTGAAAGGCATCGCGGTCGAGGCCGATATCGCGGATGACGCCGCGTGCCGGAGGATGATCGAAATGGCGGTGCGCGAATTCGGACGGCTCGACGTGCTGGTCAACAACGCGGGGACGACGAGTTTCATCCCGCACGACGACCTCGAAGCAGTGACGCTGGAAGACTGGACGCGCATTCTGTCAGTCAACGTGATCGGGACTTTTCAATGCTCGCGCGCGGCCAGAGCGGCGCTCGTGGCTTCGGGCAACGGCGAGATCGTCAACGTGTCGAGCATTGCCGGGGTGCGCGCCATCGGCAGCTCGATCCCGTACTGCGCTTCCAAGGCGGCGCTCAATAACCTGACGGTCACGCTGGCCCGCGTCTTCGCTCCCTCGGTGCGCGTCAATGCCGTCGCGCCCGGCTTTATCACCACGCGCTGGATACAGGAAGGGCTCGGCGCGGAGGCCTACGAGGCGGCGAAGAAAAAAACTGAAGAGGCCGTCCTGTTGCACAAAGTCCTCACCGCCGAAGACGTCGCCGCCACGATCCTTGGCGTCATCACGGGCTCCGACCTGATGACGGGGCAGGTGATTGTTCTCGACGCCGGGATGCTGGTCTCGAATTTTTCTTTCCGGTAGGCAAAAATGTCCGGCAAACTTTCGGGGTTTGCCGCTGACATCGCAAAATGTCGTAATCGGAAGACATCGGCAAACCCCGAAAGTTTGCCGGACATTTTTGATTGAGAGTAAGTCTGAAGCATGAAAATCACGCCTGAGGTAATGCAGAAGATTCGCGAGAAGTTCGCGGAAAATCATTTCCCGCGCGAAGTCGGGATCGAAATTGACGCGATTGAAAACGGACGCGCCCGACTGAGCCTGGAGGTCACCGAAAGGCATTTACAGTTGCAGGGGATCATGCACGGCGGCGCGATTGCCACGCTGATTGACACGGCGGTCGCCTTCGCCATCATCAGCGTGTCGGAACCGGGCGCGCGCTTTTCGACTATTGAGATGAAGATCAACTACCTGTCGGCGATCAAAGAGGGGCACGTCGTGGCCGAAGCGTGGCTCGTGCGTGACGGGAAGCGCATCGTCGTGGCCGAATGCGACGTGTTCGACGCGGACGGGAAACTGGCGGCTAAGGGGCTGCTGACTTACATCAGGTTCTGAACAATCATGACAATCGTGCGGCCCCGCGGGTCAATTTTTTCCGGAGGTAAATGAATGCCAGTCAAAGATGATTTCGCGAAATCGTTCGGCAAGGGCAGAATCAGCGGCTACCTTTCGATCTTCTTCGGCGCGCTGTCGTTTCTGGCGGTGCTGTGTTTCCTGTACCCTTCGTACCTGACTTTCCCCGACCTGCGCAAAGCCTACCCGATCCCGGTCATCCGCCTCGTGCTGATGCTCTCGCTGATCGTCTCTTTTATGCTGGCGCTCGTGAGCTTCCTGCTCAGCCGGCGAACCAGGCTGGCGCTCACGGGCGTGCTGTTTTCGGGGCTGGCAATACTGATGGGGGGCTGGAACGTTCAGGCGGGAGAAATTCACGAGACGCCATTTCCCATCGGGCTCGACTGGCTGATCCTCGACCTGGTCATGCTGGCGGTGATCTTCATCCCGATTGAGGCGATCTTCCCGCAGCGGATCAATCAGAAAACACTGCACGAGGAATGGAAGACCGACCTGGCTTACTTCGTCATCAGCCACCTGCTCGTGCAGGTCTTCGGCCTGATCACTCAGGCCCCGGCCACGCTGCTCTTCGGCGGACTCGGGCTCAACGGTTTCCACGCGACGGTACAGGCGCTGCCGTTCCTGGTGCAGCTTTCCCTGGCGGTGCTCCTGACAGACGTTGCGCAGTACGCCGCCCACCGGGCCTTTCACGAAGTCGAGGCGCTCTGGCGGATTCATTCGATCCACCATTCGACGACCGCAATGGACTGGCTCGCCGGGTCGCGGACTCACTTCGTTGACATCTTCGTGACCCGCTCGATCTCATTCGTCCCGGTCTACCTGCTCGGGGTCACGCCGGCAGTCTTCGCCGTCTACATCGTCTTCATCTCTTTCCACGCCGTCTTCATTCATGCGAACGTGAACTGGCGATTCGGGCCGCTGAAGTATGTCCTCTCGACGCCGCAGTTTCACCACTGGCATCATGCCGACGAGCCGACGGCATACAACACGAACTATGCGGTCTTCTTCCCGTTCATAGACAAGCTGTTCGGGACGTACTACATGCCCGGCGACAAGTGGCCGGCGAAATACGGGGTGAGCATGCCGAATTATCCGAAAGGCTTTATCCCGCAGCTCGCGTGGCCATTCCGCGCGGAGGGTCGAGCGCGGGCCGCGGGCGCGCAGCGAGGATGACTTTATGGACCCGGTAGAAGGAATAGTCGCGCTCGTCGCCTTTATCGTTTTTGCCGTCAGCATCGCCTTCGAGTGGTGGTACTGGCGGCGGCAGGGGGAGCGCAAATTCATCCTGCGGGACTCGCTGGCCAATTACGTGCTGGTGCTGATGCAGATGGTCTTTGACGTGCTGGGCAAAGCGCTCTTCGTCATCCTCGCGCTCGAATGGGTGCGGCGGCACGGGGTTCATCTCGTGCCGGAGGCCGCGCAGCACAAGTGGTGGTCGGTCGCGCTCTGTTTCGTCGGGATTGATCTGGGCTATTACTGGTTCCACCGCGCCAGCCACCGCGTCCGCTTCCTCTGGGCGATTCACGTCACGCACCATTCCTCGGAGCTGATGAATCTGACGACCGCGCTGCGCCAGCCGCCGCTCGAACACCTGCTCGACTGGGCGTGGTTCGTCTGGCTCGCGTGGCTCGGGTTTTCGGCGAAGCTGATCCTGCTGCTCTACGGCTTCAACCTGATCTACCAGTTCTTCATCCACACCGAACTCGTTTATAAGTTTCCCCGGTGGGTCGAATTCATCTTCAACACGCCGTCGCATCACCGCGTCCATCACGGGACGAACCCGGAATACATTGACATGAACTATGCCGGGGTGTTCATCGTCTGGGACCGGCTCTTCGGGACGTTTGTCGAGGAGCGGGCGCCCGTGAAGTACGGCATCCTGCACCCGGTCAATTCGTACAACCCGCTCTACCTCGGGTTTCACCTGTGGGCGGATATTTTCAGGGACGTGCTGAAACCGGCGTCGCTGCGGGTCAGGCTCAAACACGTCTTCGCGCCGCCGGGCTGGCCCGAGGAATATCGGCTGGAGGTGAGCAGGCTGGGGGAAATAGAAAGCGGATGAAACGGATTCCCGCAGAGGGGCACGGGTCAGATCCGCAACAATCCGTATAATCCATTTCATCCACGTTCCATTCACTCCCTTTGCGGAGTGACGTCTGATGCCAGTGCCATCGCCGCCCAGTTGGTTCCGGCGGCAGAAATCCACTGCTCATTTCCGTGCGGGAAGCCGCCCTCGAAGTAAGGCTGAAGAGGGATGGAGCGGCTCCTGATGTACCACGATCCGTCTTCAAGCTGCATCTTCAGAAGAAACTCTATGCCTCGCTTGTAAGCCGTGTCAGTCACCCGGACTGCGCCAGCCTGCCCTAATGCCACCAACGCCTGCCCGGTCGCATAAGCGTCGCTCGCAAGCGTCGGGAGTTGAGACCAGCCGCCGTCGGCTCGCTGTTCGGTGAGTAGTTCGCGCACGCCTTGCCTGACGATTTCGTTGTCGGGCTTCACGCCGGCCCAGGCGAGGCCGAGGAGTTGGAACACGCGCTCATCAGTGTTTTGCGGCTGCGCTTTCATCAACCAGTCTGTGGCGCGCCTGATGGCCTCGTCGTATTTCGCGCGCTGAGCCTTCGGGCCGTAAACCTGCAGCGACCTGAGCGACGCGGCGGTGACCTGAATGTCGGCCGGCGCCATCGGCGGACGGTGCCCGACAGCACGCCACTGGCCGTTTGGCCATTGCTGCGACTTGAGGAAGCGCGCCAGCGCGTCGGTCGCCGCGTCGGGCTGGTAATGCTCAGCCGCCAGCCCCAATAGAATGTAGCTGATGCTGCTGGTCTCGCCGGGAATGCCGACGCCCTGCAGGGCGCGCTCGCGCCAGGTTTCGATGTAAGCGCCGATCTTCTTCTGCTGGTCGCGCGCTTTCTCTTCGTCTACTTTGAAGCCGTGCTGGCGCGCCAGCGACACGGTCATCGAAGTGAAGGTGTTGTGGTGACAGGAAACACAGCCCCCTCTTTGCAGGAAGACAGCGTCGGCCTTTTGCAGCAGCGGAAGGCTCCTTTCGAGCGCGGCTCGGGCGGAAGGGGCGGGCTTTGGATTCGGAACCGGGTAGGTGATGGTTGTGCCTTCTTTCGCGCCGGCCTTCGCCAACAGCTCAACGACAGGGGTCGGCCCCATCAGCTTTGCCCAGTCGAGCGCAGTTCTCCCTTCCGGGGTCTTCGCGTTCAAGTCCGCGCCATGCTCAAGCAGAGCTTTGACCGTCTCAAGTGGCAGCGCGTCGGAACTCGCCGCCAGTATCAAAAGGGTACGGCCCTTCGGCTCTCTCAGGTTTGCGTCAACGCCCCTGTCGAGCAGCGCCTTGAGCGCCCGCGCGTCGCCCTGCGGAGGTGAGATGATCACTGCGGCCCTGGTCAGCGTGGCTCGATCAGCGCCGTCAGCCAGCAATTCAAAGCACTGCGCACACTCGGCTCTGGCGGCGTTCCAGAGCGCCGGGGCGCCCGCGCTCTTCACCTCAGCGCCGCGGCTGATGAGCAGGCGCAGGAGCGCCAGATCGCCCGTGCGCGCAGCTTCAGAGAGTACCGTCGCGTAGCCGAGATTGTTTGGCGACTTCGCCGAGAGATCAGCGCCGCGTTCGAGCAGGAGTTTGATAACCCCGCTGTTGCTGAACTGTTCCGCCGCGATAAGGAGCGGTGTGCGGCCATCATCGGAGCGCGCGTTCACATTGGCGCCGTGCTCAATGAGCAGCCGCGTCTTCTCAGGATCATCCACCGCCCACATCAGCGCCGTCGCGCCCGCGTCATTGCGCAGGTTGGGATCAGCGCCCTGCTCAAGCAGCAGTCTGACCGCTTGCGCATCGCCGTAGAGCGCGGCCTGCATCAGTGGAGTCGTGCCGCCCATGCCCCTCAGGTTGCCGATTTTATTTTCTGTGCGCGCCAGCTTCCTGAAGGCTGACCCGTCGCCGTCGCGTAGCGCCTGCATGATCGGCGCGGCCCTGGGGTCGGGCGGCACGGGCGGCACATCGCCCGCGAGATCGTCGGGCCATTCGGCCCCCTGATCTATCCAGGCTCTGATGACCTCGATCTGCTCCTGCGCGAGCGCACCCGTGGGCGGCATCTGCGGGCCATACTTGTTCCCGATCAGTTTCAGGTAGAGGCGGCTGCCCGCACTGTTGCCGGGCGCGATCACTGTGATTGTGCCGCCGCGCAGCGCATCGCGGCGGCGGTCAAGTCGGAAGCCGTGCTGTTGCTGCGCCGGCCCGTGACACTCGATGCAGAACTGCTTGAAGATCGGCTGAACGTCACGGCGGAAATCAACTCTGCCGGAAGCGTGTTGTGAGAGCGCCGAGCCCAACGCCCACGCCCCGACGAACAGACCGATGACACAACGTTTCAGCATCCCGGATCGTTTTGACCACATCGCCGGAACTCCTTTCAGGTAAAAAGCCATACTGGGCGAGTCTCGCCAACTATCCGGGCGCATCAGTACGTCAACAATGACGCGCTAGAAGACGATGCTCAGGAACACGACTGACCCTTCATTCCCAACCGGGTTGCTGACGTTGCCGGCCGAGACCGCAAACAGCCCTCGCTGATTCAAGGCACACACGCTGCTCGCAATGTCCGGTCTCAGTTTTACCTCACCGCTATCACACGCCCCCGCGCTGACGCGGTACCAACGCACGAGACGTGTCATCGTCCGAGCAGCTATCAAGCTCATCAGTACACGATCAGCATGAAATCGGCATTTGCCCTGACCTCCCTCTTTGTACCTGCTCGCGCTGCTCTTTTCTCTGCCGCGTCAGGGTCGGCTGTTTCACACGCGCCGCGCGCAAAGTGGACACCAGCGCTTCAGCGATTGCCGCCGTTACCGCCGTTATCAGTTACGGCTTTCGCGGAAGTACTCCGCATGTTTCGGCATTGGAACACCAGCGGATGTCGTTCACTCGGATAGGGCCGAATGCAAAAGTGATCTGGTCGCTTCAATAAACTATGATCAGGAACGAGGAGTTAGTTTGGGCGTTGATGTCTACAGCGTAGATCTCCACTTCCAAAGAATTAGAGGTGTCAGGAAAAAGAAAGGAGGTTTTATGATGACCGGCTGAATCTGCGCCGACCGAAACCGCGTAGAAGCGATCATCCACTCTGAATCCAAAGTCCACATTATACTTACCAACAGCGAAGAGATTGACACTGAACCCACAGTTCCCACTCGACGCACCTGTAAGCCCGTTGTAGCAGCGTTTAATCGTAGAGTCCTCATTGACGTAAATCATCGCCTTGACCCAGCCGCCCTTGTCTCGCGCCTGTCCCGCGTTCCCGTCAGCATACATCGCATAACCGCCCGCATTGTTCCTCCCGTACACGCCCCACCCGGTCGCGCTGGTACTCTGCCCGAACACCCCTGAGCCGATTGAACTCAACCCGGCCACACCAGTCCCGACGCTCGTATCATTGACCACCAGCCTGCCCGCCGTCGGCGTGAGCGTCCCGATCCCGACGTTGCCACTATTGGTAAAGACCACCGCCGCCTTACTCGAATCCGTCGTATTCGGCACGAAGGCCAGCTTGCCTCCACCGCTGGTGAACTGGATGTCGGTCTGACCGATATTCCAATACCCGCCTCCCGCCGCCGGGTTTTCGAGCCGCACTTGGTAGTCGCCACTCTGCGCCACATGCAGACTCGTACTCGGGCTGGTGGTGCCCACGCCGAGGTTGCCTGTCTCGTTGACCAGAACAGTCCGCGTCACCAGCTGGTTGCCCGAGTTAAAGGTCGTCCGTACCTGAAAGGGGATGCTGCCAGGGACTGCCGCGGTCTGAATCCGCTGATCGATGAACAAGCCGTTAAAGGGGCCGAGGGAACTGGCGGTGCCTGAGAGATGGAGCCTCGATTGCGGCAGTGTTGTCCCGATGCCGACGTTGCCGTTGCGGGCGATTGTCATCCGCACCGCGCCGGCGAGCGCAGCCTCGCTGTTCGGGTCTGAAGTGTCGCGCACGCGGAACTGCATCCCCGTCGCGTTATTGCCCGCGATTGCCATCAGCCACTCCTGCCCGTCGGTCAGTTGCAACTGCGAGGTCTGACCCGTCGCCGCCACGTAGCGCAGCTTCGCCCCTCCCGAGCCAGTGTTCCAGAGCCGCTGCAGGATGTCGCCCGTACTCGAACGCTGCAGGTCGAAGACTCCGCCCGGCGACGTGGTCCCGATCCCGATGTCGCCCGTCGCCGATTCGGTCACCGTTGAATCAATGAGCGTCGCCCCGTCTGAGGCGAACTTCGCCAGCCGGTTGGGCGAGGCGGCGACGGCCGAGGTGCCCTGCTGCTTCTCTTCACTGACGGCTCTCGTCGTCGGCGTGCGCCTGCCCTCGCTCACCTGCCCTTCATTCGTGTGGCGCGGTGCTTCTCTCGCGAGTTCGGCCCCGCCCAACGTCGCGTCGCTGTTGCCGACCACCGTCAGCCTGATCTCCGGACTAGAGGCGCCGATGCCGGCCCGCCGCTCGCTCGTCACCCAGACGCGTTCGGCGCTGCTCGGGCGGTCCAGAATGATGTGCCCGCGTTGCGTGCCCGTCGTCTCGTTGTTGGCGTCCCTGAAGCTCAGGCTCCAGGCGTAGAGCCCGCCCTCGACCATCTCGCCCTGTGGGTTGAGCAATGACCATTCGAGTGCTGGCTGGCTGACAAAGCCGCTGTCAAAGACCACCTCGCCCTGCTGGTTGAGGACTTCGATCCGCCACTGCGGAACCTCGCCGGCGGCGAGGAAGCGGACCCCCTGGCGCCCGACGATGATGTTAACCTCCGGCGTCTGAGCCGGGGCTGGGTTTGGGGGCTGGGTTTGTGCGAGGACCGAAATCGAAAATACGATCATCAACCAGCAGCCGAGGCTGAGGCGACATAAAGTGTGCATGAGACTCCTCCCTTGATCAGGCCGTTGAGAGTGCATTCGGGAAACGAACTCCCTCACGAGCGCTGCACTCAAGGCGCTCGTCCGGCGGACCTGACCCGTGACCTGGTGAAACGTGCAGCCCATCGTAGGCCGAGTCCGTGGTAGTGCGTAACCAGGTAATCACACAGGCGGGAGTAGCGGTCGGGAGGGCCGGACAGGCCCCGGGGCCGCTCAGACGAGCTTGTTGCGGAGGGCTTTGGCGACGGCTTCGGTCTTCGAATGGACCTGAAGCTTCTGGTAGATGTTTTGCAGGTGGAAAGAGACGGTGCTGGTGCTGATGCCGAGTCTGGCCGCCGCCGTTTTGTAGCTGTGACCGTCAATAATCAGCCTTAACAACCCGGTCTCCTGCGGCGTGAGCTGATGGGAGACCTGGTCGGGCGGGCGGAACTCTCTGAACAGCCTGACGACCCGCCGCGCGACTTCCGGCGACATGGGGGCGCCGCCGGAAGCCACCTCTCTGAGGCTCTCAAGCAGGCGCGCCGGCGGAGTGTTCTTGAGCAGATAGCCCGAGGCCCCCGCGCACAGCGCGTCGAAGACGTCCTCGTCATCGTCATAGATCGTCAGCGCGACAATCGGCAGCTCAGAGTTGCGCTCCTTCATCAGCCGAATGCCCTCGACGCCGCTCATTCCCGGCAACCCGATGTCGGTCAGGACCACGTCGGGGGGCGGGTTGCCCATTGCCCGGAGCGCATCTTCCATCGTGCGGAAGGCGGCCACGCAACGAAAGCCGGGGGAGCCGTTGATCAGGACGGCCAGCCCCTCGCGCACGTCGCGCTGGTCTTCGATGAGGATGACTTTGATGGGATTTTCGTCCGGCGGCACGCTGGCTCCTGATTCGCTCCGGCCTGAATCGAAACACAATATTGGGACAGAGGATGTGTCAGTAGCCCGACCGTGAGGGAGGGCTTGGATCTCGAATCAAGCCCTCCCTCACGGTCGGGCTACTGACACGTTTCGATTTTAATAACACCCCGAGAGTTTATCCCTGAATGTCCGGGGCGTCACCTGTGAATTTATACAGGTAGTGGCTGGGCCGCCGGGGACCAGATCAGTGAGGCCGTTGCGGGACCCGCAGGATAATTTCAGTGCCCACACCTGAGGTCAGCCGCAACTTGCCGCCGAGTCCCGCCGCGCGACGCTTCATACTGATCAGCCCCTGGCCTTCGCCGGGCCGGGCCGGGTCGAATCCGCGGCCGTCGTCGCTCACCCGCAACACCAGCCACGACCTTTCGACCCGCAACTCGATCTCGACGCGCGAACACTCGGAATGTCGCGCCGCGTTGTTAACGGCTTCCTTGAAGATCAGAAAAACGTCGCGGCGCACCTCGGCGCCGAGCCTCAGGTCTGACTCTCCTTCGGGCGCGCGCAACTCGAACTCCACCTGGCCGTGGGCGAAAATGTCGCTCACGAACCTGCGCATCCGCCGGACTAAATCGAATAACGAATCCCTGCGGGGGTTGATCGCCCAGACGATGTCGCTCATTGAGGCGACCGACTCGCGCGAGATTCGGGCGATGGCCGAGAGCGAGCCGTTGGGGTGGGCGCCCTCGGCGCTCAACTGGCGGTGGGCGACTTCACTGAGGATCGCGATCCGCGTGAGGTTTGAGCCGATGTCGTCGTGCAGGTCGGCGGCGATCCGCGTCCGCACGCGCTCGATCTCAACGAGTCGCGCTACGCGGTAGCGGTACGCCGCATAAGCCACGGCCGACGCGAGCGCCACGACCAGCGCCACAAACCACCAGCGCTGCCATAACGGCGGCAGGATCGTGAAGGAAAAACGCGCGGGCACGTCGCTCATCACCCCGTCGGCGTTGACCGCGCGCACGAGGAAGCGATAGCGGCCCGGCGCGAGGCTGGCGAAATTCACCGTCCGCTCGTCGCCCGGCTGGCTCCAGTCCTGTCCCGCGCCTTCAAGCTTATACTGGTATCGCAACCCTTCGCCGGGGCTCGAGCCCGGGGCCACGAAGTCAAGCTGAAGCTGATTCCTGTTCGCGCCAAGCTCAAGGGGCGCGATCTCAGTCTCTCCCAGGGCAGAGACGGGTTGCGCCTCTCCGGCGATGCGCAGCCCGCTGATCAGGACGGGCTGCGGAATGGGCGGCAGGTCCGGCTCGGGGACGAGCCGCACGAGGCCGGTATTGAAACTGAACCAGAGCGCGCCGTCGCGATCCTGCATCGCCGCACTCACGTTGCCGAGCAGTACGCCTTCGCTGGCGGTGTAATGCCGGATGTGACCGGTCGCCGGATCGAGCCGATCAATCCCGCGCCCCGTACCCAGATAGATGCGCCCCCGGCGGTCTTCAGTCACGGCCTTGATGTCGTTGCTCGCCAGTCCCTCGGCAGTCGTGTAAGTCAGCAGGCTCGGGCGCTCTGCTTCCGGGTGATCAATCCGGCACACGCCGCCGCGCGTGGTTGGCACCCACAGCCGACCGGACGAATCAATGAAGAGGTTGAAGATGCCGCCTTCGGCCAGACCGTCGGCTGAAGTGAAGCGGGTGAAGCGCCCGTCACGATAACGGGCCAGGCCGCCGCCGACGCTGAACCCGACCCACACGTTGCCCGCGCGGTCTTCGGCAAACGAGATCGGGTAAAAGCTGGCGAGCGATGGCAGGCCGTCCTGTTCAGTGTAGGAATGAAAAGTCCCGGTGGCCCGGTCCCGGCGCGAAAGACCACCTCCGTTAGCAGTGCCCACCCAGATGTCGCCGCGCGAATCTTCAAACAGACGGAGGATGTCGTTACTGGCAAGCCCGTCGCGCGTGGTGTAGATGGGTTTGGCCGGCGTGCGGGCGAGACGGTCAAGGCTGTTTACTTTCGGGAAGCGGTACAGACCCTCGCCGGTCGCCACCCACCACTCGCCCGCGCGGTCTTCCAGCACGAGTTGATTCCACCCCCAGCCAAAATAAGTGGGTTGGGGGAACCTGAGCCGAACCGCGGTGAAGCGCTCGCCATCGAATCGGTTAATCAGATACTCCTTTTCGCTGGGGATGGTGATTACATTCAGCCCTTCAGCTTTATCCTTGAAAATCGCTCTCGCGCTCTTAAACCCATCCGCTTCGCCGAAGGCAGTAATGCCGCTGCGCGCTAACCTGGCTGCCCCACCGTTCGCCATTCCCAGCCACAGGTTTCCGTTGCGGTCTTCTGCCAGCGATTGCACCACATTTGAACTCAGACCGTGAGGTTGCGCGTAAACGCGAAATCGGAAATCGTTGCCGTCCGGGTTAGGAATGAAACGGATCAACCCCGCACTACTGCCGGCCCACAGACCGCCGTCCGAAGCCTGGAACACCTGGTTGATCACCGCGAATGGCAACCCGTCTTTGATCGAGTAAACGCGAGTGACGACCGGCCGCGTGGGGTCGGGGTCGGGAACCAGCCGGCACAATGCGAGACGCTGGGTGCTGGCCCACAAGCGGCCTTCGCGGTCTGCGAGCAGGGAACGGATGTTAAGAGACAAGCCATGGCGATCATCATAATGCTCCGCCCGCCCATCCGGCAGCAGCCGATAAATTCCGCTGCCGCCCGAACCGATCCACAGCGCCCCGTGCCGGTCTTCAATCATTGTGGTGACATTCCAGCCCTCTCCATAAATGTCAGGCATGCCGAGTTCAATGAACCGGAACCTCACCTGTCCGGCCTGCTGTTCCAGCCGATAAAGCCCGCGCGCCGTCCCGCACCAGAGCGTGCCGGCGTGGTCCTGCAGCAGCGAAGTCACTTCCCTTGATTTTGAATCTTCGCCGGGAAAGTAAACCGTGAACATCGCCCCGGCCGCGGCCGCTTCCTGCGCCCCGGTTGTCGTCTGTCGCCGCGCGACGCCCTTCGGATCGAACCGGCACAGTCCCGCGCCTGTCGCCACCCAGTACTCGCCGTCACGCGTCTCCAGCAGATCGTTGACGACCTGACTGGGCAGGCCGTGGGCCGGGCCGTAGGTGGTGAAGCCGTAGCCGTCAAAGCGCGAGAGCCCTTCGAAGGTGCAGAACCAGAGGAAGCCGCGCGAATCGCGCACGATGCGGTTGACGTTGTTATGTCCGAGGCCGTCTGCCGTGGTGTAGGTTCTGACCGGCAGGCGTTCGGCCAGGGCGAGGCCTGCCGCCGCGACGGCGAGTAACAAGGTGAGCGGGCTGAAAAAGCCATGCTTTCTGAATCTGACTGCGCGCATGGCGAATGAGAATAAACGGGCCGAAGGATCAGGCAGCGGATGGTGCGGAGCGACGCTGATCTGCGCCCATCCGCCCGACCCCTTTCATCCGCGCCCTGGTCCTCTTCTTTATGAAACCAGTTCGCGAATGACTTCGCCGCTGTTGATCGTCGGGCGTTCCATGCGCCCGTTGTGCTGGTAGAGAGTCTTCAGGTGATCGAGCCCGAGCAGGTGCAGGATGGTGGCGTGAATGTCATGCACGTGGGCGTGTTTCGAGATGGCGCGCAGGCCGATCTCGTCGGTCTCGCCGATGATCTGCCCGCCTCTGATCCCGGCCCCGGCCATCCACATTGAGAAGCCCCACGGGTTGTGATCGCGCCCGTTCTCCTTTTCGGCAAACGGCGTGCGCCCGAACTCGCCGCCCCAGACCACCAGCGTCGTTTCAAGCAGGCCGCGCGATTTCAGGTCGGCGAGCAGCCCGGCCATCGGCCGGTCCACGCTCGCGCACATCTTCGAGTGGTTGCCCTCGATGTTGACGTGCGCGTCCCACGCGCTGCCGCTGCCCGAGTAGAGCTGGATGAATCGCACGTCGCGTTCGACCAGCCGGCGCGCCATCAGGCACATCGTGCCGTATCGTTGCGTCACGGAGTTGTCCATCCCGTAAAGCTTCTTCGTCGCTTCTGATTCTTTGCTGAGGTCCGCCACTTCCGGCGCGGAGACCTGCATGCGGTAAGCCAGCTCGTAAGATTTCATCCGCGCCAGCAGGTCGGTGTCATCCGTCCGGGTGGCGGAAAAGCGCTGGTTGAGCTGAGCGAGCAGGTCGAGTTTGCCGCGCTGCTGTTCGTCGCCGACCGTCTCGGGCGGCGCGAGGTAAAAGATCGGCGTGCCGGCGGTGCGAAACTGCGTGCCCTGATAGACGGCGGGCAGAAAGCCGGCGCTCCAGTTCTTCGTGCCGCCCAGCACCTCCTTATCATCGGCCATGATCACGAAACTCGGCAGATTCTGATTCGCCGTGCCGAGCCCGTACGTCGTCCACGCGCCAAGGCTCGGGCGGCCCGCGAGGATCGAGCCGGTATTCATCTGACACACCGACCCGACGTGATTCAAACCGTCAGCCCAGCACGAACGAATGACGGCCAGGTCATCCACGTGTTCGGCAGTGAAAGGCAGCCAGTCGGAAACAGGAATGCCGCTCTGGCCGTACGGTTTGAATGTGCGCTGGCTCGGAATGATGTTATTCGAGGCCGTGCCCATCGCCGTGATCGGCCGTCCGAACGATTCGGGCATCGGCTTGCCGGCGAGTTCGAGCAGCTTCGGCTTCGGGTCGAAAGTGTCGAGGTGGCTGGGGCCGCCTTCCATAAACAGAAAGATGACTGATTTCGCCTTCGGCTGATGATGCGGCTTTTTCGGCGCGAGCGGGTCGGGGACTTTGTCGGCGGCGGACTGCGGCGAAGCCAGCGTGTCTTCGGCGAGCAGTGAAGACAGTGCGAGAGCGCCGAGGCCGCCACTCGCCTGCATCAGGAAGTTGCGGCGACGAAGCATTGCCCTTTCATTGGGAGAAAGCTGGTTATCATCCGATGATTTCATACTCAGTCCTGACTGATGATGCACTGAATTCACTGCCAGTATTCAATTGACGTAAACGAACTCATTTGAATTGAAGAGGACGTGACACAAATCCACGAGCGCCGCGGCCATCGCCGGGTCAACATCCGGTGGAAGCTTTGCAGGGATTGCGACAGGCTTCTTTTCTTCCAGCCGGGCTTTGATGATGGCCGCCTGCTTTTGCATAAAGGCTGCGGCCATCTCCCGCTCGTTCGCGTCCGGCTGGCGAGAGAAGGCGAGCGAGTACGCGGTCGCAACCCAGTCGTCAGGCTTTGACGATCCAATCACGCGGCTCGCGAATGACTGTGCCGCCCGCAACACTACTTTGTCGTTGAGCAGTGACAGGGCCTGCGGCGCGGTCGTCGTGTTGATGCGCCGCCCACAGCTTTCGTGCGTGTCGGGCATGTCGAATGCCTGAAACATCGGGTAGCGCGAGTTGCGCCGCACAAATACGTAAATGCTGCGGCGGTTCTTCGCCTCTTCGTCCTCTTTCTTCTTCCACCCGCCGCGCACTTCCATCCCGTCGGGGATTTCGGGGAAGACGCTCGGGCCGCCCATCTGCGGGTTCAGCTGTCCGCTCGTGGCGAGGACTGCGTCGCGAATCTCTTCGCCGGTCAGACGCTGACGCCCGAAGCGCCAGAGCAGCCGGTTGTCGGGGTCTTTGGCGGCGGCCTCCTGATTGAAATCGGACGCCTGCTGGTAAGTGTTCGAGAGCATGATCAGGCGGTGCATGGCTTTGATGCTCCAGCCCTTCTCGACGAATGCCGTGGCCAGGTAATCGAGCAGTTCGCGGTTGGTTTCGGGCTCACGCATCATGCCGAAATCGCTCGGCGTGCCGACGATGCCGCGCCCGAAGTGGTAATGCCAGATGCGATTGACCATCACCCGCGCCACGAGCGGATTGTCTGGGCCGGCCAGCCAGTTCGCGAGCGCCGTGCGGCGCCCGGTGGTGTTGGCATTGGCGGGCGGGACGATTTTCGCGGACGCCGGGCTGATGATCGTCAGGAAGCCGGGCTGCACCTCTTCGCCAAAGTTGTCATACGCGCCGCCTTTCATCACGTAATGGGTCGGGGCTTCGCGGCCCACGTCGGTGATGCCGGAGCCGATGGGCAGCGGCTTCGGTTTGATCGAATCGAAGGCGGCCAGCTTCGCTTTCAGATCATCGTATTCTTTCTTCGCCTCGCCTTTCAGCTTCGCCCGCACGCCGTTGCCGTCTTCGTCCACCCCATAATTCAACTGCCACTGGGCCTTGTGGTACATCAGCCACTGCATCGTGTCGCGCTTTTCCGGGGGCGTGGTGATCGCCTGCCTGATGTCATCGGGGTATTTGTCGAAGCTCTCGTCGTAGAGCGCCTTCAGAATGGGCGCTTCGAGGCGGGCGATCTGTTCGCGAATGTCTTTGGTCTGTTCCTGCCAGGCGGCGAGCCGGCGCTGATACTCAGCCTGTTCGGCCGGGGAAACCAGCACGTAATCATCCTTCGCCCGCACGGCGGCGAAGAAAGCCTGGAGCTTGTAATAGTCCTTCTGCAATACCGGGTCGTACTTGTGGTCGTGGCAGCGGGCGCAGCCGTAGGTCGTCGCCAGAAAGACCGAGCCGACCGTGTCGGTCAGGTCGTTCAGGATCTCCTGCCGCCGCTGCCGCAGGTTGCGCGCGTTGTATTCGTCGGGGTAGAGGCGGTTGAAGCCGGTCGCGACCAGCGCGTCAGGGTCATCGGGCCACAACTCATCGCCCGCGATCTGCTCTTTGATGAAACGGTCGTAGGGCTTGTCGGCGTTGAATGATTTGATGACGTAATCGCGATAGCGCCACGCGTTGGGCCTCGTGTCGTCGGCCTTGAAGCCGTCGCTTTCCGCGTAGCGCGCCAGATCGAGCCAGTGGCGCGCCCACTTCTCGCCGTAATGCGGGCTGCTGAGCAGACGATCAACCACATGCTCGAAAGCTTTGGGTGACTTGTCATTCAGGAAAACTGCCGTCTCTTCCGGCGTCGGAGGTAATCCGGTCAGGTCGAACGTCGCACGGCGCAGCAGCGTGATTTTGTCAGCCGGCTTTGACGGCTTGATCTGCCGGCGTTCGAGGGCGCTCAGGATGAAAGCATCAACTTCGGTTCTGACCCACGCCTTGTTTTCGACGGCCGGGACGGCGGGTTTGACGACCGGCTTGTAGGCCCAGTGCTTCAGGTGCGCGGGCTTGAATTGCGGGCCATCTGCGGCTGCCCAGGCGGTGCAGACGAGGGCCAGAATCAGCACTCCATATTTCAGGCGGGTGACGCGGATCATAAGTTCCCTCCGTTCCGGGCTCAGACGACGCGCAGATTTTGAATCATGGGGAAGAGAGCTTTTCACACAACCGATGACGCGGGTATTCTAAAGCCCGCTTCGGCAACAATCAAAGAGAGACGGCGATACAAACGGAAATACCAGAACAAACGGAAAGGATCACCGCATGACAAGGACGGGCCTGATTGTCGTGTTGTTACTCGCGAATTACCTGCTGCCGGGCAGGGCAGGCGAACGGGTCATCACGACGGTTGCCGGGACGGGGCAGGCCGGGTTTTCGGGCGACGGCGGGCCGGCGGCGAAAGCGCAACTGGATAACCCGTTCGGCATCGTGCGGGGGCCTGACGGAGCGCTTTATGTCTGCGACACCAACAACCACGTGATCCGCCGGATCGCGGGCGACGGGACGATCACGACGGTTGCCGGGACGGGGCGGAAAGGCTATGCGGGTGACGGCGGCCCGGCGATGAAGGCCGAACTCAACGAGCCTTACGAAATCCGCTTTGACCGGCAGGGCAATATGTATTTCGTCGAACGACTCAACCACACGGTGCGCCGCGTGGAGGCGAAAACAGGAATCATCTCAACTGTCGCGGGGACAGGGCAGGCCGGTTACGCGGGCGACGGCGGCCCGGCGACAAAGGCGATGCTCAATCAGCCGCACAGCATTCAGTTTGATCGCGGCGGGAACCTTTACATCTGCGACATCCTCAATCACCGCATCCGCAGGGTTGATCCGAAGACGGGCCTCATCACTACGTTCGCGGGCACGGGAGAAAAGGCTGCGACGCCGGACGGCGCGAAGATCGCGGGGACGCCGCTCCACGGGCCGCGCGCGATTGATTTTGACCGCGCAGGGAATATGTGGCTCGCGCTGCGCGAAGGGAACATGGTTTATAAACTCGATCTGAAAGCGGGAACGATCCATCATGTCGCGGGGACGGGGAAGAAGGGATTCACCGGCCACGGCGGCCCCGCTAAGGAAGCCACGCTGTCAGGGCCGAAGGGGTTGAGCATCGGGCCGGACGGCAACGTTTACCTGGCAGATACGGAGAGTCATTCGATCCGTATGATTGATGTCAGGAAGAATACCATCGAGCTGATCGCCGGGACCGGTGAGAGGGGCGACGGGCCGGAGGGCGCGCCGCTCGGCTGCAAAATGTCGCGGCCGCACGGCGTGTTTGTGGACAATGACGGAAAGATTTACGTGGGCGACAGCGAGGCCCATCGCGTGCGCGTGATCAGTCGCAGGTGAAGTTACCAGGCACTTTTTCGAGGTTTTAGTGCAAAAGCAAAGGGCGTATTACGCAGGCTTCCTTCACCGCGGAGACGCAGAGGGCGCAGAGACAGCGCAGAGAAAACCAGCAACCTCTGCGTTTCCTCAGCGTTCTCTGCGCCTCCGCGGTGAACGGTCCTCTCACAACCAGTCTCCCGATTTTGCACCGGTCGGTGGGAAGGGTGACCGCAATGCCTCCCCGCCAGAGTCCGGTTTCAACCACTGACCGCCGGGAATTATTTCCCCAGCTGACCACGCAACGCGCCTTTGGGGAACTCCCCATTATGGACGTTGACGTAGTAGTTGGCCGGATGCTCCATAATGTCCTTGATCACATCCTTGTCCACAGTGGCGCAGCCTTTCCACGTGCCGTCGGCGGCAGCCTTGAAGGGCACCTTGACGCCGCCGGCCTGACCGGCAGGGCCGGTGTGAATGTGCGCCGCCGTCGGCGCCTGAACGTCCTTCACGGTGATCTCGTAACAGACCTGTCCCTGAGCGTGATCGAGCGTGAGCGTGGCCGTGCCGCTGCCGTCAGCGTCGCCCGGCCCCGGCACTTCCGCCGCGCCCGTCAGCGCGACCGTCATCTGATGTCCACCGTGATCCTTTGGCTTCTCCTTCTGCGCCAGCGTGAGGCTGCCGAACGCAAAGAGCGCCAGCGTGACTACAACAACGAAGAGAAATGTTTTTCGCATTCAATACCTCCGGATGTCAGGGCCGAGCGGCCGCGGGCGCGCCGGCAGTAGTTGTGAAGTTGAGAAAATGGGGGAGGCCGAAAAAACTCACTCGCTTCCGGCCCGGCGGGCAGAAAAATACCAGCCGGGAACAGGCACACTCATCTCAGGGAATTTTACAGGGGAGGTGGATGTCGGGGAGACAGCGTATTCTATGGAGTGCCAGTCGGGGAAGCAAGCTCTCCGCCTGCTTCGCCTCGCCGTCATTCGCGGCGCTCTTCCTTCGGGGCGTCTGTCAACTGGGCGAAAACTCTCTGACCTCACCCGGCTTGCGCAGCATCTTGTTGACCTCGCCGACGTGCAGTTCCTCTTCGGCGATCATCCGGCGGGAGTACTCTTCAAGCAGCACAGATTTGTCTTTCACCAGTTCGTGGAGCCTGTAATAGAGCCCGAGCCCGCGCCGCTCGGCTTCGAGGGCTTCGAGCAGGATGTCGTTGATCTGGTGCTTGTGCGTTTCGAGCAGCGCCCCGATTTTGAGCGACGGGTGTTCGCCGAAGTGCGTCACCATCTCGCCCGCCTCGTGCGCGTGCGCGAGCCCGCTCGCCGCCTGCGCCCGCAGCCACGAGACAATCGGGATGCGGTTGTGGCCGAAGATCATAAACGAGTAGTGTGTGTAGCGGACGACGCCCGCCAGTTCCGCCTCCAGAATTTCGTTGAGCAGCGCGACGACCGCCGCCTTATCAAATGACTGGTCTGCCATATTCCTCTCCTGAAAAGATGTTGATCTGCCCGATCTGTGACTCTTCGCCTTGTTTGAATGCTGAGATTGCAGATGTGCCCCGCCCCCGGCATCAATGTTCGGTCGCGCCGAGGCGCGGGTACTTCTTCAGCAGCCCGTCCGACTGCATCACCTTTTCGATCTCATCAATCCTCATCGGCAGCGAATCGGAAACGATTTCGGCGCCTCTGTCGGTGATGATGATCAGGTCTTCCATGCGGATGTAGATCTGCTCTTCCGGCACTCTGAGCGCGGGCTCGATGGTGAAAACCATGCCGGCGCGCAACGGGCCCGCGTCGCTCCCGACGTCGTGCGTCGCCATGCCGACCCAGTGGCCCAGGCCCCCGCGCGCGCTTCTGGCCGACGCGCCGTAGCCGGCGACGAATTCGCGGGCGGCTTTCTCATACGCGGGCTTTGAGAATTTCGAACGGGAGAGAATCTTTTCCATCTCCTGCGCCGCCTCCTGTTTGATCGCCTGCGCGGTCACGCCGGGGCGGATGGCTTTGAGAATGGCGCGGTAGCTCTCCATATAAAATCCGTACAACTCGCGCTGCCACTGATTGAACTTTCCGTTGACCGGCCACACGCGCGTGATGTCGCTCATGTAGTAGCCCACGTCCGGCGCGAAATCCATCAGCAGCAGGTCGCCGTCCTGCATCCGGCGCTTGCCCGCGTTGTAATGCGGGTACCACGCGTTACGCCCGCTCGCGATCAGCGAGTAATAGGCCTCGCCCTGCGCGCCGTTGCGGTAGAAGATGAACTTCGCGAGGGCGTCGAGTTCGTATTCCATCATGCCCGGTCTGGTTGATTTCATCGCTTCGAGAATCGCCTCGCACGAGAGGCGCGTGGCTTTGCGAATCAACGCGAGTTCGCGTTCGCTCTTGATCAGGCGCAACTGGTCGAGCGTGGGCGTCAGGTCGCGAACCTCGTACTGGGGAAAGCGCGTGCGGATCATCTGGATGAAGGCGCCTTCGCGCGACGGGCGCTGATCCCAGGGGTCTGCGGCATAATCGGCCACGGCCCGCACCGCGAGGTCGCGGCTCATCGCAAAGCCTTCCGCCGGGCTGAAGGGCGTGTAAATCATCCGCCCTGATCGCGTGCCGCGAGCCAGATGTTCGCCGAGCAGTTCGATCCCGTAGACAGCGTCAACGCCTGACAGCTTTCTGATTTCATCCGCATCTTCGGCCGAGAGCATTTTGCCCTCGCCCGCCTCGCGGCCCGCGTTGCGATGCGGCAGGTAGATGTTCGCGCGGCGCTGCGCGCCATCGAGCAGCAGGTAAGCGTGTGGCACTTCGACGCCGCAAAGGTAATAGAACTCGTTCGTCTGCCGGAAGCGCGTGTAGCCGGCCGGGCTCGGCGCGCCCTGAACCACGGCCAGCGCCGCAGCCCCGATAGCGTCGTAAACTTTTTCCCGCCGCCCGGCGAACTCTTCCGGCGGGAAGTCAGATGTGAAGTAAGGAATCTCCTGAGCAGCCGCGGACACGCCGGTCAGAAGCAGCAGGAAGACTGACAATCGAAACGCGGATTTCATGACGAGCCCCTCCCTTTGTTCGCAAAGCGGTGGCAGGTGATTTGTCGCAGGAGAAAACTGCACTGAGAGTATACCCGCGACGGTTTCCCGGGCTTTAATTGGCGGGCATAATCTTTTCGTGCAAGTGGTTGACAGCAAATGAGCGGCTCCCGTAATATCACGCACTTGATCTGGCCGGGGCCATTGATTCTGACGCATCGTCAGACCCTCTTCCCGGCTCTGGCGACAGACAGTAAAGGCAGGACATAAGTTTTGATCTACGTACTTTACGCAATTTACATTCTCGCCTGCATCTTTCTGGTGCTGGTTGTGCTGTTGCAGTCGGGCAAGGGTGGTGACGTGGCGGCGGCCTTCGGCGGATCGGGGAGCCAGACGGCTTTCGGCCCGCGCGGGGCACAGAAGCCGCTCGAGAAAGCGACTATTGTCGCGGCCATCCTTTTCATGCTGCTGGCACTGGTTTTCTCGCTCCCCGGCCTGACCGGGCCGCGCTCAGTGGTGAAGGATTCAGGCACGGAGACGACGCCTTCGCCTTCGCCAGCAGCCTCGCTCCCGGCCGCGGCTCCGAGCATTTCACCGGCAGCCTCGCCGAGCCCGGCGGCCAGTCCGTCAGCGAGCGCCACGGCCAGCCCGGCGGCGAAGGCTTCAGCAACGCCCGCGAAGAAGTAAGGACATCAGTTTTCCAGGAGGAAGCATGATCTTCCCGAATGCCGAAGTGGTGGAACTGGTAGACACGTACGTTTGAGGGGCGTATGGGGCAACCCGTGGGGGTTCGAGTCCCCCCTTCGGCACTTGTGATAAACAAAGGCCAGCGATAATAAATGAGTTATCGCTGGCCTTTGGTGCTTTCTGAAGGGGGACGAAGCCCCCCTGGTATTCCCCAGGTTCCGGGCAGACAATCTTGTAAGTCATTGCCATTCTGATTCCTGCCGCCTTGTCGCCAAATATCCGATACGCGCCCGTTGACAGAGTTGCGACAAAACTTCCGGGTTTTTCCCGCCCCGGGAAACTCGTGAAGGGAACGATCTTCAACGGGGGAAGTGGGGAACTGATGCCGGGGCGAAAAACGAGCGCCTGGATGGTCACGCTCACCAAAAGCCCCAATGCCACGAAGACGGCTGACCGGTTCAGCCAACTGACGAGTGAGACCTGCCGGCAGCGGGCGGCTGCGAGTCTCGTTGGTTGATGGCGGACTATTGCCCTGTTTGAATGGCTCCTCAGGGACGATCTCCCGGCTGACCGGGGGCGCCACCGGGAATGATGCGGGGGCTTGTTCGCTGACTTCTCTCACACTCGGGACAAATAAACAGTTCGTCCTTATCAATCACGCGTCCGCCGTTCTCGACCAGCACCAGCAGCGCCTCGAAAGCCCTGGGCGGCAGCGGGACAGGCTGGCCATCGCGGAAGAGGAGGTGTTCCGCGGGGTCCGGAAGGAAAGGCTCGAATTCGTAAAAGCACCTGATTGGCTGGCTCATAAGGGGTGGAAAGGTTTCCCCGGTCTTCGGAAAGACTTCCAGTCCATCCGCAATCTATCATATACTGCGTGGCAATCACCAAAGGGTACGATAAGAGAGATTGTTGAGGTCCGAAGCCAACCCTCATCATTCTAAAATCATGGCCCGAGCAACGGTAATCTTAAGTAAAGACAGTTCGTGATGAAAGCAGTGCTGACCACGCCGCTTAGCTATGCTGGGACAAAAGACTCGCCGTTAGAACCGGAGGCAGGTTGTTAACTCAGTCTGCCAGTCATCAAGGTCGCACAATGAAAGGGGAACCTATGAACAAGCATCTCCTGGTTGTTGTCGTTCTGGCATCAGTGCTGTCGTTATCCACACCGGCACCGGCCGTGGGCCAGGCCGTGTATGGGAGTATCTCGGGGACCGTCACCGACTCAACCGGCGCCGCGGTGCCGCGGGCCAAAGTCACAATTACTGACACCGGAAAGGGCGTCAGCTTTGTCGCCACGACGAACGAATCCGGCAATTACAGCCAGACGCACCTGATCGTGGGCAACTACGAGGTGCGCGTCGAGGCCTCCGGCTTTAACGTCCACGTGCAGCGCAACGTGAGCGTGGAGGTCGACGCCGTCACCCAGGTCAACGTCAACCTCACCGTCGGGCAGGTCGGCGAAGTGATCAACGTGACTTCGGAAGCGCCGCTGCTCAAGACGGAGCGGTCGGACGTCTCCGACACCATCACGCAGAAAGCCGTGCAGGAACTGCCGGTCTTCGGTCGCGACCTGAACCGGCTCTACTTCCTGGTGCCGGGCGTCCAGGCGAGTGGCACCACCGCCGCCAGCGAGCAGCCGCACGCCATCTTCCGGCCCAACATCGGCGGGCAGTATTGGGGCGGCATATCGTTCCTGCTCGACGGCACAGACAACCGTGAATCTGTTTTGGGCGAGCCGATCATCACGCCCAACCTCGATTCGCTTTCGGAATTGAAGATTACCACCGGCGCCTACGACGCCGAGTTCGGACAGGCCAGCCAGGCTCTGATTTCCCTGCAAACGAAGTCGGGCAGCAACAACTATCACGGCAGCGCGTTCGAGTTCCGGCGCAGTGGTGCAGGGGCCGCGCGCGATCCCTTCGCGCAGGCGCGTCTGCTGGCGGGCACCACTGACCGGTTCATCCCGCCCACGCTCTGGAATCAGTTCGGCGGCTCGCTCGGCGCGCCGATTCAGAAAGACAAGACCTTCGCCTTCGGCGACTACCAGGGCCAGCGGCAAAAGAACGGTGGCTCATTGCTGACGCGCGTGCCCACGGCGGCGGAACGCACGGGCGATTTGAGCGCGCTCAACACGCCGATCTTCGATCCCTGCATCGGCGCGAACTGCAACGTGGCCCCGGCCCAGCGCCA
Source organism: Blastocatellia bacterium (assembly GCA_035652435.1). Taxonomy (GTDB): domain Bacteria; phylum Acidobacteriota; class Blastocatellia; order RBC074; family RBC074; genus DASRDU01. The sequence goes on from DASRDU010000178.1 coordinate 160,592, forward strand.
GCAATTCGCCGGCGGCGTCATCCCGACGGCGCGGCTCTCGTCGCAGGCATTGAACCTCTTAAAATCGATTCCGCTCCCGAACACCACTGGCGCAACGGCTTCATCGCCCAACTACAGCGCCTCCGGCTTCGGCCTCACCAACAGCGATGCTTTCAATGTGCGCGTGGATCGCTATCAAAGCGAGAAGCTGCATCTGTTCGGACGCTACAGCTTCATGCGCTACGCAGTTTCGGCCCCCGGCGCCTTCGGCTTGCTGGCGGGCGGCCCATCGTTCAGTTCATTTTCTGGCGATTCCTCGCTGCGCAATCAGAGCCTGACCGCCGCCGCAGATTACGTGCTTCGTCCGAATTGGCTGACCGACTTCCGCTTCGGCTTCTTCCGCTATCGCGTCTTCGTCAATCCGAACGGGCTGGGCACATCGCCCGCAAAGGACGCAGGCATTCCGGGCTTGAACCTTGATCCTTACTACACCTCCGGCATGCCCTACTTCAACATCAGCGGTACGGGCGGCTTTGCCTTCGGCTACTCGCTGGGCGTCAACTCCTGCAACTGCCCGCTCAACGAGCAGGAGAACGAATTCCAGTGGGTCGGCAACGTCACCCACACCTTCGGGAATCATTCGCTCAAGTTCGGCGGCGACCTGCGGTACGCGCAGAACCTGCGCGTACCCAGCGATTCGCACCGTTCAGGCGAGTTGACCTTTGCCGCGGTCACGACCTCCGGGCCGGCCGGCGGCGGCCTCCCGCTCGCCTCATTCCTGCTGGGCCAGGTGTCGTCGTTCGCCCGCTACGTCAGCAACTCGACCGACGCAGCCGAACGACAGAAGCGCCTCTTCTCTTACGTGCAGGACACCTGGCGCGTCACGCCGAAGCTGACGGTCAACTTCGGCCTGCGCCACGAGATTTACTTCCCGCAGTCGGTCACCGGCAAAGACCAGGGCGGATTTCAGAACCTGGCTACGGGCGAAGTTCTCATTGCCGGCGAAAACGGCGTCAACCTGCAGGGGAACGTGAAGACCTCATTGACGCACTTCGCGCCGCGCCTGGGCATTGCGTATGAAGTCACGCCGAAGACCGTCATCCGCGCGGGGTACGGCCGGTCATACGACGTCGGCGTCTTCGGCGTCTCATTCGGGCACAACGTCACGCAGAATGTGCCGGTACTCGCCAACCAGTCGCTCAACCCGTCGAGCCCCTACCTGGCCGTCTTCACGCTCGCGCAGGGCCCGCCGTCGCTCGACCCCAACACCATTCTGGCGTCGCAGCCGAAAGGCCCTGGCGGCAATCCGATCCTGCCGAACGGCATCAGCCCGAACGTGCTGCCTTTGACCAGTGACAACAAGATGCGCCTGCCGGTGGTTGACACCTGGAACCTCACGCTCGAACAGCAGTTCGCGGGCATAGTGTTTTCCGCGGCCTACGTGGGCAACAAGGGAACACACGTCACGCCGGGCGGCACCAATTACAACATCAACCAGCCGACCATCGTCGGCTTCGGCACGCTCAATACCAACCAGCGCCGACTGTTCTTCCAGAAGTTCGGCTGGTCGCAGTCCATCAAATACTTCAGCGACGATGGAACCACGAAGTACAACGCCCTGCAATTGCGCGGTGAGAAGCGCTTCTCGAACGGCCTGCTGTTCCAGGGCAATTTCACCTGGGCCAGCTCCTTCGACTTCTCCAACACCTACTTCTTCTGGGATCCGTCGAAGGATTACGGGCGCCAGAACGGCGTGCGCCGCTTCGCGGTCAACTTCAACCACGTTTACGAACTGCCCTTCGGCAAAGGCAAGAAGTATCTGACCGGTTCATCGCGCGCTCTTGATTACGCGGTCGGCGGCTGGCAAATCTCCGGCGTCGCCTTCTGGGGGTCGGGCCTGCCGTTCACGCCGTCCTACACTAACTTTGGCACTGACGCGGACACCGGGCCGAACCGCCCGAATCTGGTGGGCGACGCGAGCGTCTCCAACCCGAGCGCGGCGGGCTGGTTCGCCATCGCCACGCCGGGAACCAGCGGGTCGGGCTGCATCACGACCACCACGGCCACGTCGCTCCTGAACGACAACGGCTGTACGCGCGGCCCCTGGCAGCGACCTGCAAAGGGGACGTTCGGCACCGTCGCACGCAATTCGTTCTTCGGGCCACGGTTCTTCAACTACGATGCGTCCCTGAGCAAGAACTTCCGGATCACTGAAACTATCAGGGGCCAGTTCCGGGCCGAACTCTACAACGCCTTCAATCACGTGAACCTGGGACAGCCGGTCGCCACGGTGGACGCCCCGAACGCCGGGCAGATCACCAGCATCGCCAGCCTGGCCCAGATGCGGAAATGGCAGTTCGGCCTGCGGCTGAACTTCTGATGCAATGAAGTGTCGTATTCATCACGCGCGGGGCTCGCTCTGTCTCTTCTTCCTGCTGGCCGTCATCGCGGCGACCGCGTCCGGCCAGGAGGCGTTGCGGCAGATCGAGTCCCGCGCTATCGAATTGAAATCGCGGGGCGATGCGGCCGGCGCGCTTGCCGCCTGGCAGCAGGCCGCCGCGCTCGATCCCAAGTCGGCGCGCATTCAGGACGAAATCGGTTTCCTGCTCGTCATCCTGAATCGGCGCGAAGAGGCGCTGCAACACTTCGAGCGGGCCACAGAACTCGATCCAAAATTCGCGCCCGCACATTACCATCTCGGCATCGCCTGGTGGCTCGAGCAGGACCCTCGCCGCAGCATTCCGCAACTCCAGACCGCCGTCGCGCTCGATCCCGAAAATTTCGATTACCGGTACCTGCTCGGCCACGCTTTGAATGACACCTCGAACTTCCGCGAGGCACTCGCGCAACTCCAGGCCGCGACCACGCTCAATGCCACACACGCCGAAAGCTGGAACCAGCTCGGCGTTGCGCGGCAGCACGCGGGCGACGCGTCGGGCGCGGTCGAGGCTTATCAGCGCGCGGTCACCCTGGACCCCGCGAATCTCGATGCCCGCAACAATTTCGGCGTCATGCTGGTCAACGCCGGCCGCGCCGAAGAAGGCGTCGCGCAGTTCAATAAAATTCTCGCCGCCGATCCGGCCAGCGACATGGCCCGCCTCAACATCGGATTCGCTTATTTACAGAAGGCCGAGCTTGACCGGGCTGAAGCGCAGTTCCGCGAGGTGATCCGCCGCGATCCAGATTCGGTTCTCGCGCATTACGACCTGGGCGTCACGCTGAAACAGAAAGATCAGCTTGAGGCGGCCCAGGCGGAACTCAAACGCGTGCTCATGCTGGACGCGAACATGCCCGAGGCGCACTACACGCTCGGCATCATCCACTGGCAGAGGGGCGAGTTCGCGCAGGCCGCCGAAGAAATGCGCGCCGCCATCGCGCTGAACCCGGATTATGCCGAGGCCCATTTCATGCTCGGCACCGCGCTCAAGCAGAAGGGCGATCTCGACGCCGCCGAGTCGGCATTGCGGAAGGCCATCAACCTCGACCCGGCCAATCCCGGCCCTTACAACACGCTCGGCCAGCTGCTACGGCAGAAGGGCGACCTCGAAGGCAGCCGGCAGGCATTCGCCGAGGGCGCGCGGATGAAAGAGAGGAAGGAAGCCGAGCTGGGGAAGATGCTTCAGAAGAGGCCCGCGTCCTCCGCCCCATAACTCAATGCGCCCTGTGAACTCCAACCGCATGCCGCCATCCCGCCGCGACTTCGTGCGCTCGCTGTGCGCCGCAATTCCCGTCTTTGCTTTCGACCAGCTCGTCGCCGACCTCCCACTCACCACCCGGTTCGTCAACGTCGCGCGTGAGGCGGGCCTGCGCGCCGGGACGATCTTCGGCGGCGAGCGCAGGAACAGATTCCTGCTCGAGACTACCGGCTGCGGCTGTGCCTTTATTGATTACGACAACGACGGGTGGCTCGACATCTTCCTCATCAACGGGACGCGCTTCGAGTCGCAATGGCCGCCGGGCCGGGCGCCCGTCAGCCGCCTCTATAAGAACAACCGCGACGGGACCTTTACCGATGTCACGGTGAAGGCGGGCGTGGCGCACACCGGTTGGGGGCAGGGCGTCTGCGCCGGCGACTTCGACAACGACGGCTGGGACGACCTGTTCGTCACTTACTGGGGTGACTGCGTGTTGTGGCACAACAACGGCAACGGCACTTTCACCGACGTGGCGAAGAAGGCCGGCGTCACCACCGATCCGGGCAACGGCAAACGGCGGTGGAACACCGGCTGCGCTTTCCTCGACTATGACAGGGACGGGCGCCTCGACCTGTTCGTCGCCAATTACATTGACTTTGACCCGAAGACCGCCCCGCTGCCCGAGTCCGGGCCCTGTCTTTATAAAGGCTTGACGGTGGCCTGCGGCCCGCCGGGACTGCAGGGCGGCAGGAACATCCTCTTTCACAATAACGGCGACGGCACCTTCACCGACGTATCCGAAAAAGCCGGGATCCTGAAAACGCCGGGCACCTACGGCCTCGGCGTGCTGGTGGGCGACTTCGACGACGACGGCTGGCCCGACATCTACGTCGCGAACGACTCGTCGTCCTCGGCGCTCTACAAAAATAACCATGACGGGACGTTCACCGACATCGCGCTCGAAGCCGGAGTGGCCTACAGCGCCGACGGCAAGCCGCAGGCGGGGATGGGCGTGGCCGCCGGCGATTACGACTGCGACGGCCGCCCCGACATCGTGAAGACCAACTTCGCGGGCGACACATCGAGCCTCTACCGCAACCTGGGGAAGATGGTCTTCGATGACCAGACGTTTCAGGCGGGGCTCGGCAGGAACACGCGCTACCTCGGCTGGGGCGTCGGCTTCATCGATTACGACAACGACGGCTGGCCCGACATCTTCATCTGCAATGGGCATGTCTACCCGGAGGTGGGCGAGGCGGACGCCGAAGCGGGGTACCGCGAGCGCAAGATCCTTTACCGGAATCTGGGCAATGGTACGTTCGCCGACGTGTCATTGACGTCGGGCCCCGGCATTCTCGAAAAGGTGCCCGGGCGCGGCTGCGCCTTCGGCGATTTCGACAACGACGGCGACATTGATGTCCTCGTCAACTGCGTCAACGACGTGCCACAGCTCCTGCGCTGCGACCAGTCCCCGCACAACAACTGGCTCAAGGTGAAGACGGTCGGTGTGAAGTCGAACCGCTCCGGCATCGGCGCGCGGGTCTGCTGCACGACCGCCGGGGGGCACCGCCAGATGGACGAGGTCCGCAGCGGCGGCAGCTACCTCTCGCAAAACGACCTGAGGGTGCATTTCGGGCTGGGTAAGGCGACGAGTGCGGAGATAGAGGTCCGGTGGCCGAGCGGGATTATTGATCGTTTCCGCGCGCCAGCGAACCAGGTCGTCACAGTGATCGAAGGGAAAGGCCCCCGGTCGTGAACGGAAATTCCGTCCGCGAATGAGAGATCGGCACGGGATTTTGCAAAGCTGATTTCCCCATCCCCGCACCACCCGCGGGAAACACGGTATCGGGCTGGCGGTCAATTTCCATTACTTTGAGGTGAGTGCCAGCACGGGGGGCGGCGAAAAACGGGGAGCCTGGCAGTGCGAATCCACACTGTCCCGATTTGTGCCCGCGCCCGCTGAAACCGGGCAGTTTGCGGGGGGCAGGTTTATAACTGAATTTACAGATCGAACGAGATTGGAGTGATGACTGATATAGCCGGGATCAGCCCTGTCCCATATGGAGTCTATCCTCAGGTAACAGGCTGGTCTATAGGTTGAGTCAGTAGCTTTGCGATCTTTTCCAAGGCTTCGCGTAGCGCCCCCCGGGTCAACCGGGTGACCGGGACAAGGCTTTGTTCGCGG